>NZ_LMTS01000238.1:47222-61438 GCF_001541225.1 Variovorax sp. WDL1 | reverse complement strand
GGCCCCAGCCATGCCGGCGGCGGCGCAAGCTGCGGATCGATCTTGTCGAGGTCGTCGCCACGCAGTGCGGAAAAACATTGCCAGCCACCGCGCATGGCCATCGCCATGTCTCCAGGTTGGAAATCCGGGTGGCGACTGTGCAGGACCGTGCCGATCGCCTGGCCATAGACCACGTCGCCCAGTGACATCGGCGCGCTGTACGACCCGGCCTCGTCCATGCGCAGGCGTGCAGCGGGCGCGAGTCCGAGCCAGTCGTGACGCATGAGCACTTCGCCATCGGCAGGCGACGGGATCGGCGATTCGACGAGCTTGAAGTCATCGGGCCGGGGCAGTCCCCGCGGCCGCGCCGCGAGGACGATCTGTCGGTTGGAGGGCATCAGTAGGACTTGGGCAACCCGAGGACTTTCTCGGCGATGAAGCACAGGATCAGTTCGCGGCTGACCGGCGCGATGCGCGGCAGGATCGTCTCGCGCAGGTAGCGCTCGACATGGAATTCCTTGGCGTACCCAAAGCCCCCGTGGGTGCGGACCGCGCGATCGCATGCATGGAACGACGCCTCGGCGGCAAGGTATTTCGCCGCGTTCGCCTCGGCGCCACACGGCTTGCCGGAGTCGTAGAGTTCCGCCGCGCGCCAGGTCATGAGGTCGGCGGCCTCCAGTTCCATCCAGCTTTCGGCCAGCGGGTGCTGGATCGACTGGTTCTTGCCGATCTGGCGTCCGAACACCACGCGGTCCTTGGCGTACTCGGTGGCCTTGGCCAGGGCCCGGCGGCCCAGACCCACCACTTCGGCGGCGATGATGATGCGCTCGGGGTTCAGGCTGTCCAGCAGGACCTTGAAGCCCTGCCCCTCCTCGCCGATGCGGTCCTCCACCGGCACTTCGAGCCCTTCGATGTAGATGGAGTTGGAATCGACCGCCGCGCGGCCGAGCTTCTCGATCTCCTGCACCTGGATGGCCTTGCGGTCGAAGTCGGTGCAGAACAGGGTCATCCCCTCGGTGGGCCGCGCGCATTCTTCCAGCGGCGTCGTCCGTGCCAGCAGCATGATCTTGTTCACCACCTGGGCGGTCGAGGTCCAGACCTTCTGGCCGTTGACGATATAGCGATCGCCCTTCCTCACGGCGCGCGTGGTGATCGCCGTGGTGTTCAGGCCGGCATCCGGCTCGGTCACCCCGAAGCAGGCCTGGTCCTGGCCGGTCGCCAGCCGCGGCAGGATGCGCCTCTTCTGCTCCTCGGTGCCATGCACCGTGACCGCATGCGGGCCGAAGACGCCCGCCTGGATGGTGGAGCACGCGGCGATCGCGCCGGCCGATCCGCCGACCACCTGCATCAGCAAGGCCGCCTCGGTCACACCCAGCCCCGCCCCGCCGTACTCCTCGGGGATCGTGATCCCGAGCCAGCCGGCCTCCTTGGCGGCGGCGTGGTAGGCCACCGGCCATTCGTGCTTGAGATCCTTCTCGAGCCAGTACGCATCGTCGAAGCGATCGCAGATCTTCTTCGCCGAGTCGTGAATCTGTTGACGCAAAGGCGTCATGACCAATCCGGGCATGGGGTTCTCCTGCAATGTTGACCGGCGCCGGCACGGGCAAATCCCGTGTCGGCGCGACACCAGCAAGAATAGAGTAGTCCTAATGAGCGGTCAACCGGCTTTATTCGGGCTTGATGCCCAGCTCCTTGATCAGCCGGGTCCACATCTGCGCATCGCCTTGCATCTGCCGATCGAGCACTGCGGGGGGGCCGGGCGTCGGTGTGATGCCCTGCGCCTCCAGGCGCTCCTTGACGGGTGAAGTGCCCAAGGCCTTGTTGAGCGCGTCGTTGTAGCGCTGCACGACAGCCTCCGGCGTGGCCGCCGGCAGCAGGAGCGCGAACCATCCGAGCGACACGAAGCCATGGAAGCCGGCCTCGTTCACGGTCGGTACATCCGGCAGCTCGGGCAGGCGCTTGTCGCCGGTCACTGCCAGCGCCTTCAGCCGGCCGGCCTTGAGCTGCGGCATTGCCAGGCTGGGTGTGGCAAGGGCCATGTTCACGTGCCCCGCGATCACATCGTTGCTGGCGAGTGCGCCGCCCTTGTAATGCACCATGGTGATGTCGATGCCGGCCTCCTTTTTCAGGCGCTCCATCGTCAGGTGTTGCGGGGATCCCGCGCCCGTGGAGCCGAAGGTCAGGGGCGTTCCGGCGGCGCGGGCCTGGGCCAGCGCCTCGCCGAGGTTGCGCCCGGGCAAGCCCGGCGTGGCCACGAGGACATAGGCGGTGGTCCCGATCAATCCGACCGAGCGAAAGTCCTTGATCGGATCGAACGGAAGATGGGGAAACAGGGCGCCGACGGCGGGATGGGCGTTGTAGATGAGGAGCAGGTTGTTGCCGTCCGGCGGCGACTTGGCCACCACTTCGGCGGCAATGTTGCCCGAGGCACCCGGCTTGTTGTCGACGATGAACGTGCGGCCGAGTGTGCGGGTGAAGCGCTCGGCCAGCAAACGTGCCACGGCATCGGAACTGGCACCGGCCGCACTCCCCACGACAATGCGGGCCGCACGGCCCGCGGCATCCTGTGAGGCGGCCGGAGCAGCCGAAAGGGCAAGCAAGACCGCAGCAGCAGCGAGACCGAACCGGCGGGAGACGGATGAGGCACGGGGTTCATTCATGCTCGAAAAACTAAACTCCTCCCAAGGTATCGTCAATGGTCTTTATCAGGTTGACCGGGCCTGCTGGCGTTGGTGCGGCGGCACATTCCAGGCCGGCCGGAGAGGGGGAAGCATTCATGTCCCAACTACAATCCGACACATGCCGGCAACGACTTCTTCGCCCTCCTCCTCCTCCCGCACCTACCGCCTCGAGCCGGGGCCGGTCACGCTGTATGCCCAGCTGGCAGGAATCCTGCGCGAACGCGTGAAGAGCGGCGTCTGGCCCAACGGCGCGGAGATCCCGACCCTCGAGGAGCTTGCCGCCGAATTCAACGTCGCGCGCGTCACGGTGCGCCAGGCGATGCAGATCCTCATGAAGGAAGGCCTGGTGTCCAGCCAGCGCGGGCGGCGTACGTTCGTCACCTACACACCCGCGGAAGACAAGAACCCCCTGTTCCTGTCGATCAACATGGTGTCGTCGGTCACGCCGCGGTACGAGATCACCATCATCAGCCGCGACAACGTGCCCGAGAGCTATCTTGGCGACCCGTACATGGGCAAGGCTCGCGGGCCGTACATGCGCATTCGCAAGGTCGATTTCGAAGGCGGCGAGCCGTATTCGGTCTCGACCCATTTCGTCTCGCTGCCGATCTACAAGCGCTTCGGCAAGGTGGGCGAAGAACAGGTGAAGATCGCACGGCTGGTGCGGGACAAGTCGCGCGGTGCCCTGCACCTTTGCCATGAGCGCGTCACGGTGGACGCAGCCGACCTCGAGGAGTCGCAGTTGCTGAAGTGCCCGCTGTCTGCGCCTGTGGCGCGCATCCGGCGGGTGTTCCTGGACGCCAAGGGCGACATCCTCTACTACGCCCTCCTCACCTTCCGCAGCGATCGCTTCGGCATCGAGCGGGACACGACGGAGTTGATCAAGGCCGGTTGAGCCTCAGCGGTTCTTCCACTGCGGTGGCCGCTTTTCGTTGAACGCCGCCAGGCCTTCGCGGGCATCCTGGGTCTGGATCATTGCGCTGATGGCGGTTTCGGTGAACGCCACGCGTTCCGGGAACGCCATGGCCTCGACTGCGCGCAGCGCATATTTTCCGCGCCGGTTGGCCATGGGCGACACGGCAAGGAGGTCCTGCACGAGGCTGTCCACGGCGGCGTCGAGCCCGGCCGCCGGGACCACCTTGTTCAGCAATCCGATGGAGAAGGCGGTCTGGGCATCGATCGGCTTGCCTGTCATGCACATCTCGTTGAGAAAGCGGGCCGGAATGAGGTCGCGCAGCACGGTGAGAATCTGCATCGGGAAAATGCCGACCTTCACCTCGGGCATTCCGAAGCGTGCGTCGTCGACGGCGATGGCCATGTCGCACAGGCCGAAGAGACCCATTCCCCCCGCCATGCAGACGCCGTTGATGCGGCCGATGATGGGGACGTGGCACTCATGCGCCGCCCGCATCAGGTCGGCCATGGGCAGCGTCAGGCGCGCGAAGTCCGGCTGGAACGGCGTATCGCCCGGGGTCAGGTCGGCACCGGCACAGAAGGCCTTGTCGCCGGCGCCGGTGAGGATGATGGCGCGCAGCGCCGTGTCCTTCGAAGCCGCGACCAGTGCATCGCGCAAGCCCAGGAGCACCGCATCCGTCAACGCGTTGCGGCGCTGCGGCCGATTGAGGGTCAGGCGCAGGATGCCGCCTTCGCGGGACACCAGCAGATCGCCGTTGGCAACGCCGCGATCGTTCCCGGTGGCGGGACCATCTTGGTTCATCGGATACCTCCGTCTTGTTCATGGATAGGGTGTGGGTCGGCCCCGCGTGCCAGGCGCACCTGCGCCAGCGCATCCAGCGCCTCGGGCAGGCCGGGCTCGCAACGCAGCCCGCGCGCAGCGAAGGCATCGCGGGCCTGTGCAAAAGTCATCTCGCGTTCGCCGGCGCCTGCGCAGAGCAAGCCGATCACCAGCGGCTTCGGCGGCTCGGCGGCGTCCAGCAGCGCCATGACCCCCTTCACGACACTGGCGACCGATGTCGCTGCCAGCGTGAAGTACATCAGGATGGCGGTCACGTCCGGCCGGGCCGCACGCTCGAAGGTGATGCGCCCCAGCGTCTCGAAGACGTTCGCACCGCTGCCGCCGGAGGCATCCGCAAAATTGGCCGCCGGCATGCCCGCGTCGGCCAGGATATCGAGGATGGCCATGCCGATGCCCGCGCCGCCGGCCAGCATGGCAATCTCACCGTCGAGCTCGACGAACGCGAATCCGCTCGCCGCGGCGCGGCGCTCCAGCGCCGTGGCCTGGCGATCCGCCAGGCGGGACGAATACAGCGCCGGCCAGTCCAGGTGGCGGGCGGCGGCGTTGTCGTCCAGCACCAGCTTGGCATCCAGCGCCATCACCTCGCCGGAAGGCAGCACGGCCAGCGGATTGATCTCCAGCAGTTGAGCATCCTCCTGGACGAACACGCGCCAGGACGCGCTCGCAAAGCGACAGAGCGCGCCCACCGTTCGCCCCTGCGCGCCAGCCGCTGCGAAGAAGTGCACGAACTCATGTGCAGCCGGCACATGGCATGGCGCGAAATGCAGGCTGCGAAGGGTGTGGGCCTGCGATTCGACCTCGATGCCGCCATGCATCGAGAACTGCAGGACATAGTCCTGCGCCACGTCATCGATGCTCCAGCTGAAGTAGCACTCCTGCGCGACTTCGATGGATTCCTCCACCAGGACCCAGGGCGCGTCGTGCCCTTGTGCCCGCATCCGCTCGCGCAGCAGGCCCAGCCGCGATGCGCCATCCTCGCCGACCGCCACCGGCAGCACGAGGCCGCGCCTGCCCCGTCCCCCTTCGGCGACCTGGGCCTTCAGGACACAAGGCGCGTGGATGACCGTGGCGGCGGATTCATCGGCGACGACGCCGGCCGGCAGCGGCAAGCCGGCCCGGCGCAGGAGCGCCTTGGCTTCGAATTCGACAAGATTCATGCGAGCGACTCCGACCCGGTCGGCGCGGTCTGGCCGAGCAGGCGGCCCGCGATCTCGACCACGTCGGCCGGCGATCTGGCGATATGCGCTCCCGCCGCCGCGAGTGCCTCGATCTTGGCGGCAGCGGTCTCCCGCTCGCTGCCCACCAAGGCACCCGCATGGCCCATGCGGCGCTCCCTGGGCACATGGCGCCCGACCACCAGCGCCACCAGCGGCTTCCCGGCACCGCGCACGGCGTCCAGCATGGCGTACTCCTTGGTGCCACCGGGCTCCCCCAGGTAGACCACCAGGTCGGTCTGCGGATCGGCGAGGAACAGGCCGAGCCATTCGTGCGGATTGCGTCCGCACACCACGTCGCCGCCGATGTGCACGACCGAGCTCTGGCCGAGCCCGGCCCCGCTCAGCGCACGGCAGACGTTCATGGTCAGCGTCCCGCTTCGGCCCATCACGCCGATGCGGCCGGGGCGTGTCATCCCAGGGGGAATGGCCCCCAGGACGGCCTGTCCGGGCGACGCCATGCCGCTGGAGTTCGGCCCGACCATCCACAACCCGGCTTCTCGTGCCTGCTGCGCGGCGCGCAGCACGTCATGCACGGGCACGAACTCCGCAGCAACGAAAGCCAGTGTCAGGCCCGCACGCGCAGCCTCGTCCAGGGAATCGCGCACACCGGCTGCCGGCGTGAAGATGGCCGCGGCGCTTGCCTCGGTCGCCTTCACCGCATCCGCCATGGTGGGGAACACCGGCAGCCCGTCGATCTCGCCGGCGCGACCGGGGGCCACATGGGCGACCACCCGCGTGCCGAACTCGCGCATGGCGCGCACCTGGCCGCCTCCGTATGCGCCGGTCGCATTGACGGCGATGACGCGGGTGTCAGAGGTCAGCAGGATGGCCATGCCGTACAGTGCTCCATGCGTGAATTTCCAAAGAAGTACTATTGACAGAACTATATGCTAGCAGGGAAACTTCGAGCTCGAAAGACCACGCATGAAAGGAATCCGGATGGCTGACAAGCACACCCTGCGCATCGGTGGCGCCAGCGCCTTCTGGGGCGACAGCAACAAGGGCGTCGAGCAACTGATCCAACGCGGCGACGTCGACGTGCTGGTGTTCGACTACCTCGCCGAACTCACGCTCTCCATCATGGCCAGCGCGAAGAGCCGCAATGCCGAGCTCGGCTATGCGACCGACTTCGTCAAGGCGCTGGCGCCGCACCTCAAGACGCTCAGGCAACGGGGGACCACGCTCCTGAGCAATGCCGGCGGCATGAATCCCCAGGCCTGCGCGCAGGCCCTGCGCGCGGCAGCCGATGCGGCCGGCGTGAACCTGCGCATCGCCGTGATCGAAGGCGACGACCTGCTGCCTCTTCGCGAGGAGGTGAGCGCCGCGGGTGTGCGCGAAGCGTTCTCCGGCGCGCCGCTGCCCGAGGGCTTGACCAGCATGAACGCCTATCTCGGCGCCTTTCCGATCGCGGCGGCGCTGCGCCAGGGCGCCGAGGTGGTCATTACCGGGCGCTGCGCCGACAGCGCACTGGCGCTCGCTGCCCTGGTCCATCGCTTCGACTGGAAGCCCGAGGACTACGACCGTCTCGCCGCCGGCAGCCTGGTCGGCCACATCCTCGAATGCACGACCCAGACCACCGGCGGCTTGTTCACCGACTGGTGGAAGGTCCCGGGATGGGAGGACATGGGCTACCCGATTGCCGAATGCGAGGCCGATGGCACGTTCGTGCTGAGCAAGCCCCCGGGCACCGGCGGGCTCATCACCCCGCTGGTCGTCTCCGAGCAGATGCTGTACGAGGTGACGGACCCGGCCAACTACCTGCTGCCGGACGTGACCTGCGACTTCACTTCGGTGACCCTCGAACAGGCCGGCGCCAACCGCGTGCGCGTTCGCGGCGCGCGCGGACGGGCGCCCACACCGACCTACAAGGTCAGCGGCACCTGGGTGGACGGCTATCGTCTCTCGACCACGCTCACCTTCGTCGGAAAGGATGCCATCGCGATGGGGCAGCGCGCCGTGGACGCCATCGTCACCCGCGCACGCCGGCTGATGGCAGAGGCTGGCCACGGCGACTTCAAGCGCGTGTGCATCGAGGTGCTTGGCAGCGAGAAGCCGTCCTTCGGCGCCCATGCCAGGCCCGATGCCCGCGAGGTGGTGGTTCGCCTGGCTGTCCATCATGAGAGCAGCAAGGCGCTCGAACTCGTGGCCATCGAGATAGCGCCCATGGGCATCGCCGGCGCGCCCGGGACCACCGGCTTCAGCGGCCGCCAGAAGCCGCAGGCGGTGTTCCGGCTGTTCTCCTTCCTCTGGCCCAAGAGCCGGGTCGGTGTGAGTGTCGTGATCGACAAGGAGCGGAATGCGGTCGAGATCGCCCCGTCTGCCGCCGAGTTCGTGCCGAGTGATGGCGCCCGCTTTTCGCTCCAGCCCTTGCCCGAAGGCGAAACCGCGACCGTGCCGCTGTCGGCCATCGCGGTGGCGCGCAGTGGCGACAAGGGCGACCGGGCACACCTGGCGATCATCGCCCGGCAACCGCGCTTCGCCTCCATCATCGGAACGCAGCTGACCGAAGCCGCCATGCGCTCCTGGTTCGAGCACCTGGCGAAGGGGCCAGTGCACCGCTACGAAGTCCCGGGCATCCATGCCTACAACTACGTCTTCGACGAGGCCCTTGGCGGAGGCGGTGCGGCATCGCTGCGCAACGACCCGCTGGGCAAGACCTTCAGCCAGATCGCCCTGACCCACCCGGTCGACATCCCCAAGGCCTGGCTGCCGGAAATCGAACCGGGGTTCAAGGGAACGATCGCCTCCTGAACCATGGGCGCGAATGCCGGGGGCGCGCCCGGTGCGGCGGCCGACGGCCCGCTGCGCCTGCGCGCACTGCTGCTGCTGACGATGGCGTTGTGGGGAATCAACCTCTCCGCCGTCAAGGTGCTGGTGGGCCAGATCGACGTGATGCCCCTTGCCACGCTTCGCATGGTGCTGGCGACGGCGGTGATGCTGCCGTTCTGCTGGGTGCACCTGCCGTCGCTGGCACGCCTCAGCGGCACGCAGTGGTTGCGGCTGGTGGCCTGCGCCGCCGTCATGGTGTATGCGAACCAGGCGCTGGCCATCTCGGGCATGGCCTTGACATCGACCACCCATACCGCGCTGATCGCAGCGCTGACGCCCATCGTCGGCATGCTCGTGGCGACCGCCGGATCGATCGAGCGCGTGCGGCCTCTCGGGCTGCTCGGTGTGCTGCTCGGGTTCGCCGGCGTGGCCGTCGCCATCCTGGCCAAGCCGGGCGCCGTGCTGTCCGGCCTGGCCATTGGCGACCTGCTGGTGCTGCTGTCCGTGATGATGTTCGCCGCGGGCAGCGCCTTGGCGCCTCGTGTGGCCCGCGATCTCGACACGCTGGTGCTCAGTGCGGCCCTGCACGGCATCGGGGCCCTCTTCCTGCTGGGTCACACCGTCTTGTTCGCGAGTCCGTCGTTCGGCGTCATCACCGAGTGGCCGGCCTCGATCTGGGCCATCCTCCTGTTCTCCGGGGCCTGCGCGAACGGCATCGGCACGCTGGTCTACATGCATTCGGTCGCGCGCCTCGGCGTGGGCCGGGCAACTTCCGCCCTGTATTGGGTGCCCATCTTCGGAATCGGATTCGCGGCGGCCTTCGGCGCCCAGATCCACGCCATGCACCTCGTGGGCCTGGCCGGCGTGGTGGCCGGCACCTGGCTCACCGCGCGCTGGGCC
Source organism: Variovorax sp. WDL1 (assembly GCF_001541225.1). Classification (GTDB taxonomy): domain Bacteria; phylum Pseudomonadota; class Gammaproteobacteria; order Burkholderiales; family Burkholderiaceae_C; genus Variovorax. The sequence continues at coordinate 52,136 of NZ_LMTS01000238.1, read as the reverse complement.
CCCAGGCGCATGCCTACATGACGCCCATCTCGGTCAGCATCTTTTCCATGGCCGCCTGCGTGCCGCGAAACTCCGCGGCGCCCGACATGTCGCACACCGCTTCGAAGCGCTGGGCGACCATCTCCGGCGTGACCGCCTGGTTCGGGTCGAACTGGACGCCCGGCGCCTTGTGCACTTCCAGCTTCGCGACATGTCCACCGGCGACAGCGAACATGCCGCTGTTGGAGGTGCAGCGTTCGCTGGCCAGGAACAGCACCGCCGGTGCGACCAGCTCGGGGCGAAGGAACTTCTCCATCTGCGGCCAGAGCAGGCCCTGGCTCATGCGGGTGGTCGCCGTGGGAACGATGGTGTTGGTGAAGATGCCCTGCTCGCCATACTCGCGCGAGATGCAGTTCATCAACCCCACCATGCCGGTCTTTGCCGCCCCGTAGGCGGCCTGTCCGGCAAAGCCCACCAGGCCCGAGCCCGAGCTGGTCAGGACGATACGGCCGTAGCCATGGCGCTGCATCGCGGGCAAGGCCGCACGACAGCAGTACAGGGACCCCATCAGGTGCACGCCCACCTGCGCATCGACATCTTGTACAGCCGCCTCGCCCAGCTTGGCCATCTTCAGGTTGCCGGCGTTGTTGACCAGGACATCGAGCCGGCCGAAGCGCTCGACGGCCGTCGCGACGATTCGCTCGGCTCCGCCGGCCGTGGCCACGCTGTCGTAGCTGGCCACCGCATCGCCGCCCGCGGCGCGGATCTCGGCGACCACGCTGTCGGCCGCCTGGCTTGAGCCGCCCTGCCCGACCACGCTTGCGCCAAGATCGTTGACCACGACCTTGGCGCCGCGTTCGGCAAGCTGCAGCGCATAGATGCGGCCGATGCCGGTGCCGGCCCCGGTGACGATGGCCACCCGGCCATCGAATCGAAGCGTCATGGCGCCGTCGCGGCTCGGTGATTGTTCAGGCATGGGCTCACTTGTAGAAGAGGTTCGGGAGGTACATCGACAGGATCGGGAAGGCCGCGAGGATGAAGATCCGCACGATGTCGGCCACCGCGAACGGTGCGATGCCCTTCACGATGGTCTTGATCGGTATGTCCGGCGCAAACGAGCGGACGACGAACAGGTTCATCCCGACCGGCGGCGCGATCATCCCCAGCTCGCACAGCACGATCACCAGCACGCCGAACCACACGCCGTCATACCCCAGGCCGGTCACCACCGGGAAGAACAGCGGCACCGTCAGCAGGATCATGGAGAGCTCTTCCATGAGCGCACCCAGCACGATGTAGATCACGCAGATCACGGCCACGACCTGGAACGGAGAGAACCCGTTGTCCTTCACCAGCGAGAGCACCGCGTTGTGCGCGCCCGTGCGGTTCAGGAACTCCGTGAACACCAGCGCGCCGATCAGCAGGCCGAAGATCACGGCGGTGGATCGCGCGGTGTCGATCAGCACCTCCTGCAGCAACTTGAACGACATCTTCCTCCGGGCCACGCCGAGCGCGAATGCGCCCATGGCGCCGATGCCGGCCGCTTCAGCCGCCGTGAACAGGCCAGTGTAGATGCCGCCCAGCACCAGGCTGAAAAGGGCCAGGATCGGCCAGATCGCCAGCACTGCGCCCAGCTTCTCGGCACGGGTAGATCCGGTCGAAGGGGGCGCGCTCGACGGATTGCGCCAGACGGTCCAGCGCACGGCCAGGATGTATCCGATGATGCCCAGGGCGCCAGGAACCAATGCCGCCGCGTAGAGCTTGCCGATGTGGGTCTCGGTCATCACACCGTAGATCACCAGCAGCACGCTGGGCGGAATGATGATCCCCAGCGTTGCGCCTGCGGCGATGGTCGCGGCGCTCAGCCTGTCGTCGTAGTTGAACGACCGCATCGAGGGCAGCGCCACCTTGCCCATCGTCACCACCGTCGCGACACTGGAGCCGCACACCATGGCAAAGCCGCCGCAGGACAGCACCGTGGCGCTTGCAAGGCCGCCGCGCTGCCGCCCCATGAAGGCCTGTGCGGCGTGGTAGAGCTCCTTGGACACGCCGGTGCCCGCGACCAGGTTCCCCATCAGGATGAACAACGGAATGACGACCATCGAATACGTCATTGCCGCCTCGCGGGTGGTCAGCGCCAGCATCACGAAGGACTGGGTCCAACCGGCGGTGAGTCCGAAGCCGACGACGCCCGTGAGCCCCAGTGCGACCGCGATCGGAACGCGCATGAAGATCAGCACGAACGAAAACAGGAATCCCGCGCTTGCTGCGTACATGGTGGCTCCGAAGAAATATGAACTGGAAGTTGCAGGCGTCAGACGACGATGGGCTCACGCGCGGGTTCACCATTGGCCGCCGGGTCCGGTTTCCGGTTCCGCGGAACGATCGCAATCAACGAGGCGACGGAGACGATGCCGGCCAGGGTCGCAAGCCCGTAGAGGATCGGGCCGACCGGAATTCCAAGCGCAGCGGTGCTGTCGCCGTAGCCGATCGCCCGGTTTGCGAGGATCCAGCACTGCCAGGCGATCAGCCCGAACATGATGGATGCCAGCACGCAGGCGAACGCGTCCAGGACCTTGCGCACCGTGGGACTGCAGACCTGGTCGATCAGGTCGATCACGATGTGCTCGCTGCGGCGAGCCACCTGCGGCAGCATCAGGAAAATGACCAGTGCCAGGAGAATCTCGGTCAGCTCCGAGGCCCCCGTGAGCGGCTTGTTGAACAGATTGCGTCCTGCCACGTCCACAAAGGTCAGGAGCATCAGGCAGAACAGCAATATGGCTGCCAGGTTCACTGCCGCGCGCTCGATCCGGCGATACATGGCGTCGCTCCTTCTAGCGGGACTGCACGGCGGCGCGGAACTCGGCAAGCGCGGCGGCCGGATCGGCGACGCCCTTCTTCTTTGCCTTGGCGATCCACTCGTCCTCGATCGGACTCATGGCCTTGCGAAGGCCCTGCGTCAATGCCGGGTCGGCGCGCTCCAGGACGTACTTGGCGTCCTTCATCGCATCGACGCTGGACTGGTCGGCCGCCGCATAGGCGCGGCCGATCTTCGCCGCCAGTGCTTCACCCGACACGCCCATGATCGCGCGCTGGTCCGCCGGCGAGATTGCCTTCCACTTGTCGCCGTTCACGATGACGGCGAGCGAGGAGTTGAACAGCCCCCCCGGAACCAGCAGGCCGTAGCGCAGGAGGCCGACCGAGTTGGTCGACTTCACTGTCTCCTGCAGCATCAGGCTCCCGTCGATGGCACCTGTCGACAGCATCTCGAATGCTTCGGTGGACGACTTCAGGATCGGCACCGCACCCAGCAGCGTCAGGGCCCGCGTCCCGGTGGCGGAGGCGCTGCGAAGCTTCATGCCCTTGAGGTCGTCGATGCTCCTGATCTGCTTCTTCGCCGTGAAGATGTGTCCCGGAGCAATGGTGAAGATGCTCATCACCTCCACGCCCTTGAATTCGTTGGCGGCCGCGAAGTGCTTGCGGTAGACGCGGTCGAATGCCGGCGACATGACGGTCGGGTCCTCGCCGAGGAAGGGGAGCTCGCCCATCTCCGCCAGCTCGAACCGGCCCGGGGTGTAGCCCGTCACGATCAGGCCGAGATCCGCCAGGCCGTCGCGGACCACGTCGAACTGCGAGGGAGGCGTGCCGACGGTCTTTGGCAGCATTTCGATCTTGACCCTTCCCTGCGTCGCCTTCTCGACCTCGGCCATCCAGGGAATCACGGCCGTCGTGTTCAACCAATGCGTGGGGGGCAGCCACGAGGAGTACTTCACGACGACCTGCGCCTGCGCGCTCGCCAGTGCGGTCGTGGCGACCAGGAACAGACCGACCGCGGCCGTTCGAATCGTTGCATTGAGCTTGTGCATGTCTTGTCTCCGTCGGTTCATTGGCCAATCATCGGGATGCCCAGCGCCTTGTGCCGCGCAGCGATGTCCGCGCGGAACTCGGCCAGGACTGTCTCCGGGTTGGCCATTCCCTTCTTCTTTGCCTTGGCGATCCACGTCGCCTCGGCATAGGACAGCGACTGCTTGATCTGCTTGTAGAAATCGCCCTGTGCAACGATCACGGTCTTGCCCGCCTGCTTCATCGCAGCGACGGCATTCGCGTCGGCCTTGCTGTAGGCCCGTCCAACCTCCCTGGCCATGGCCTCGCCCGAGATCTTCGTGATGGCTTCCTGGTCCTTCGCCGAGATCGCTTTCCACTTTTCCTCGTTGATCGCCAGCGACAGCACGGAGTTGTAGATGCCGCCAGGAATGATCGTGAGGTTGTTGAGGGTGTCGACCAGGCTGAAGCTGACCACGCCTTCCTTGCTCAGGAGGGTTCCGTCCAGCACGCCGGAAGACACGAGCTCATAGATCTCGTTGGTGCCCTTCTGCACCGGCACCGCACCCAGCGCCTGGACGGCGGGGCTGTTGGCTGCCAGCGAGGTGCGAAGCTTGACGCCCTTGAGGTCCTCCATCGACCGCACCGGCTTCTTGGCGGTGTAGATGTGCCCGGAGGCCGTCGTGAAGATGCTGACGATGTGCACGCCCTTGAACTCGTTGTACTTCGCGAGATGCCTTGCGTAGAGCTGGGCGACGGCAGGCGCCATCACATTGGGCTCATCGGCGACCAGGGGAAGCTCGGCCATCTCGATCAGGTCGAAGCGTCCCGGGGAGAACCCGGGGACGAACACGGCCATGTCCGCCAGGCCGTCACGAACCACGTCGAACTGCGTCGGCACGGTGCCAACCATCTTGGGCAGGATTTCGAACTTGACGCGCCCCTCGGTGATCTTTTCCACCTCGGCCATCCAGGGCACGAAGACCTCGGAGTGCATCTGGTGCTTGGCAGGCAGCCAGTTCGAATAGCGCAGGATCGTCTGCGACCACGCCGGGGCAGCGCTCGCCAATGAGATGGCGAGGCAAAGCGCGAATCTTTTCATGTGATGTCTCC
>NZ_LMTS01000238.1:35048-47186 GCF_001541225.1 Variovorax sp. WDL1 | reverse complement strand
TGATGTGTCGATGAGGCGCGGGGGGGGGGGCGCTACCGGCTGCGTTCGAACGCCCGCTGGCGCGCGGCAATGTCGGCCTTGAAGTCGGCGAGCACGGCTTCCGGGTTGGCCATGCCCTTCTTCCTGGCCTTCGCGAGCCAGGTCGCCTCGGCTGGCGAGAGCGCCTGGCGGATGGCTGACAGGAAGTCGCCGTCGGCGGTGACGACGGTCGCTCCCGCGGCCTTCATCATCTGGAGGCCTCGCTCGTCTGCGCGGCTGTAGGACTCGCCGATGGCCTTGGCCATCACCTCGCCCGAGATCTTCATGATCGCGTCGCGGTCGTGCTGGGCGATGGTTTTCCACTTCTCTTCGTTGATCGCCAGCGCCAGGATGGAGTTGTAGAGGCCGCCGGGGACCACGAGCATGTGGTTCAACGTGCCATTGACCATGTTGAAGCCGGCAGGACCCTCCTTGGTCCACAGGGTGCCGTCGACCACGCCGTTGCTCACCAGCTCGTAGATCTCGTTGGTTCCCTTCTGGATCGGCACCGCTCCCAGCGCGATGATGGCCGGGCCGTTGCTCGCCAGCGAGGTGCGCAGCTTCAGGCCCTTGAGGTCCCCGATCGAGCGCATCGGCTTCCGGGCCGTGTAGATGTGTCCGGCGGCCGTCGAGAAGAGGCTCACCATGTGCACCCCCTTGAACTCGTTGTACTTCGCAAGATGCTTCGTATAGAGCGCACTCGCCGCCGGTGAGATGACCGTGGGCTCGTCTGCCAGGAGCGGCAGTTCCGTGACCTCGATCAGCTCGAAGCGGCCGGGAGAGAAACCGGGGACGAACAGCGCCATGTCGGCCAGGCCGTCACGGACCACATCGAACTGCGTCGGCACGGTGCCCACCAGCTTCGGAAGGATCTCGAACTTGACGCGGCCTTGCGTGATCCTTTCCACCTCGGCCATCCAGGGCACGAAGACTTCCGCGTGCATCTGGTGCTTGGCGGGCAACCAGTTCGAGTACCGGATGAGGGTCTCGGCCGTGGCTGGAAACGCTGCCGCCAGCCAGAGTGCGGCTGCAAGGACCATGGGCTTCATGGGTCGTCTCCTTTCCCTCTCGAGGGATTTGCTTCATCGGGGTTCGTGGCGCGGGGATGCGCCGAGCGGCACATCCGGCAAGAATCCTGTCAAACCCAGGCCGACATCAGCCGTGGGTGCCGGTGCGCGGCTCCCGGTCCGAAAGCGCAGCGTTGACCATGGGCATGACGCGTGTGGCCATCAGCTCCATCGAGCGGCGCGCCAGCTTCGGATCCATCCAGTCGGCACCGACATAGAGCACCGTGCCGAAACCGCCCAGGGCGTCGTGGTGGGCGAGCAGCTTCTCGGCAACCGCCTCCGGTGTCCCGCTGATCGTCAGCGTATCGGCCAGGTACTGCGCATCGATTGCCGAGTCGGGCATCTTCAGGTCGGGCTTGAACAGATCCATCCGGCCGTTGAAAACGAAGCGCGTGCGCAGGCTCTCCCATCGCTGCCCGTAGGGCCCGTCCGCGCTGCCGCCGTAACGCCTTGCCGTGGCGGCATCGTCGTTGACGAAGATGTTCACCGCGACGCGCCAATCCTGCCGGTCGGCCACGCGGCCCACGTTCTGGCAGCCCTTCTCGTAGAGCGGCCAGTGCGTCGCCTTCCACACCGGCTGCAGCATGTCGCCGGTGATCGGCAGCCACCCACGTTCGGCCGCGGCGACGATGCCCTTGGAGTACGGTGCCACCACGGTCGCGAAGATCTCGGGGATGCGGTTCTGGTAGGGCCGCAGCATCATCCCCTGGCCGAGTTCGCGCACATAGGTGCGATCCATCCGGATGGTCCAGTACTTGCCTTCACGCACGATTGGCGCCTCGTCCTGCCACATGGCCAGGATGTGGTCGATGGACTCGACGAACATCGCCGTGCGGTCCTCGTCGAGATTGCCGAAGGCCTCGGAATCCGACTTGAGTCCGCCCGGCCCGATGCCCAGGAGGAAGCGGCCCCGAAGGAGGTTGTCCAGCATGGCGACCTGCGCGGCCACCGCCACCGGATGGTTGTTCGGCAAGTTGACCGTGCCGCTGCCCAGGCGGATCTGCCGGGTATCGGACGCCAGCGAAGCCAGGAACATCAGCGACGAGCTGATGGGCTCCGACAGATCGGTCACATGCTCGCCGACGAATGCTTCCTTGAACCCCAGCTGGTCCGCCAGGATGATCGCCTGGCGATCCTCGTCCAGGGTGTCCGGGTAGTTCCGCGCGAGCGGATGAAGGGGCATCGTGAAAAAGCCGAGGTCCATGGAAGCAAGTCTCCGTTGCGAATGAAGAGAATGCCGTTCAGCGCGCCGCTACCCTGGGTTTCACGGACTCCTGGCGGAACTCCGTGAGCACGGCCATCGGGTCGGCGATGCCCTTCTTCTTGGCGCGATCGACCCACTCGGCCTCTTGGGGCGCCAGGGCCTTCTTCATGTCCGCCAGCAGCGCAGGGCTGGCCGTCTCGACGACGTACTTGGCCTGGGTCATGATGCCGACGGCTTCCTTGTCGGCCTCGACGTAGGCGCGGCCCATGTGGTGTGCCATGGCCTCGCCCGAGACCGACATGATCGCCTTGCGATCGGCTTCCGGGATCGCCTTCCACTTGTCGGCATTGACCACCACGGCCAGCACTGCGTTGAACACGCCGCCCGGCACGAGCGTGCCGTACTTGAGCAGGTCGACCGCGTTGCCCGACTTCACGGTTTCCTTCAGCATGAGGCTGCCGTCGATCGCGCCGGTGGACAGCATCTCGTGCGCCTCGGTGAACGATTTCAGGATCGGCACGGCGCCCATCAGCGTGAGGGATCGGGTCGACGTCGCGCCCGGGCTGCGCAGCTTCAGGCCCTTGAGGTCGTCGATGGTCTTGACCTGCCGCTTGGTGGTGAAGATGTGGCCGGGCGAGATCGTGAAAATGCTCAGGACCTCGACGCCCTTGAACTCATCCGCTTTGGCGAAGTGCTTGCGGTAGATGCGGTCGAACGCGGGGGACATGGTCGATGCGTCATCACCGGCAAAGGGCAACTCGCCCATTTCGGCCAAGGGAAAGCGCCCGGGTGTGTAGCCGGTGATCACGATCGACATGTCCGCCAGACCGTCGCGGGCCACTTCGAAGGCGCTCGCGGGTGTGCCGACCGTCTTGGGCAAGGTCTCGATCTTCACACGGCCCTGGGTTGCCTTCTCGACTTCGGCGATCCAGGGGTTGATGCCCTTGCTGGTGAACCAGATGGTCTGGGGATGGTAGGACGAGTATTTCAGGACGATTGGCTGCGCGGCAGCCTGCGCCGTCGCCATGATCGGGGTGGCAGCCATGGCTGCGGCCAGGGCGAGGCCAAGAAGGGACGATACGATGCGCATGCGGTTGTCTCCTGACTTAACAATAGGTCAATAGGACTTTTTATAGGACTTCTTGGCTCGCCGGACGAGGTGAATGTGAGCCGCCTCCTCGACGGAAACATGAGAAGGTGGAAAGAATTATTAATAGGACTTCCGGATTTGTCAATCCAGCATGCCCGCGAATAAGCGATCGCCGGCGCCTCTCTCGAGGAGCCGTGCCTTGCTTGGCTGCTGGCGCCCGCCGCCTCCCTGCCCTTTTTCAGCGCCCCAGGATTCTCAGTCCCAGCAGCACGACGACAGCGATACCCAGCAGCACTGTCGTCCACTGAAAGAAGCGCACCGGATGCCGCTCGATGATGGGCGGGGTCCGCTGCCGAAGGAATTCTGGGCCCGGCGCCTTGAGGTCGTGCGCGAACGAGGAGACTGCTTCCTGTCTCTTTGCTGGCTGCGGATGCAGCGCCTTCTGCAGGACTGCATCGAGCCAGTCCGGCAACTCCGGCCGATACTGGCGCAGCGGTGCATAGCGAAGCCGGGCCACGTCCCGCGGCGACCGCGCCCGCGTCACCTGCAATCCGTAAGGCAAGTGCCCGGTGAGCATCTGGTAGGCCATCACCGCCAGCGAGAACAGGTCCGATCGAGTGCTGCCACCGTCGCCGATGAAGTATTCGGGCGCCGTGTATTGCAAGGTCCCGGCGATCGCGTGCGCACGGCGCTTTGCGGCGCTGTCCGCCAGCCCCGCGACGTGGGTCGACGCGAGGTCGATGATCCTGACCGTGCCGGTGCGGTCGATCATGACGTTCTCCGGGCGCATGTCCTGGTGGAGCATCTCCCGGCCATGGAGCGCCTGGAGCCCCTTGGCCAGCTGTTCGACGATGTTGCGCACCTGGTCCAGCGTGGGATGCGGGTGGTCGACCATCCACTGCGCCAGCGTCTGGCCGTCGACGTATTCCATCGCCACGTACAGGTGCGTGCGCGTGCGGTCGATCGGGCTGGCCTTGAGCACATGTGGACTGTTGATGCGCCGCGCCACCCATTCCTCGAGCACGAAGCAGTCGAGGTATTCCGTGTCCTCGCGCAGGTCGACCGAAGGAAGCTTCAGCACCACCTGCCGGCCGGTGGCCTCGTCGAGCGCCAGGTACACGTGGCTGCGCGCGCTGATGTGCAGTTCGCGCACCACGACAAAGCCTTCGAAGCGGGCGCGCGGCGCGAGCGGCTGCGGGATGGCGAAGCTTTCGCGCTGCAGCAGCAGCCGAGATGCATCGGCCGGCGGAAGCTCGTCGATGCGCAGGAGCTGGACCGTGCAGTCGTCGTCGCTCCCCCTCGCGCGCGCCGCCGACGCGAGCAGTCGCGCAGCCTCGTCGAAGTCGTCGCCGCATCGGCCGAGCGCATCGTGCACCTGGTCCGCATCGAGGTGGACGCAGGCGCCGTCGGTCGCCAGCATGTAGATCTCGCCGGCCTCGGCCTCCCAGCAGCGGTAGTCGATCTCCACATGTGGCCCGGCGCCGAGCGCGCGTCCCAGGTACGACTCGGCCGACGAAAGGTTGACGCGGTGGTCTTCCGTGAGTTGCTCCAGCGCCTGCGGATGCAACCGATACACGCGCGCATCACCCACATGCAGCAGGTGCAGTTCGCGTCCCTTGAGGATCAGCCCACTGAAGGTGCAGACATAGCCGCTGTCCTTGTCGAAGCGGGCGTCGCTGCGCATGGTCTGCGCGTGGAGCCAGGAGTTGGTGGCGTCCAGCACCCGCTGGGCCGCGCGGCGCACCGACCAGGCCTCCGAGGTGGCGTAGTAGTCCTCCAGGAAACCGCGGACGGCCGCTGCGCTGGCCACCTGGCTGACCCGGCTGGAGCCGATGCCGTCGGCGATCGCCACCGCGATGCCTTTCGAGAACTGCAGCGCTCCCGTGGGCAGCATTGCGCCGTGGAAATCCTGGTTGACCGACCCGGGCCGGGCCAGCGAATGCTGGCCGAGCGTCACGCGCATGGTGTGGCCCACGCCGGCCGATCAGCTCAGCACGCGCTTTGCTGCTGTCTTGTAGTGCGTCGAGTAGAGGGTGGCGCCGACGAAGGTCAATCCGCCCACGAGATTGCCGATCACGGTCGGAAGCTCGTTCCAGATCAGGTAGTCCATCAGCGTGAAGTTGCCGCCCAGCATCAGGCCGGTGGGGAACAGGAACATGTTGACGATCGAATGCTCGAAGCCCATGTAGAAGAACACCATGATCGGCATCCACATGCCGATGGCCTTGCCGGAAACGGTGGTGGACATCATCGCCGCGACGACACCGGTGGACACCATCCAGTTGCACATCACACCGCGAATGAACAGCGTCAGCATGCCTGCGGCGCCATGCGCCGAGTAGCCGACGGTGCGCCCCTCGCCGATGGTGCCGAGCCGCTGGCCCACTGCATTGGGCGCTTCGCTGAAGCCGAAAGTGAAGATGATGGCCATGAACAACGCCACCGTGAGGGCACCCGCGAAGTTTCCGACGAACACCAGGCTCCAGTTGCGCATCACGCCGCTCCAGGTGGCGCCGGGCCGCTTGTCGAACACGGCGAGCGGGACGAGCGTGAACACGCCGGTCAGCAGGTCGAATCCCATCAGGTACAGCATGATGAAGCCGACCGGAAACAGCATCGCGCCAACCAGCGCATTGCCCGTGTTGACGGTCACGGTCACCGCGAAGGCCGCGGCCAGCGCCAGGATGGCACCGGCCATGTAGGAGCGGATGAGCGTGTCGCGGGTCGACATCAGGAGCTTGGATTCGCCGGCGTCGACCATCTTGGTGACGAATTCGTTGGGTGCGAGGTAGGCCATGGGATTCCTGAGAAAAGAGAAGAACGGAAAGGGGATGCCGGCTCAGGCCAGCGCGACGTGCACGCGGCCGTCCTCGACACGCACCGCGTGCGCGCGCACCGAGTGCTCCGGCGCTTCGAGGCACTCGCCGCTGCGCAGGTCGAAGTGGTTCTTGTAGAGCGGCGATGCGACGACGACGCGATCGCCCACGCTCCCGACCAGGCCGCGCGACAGCACGCTGGCCTGCGCCTTCGGGTCGACGTTGTCGATGGCAAAGAACTGCTGCGCCTTCGCGACGTGGAAGATCGCGACATGAACGCCGTCGACCAGTGCGCAGACGCCGGTGTCGGGCAGGATGTCGGTGGCCGCGCAGACGGCGGTCCAGTGAAGGGTGTCGGTGGTCATGGGAGGTCATCGAAGGGCTTCAGGCGGTGGCGGCGTCGGTGCGTTCTTCGGCACGGGCCGGACGGATCTGGCCGCGCTCCTTCACGAAGACGATGTGCTCGTCCGGCTTCTCGCTGTTCACGAAGGAGCGGAAGCGCTGGCGCGTGGCCGGGTCGTTCACCGCGGTCTTCCATTCGCACTGGTAGGTGTCGACCACGTGCTGCATCTGCGCTTCCAGTTCGGCGGCGAGGCCCAGGCTGTCGTCGATCAGCACCTTCTTCAGGTAGTCGAGCCCGCCCTCCAGGTTCTCGCGCCACGTGCTGGTGCGCTGCAGGCGATCGGCCGTGCGCACGTAGAACATCAGGAAGCGGTCGATCAGCCGGATCAGTTCGGCCTTGCCGAGGTCCACGGCGATCAGTTCTGCATGGCGCGGCTTCATGCCGCCATTGCCGCAGACGTAGAGGTTCCAGCCCTTGTCGGTGGCGATGATGCCGACGTCCTTGCCCTGGGCTTCGGCACACTCGCGAGTGCAGCCGGAGACGCCGAACTTGATCTTGTGCGGCGCGCGCAAGCCCTTGTAGCGGTTCTCCAGCTCGACCGCGAGTCCGACGCTGTCGTCCACGCCGTAGCGGCACCAGGTCGAGCCGACGCAGCTCTTCACCGTGCGCAGCGACTTCCCATACGCATGGCCCGATTCGAAGCCGGCGGCGATGAGTTCTTCCCAGATCAGCGGCAATTGCTCGACCCGGGCGCCGAACAGGTCCACCCGCTGGCCCCCGGTGATCTTGGTGTAGAGGCCGTACTTCTTCGCCACCTGGCCCACCGCGATCAGGCCTTCGGGGGTGACCTCGCCCCCGGGCATGCGCGGCACGACCGAGTAGCTGCCGTCCTTCTGGATGTTGCCGAGGAAGTAGTCGTTGCTGTCCTGCAGGCTCGCCAGGCTCTTCTTCAGCACGAACTCGTTCCAGCAGGAGGCGAAGATGCTCGCGGCGGTCGGCTTGCAGATGTCGCAGCCCAGGCCCTTGCCGTGCCTGGCGAGCAGGTCGTCGAAGCGCTTGATCTCGCCGACGCGGATCAGGTGGTAGAGCTCCTGCCGGGAATAGGGGAAGTGCTCGCAGAGGTGGTTGTTCACCGCCATGCCGCGCCTGGCCATCTCGACCTTCATCACCTGGCCCACCAGCGTGGAGCATCCGCCGCAGGTCGCGCCGGCCTTGGTGCAGGCCTTCATCTCGGCGACGGTGCAGGCGCCCTCGCCAACCGCGGCGCAGATCTGGCCCTTGGTCACGTTGTTGCAGGAACAGATCTGCGCGCTGTCGGGCAGCGCGTCCACGCCCAGTCCGGGCTTGGCCTTGCCGTCGCTCGACGGCAGGATCAGGAACTCCGGCTCGGGCGGCAGCGCGATGCCGTTGAGCGCCATCTGCAGCAGCGTGCCGTATTCGGACGCGTCGCCGACCAGCACCGCGCCCAGCAACTGCTTGCCGTCTTCGCTCACCACGATCTTCTTGTAGACCTGCTTGCGCTCGTCGATGTACTGGCAGGCGCGCGACTTCGGGGTCTTGCCGTGCGCGTCGCCGATGCTGGCCACGTCGACCCCCATCAACTTGAGCTTGGTGCTCATGTCGGCACCGGTGAAGGCTGCGTCGTCCTGGCCGGCGAGCTGCTTCGCGGCGACGCGGGCCATCTCGTAGCCCGGCGCGACCAGGCCGAAGGTCTGCTCGTTCCACGACGCGCATTCGCCGATGGCGTACACGTTGCGGTCGCTGGTGCGGCAGTGGCTGTCGATCGCGATCCCGCCGCGCGGACCGATCGCCAGCAGCGACTGGCGCGCCAGCTCGTCGCGCGGCCGGATGCCGGCGGAGAACACGATCATGTCGGTCTCCAGGTAGGTGCCGTCGGCAAACACCATCCGATGCCGCGCGGCCGCACCATCGACGATCTCCACCGTATTGCGGCCGGTGTGCACATGCAGGCCCAGCGCCTCGATGCTGTTGCGCAGTGCGCGCCCGCCGCCTTCATCGACCTGCAGCGCCATCAGGCGCGGTGCGAACTCCACCACGTGCGTCTCCAGGCCCATGTCCCGCAGGGCCTTGGCACATTCCAGGCCGAGCAGGCCGCCACCCACGACCACGCCGCTTTTCGAGCGGGCACCGCTGGCTTTCATGGCCTCGAGATCCTCGATCGTGCGATAGACGAAGCAATGCGGCCGATCGCGCCCGGGCACCGAGGGCACGAAGGGCGCCGAGCCGGTGGCCAGCACCAGCTTGTCGTAGGCCACCACCTCGCCGTCGGCCGTGGTCACCGTGTTGTTGCGGCGCTCGATGGCAACCGCCCTGGCGGCCAGGCGCAGCGTGAAGCCGGTGCGCTCGAAGAAGCCGGGCTCGACCAGCGACAACTCGTCCGCCGTCTTGCCTGAGAAGAACTCGGACAGGTGCACCCGGTCATAGGCCGGGCGAGGCTCCTCGCAGAGCACGGTGACCTGTGCGTCCGCCAGGCCGAGCTCGTCGAGTTGTTCGAGAAATTTGTGGCCCACCATGCCGTGGCCGATCAGCGCGATCTTCATTTGGGATTCCTTGCACGCGTCCGCTCGGGTGGGAGTGCAGGCATTCGACATGCGCCGTGGACACAGGCGATCGAAAGCAGGCCACCGCATCGAGCAGATGCGAGAACGGGTTGGAACAGATTGACCGGCAGCGTCATTGCTGTCGATTCGCTCGGCTCCCGCCGTCATTAGCGGAGGCACTGCGATATCCGCGGCAACGGTGCCGACGGAACAGTGAAGGAGAACACGCAACAACCGTGCCAACGAAGGGGGCCGCTCTGGAGGGGCCTGAAGCACTTTTTCGCACGCAAAGTGGATCGACCGTCGCTGCGCAACGTGCCTCGTGCGCGTGAATGGCGCACGAGTTCCCGGCTTGGTGCGTGCCGGTGCGGTCGCCTGTTCGATGCTCATGCGCGCTCGCCAGGGGCGCCCCCACGGGCCTGAGGCGAATCCCCCTCGCCTAGAATCGCCGGATGCGCTTCCCGCTACTCGCCTGCTGCTGCCTCGATGCACCCATGCCCGCCACTGGCGCAGGGCTGGGCCGAGCGCGTGCGGCCGGCGACGAAGCTGCCCTGCCGGCCGCACCCTTCTCCGCCCGGCGATCCCCCTCCTCCCCTCAGTAGCGCAACCATCGATCGCCGGGCACCCGCCCCGCGCATTCGCGAGCGCCTTTGCCTTGTACGGCGCGCCCGCCATTCGATTGGAGTGCTTCATGTCCACCACGCTTCTTCACGGCGAGCGCACGCTCACCGAACTCGATCACGCCCGCCTGTCCAAGTTGCTCGAGAAGTCCCCGCACCATCCGGTGCTGGAGGCCCTGCTCGACGCCACCGACGTGATCCGCTCGCGCGAGGTTCCGCCCGACATCGTGACCATGTATTCGCAGCTGACGCTCGTGGACACCCGCTCGGGCGAGCGACGCAAGCTCACGCTGTGCTATCCGCAGGACGCGGAGCCTGCATCGGGCTTCGTCTCGGTGCTGTCGCCCGTGGGCATCAGCCTGATCGGCCTGCGCCTGGGCGCCACGGCGAGCTGGACCTTGCCCGGCGGCGCCGAGGGCAGCGCGCGGGTAGAAGAGATCCTGTTCCAGCCCGAAGCCAGCGGCGACTACACGACCTGAGCGCGCTCGACGCGCCCCCCGGGCGAATTCAATCGAGCGTGGACAGGTAGGCGGCGATGTCGCGCGCATCCCGCTCGGTCAGGCCCATCTCCGGCATTGCCGTGCGCGGATCGACCTCGTGCGTGCGGCGCAACCAGCGCACCATGTTGTCGGGGGTGTTGGCGAGGCGGCCGCCGATCATCGTGCGGCGCGCGATGCCATCGAGTGGCGGACCGACATGGACCGGGGACCCGGTGATGCCGGGGATGGTGTGGCAGGCATTGCAAGCGTACTGGTGCAGCGCCCGCGCGCCGCGCCGCGCGTCGCCCAGCGCGCCGGCCACCGCCGCTTCGCCCGGGCCGCAGGTGGCCTGCCCCCCCGTCTGTTCGGCGTAGTCCCGCGCCGTCAACTCGGGCAGCCGCTCGAGGAAGGCAACTACTGCCCACAGGTCCTCCTCCGCCAGGCGGTATTCCCACGCGGGCATGCCGCTCATCTTGATACCGTGCTTCGTTACCCAGTAGAGCTCACGCGCCTTCCAGTGATGGCGTGCGTCCACGAGCGGGCCGGGCAGCGGCTGCATGCTCTTGCCGATGTCGCCCTGCGCCACTCCGGGTCCGCCGTGGCACTGCTGGCACTTGTCGCGGAAGCAGGCCGCGCCGCGCAGCACCAGCTGCGGGTCGTCGAGCCGCGGCACCTCGATGGCGCGGGCACGCAGCCGGACTGACTGGCGCATCGCCGTCTCGAGCACCGTATGCACCGGCTGGATGTGCTGGGAAGTCGCTGCCACGTTGTAGAGGCCGCCGTACACCACGGCCGCCGCGCCGGCCGCGGCGGCGAGGCCGAGCACCACCGAGGTCAGCAGAACGGTCTTGAAGGTTCCCATGTTCTGGCGGCATTGTCCGACGCGCAACAGCGCCGCCCTGTCGGCGCAGCGCGCATTCGCGCCGCCACAATTCCGCCATGGCCCTCCTGTTGGACCGCCCCGGCCCACGGACCGCGCTGCTGCTGGCGCTGGTCCCGCTGGCGCTCGCAACCGGCTGCGTCGGCGAAAGCCGGCTGCCCTACGCAGATGCCCCACGCGCGCAGGTGCTGCGCGGGCAGGCGCTGCTGGCCCAATACCAATGCGGCAGCTGTCACGCCATACCCGAGGTGCCCGCGGCCCGTGGCAATGTCGGGCCGGCCCTCGCGGGCTTCGGCCGTCGCAGCTACATCGCCGGGGAGGTGCCGAACCGGCCCGACATGCTGGCGCACTGGATCGTCCGGCCGAAGGCGCTGGTGCCCGACACCCTCATGCCGGCCATGGGCGTCCCGGCCGATCAGGCACGCGACATGGCGGCCTATCTGCTGGCGCTCGAATGAGCAGCGACCGCGCACAGTCCGCCCTGCACGTCGCCGGCCCCGTGGCCGAGACGCTGCTGGGCGTAACCGGCGTGCTCGTCGTGGGTGCAGCGCTGATCTTCGTGGGCGTGATGGTGTTGCTCGCGCTCGCGGTGCGCCGCCGCCACGGGCGGGTGAATGCGCGCTGGTGGGTGCTCGGCGGCGGCCTGGTCTTCCCGGGCGCCGTGCTTGCCGCGCTCTTCGTCTACAGCGAATGGCACAAGCCGCCTTGGCGGGTGGTGCCCCCGAGGGATGCGCTGATCGTGGCCGTCACCGGGCACATGTGGTGGTGGGAGCTGCGCTACCGCGACCCGGGCACGGGCCGGGACATTGCGGGCGCGAACGAGCTGCGCATTCCGGTCGGCCGGCCGGTCTATGTCGCACTCGCCAGCGCCGACGTGATCCACAGCTTCTGGGTGCCGGCGCTCGGCGGCAAGATGGACATGGTGCCGGGCCGCATGCAGCACATGCAGCTGCAGGCCGATCGCCCCGGGACCTGGCGCGGCGCCTGCGCAGAGTATTGCGGCGACCAACATACACGCATGGCGCTGCAGGTGGTGGCCGAGCCGCCCGCGGTCTTCGAT
>NZ_LMTS01000238.1:33065-35031 GCF_001541225.1 Variovorax sp. WDL1 | reverse complement strand
CCCGCGGTCTTCGATGCCTGGATCGCGGCGCAGGCACGGCCGGCCGCGCCGCCGGCCACGCCCGCGCTCGAGCGCGGACGGGATGCCTTCCTCGCGCACCGCTGCAATGCCTGCCACACCGTGCGCGGCGTGAGCGAGGAAAGCCGCCTGGGGCCGGACCTCACCCACGTGGGCAGCCGCCTCTACTTGGGCGCCGGCCTCCTGCCGAACGACAATGACGGCCTCGCGCGCTGGCTGGCGCACACGCAGCAACTGAAACCCGGCGCACGCATGCCTTCGTCGCACGAGCGCATCGACGACAACAGCCTGCAGGCCATCGCCGCCTGGCTGGCCCAGCTGAAATGAGCGAGCTGCCGTCCGCCCTGCCCCGGCCCGCGGGCGAACGCGAGGCACTCGAGCGCGCGTGGCAGGCGCCAACGGGCTGGCGGGCGCTCTCGGCCGTCAACAACACGCGCATCGGCGTGTACTACATCGCGACCGCGATGCTCTTTTTCATACTGGCCGGTGCGCTCGCGCTGGTAATGCGCGCGCAGCTGGCCGTCCCCGACAACGCGCTGGTCGAGGTGCGAACCTACAACCAGCTCTTCACCATGCACGGCACGGTGATGATGTTCCTTTTCGCTGTACCGATCGTCGAGGCGGTGGCGATCTACCTGCTGCCCAGCATGCTGGGCGCGCGCGACCTGCCCTTTCCGTGGCTGTCGGCCTATGCCTTCTGGGCCTATGCGATCGGCGGACTGGTCTTCTTCTGCACCCTCTTCTTCGGCGAGGCGCCCGATGGCGGCTGGTTCATGTACCCGCCGCTCACCGGCAAGGAGTTCTCGCCCGGACGCGGCGCGGACTGGTGGCTGCTGGGCATCGGCTTCATCGAGATCTCGGCTATCGCGGGCGCCATCGAGCTCATCGTCGGCATCCTGTTCACGCGCGCGCCCGGCATGACGCTGATGCGCATGCCAGTCTTCGCCTGGGCCATGCTGGTGACGGCGCTGATGATCGTCTTCGCCTTTCCGGCGGTGATCGCAGCGACCACGCTGCTGGAGATAGAGCGCGCCTTCGACTGGCCCTTCTTCATCGCAGGGCGCGGCGGCGACCCGCTGCTGTGGCAGCACCTGTTCTGGTTCTTCGGGCATCCGGAGGTCTACATCATCTTCCTGCCGGCCGCGGGCATGGTTTCGATGATGATCCCTGCGCTCGCGGGCACCCGGCTGGTGGCCTATCGCGCGATCGTGGCCGCGCTCGCCGGCGTCGGGCTCGTGAGCTTCGCGCTCTGGATCCACCACATGTTCGCCGCGGGCGTGGGTGACCTCGCGATGACAGTGACTTCGGCCGCGAGCTTCCTGGTCGCGCTCCCGAGCGGCGTGCAGGTGTTCGCCTGGATTGCGACTTTCTGGCGCGGCGAGGTGCGGCCGAACGCGCCCACGCTGTTCCTGCTGGGCTTTCATTTCATCTTCGTGCTGGGCGGCCTGACCGGCGTCATGGTGGCGGTGCTGCCCTTCGACTGGCAGGCGCACGACAGCTACTTCATCGTCGCCCATCTGCACTACGTGCTGATCGGCGGCATGGTGTTCCCGCTGTTCGCGGGCTTCTACTTCTGGGCGCCGGTATTCAACGGCCATTGCCTGTCGGAGCGCTGGGGCCGCTGGGTCTTCGGACTGATGTTCGGCGGCTTCAACCTGGCCTTCTTCCCGATGCACATCGCGGGCCTGCTGGGCATGCCGAGGCGTGTCCACAGCTACCCGGGCGACCTGGGCTGGAACGCGCTCAACCTGTTGTCGACTGTCGGCGCCTTCGTGCTGGCCACGGGCGTGCTGCTGTTCATCGTCGACGCCGCGCGCACGCTGCGGCGGCCGGACAAGGACCACGGCAATCCGTGGCGGGCCGGCACGCTCGAATGGCTGCCGATGCGCGAGTACGGCGTGCGCAGCATTCCGCAGCTGGTGTCGCGCGAGCCCTTGTGGGAGCAGCC
>NZ_LMTS01000238.1:0-32943 GCF_001541225.1 Variovorax sp. WDL1 | reverse complement strand
GCGCCCGCTGCACCTGCTGCGCCTGCCCACCGACGGCTGGTGGCCGCTGCTGGCGGCCATCGGGACGGCGGGCTTCTTCCTGTTGCTGACGGTCGAGCTGGCGGTGGCGGCCTTCGCCTTCGGGGCGGTCGCGATCGTGGCGGTGCTGCGCTGGCTCTGGGCCACGGACCTGCCCCCGCCGCGTCCGCGCATCGAAGCCGCGCAGGGCGTGCAGCTGCCCGTCGGCAGCAGCAGGCTCGCCGACTCGCATTCATGGTGGGCGTCGCTCATCCTGGTGGCGGTCGACATGACCGTTTTCGCGTCCTTCGTGTATGCGCATGTGCATGTCGCCATGGCCGCGGATACCTGCCCGCCGCCAGGCGCTGCGCTGCCGGCGTTGCGCTGGCCCTGGGCGTCGGCCGCGCTGCTCGCCATGGGTTCGCTGCTGATGGCGACAGCGCCGCGGCGGCTGCGCGATGCCGACCCTCGCGCGCAGCGAGTGTTGCGACTGCAGGTGGCGCTGGCCATGCTGTGCGTGGCCGGCGCTTTCGGCATCGACCTGCTCGCCCAGGCCCAGGCCGGCCTGAATCCGCAGGCCCAGGCGTGGAGCGCCACCGTCGCCATGCTGCTCGCCTACCAGGGGCTGCATGTCGTGGTTCTGATGATGATGGGCGCCTACCTGCTGGCCCGCTCCTTTTCCGGCCGCCTGCAACCGCAGGCGCGCGCGACGCTCGACAACACCTTGCCGCTGTGGCATTGCGCCACTTTGCAGGGCATCGGCGGCCTGCTTCTCGTGCAGGGCTTGCCGCGGCTACTGGGCTGACGGCCCAGACCTGCACGCCGGCCGACATGCGGCGTCGGCCGCTGCCCACACGTGGCGCCGTGCCGCCGCGCAGAGTCGAGCCATGCCATCGACACGGAGGACCATCATGGCCACCAGCAGCATCCTGGGCGGCGAGCACGCCCCATCAAGACCACGCGGCACCGACGTGGATTCGCTCGGTCCGAGCGACACCAGCGACAGCGGAAGCGACGTGCAGACCGACCGCAGCCGCAGCGCCCTGCCCGACGGGAGCGCCGAAGGCGCGCTGCCCATTTCGCACGGCACCGACACCGATGCCGAGGGTACCGGCGAGCGTGCGTCGGCCGATCCCACTGCTGCATCGGACGATGCCGACATCCTTCCCGACCGCATCGGCACCGTGCCTGACGACGTCGGCGAGGTGACCGACGCGGTCGACGATCCCGACGCCGCAACGGCCGGGGAGCTGGCGGGGGAAGCGGACGACCTCGACGTCGGCGACGACGAGGACGATGGCGGCGATGAGGGAGACGCCGGCTCCGCCCCACTCGGCCGCCCGGTGCCGGTCAGGCGCGGTTCCTGAGAGGGGTCAGCCTTCGATGCCCGCCAGCAGGTCCTGCGATTCTTCGTCGAAGCCCGGCACCGGCTGCGCCTTGGCCAGGGCCATCCAGACGCCGAAGGGTAGCCGCGGCTGCGCGCGGTGCACGGCCGCGCGTGCCACCACCAGCCGCGCACCCTGTGCGACCAGCACGCCGCATTCGGGCGGAACCTCTTCGGGCTCGGCGATCGGCCGGCCCCTGGCATCGCAGCCCAGCACGTACCAGCACTCGCCGCCCACGTCGAGGTAGGCCGCGCGCTTGTCGGGCTTGCGCAGGTCGCCGAGCAGATCGGCGCGGCTGACCTTCACCTCGTGGACGATGGGTTGCGCGTAGGCCTCCACGCTCGTGTTGCGGATCGAGAACACGTCGGGCCGCGCGATGCACCAGCGCGGCCGTTCGTTGCCGTGCGCTGCGGGTAGCCGCGCACGCAGGCTCACACCACGCCAGGCGATGCGCCCGGCGCGCGTCATCTCGCGCGCCACGTGCTCCACCAGGGCCTCGTGCCGCGAGCGTGCAGCCCGGTTGACGGCCAGGTTGCCTGCGATGTGGGCGATGCCGGCGTCGCTCACGCGCAGCGTCTCGTGACCCTGCGGCCAGCGCACGCGCTCCAGCAGGCCGGCTGCCAGCAACTCGACCTCGATCTCGTCGCAGCAGGGCCAGCCGGCCGAGCGGTACATCTCGCGCAGGCGCCGCGCATGCAGGCGCCCGAGCGCTGAAGCGCCGGGCGGCGGATCGGCCACTGGCGGCGGTGCGCCGGGCTCGGTCATGGGCGGATCGGCCGGCGGCGGATCTCCTTCGGGCGGCGGCGAAGGCGCGGCCGGTGGCGAAGGCGGTATCGGCAGATCGGGAGCGGGGGGCGGCGGGCCGATGGGTGCGTCGACGCCGGAGCGCTGCGGGGCAAGTGCGTTCATTGCGCTAGGGTAGCGAAAAGCGCGGACTCCGGCGATGCCCCGGGGTGCCGCGCGCGGGATTGCCCGCGAATGGCCAACGGCAAGACGGGCGATACCCGCGCCGGTTGGCCGCTATTGACGACACAGCCCCAAGACCGTCTAATGCCCCACCTGTCGGCGCCCGGCCGGCACTCCTGAAGGTGCCCTGCCAGGGCCAGCCCCCCCGATCTCACACCCCAACCCCCGCAGCGGAATAAGCATGAGCGTGCACAGACGCATTCAAGGCACCTGGATTCGTGTGGATTCCAACGGGCAGGATGATGCCGCTGCGCACGCCGGCGACGAGCCTGAAGACGTTGAGGCACTCGCTCATGAATCGGCCGCGGCAATGCAGATTCGCAGGGCATTCCTGTATTGCTCGTTACTTGGTTTCTCCCTCTACGCACTGCTGGGTCTCGACGACGCGGACAACAAGGACTTCGTCGTGACGCTCGCCCCGGGCCAGTACGTGCACATGCTTCGCACCACGGCGCAGCTCTCGCTTACCGGACTCGATCAAGAAATCGGCCATGACGCCGGCTTCATCGAAAGCGTCGAGGCCGGCGAGATCGACCTGGTGGAGTACCCCGTCCAGCTTGCGCTCGACATCGCGCGGAGCACTCGATCTCCGGCCTGTCGACTGCTCAAGGTTCTGGAGCAAGCAGCCAAGCGCTCCTAGCGCCGTCTAACGCGGCCTCGGCACCACCGCGCCGGCCCTACTCGGCCCGCGCCCGATCATCACCCAAGCACTCAGCGCACTCAGCAGTGCCAGACCGGCGCAGATCAGCATCACCCATCGGAATCCCGCCACAAAAGACTCGGCCACCACTCGCTTGAGCGCCGCACCGGCCGCTGCATCGATGCCCGGCGGCAACTCCGCCCCCGCCAGCTTGCTCCGCTGCCCCTCGATGAACGCACTAGCCTGCGCCGATGCCCCTGCCTCGCGCAAACCTTCCGCCAGCACCGCATCGAAAACCCACGCCATCACCACCCCGAACACCGCAATCGCCAACACCGATGCAGCACGTGACACGGCGTTGTTCACGCCCGATGCAATCCCCGCGGCCTCCGGCCCGACCGCATTCATCACCGTCGTCGTCAGCGGCGCTACCGTGACCGTCATGCCGAACCCCAGCACCACCACGGCCGGCAGGAAGGCCGTCCAGTAGTTCGCCCCGACGCCCGGCACCGCGAACAGCACGAAGCCCGCCGCCGCGATGCTCGGCCCCACCATCAGCGGCAGTCGTGGCCCGAAGCGATCCACCAGTTGTCCTGCCCAGCCCGAAAGCACGAACATGATCAGGATGAAAGGCAGCAGCGCGGCACCCGCCACCGTGGCCGAGTAACCCTGCACCTGGATGAGGTTGAGCGGAAAGAAATACAGCCCTCCCCCCAGTGCCGCATACAGCAGCAGCGTCAGCAGGTTGGCCCCGGCAAAATTGCCGATGCGCAAGAGCGGCAGGGGAAGCATCGGCGACGCGACACGCCGCTCGACCACCACGAAGACGAGGCTGCCTGCAATGCCGATGGCCAGCGCCGCCAGCACGGCTGCCGAGCCCCATCCCTGCGTGGGCGCCTCGATGAAGGCATAGACGATGCCGCCCAGCGCTGCGGTCGCCAGCGCGGCGCCCCACATATCCAGCCCGCTCCCTGCGGAACTGCCGCGACTCTCCGGCACATGGCGCCACACGATCCACAGCACCGCCAGCGCCATCGGCACGTTGATCAGGAAGGCCCAGGTCCACGAATAGTGATCGACCAGGAATCCGCCGAGCACCGGACCGATGGCCGCTGTGATGCCGCTCGCGCCGGACCAGGTGCCGATGGCACGGCCCCGCTCCTTCTGCGCGAAATTGGCACTGATGAGTGCCAGGCTGCCGGGAACGAGCAAGGCGCCGCCGACGCCCTGCGCCGCACGCGCCAGGATCAGCTGCTGCACCGTCCCCGACAGCGCGCACCCGACCGAGGCCAGCGCGAAGAGCACGACGCCGAGCGCGAAGATGCGCCGCCGCCCGAAGAGGTCGCCCAGCGCGCCGCCGACCAGCAGGAGCGCAGCCAGGAAGAGCGCATACGACTCCACCACCCATTGCGCCTGGAAGGCCGTGGCGTTCAGCTCGCGCTGGATCGCGGGGAGCGCGACGTTGACCACCGTGCCGTCGATGAAGGCCATGCTCGAGCCGATGATGGCCGCGGCCAGCACCCAGGGCTTCGAGCGCGGCGGGCATGGGGTCGCTTCACAGCCATGCCGGATCAGGGCGTCGTCTCCCGGGAGCTTGCCGATCTGACTCATGGCGAAAGTATCGGTGCTTGGCGATTCGTAAGGTGCATCTGACGGTCAAGAACTTCTGGGGGCGTTGGCCAACTCCGTCGGGTGCCTACCTACCAACATTGGTAGTTGTCAGATCTGGAGGGCTTGCCCAGAATCCGCGCCTCTCAACACTCTCGCAGGGAGCGCATGCGCAAGACAAGACAACCGCCGACGGGATTGGCCGTCATCGTCGACGCCTATTCCACAGGATCATGCTTACCGAAGGAGTTCGGACATTTTGGGATCAAATGTGTCCACGTTCAGAGTTCACCAGACATCCCAGCCGACTTCCTTGCCGCCTTTCGCGTCAGCGATTTCCAGCAGCGCTTCGTCGTCGCTGGTCCAGGCGGCGTCGATGACATTGCGACCGAACTGAAGAGACTCGCGCCCATCATGTGCGTGGTCGCTGGCACGGAGACCGGCGTCGAGACGGCCGAGAGGCTGGCACGACTGCTGCACGTCCCCGGAAACGATCCGCGCACGAGCCGCCTGCGAAGGGACAAATACGAGATGCACGAGCGCCTCAGGAAAGCTGGTCTCTCCGCGCTGAGGCAAGCGCGTTGCCTCACAGTTGGCGATGCGCTCGACTGGGCGGGGGCACTGCGAAGCTGGCCCGTGGTCGTCAAACCATCGGCGAGCGCGGGCGCCGACGGCGTCAGGTTCTGCAACGGCATGCCCGAAGTCGCGGCGGCCGTGGATGCCATCCTTGGAAAGCGCAACAAGCTGGGCGGCATCAATGACGCTGCAGTCCTGCAGGAAAAAATTGCCGGGCAGCAGTTCATCGTAAACGCGGTCAGCATTGGCGGCCGCCACTACATCTCTGAGATCTGGAAGGACGACAAGACCGCAGTCCCCGGCGCGTCACTGATATGCGACCGCGAAATACTGCTGGCACCGAACAGTGACCTCACTCGCGATCTGGGGCGCTACACGACTGCGTGCCTGGACGCCTTGGGAATCGCGGAGGGACCGTCGCATACGGAACTGTTCCAGACTGAGAGTGGGGGACTGCTGCTGATCGAAACCGCGGCTCGCATGCAGGGAACGATCGATCACGAGGCTGTTGTGGAGGCGACCGGACACTCTCATGTCACATTGACAGTGCTCCGCCATGCTGACCCTGCTGCCTTTGCCGAATTGGTCGGGATGTCGTATGCCCGCAAGAACCACCTGCATTGCGTCACCCTCTCTTCGACGACGTCGGGGATCCTTAAGGAGAACAGGTGCCACGAAAGGGTACCCGCGCTGAAGTCCTTCCGGTCTCTGATCCACGCGCCAGAACCCGGCGAGACGGTGGCCCGAACCATCGACCTGTTTACCAACGCTGGCATTGCATATCTCGCCAGTGACAGCAAGGAAGACCTTGAGCGGGATTACAGGCTCATTCGTACTTGGGAAGCCAACGGCGAACTCTTCATACTTGAATAATACATTCCTACAGCAATGAATTTCAAACAAAATCGGAACGATGTCGATGCCCTGCTCGCAGCCCATTTTTCCGGGTTTGGCAAGCAAGTACAGGGCTGGCGAAAGGAATTCGATCTCCATCAGTGCGTGAAGATCGGAAATTTTATTCCGCATGCGCTACAGGCCGATCTTCACAAGGAGGCGCGCAGGCTATTGGCTGAAAAGGCGGAACGGCGGAATGTGAAAATTGCGTCGACCGGAAACACCCCGAGAAGCTATCGGAGCGTGGGACGGGACGCCATCCGAGCAACAGGTCTTGTGACGCCGGCCCTGTTCCATTCGGATACTTTGCTGATGCTGCTGAGCATTATTGCGGGTGAAAAAATTTATAGAATACCTTATGCACCAGAAGAATATATTATCAACAACCAATGCGGACCCGGTGACACGCATGGCTGGCATTGGGACGACTACACCTTCGCGCTGATTCATGTCGTCGAGAGTCCGAATCCACTATCTGGCGGGCGCATTGAATACATTCAGAATGTGATTTGGGACAAGATGAATTCAGAAAAATGCGTCAAGAAGGCCCTGGAAAATCGCCTCATCACAAGCATGCATGTGCAAAGCGGGGAAACCTATTTCATGAAGACGAACACCACCTTGCATCGCATTTCCCCGCTCACTGAAGACAGCAATAGAATTGCAATTATTTATTCCTTCGCTTCTGAGGATGATCTGACGGACCCATCTATCGAGCATGCGACGATGGAAGTCATCTACCCAACGGACACCGCCGCCCATTTGGTGCAGTCATTGGGCAAAGAAATCTCTTGAGAGCAAAGGCAAATCATGACCAGAGCAAACCCAATTCCGGAGGATGACGGAGCCTTCATGCAAAACCCAAAAGACGGATTTCCGATGGAGTTCGTGCATGCTGCTCGCAGCTTGGGTCGATATCGTAATACAGAGCAGGAAGCCTATTTACTTTCTCGGATCCTGCCACTTGCGAGTCATTCGAAAATCTTGGATATCTGCTGCGGCTTTGGGCGCCTTTCGGGAAAAATGTATTCCCTTGGATATGACGTTACCGGCATCGATATTTCCGCTGTCCAACTATCAATGGCTCGATCTGAAAATCAGGGCCCTCGATATTTGGCAATGGACATGCGAGCACCACCTTTGGAGAAATTTGATGCCCTCCTCAGCATGTTCACGAGTTTTGGCTACTTCGCGGATCCTGCCGATGACATCCATATGTTAAAGACCTGGGCCTCACGTCTCCGGCCAGACGGAATACTTGTAATGGAGCTGGCTGACATGGAGTGTGCACGAACCAAGCTGCCGGCTTTGGACACTTCTTTTGTCCGGCACACCCTCGATGTGGAAGAGCATTGCCAGATGGATTGGAAACGAGGAATCTTCAAGGTCGCGTATCGGCAAGGGGATACAGAATTCACGTGCTGGACTCGGCTCTACGAAAAAGAAAAGCTAAGAGACTTTTTGCTGCACGCAGGTTTTCGCGAAGTCCAACTTTTTGGAGATCTCGCACTCAATAATAAAAACCCCGAAAGCAATCTCGTCATCGTCGCGACGAAATGAGAAAAAGGTCCAATCTGTTAAGGCACAGTGCGGAGCTATTGCAATTGAGCGGGCCCATCCTGTTAGCACACGTGACACTCCTGTGCAGCGGCATCGCCGACGCCGCAATGGCTGGAAATTATGGGACGCAGGCGCTTGCTGCGGTCGGCATCGGGTCAAGTCTGTGGGGGACAGTGTTCGCATCCTTCTTCGGCATTATTCAAGGGCTGTCTCCCATCATTGGACGGAAGTTCGGCGCAGACGAGACTTCTCAGATCGGTGCCTGGGTCCGCGCGAGTACTTGGCTGGCAGTGGTGCTCGGCGCTGCTGGCGCGGTAATTCTGGCTCTCGTGGCCCAGCCCATTTTCAGATTTGCGCGTGTCCCGGAAGAGGTTCTATCAGCGGCTCTGGACTACGTGAGCATCGTCGCCATGGCGTTGCCGGCGGCTTTGCTCATGCGCGTCTTCTATGCACTCACCTCGGCGATAAAGCGTCCGAAGCCGATTGTCTGGATCAACGCTTGTGCACTGCTCGTGAAGGTGCCTCTCAGTTTCGTGCTGATGCATGGCCTTGCGGGCGCCCCTGCACTGGGGTTGGCAGGTTGTGCCTACGGCACCGTAGCGATGTTCGTCTTCATGGCGCTGATGAGCGGTGTTTGGTTGCTTGTAGACCCTTGCTATCGACAACTTGGACTGCGTTTCCGGCCAGCGGGTGCAGACTGGCGCCGGGCATGCCGCGTGCTCGCGCTAGGCGTTCCGATCGGCATCTCGTACCTGCTTGAGATCGGCTCGCTGACCGTGATGGCTTTCATCATCGCGCGGCTCGGCGCACTCACCACTGCCGCACATCAGATTCTTGCAAGTTTGACTGGCCTGATGTTCATGAGCCCGATGGCGTTGGGTGTGGGCGCTCAAACGCTGATCGCCAATGCGATCGGCAGGGGGGACCGGGCGGCGGCGCGGGATATCGCGGGCACGACCATCTGCTTATCCATCGTTTGGGGCTTGGCTGCCGCTGCGTCGCTGCTGGGAGCTGCTTCCTTGGTTCTGCGCGCCTATACCTCGGACCTGGAGGTGACCGAAATGGCCCTTTCCCTCATGCCCATATTCGTGCTCTACGTGGTGTTCGATGCCATCCAGATCGTCGCGGCCAGCGCCTTGCGCGGCTACGAGCAGACGCTGGTGCCTTCATTGGTGTATCTGGTCTCGCTGTGGGGCGTCGGCGTGCTTGGCGGCCACGTGCTGACACACGGGATTGCACTCACCGTGGATTGGGCGCCGGCCATTCCTGCCCTGGGACTTCAGGGCGTCTGGCTCGCCGGCACTGCCAGCCTTTTTACGTGCGCATTGGGGCTCGGCTACCTGCTTGAGGTCCGGAGCCGGTCTTGAGCCATCTTCAGCCTCACCGCTCAAGCGCGGCGGGTGCGCGGCTCGCGCGTGCGCAGCGTGCTGCACACCGCCGCCACGGCCGCGCAGGCCGCGGCCAGGCCGAGCGCAATGAAGGGCCCGCGCCCCTCGTGCGGGCTCCACGCGCTGAAGATCCCGGCCAGCAGCACCGCACCCAATGTCTGGCCTGTGAGCCGCGCAGTGCCCAGCATGCCGCTGGCCGCGCCGCTGCGGTGCGCGGGCGGCGAGGTCACGATGGTGTGGTTGTTGGGCGACTGGAACAGGCCGAAGCCCAGTCCGCACAGCGCCATGCGCCACACGATGTCTGCATTGCCCGGGTGCGCGGGCAGCGCCGCCAGCAGCACCAGGCCGAGCGACAGCAAGCTCAGGCCGATGCCGCCCAGCCAGCCATCCGGATAGCGGCCGATCATCCGTCCGGCGACCGGCGCCATCACCACGATGGCCAGCGGCCACGCGGTGATCAACAGGCCGGCCTCCACGTGCGAGCGCCCGTAGGTGTCGAGCAGCAGGAAAGGCAGTGCGATGAAGGACAGCATCTGAGCGCAGAAGGCGCCCACCGAGGCGCCCATCGACAGCGCGAACACCGGGATGCGCAGGAGGTCCACCGGGAACAGCGGCACGGCAAGCGCGCGCTGCCGCCGCAGGTAGACGACGCCCACCGCCACCCCCGCCAGCAGCAGCGCCCAGGCGAGGGGCCCGGCGCCCTGCCCCGACTCGCCGCGCACGCCCAGGCGGTCCGCCCCGACGAAAACCAGCGAGAACATCAGCACGTTGAGCAGCACGTCGACCCATGAGAAGCGCTCGCCGGCAACCGCGGCCGCGCGTTGCGCTGGCAGCGCGCGCCAGCCCAGCGCCAGCACCAGCAGGCCCAGCGGCACGTTGAACGCGAACAGCCAGGGCCACGAAGCCACCGAGAGGATCGCCGCTGCCACCGATGGCCCCGCCACCGAGGCGCTGGCAACCACCACCGAGTTGAGCGCCATGCCCCGGCCCAGTTGCGCGCGCGGATAGACCACCCGCACCAGCGCCGAGTTGACGCTCATCAGCCCGGCGGCGCCGAGCCCCTGCACGGTGCGCGCGGCGATCAGCGTGCCCAGCGAGTCGGCCAGCATGGCGCCCAGAGAGGCCAGCGTGAACAGCACCATGCCCCACAGATACACCCGCCGGTAGCCCACCAGGTCGCCGAGCGAGGCCAGCGGCAGCAGCATCACCAGCGTCGCGATCTGGTAGGCATTGACCACCCAGATCGCATGCGCCGGATCGGCCTGGAGCTCGCGTGCGATGCCCGGCAGCGCGAGGTTGACGATGGTGCCGTCGAGCACCGCGACGGTGATGCCCAGGATGATCACCAGCATCGCCCAGCGGCGCTGCGGCTGCGGCAGCCCGTCCGCTTCGGGCAGCTCTGCAAGGGCGGCCGGCTCAGCGGGCCGCATATGCCATGGGCCGGTGCGCGCCGAGCGTCAACCAGGTGAGCACGACGGCGATCAACGCGCCGGCCGCCATGCCCGCGACCATCGGCAGCGGCCGGCCGTCGGTGAACAGGCCGATCACCGCCATCGCCACTGCGCCGGTGAGCATCTGCAGCGTGCCGAGCAAGGCCGAGGCGGTGCCGGCGATGGCGCCGTGTTTCTCGAGCGCGAGCACGGATGTGGTCGGGATGACGAAGCCCATGAAGCCGCTGGCGATGAAGTACAGCACGATCAGCACCGCCAGGCTGTCGCCGCCGGCGAGGTAGTACGCGAACAT
The DNA here is from genome assembly GCF_001541225.1 of Variovorax sp. WDL1. Lineage (GTDB taxonomy): Bacteria > Pseudomonadota > Gammaproteobacteria > Burkholderiales > Burkholderiaceae_C > Variovorax. Next base: position 22,186 of record NZ_LMTS01000238.1, on the reverse strand, counting down.
CGCGAGCATCACCACGCCGCACGCGCTCACGCTCGCCTTGACCACCCGCACGATGCCGAAACGCTCGCACAGCAGGCCGTTGAGCTGGGCAGCGCCGAAGAAGGCCGCCGCGTTGATGCCGAAGGCAAGGCTGTAGAGCGTCGGCGAGAGCCCGTAGTGGCCGATCATCACGAAGGAGGAGTTGGCCAGGTAGGTGAAGAAGCCTGCCATCGCAAAGGCGCCGATGAACACAAGGCCCAGGTAGTGCGCATCGCGCAGCAGCACCCCATAGGCCCGCACCGCGCTGCCCAGGCTGCTTTCGACGCGGTCTTGGGCGGGCCGCGTTTCCCTGAGGGTCGCGGCCATGAGCGCGAGGCCGGCCACGGCGGCCAGGGTCACGGCCCAGAACACGGCACGCCAGCCGGCGATGGCGATCACCGCGCTGCCGGCCAGCGGCGCCAGGATGGGCGAGACACTGAAGACCAGCATCAGCAGCGACATCAGCCGTGTCGCATCGTTGCCGGTGTGCATGTCGCGCACCACGGCCCGTGGGATCGCCATGCCGGCGGCGGCCCCCAGGCCTTGAACGAAGCGCAAAGCGATGAGAGTCTGGATGTCGGTGGCCAGGGCGCAGCCCACGCTCGCGGCCGCGAACAGCAGCAGGCCAAAGTACAGCGGCGGCTTGCGCCCGACCATGTCCGACACCGGGCCATAGAGCAACTGGCCCACGCCCAGAGAAATGAAGAAGGCCGTGAGACTCATCTGAACCGGGCCGATGCCGGCGCCCAGGCTGGCGCCGATCTCGGGCAGCGCCGGCAGGTACATGTCGATCGCGAAGGGCCCGATGGCCGACAGGAGTCCGAGCACGAGCGCGATCTTGAAAAAGCGCGAGGAAGTCATTCGTAGAGGTTGGAAGAGGGATGCCCCGGCCGCATTGTGAACGCGGCCGCAATGGGCAAGCGCCAGCGAGATGGAGCTCGCTGTGCTAGGTCAGCCCCCCAAGGCTCACCGTATGAGCAACACGGGCGTCTTGTCGTGTCGTCAAGGGTTCGAGCGCCGCTGCCCTCCCCCCAGCCCTCTCCCGCCGGGAGAGGGCGCAAGTCTGGCTAGTGCAGGAGCTTGACGCCGGTCTTGGCCTGCAGTGCCTCGAAGGTGACGCCTTCGGCCAGCTCGATCACCTTCAGGCCCTCGGGCGTGACGTCCATCACCGCCAGGTCGGTGATGATGCGGTCCACCACGCCCACGCCGGTCAGCGGCAGGGTGCACTCCTCGAGGATCTTGAGGTCCTCGGTGCCATCCTTCTTGCGCGCCACATGCTCCATGAGCACGATCACGCGCTTCACGCCGGCCACCAGGTCCATGGCGCCGCCCATGCCCTTGACCATCTTGCCGGGGATCATCCAGTTGGCCAGGTCGCCCTTGGCGCTGACCTGCATGGCGCCGAGGATCGAGAGGTTGATCTTGCCGCCCCGGATCATCGCGAAGCTGTCGTGGCTGCCGAAGATGGCCGAGCCCGGAAGCGTGGTCACGGTCTGCTTGCCGGCGTTGATCAGGTCGGCATCGACCTGGTCCTCGGTCGGGAAGGGGCCGATGCCCAGCATGCCGTTCTCGCTCTGCAGCCAGACTTCCTTGTCGCCGACGAAGTTGGCCACCAGCGTGGGGATGCCGATGCCGAGGTTCACGTAGAAGCCGTCTTCCAGCTCCTGGGCGGCGCGCGCCGCCATCTGGTCTTGGGTCCAGGGCATATCAAGCCTCCCGCCGGGCCGCCCCAAGGGCGGCTTGCGCCCCCTCGGGGGTCAGAGAGGACACGAAGTGCCGAACGTGGGGGCGTTTCATTTCAGATTCCTTTGCTGTTCTTGACGGGTGCCGGCACCTCGCTGCCGGCGGCTGCCTGTGCGATGGCGGCCTGGGCCTCGACCTTGGCGGCGGCCACGTCGACCGCTGCGCTCACGGTGCGCTTCTCGATCCGCTTCTCGGGATTGGCGTTGAGGACGATGCGATGCACGTAGATGCCCGGCAGGTGGATGTCGTCCGGTGCCAGTTCGCCGACCTCGACGATCTTCTCGACCTCGACGATGCAGATCTTGCCGGCCATGGCCGCGGCCGGATTGAAGTTGCGCGCCGTCAGCCGGAAGCGCAGGTTGCCCGACTTGTCGGCCACATGCGCCTTGACCAGCGCCACGTCGGGCACCAGCGAACGCTCCATCACATAGGTTTCGCCGTCGAACTCGCGCAGCTCCTTGCCCTCGGCCACCAGCGTGCCGACGCCGGTCTTGGTGAAGAAGGCCGGGATGCCCGCACCGCCGGCACGCAGCTTCTCGGCCAGGGTGCCCTGGGGCGTGAACTCGAGCTCCAGTTCCTTGGCCAGGTACTGGCGCTCGAACTCCTTGTTCTCGCCCACGTAGCTCGCGATCATCTTCTTGATCTGGCGCGTCTCCAGCAGCTTGCCGAGGCCGAAGCCGTCGACGCCGGCGTTGTTGGAGATGCAGGTCAGGTTCTTGACGCCCGAATCGTGCAGTGCATCGATCAGGGCTTCGGGGATGCCGCACAGGCCGAAGCCGCCGACCGCGAGCGTCTGGCCATCGGCGACGACGCCCTTGAGCGCCGCGTCAGCGGAGGGATAGATCTTGTTCGCCATGATTCCTCGTTCGGAAATGGTGGTTGATGGACAAGCCGGACGATACTACGTATGCGCATACGTAGTATTTCGTAATGGAGACACCGGACACCGCCCTCGCCCCCATCGACTACAGGCTCGCCTTCGAGGAGGCGCCGGTGGGCATGGTGCTGTCGCGCCACCGGATCATCGTCGATTGCAACGCGCGGCTGTGCGAAATGTTCGGCGCCACGCGCGATGTGCTGATCGGGCAGTCGTTCCGCGTGCTCTACCCGAGCGTCGCCGAATTCGAGCGCATCGGCAAGCGCATGGAGCCGATTCTCAACGCCAGCGGCCGCTACGCCGACAACCGCATGATGCGGCGCGTTGGCGGCCTGCACGGCGCCTTTGCCGGCGAGACCTTCTGGTGCCACGTGAGCGGCCAGGCGCTCAATCGCGCGGCGCCGCACGAGGCCGGCATCTGGACCTTCGAGGACCTGGGCTCGCGTCGCGCTGCCAAGGCCGAGCTCACGCCGCGAGAGCGCGAGGTGGCGGCGCAGCTGATGAAGGGCCTGACCTCGAAGGAAATCGGGCGGGCACTGGGCATCAGCCATCGCACGGTCGAGATCCATCGCGCGCGGTTGATGCGCAAGTACGCCGCGGCGACGACGGCGGAACTGGTGCAGAAGCTCATCGCGGCTTAGCGCCTGGAACCATTTCCAACCCCCTGCCACTCAGCTTGGGTCAACGAGGCATGTTCGTCGCCTGCAGTTGAAAAAATGATCGTGTGGGACCGATGGTGCAATCCGCCGGAAGTCCCTGAAGCTCGAAGCTCAAGTGAGCCGGACGGGGGTTCGATTCCCCCCAGCTCCACCAGAGTGCGGATGCGCGTTGCGTCCGCAGTCTCGTGGGGCTGACTGGTTTCGACGGCGCATGGCGGTCGAGGGCGACGATCCGAGAGGCGACTGCCGTAAGCAGAGCAAATCAAGTAACTGCTAATGACAGCATTTACCTGAAGCAGGCCTAAAGCCCGCTTCGGAGTAGCCCGAAAGGGTTTCCCGGCCCCTGCAGGTTCTGCAGGCTCGGCAACAGAAAGGCCGGGACCTCGCGTGTCGCGCGCCGCTCACTGCGCGCACTTGAAGCCCCGCGCGCAGCGGCGCATCATGCCGCCGTGCCCCACGTTGCACCCCGCCGCCGATTCATGCGCCTCGCTTTGGCCGGGCTGCTTCGACGAAGCGCCGCGCTGGCGCTGCTCGTCGTTGCCGGCTGCGCCCTCCCCGGCAGCAATGGCGCGCTGTTCCGCCCCGAGCCGCACTCCACAGATTGCCAAGCCTATGTGGGCGCGGACCGCAACGCGGTGCTGCCCGGTTACCGGCTGCCCACCGCACAGGGCGGCACCGTCTGCGTTCCCTTGCTGCTCACGGCCAATCGCCCGCCGCCGGGCTACCAGGGCCGCGACTTCCACGTCGACGAATTCACCGACGCCCGACTCAAGGCGCGCTGGCATTCCTGCAAGGCCGATGCCTCCTGCTTCCAACGCATCGATGCCCAGATGCAGCGCTGGCTGCCGTCCGACAGGGAGCGTGCGCGGCGCTCCACCGGCACGGTCGATCCTTCCGTCCGCATCGACCCCGAGGGCGAGGTGGACCTGCGCCGGATTCGTCGCCCGGCCTTCTTCGCGAAGGCGCCGTACCGCGAATCCATCGCAGGAGCCGAGCCGCGCACCTACACCGTCGAATTCAGCGTGCCGTGCGACACCTTCGAACGCATCGAACTGAAGATGCAGGACTCGATCAAGCTGCGCGGCTGGTACATCGAAGGTGCGGGCGTGGACGACGGCCAAGGCGGCCGCCTGCACGCGCTGGTGATCATGGCCAATGGCGGTGGCGGGCAGATGACCGCCATGGGCCAGCGCTGGTGGCGCGAGAACCTGCAGGCGTTGAACGCTGCCGGCTTCGACGTGCTGGCCTACGACCGCCGCGGCGAGGGCATCTCCGGCGGCGTCAGCGACATCCACACGCTCGAACAGGGCGAGGACGTGTTCCGCGTGCTCGAGCAATTGGAAAGCGGCCGAGGGCTGCGCATGCTCGCGCCCTCGGGCCAGTTGCTCGAAGGCGATACGGCCGGCGGCCGGCTGTTGGCCGGCATGAAGGCAAGGCAGATTCCAATCCTGCTCGGCGGCTACTCGCGCGGTTCCATGTCCACCGCCTGGGCGATGACGAAGAACTTCGTCGAGTCCTGCAGCTACGACATGCCTGTCGTCAACTGCGCGCCGCCCAAGGGCTACACGAACATCAAGGGTGCGATCCTGCTCGCCTCCTTCGCGAGCGGCGCGGGCTATGTGCCGGCCGCACCCGACCTGGCCGATCGCAACCTGCTCCTCGGCGGCATGGCAGCCGAGCACCACATCGTCTTCTATCCCAACTCCGCCACGCTCGCGGGCATGGCGCGCTGGCCCGCCGCGTTCTTCGGCAAGGGACTGTGGGACCGTGCCGAGAGCCTGGAGGGCACCATCGCCGCCTACGACCGCATCCGCGGGCTGAAGGAAATCGTGGTGGCGCGCGGCCCGCACTCCATCGAGACATGGCACCGGGACGACCAGCGCTACCTGCATGAACGCATGGTCGCCTTCGCGAAGGCGGCAGTGACGGGCGCCCCAACGGTGCCGAGCGCCAGGCCATGGACCGACCTCAGGAGCCTGGTCGCGACCACGGCCGAACGCTGGGAAGCCTCTTCGCGGCCCCGGAAAGCTGGTCCGACAAGCACGCGCTAAGACCATATAAAGACTATATTCGGACCTCCAATGCAAAGGACCGACATGCGCTATTCGTCTCACGTCAAGCCGATCAGCTACCTCAAGGCCAACGCCGCCGACGTGCTGATGCACCTTGCCAAGGAGCGTGAGCCGCTGATCATCACCCAGAACGGAGAAGCCAAGGCAGTGCTGCAGGATGTCGCCTCGTTCGAGGAAACCCAACAGACGCTGGCGCTGCTGAAGATCCTCGCGCTAGGCAATCAGGAGGTGGCGGCCGGCAAGGTGAAGCCGGTATCTGCGGTCGTTGCCCGTCTGCGTGCCAGGCGAGCAACGGACTGATGGCAGACGCTCCACCGACGTTCGAAGTCCTTCTCACCGAAGGCGCCGAGCAGGACCTGGAGTCGATTCACAACCACATCGCCGACCTCGATGGCGTTGCCAGGGCCAACGGCGTGTTGGACCGGCTGTTGAAAATTGTCGAAAGCCTCTCGCGCTTTCCGGAACGTGGCAGCTACCCGAAAGAACTGATTGCATTGGGCATGAGGGAGTACCGCCAAACCTCTTTCAAGCCCTACCGGGTGATCTACCGCGTTACGGCCGGCCAGGTGATCATCTACGTGATCGCGGATGGCCGAAGGGACATGCAGTCCTTGCTTGCGCGGAGGCTGCTTGGCGCCTCCTGAGCGTGGATCAGGTCGAGGCGGTCGGCCACATTCCTTCCAGGATTTCGGCCTCTTGATTGCCGTGCTCTCCACCCGTTCAGCCCGCTCGCCGAAAGGTCAGGTTGATGCGGCAGGCACCCGTCACGGGATGAGTGCCCTCCTTCACCGGTAGCACTCCGTGGTAGTGCAGGCGCGACGGCCCGCCCCACACCACCACGTCCCCGTGCGCGAGCGGCACGCGTCGCGCCTTGTCGGCGCGCTTCGGTCCGCCGAACAGGAAGACGGCCGGCAGGCCGAGCGAGACGGAGACGATCGGCCAGTCGTAGTTGCCTTCATCACGATCCTGATGCAGCGAGAGCCGGGTGCCGGGCTCGTAGCGGTTGATCAGGCAGGCGTCCGGTGCAAAGCCTTCGAAGCCGCCCGCGCGCGCGGCGGCCGCAGCCAGGTCGACGAAGGCAGCGGGCATCGCGGGCCAGGGCCGGCCGCTGTCGGGATCGTTCGCGTCGTAGCGGTAGCCGCTGCGGTCGGAAACCCAGCCCAGCCGGCCGCAGTTGCTCATCGCCACCGACATGCGAAAGCCGCCGGGCGTGACCAGATGACGCAGCGGTGCCAGCGCCAGCACCGCTTCGACCCCCGCCAACAGCGGCCCTTCGTGCGGTCGCGCAAAGCCGCGCAGCAGCACCGCGCCGGGCGCGAGGGGCTGCGTCGCCGGCAGCACGGGCGCGTCGAGATCGTCGAAGAGATCGGGCGTCATGGGGTCAGGCGGCATCGTGAAAGATGATGCCCGCCGTATGCCGATGCCCCGAGCGCACCCGGCTCACGCCATGCCGCAGGTTCACGCGATAGACGCCGCGCGTGCCCTGCACCGGCCGATGGTGCACCGCGATCACCGCCGCATCGCCCTGGCGCAACGGCAGCACCATCGGACGCGACTGCATGCGGGGGCGCTGCTCGGTCATGACGAACTCCCCGCCGGTGAAATCGCGGCCCGGCTCCGACAGCAGGATCACCAGTTGCAGTGGAAACACGTGCTCGCCGTAGAGATCCTGGTGCAGGCAGTTGTAGTCGCCCTCGCCGTATTGCAGCAGCAGCGGCGTGGGCCGCGTCTGCCCCGCCGCATGGCAGCGCGCGATGAACTCCGCGTGTTCCGGCGGGTAGCGCACGTCGATGCCCATGGCCTCGTTCCAGCGGTTCGCGATCGGCGCGAGCTGCGGGTACGTCTCTTCGCGCAGGCCCGCCAGCCGCTCGGGCAGCGGGTAGTCGAAGTACTTGTATTCGCCTCGCCCGAAGCCGTGTCGCTCCATCAGCACGCGGCTTCGGAACAGCGGATCGAGCGGATACAAGGCCGCGAGCGCCTCGCACTCGCCGCGCGACAGCAGGCCTTCGATCAGCGCGCTGCCCTCGGCATCGAGATCCAGCGCCACGCGGTCCCAGTCGATCATGCCGGCTCGGCCTCTCGCTTGAGCAGTGCGCTCTTTCGCTCCACGCCCCAGCGGTAGCCCGAGAGGGCGCCGTCGCTGCGCACCACGCGATGGCAGGGAATCGCCACCGCCAGCGCGTTGGCGCCGCAGGCCTGCGCCACCGCGCGCACCGCCTTGGGGCTGCCGATGCGCTCGGCAATCTCGGCATAACTCGCCGTGCTGCCCGGCGGGATGTCGCGCAGCGCCTGCCACACGCGCTGCTGGAAGGCCGTGCCGCGCACGTCCAGTGGCAGGTCCAAGCCCACGCCCGGTGCCTCGACGAAGCCCACCACCCGCGCCACCAGTTGCTCGAAGACCGGGTCGCCGCCGATCAACCGCGCCTGCGGAAAGCGGTCCTGCAGCTCGCGCGCCAGCGCGTCGGGGTCGTCGCCCAGCGCGATGGCGCAGACGCCGCGTTCGCTCCGCGCCACCAGGATCGCGCCGAGCGCGCACTGGCCGATGGCGAAGCGGATGTCGGTGTCGGCGCCACCCGCGCGAAAGCGTGTCGGCGTCATGCCCAGGACCTCGTTCGAGCGCTCGTAGAAGCGGCCGTTGGAGTTGTAGCCGGCGTCGTAGATCGCGTCCGTCACGCTCCCGCCGCGCCCCAGCGCTTCGCGCACGCGCCGGTCACGATGTGCAGCGGCGTAGGCCTTGGGCGTGAGCCCCGTGACTTCCTTGAAGATCCGATGGAGGTGAAAGCTGCTGAGCCCCGCGCGCTCGGCCAGTGCGCCGAGCGTTGGCGTCTCGTCGGCGTTCTCGATGAAGCGGCACAGCTCGGCCACCTGGGCCGCCTGCTGCGCGGCACGCGCCGGCTGGTCCGGCTTGCAGCGCCTGCAGGGCCGGAAGCCCGCACGTTCCGCATCGGCAGCTGTCGCGTGGAAGGCCACGTTCTCCGGACGCGGCTGGCGCGCCCCGCAGGACGGCCGGCAGTACACGCCGGTGCTGCGTACCGAATAGAAGAACCGCCCGTCGGCCGCGGTCTCGCGCGCGACCACCGCCGCCCAGCGCGGGTCGCTCGCGGTCCGGAGGGCACGGATCTCGTTGGGGTTGCTCATCATGTTCATCACAAGTCCTTTCGGGGCATTCATGGATCGATGCGCCGGATTCTGGAGATCGGCCTCCGCATGCGCACTCCGGGTCTTGCTTTCGAATTGGATCCGTGATCGTAGGACAAGGCCCCCGGCGTGGCCTGGGGCTTGCGCCTTCCGCCTACGGGGTGCCGGTCCGAGCCTCGTTACCATGTTGGCCGATGATTGATCGCCGTTCACTCCTCACCGCCGGTGGCGCCTCGATGGCGCTGGCCGCCCTCGGATTCCCTGCAGATGCTCTCGCGGCAGGGGGAATCAAGCTCAGCCAACCCCGTCCTTTCTCTTTCGAACGTCTTGTTACCGAAGCCAAGGCGCTCGGGGCTCGACCCTACGTGGCCGACACCTCCCTGCCCCCCGAAGTGCTGCAGCGCATCGACTACGACGCGCACGGCAAGATCAAGTACAACCCCGATCTCGCGGTCTTCCGCGATGGCCCAGGCCAGTTCCCCGTCACCTTCTTCCATCTGGGCCGCTACTTCCAGGCGCCGGTCCACATGTACGTGACGGAGGCTGCCAGCGGCGACGGCTTCGCGCGCGAGATCCTCTATGACAGCGCCTATTTCACGATGCCGGCGGACAGCCCCGCGCGCCAGCTGCGCGAGGGCGCCGGCTTCGCCGGCTTCCGGCTGCAGGAAAGCCGCCTGGGCGACCAGAAGAAGCTGGCCTGGCAGACCAACGACTGGGTCGCCTTCCTCGGCGCCTCCTACTTCCGTGCCATCGGCGAGCTCTACCAGTACGGGCTGTCGGCGCGCGGCATCGCGCTCGACGCGGCCATGCCCGACCGGCCGGAAGAGTTTCCCAACTTCACCCGCTTCTATTTCGAGCCCCCGGCCACCCCCGACGCCAACACCATGACGGTGTATGCCCTGCTCGAAGGCCCCAGCATCACTGGCGCCTACAAGTTCGTGATGCAGCGGACCAAGGCGGTTCTGATGGACATCGAGGCGCGCCTCTTCCTGCGCCGCGACGTCGGCCGCCTCGGGCTGGTGCCGCTGACCTCGATGTTCTGGTATGGCGAGACCGTCAAGCCGACCGCCATCGACTGGCGGCCCGAGGTACACGACTCCGACGGCCTCGCGATCTGGAACGGTGCGGGCGAGCGCATCTGGCGCCCGCTCAACAACCCCACGCAGACACGCGCCTCGGCCTTCAGCGACACGCGCCCGCGCGGCTTCGGCCTGCTGCAGCGCGACCGCAACTTCGACCACTACCAGGACGGCGTGCTCTACGAGAAGCGGCCCAGCCTCTGGGTGGAGCCGCAGGGCGACTGGGGCGAGGGCTCGGTCCAGCTGATCGAGATCCCGACGGATGACGAGATCCACGACAACATCCTGGCCTGCTGGGTGCCCAAGGCGCCGGCCAAGGCCGGTGCCAGCTACCAGCTCAAGTACCGGCTGCACTGGACCGACCAGGAGCCCTTCCCGTCGCCGCTGGCGCGCTGCATCGCCACCCGCCTGGGCCGTGGCGGCGAGCCGGGTACGCAGCGCCCTGCGGGGGTGCGCAAGTTCATGGTGGAGTTCATCGGCAAGCCGCTCGAAGCCATTCCCTTCGGCGTCAAGCCCGAGCTGGTCCTCACGGCCTCGCGCGGCAAGTTCTCCTACATCTTTGCCGAGGCGGTGCCCAACGGCGTGCCGGGCCACTGGCGCGCGCAGTTCGACTTCACGGCCGAGGGCATGGAGCCGGTGGATATGCGGCTCTACCTCAAGAACGGCGACCAGACACTGACGGAGACCTGGCTGTACCAGTACCAGCCTGGGTGAGGACTCTCGGCGAGCCGGTTCTACGGCTCGGGCCGCGCTCTTGGTGATGGAATGCGAGTTTGAACCTAAGCATGCTCTTGCAATGGCTGCGGAAAGCTGCGGAGGTTTGTATCCACATTGCAGGTGAAGTCACAGTAGCTTGGCGCGTACAAACGCGCTGCGGATCGCTTTGCTCTCAAATACGCCGCATCTCTCGAGAACTTTAAAGGCTGCTCCACAAGCATTCGATGTCCTTCGTATATGGCTCTCTGAGGTAAAGGCATCAGCAACGATCTCTTTTACATCATCTTCCGGCACACCTAGTAGCGTGAGCACCTGATTGTAAAACACATCATCTGAAACATGGTACGCAAGAAAAATCTGGGGTAGCAAGGTGCCAAGATTCTCTTTGGCCTCTTCGTCCAGTTTCGGCCACATAAGCTCAAACAACCGGATGACATATCGGGAATGCACCCACTCGTCCTCTAGGTGCGCAAGCAACATGGATTGCATCACGGACACCCCAGTACTGCGCATAATCTCCATGATTTCCTTGGAAATCATGGTTTCCCCCACGAATCCAACCATGAACCAAGCTCTATCTTTCCATTCAGGTGGTATAGATGACATCAATGTCTCTATGGCGCGGACTTTGACGCCACTGGACATGTCTGCTGTTAGTCCAAATGCTTTTCGGATCTTCATCGCCGCACTCGCTGAGAAGTAAGCGTGATATCCCTCATCCGTATAAAGCTTGAGCGCCTCCAATGCAACCTGACTCGAAAAGTATTTGCTCAACCGATTCTCGGAAATAACCTGCACTGCGACATTGATGACCCGGGTCTCAGCAAGTGCGACCTCTTCTAGAAAGTGAGCCAGTCTGGCCGCATATAGGCTGTTTTTGAGATCAACGCTGCAACCTGCGATCAACCGATGGCTAAGCAGTTCATCTTCCCGCCCCAAGACGAACCACCTAATCCCCCTCAGTTCAGCGGTATCGCCAGCAAACTCGAAGTCCGTAAGCGACGGCTTTGCTCTGACTGCCGAGCGGGATAGCCAGTCATCAAATGGCTCATCGCTTGGCGCACTCGCACGCTGCGATTTCTGCTGGCTCGTGCCAATCTGTTTATTGATCATGCTGCACTCTCCAATTTCATCTGAAATTCATTAATCATTGCCGTAGCCAAATGATTCACGTTCTCCGGGGCGAGCAGCGAGAAATGACTGCCCGGCACATCGATCCACTTCACCGGCTCGCCAACCCACCGCTTCAATGCATCCTGCTTGACCTGCAGCAAACCGCCGGCCGCAAGCCCCTGCTCCGCCAAGACGGCGACAACACTTCCACCGAAGGTGCCTGAGGGCTTGTACGCCACATAGCCTCGGATTTGGCGTGCGGCCAATCCTTCCATCGACGGTAAGGCTCGGTGCCAACGAAGAAGCGAGAACCGCTGCAGATCCGCCTCCATTGCGAGTGGCTTCACTTTGCTGACCGCTGCAACCAGGGAACTGTCCAGTAGCCAGAGTTCAACGTCTCTACCATTGCGCTGGAGAAGCCGTGCTGTTTCGAAAGCAACAGCGCCGCCGTACGAATGTCCGGCCATAGTGACAGCCCTCGTCGGGGTCCGCTCTTCTATAGATCTTGCATAGTCAGCGGCGATTGCGGCGATGCTCGTTTGATGAGCGCCGATTTGTGCGGCGCCGGGCTCGAAACAAAGAACTTGGACCTGACCGCTCAGCTTCCGCGCTAAAGGAAAGAACCAGTTGGAGTTCAGCCCAAGGCCAGGAACAACATATAGTGCGCACGGTGCCGCGGAGTTGATAGCGATAAGAGGCGTTGCATTGCTAGCAACGGTACCAGCGGGTGTTCCAATGAAGGATGCCAACCGGCTAATCGTTCGCAGCTCGAAGAACTTTTCCAGTGAGACGTGGTAGCTCAATCGCTCTCCGATCTGGTCGATCGCGTCGATAGCGAACTGCAAATCACCGTCGAGGTCGAAGAAGTCATCCTGAATCCCTACATCGCGCTGTCCCAGAAGTTCGGCCCATATGGTCAGTAGCGTCGCTTCCAGCGACGCCTGCATTGTTGCGGCAACTTTTGTGCTGGTCATATGGGTTTCAATCAAGACTTGGCGATCTACTTTCCCATTGCTGGTTCTAGGAACGCTTGACAATATCTTCCAGCTCGCCGGTATGTATGCTCGTGGTAGACGATCTTTTACCCACTGGCGCAAATCCTCCACCGTCACGGCCGCGTTCGGCCTAGGTACGATAAATGCCCAAAGTCGCTTTCCTGTTGTTGCATCCCCTTGGGCAATCGCAACAGCCTCTCGCACAGCGCTGTGGGTCATCAGAACTGCCTCAATCTCCCCGATTTCCACTCGCACACCACGGATCTTTACCTGACCATCGTCCCGCCCCAAAAACAGGAGTTGCCCGTCTGGCAAAAGCTTGACACTGTCACCGGTTCGATAAAGCCGGCTGCCAGGCTCGCCAAACGGATTGGGAATGAACCTCTCGGCCGTGAGGGCTGGCTGGTTGAGGTAGCCACGAGCCAGCCCCACACCTCCTATATAAAGCTCACCCGAAATGCCGATCGGCACAGGCATCAGATCGCTGTCAAGGACATGAACCTGCGTGTCCGCAATCGGGCGCCCGATGGGGACAATGCCATCTGCATTGCGGGGAATTTCCATGCAGAGGGTGGAGTACACGGTGGTCTCTGTTGGACCATAGCCATTACACATTCGCGTCTCAGTTGGCAGGCAAGCAAGCACGCGAGTGCTCAGAGGTTCGACGCCGAATAGAAGCTTCTGTGGAAGCTGATTTCCCGTACTCATTAGCTCCGGCAGCTGTCTAGCGAGATGTGGCGGAATATATGCCGTGCTGACACCCGCTTCCGCCGCCCATGCCAGCTGACGGGCGGGATCGAGACGAATTCTCTCCGGTGCGACGGCCAAGCTAGCCCCGTTGGTGAGAGGCAGTAACAACTCCCACACTGAGACATCAAAGACATATGACGTCCAGAATGCAAAACAATCGTGCCTGCCAACCGGCAGCCGCCGGTTCCAGTCTCCCAACAAATTGACAATTGACTCATGCGAGATCAGTACACCCTTCGGGTTTCCCGTGGAGCCGGATGTGTACATGCAATACGCCAGGTGCTGGGAAGTCGCCACGGCGGGCAAGCGAGCTAGCGGTAGCGTCACCAGCAGCTCGCGATCACTATCGAGGCGAATCATCTGACAGCGGTCACCCAAAAGAGCTGCGTAGCGGCTCGTCGTAACGACAATGCGACTGCCACTATCTTTGACGATGTGTTCGATCCGCGCAGGGGGAAAGGCGGGGTCTATCGGCAAGTACGCGCTTCCGGCTTTGAGAATTGCCATCAAGGTGACCACCAAATCCACGCTGGCGTCAAGGCACACGGTGATCAGACAATCTGAAGCTGCGCCAAGATCCCGTAGATGGTGGGCCAACTGATTGGAGCGCTTCTCCAGGTCCTCGTAGCTCAGACTTAGCTGCCCTTGCGTCACCGCTGCGGCATCGGGCTGCCTGTCTACCCATCTTTCAAAAAGCTCATGCACACAATGCGTCGGTGAGAGCTCACCAGGCACATCGATGAGGGGAGAAGTTTCCGAATCACCCTCGATGGGGCACTTGAAGCTATCCGTGCCGCGTTCCTCATGCACCGCCGACCAGGATCGGGGTATCGCCGGACTCGCCCGATGCGCGCTTGCGAGTGTCGGCTTAGGCCAGTTGTCTCGCACGTAGGCTAAGCAAGCCTCCCTTGCCCTCGCACAGGACTGCACAGACCATCCCGAAGGAATAGCCTTCCCGTAGGGCCAGATGGAATACTGCCCCGCGCCGTTCCTGACCACGACGAAATCACCAGTTGTCATGATTCCAACGAATTTCTAGCGATCGATTGGGAATGCCTCAGAACGACCGGGCACGACAGACCTTACTAGCTATTCCTTCGGAATGATGGCTAGGATGCTATCAATCAATGCGGTCCGCGATTCCAGCTTCAGCGTCCGAAAGTCTGCGTCGTCGAAAACCGTATCGAGTCCTTCCTCTAGTGCGACCAGTATGCGCATCTGATCAAGAGAGTCTTCCACGATCATGTACGGTGGGCTGTCCAGCGGCACACCTTTCGACGTTGCAAGCTGTACTAACTTTTTTTCAACGACTAAGGTCAACTTTTCCATATGACATATCCCTTAATAAAATTGAGCAATCCTGTAGTAATAAACGCAACCTTAGCAACGTTCAGCGCTGCGCCGCGCTTGGACGAGCACCAATACTTCGGGTGTGATCAAAGCATTCCGCCGGCTGCCGCGATTACTTCGCACGCGTCTCGAGCGAAGCGTTCGAGTGTTTCGTCCTGGCTTGCCGTAGATACATACATGGTCTCCTCCACGTCCGGCGTCAGGTGGTAGCCCCGCGTCCGCATCTCCTGATAGAAAACGGTGTAGCTCTCGCGCGGCTGGCGCTGTACATCGGCGTGCGAGCGCACCGAGGTGCCCCTCGGCAAGAAAAGGAACGCGAACACGCTGCCCCATGCGCGCGAACGTAAAGTCCAGGGCGTTGGCCGCCCGATGGCGATCTATGGCGCTTTCCAGCAACGCGCCCTTGCGTTCGAGCTCGGCGTAGGTTTCCGGTTTAGCGAGTTCTGCAAGCGTCGCGAGGCCAGCCGCCATCGTCAGCGGATTGCCCGCAAATGTGCCGCCCTGCAGCATCTGCTCGGTGTCCAGCAGGGCCATGATCTCCCGCCGACCGCCGAACGCGCCGATCGGCGTGCCACCTCCGATAACCTTCCCGAAGGTCGCGATATCGGGCTCCACACCGAGCAGGTTGCTCACAGGGCCATAGTTGAAGCGAAAACCGGAAATTACCTCGTCAAACACCAGCAGCGCGCCTTCGCGATCGCAGATGCGGCGCAGATCCTGGAGAAAGCCATCCTGTGGCAGGACCAGCGACATGTTGCAGGCCACCGGTTCCAGCACGATCGCAGCGATTTCGCCGCGCGCTTCCGCGAAGGCACGCTCCACCATCGCAGCATCGTTGTACGGCACGAGGATGTTCGACCGCATTGCCGCGGGATCTAGCCCTGCATCGCGCAGGACCGCCTCATCTTTGTTCTGGACCAAATCGAAGTGGCCATGGTATCCGCCCAAGAAGCGCAAGATCTTGGTGCGGCCAGTGTAGGCGCGGGCGAGGCGGACAGCGGACATCACCGCCTCGGTGCCGCTGCAGACGAAACGGATTTGCTGCAGATAGTTCTCGCAGCCCACGTTTATCGAGGACATGCTGGGGATGATCAGCACCCACATGCTCAGCCATGAGCCGGGCGTACAGGGTTTCGTCGCAGTCCTCGCCCTCGACCCCGTTGAAAGCGATCGTGAACGCGGGCAGCGGCGCACCAGCGATGCGGGATGCGATGGCTAGGATGGCCGAGGAGTCGACACCGCCGCTTAGGTAATAAGCAATGGGAACGTCGGCACGCATGCGTAGGCGGACCGCCTCCTCAAGGCCTTCGCGGACTCGCTCGATCACGACGCCCGGGCACTCTGGCGTCGTAGCGACATCCTGTCGAGGATAGGCAAGGTCCCAGTACTGCTTAATGTGGACGCCCCGCTTGGTGCCAAGGCAGTATGTTCCGGGGGGCAATGACTTGATGCCCTTGAAAAGGGTACAGTTGCTGAAACTAAAGCTTCTTGAAATATAGCTTTTCGTGTCCCAGATGGCCGGCACGCCGGCCGCGACCAGGGATTTGACTTCAGATCCGAAATAGAGAACGCCATCGTGTTCCGCATAGAACATCGGCTTAATTCCGAAACGGTCGCGGGCGGCAAATATGCGCTGCTTGTTTCGATCGTATAGGACGAATGCAAACTCGCCACGAAGACGCTCCAGACAATCCGTTCCGTGCTCTCGATAAAGGGCAATCAGGGTTTCGCTATCGGATCGGGTCTTGAACTGGTGGCCACGCGCCTCTAACTGAGCTCGAATAACCTCGTAGCCATAAAACTCGCCATTGACGACAGCGACAATCGAATCGTCGTGCGAAGTTAGCGGCTGGGCTCCGCCGTTAATATCGATGACACTCAATCTAGCATGCCCGAGCGCAGCATTGTGTGAGGGATCGAGCCAAATGCCATTTCCATCAGGTCCTCGGTGGGAGAGTTGACTTAAGCCATTGGAAATCTTCTCGCGCACCCGATCACACGACCAGTCGCACTTAGCAGCAGTATTAAACAACGCGATAAGTCCACACACTCCTCATCCCTCCCCTATCGGAGTGCCGAAGCGCTGGACACAGAGCCGCGAATAATGGCAGGCCAACAAGAGCCCGCGCGAACGTCGCCATGTATTTCCTCCCGTTACGATTTTTTGATGCCGGCGATCATAACCACGACTACCGCATTGCAATAGCAGGCAAAAGTTAAGCTAAGTGCACTAAATTGAATTTCAATTAAACCTTTCGTCCTCCACCGCACCCCACTCCATCGCCCTCGGACCTTTCGTCCAGGTTTGGATGCATTTGGCCGATGAAGAAAAAGCCGAACAAGCTCCTGCTCCGAGAGCTGCGGACCATCGCCCAGGGCCTGGGCAAGACCCTGGCCTCTTTTGCGAAGTGGTGGTGCACGACCTCAGCCATCTGAAGAACGCCATCTTCGCGATCGAGAGCAACCTGAGCGGATGCAGCGTCGGGCAGCCGGCGACGGAGCTCGGTCTGGCGCGCATCCGCAACCCGGAGTACCCGGCTGTCATAGGAACGCCGGCTACTTGGACATCCGCCGCGGCATAGAAATCGCCGCGGCGCACATGGGCGTGTCGCGCGCCACGATGTACGGCGACGCGAAGTAGGCGCCCTTCAGATGCGCGATGGGCGCCGATGTCATGGCCGCGTCACTCGGCGGCGGCATGGTCCGGGCTTTCATCACAAGAAGCCTCCGGACCATGCAACGCATCGCATCTCCCTTCTCTTTCATCGCCCTCGCCGCCGCCCTGGCCTGCAGCCAGGCGAGCGCGCAGACCGCCTACCCCGCCACGCTCGCCGGCCATGCGCTGATGCCGGCCCAGACCTTCATCGCCGCCCCCAAGGATGCGCCTGCCGACTTGCAGGTCAGCGGCAAGTTCACCACCGGCAAGCGGGTGGAGAAGATCGGCAGCGTGGAAGGCCTGTCGGGCGGCCGCGGCACCGGCGTCTCGGTGCCTTTCAAGGGCCAGCCGGTCCAGGGCCAGTCGGGTATCAAGAAGATGGAGGACGGCAGCTTCTGGGTGCTCACCGACAACGGGGCCGGCTCCAAGGCCAATTCGCCCGACTTCATGCTCTACCTCAACCACTACAAGGTGGACTTCAAGAGCGGCCGGTTCAACCGCCTGGGCACGGTGTTCCTGCACGACCCGGACAAGAAGGTGCCCTTCCGCATCGTCCATGAAGGGACGAAGCAGCGCTACCTCACGGGCTCCGACTTCGATCCCGAGAGCTTCCAGTTCGCCGGCGGCGCGCTGTGGATCGGCGAGGAGTTCGGCCCCTACCTGATCAAGGCCGACCCGAAGGGCAAGGTGCTCGCGGTGTTCGAGACCCAGGTCGACGGCAAGGCCGTGCGCTCGCCCGATCATCCGGCCGTGACCACCCCGGGCGCACCCGGCGGTCCGGTCGACTTCCAGGTCAAGCGCTCCAAGGGCTTCGAAGGCATGGCCGCCTCCAGGGACGGCAGCAAGCTCTACGCGCTGCTCGAAGGCCCGGTGTGGAACGCCGAGGCGAAGGACTACGAGCGCGTCGACGGCAAGGAGGCGCTGCGCGTGCTGGAGTTCGACGTGGCGAGCGAGAAGTGGACCGGCCGCCATTGGAAGTACCCGCTGGAAGCCAACGGCCATGCCATCGGCGACTTCAACATGATCGATGCCACCACCGGCCTGATCATCGAGCGCGACAACGGCGAAGGCACGCCGGACAAGGCCTGCCCCGAAGGACAGACGCGCACCGACTGCTTCCACGACCTCGCGAAGTTCAAGCGCGTCTACAAGATCGAGATGAGCGATGCCAACGCCGGCCAGGCGGTGCGCAAGATCGGCTATATCGACCTGCTGCAGATCGCCGACCCGAACAAGCTGTCGCGCAAGCCCACGGTCGAGGGCGTGCTGAGCTTCCCCTTCTTCACGATCGAGAACGTCGAGGTGGTGGACCCGACGCACATCGTGGTCGGGAACGACAACAACCTGCCCTTCTCGAGCAGCCGGGAGCCGAACAAGGCGGATGACAACGAACTGGTCTTGCTGGAGGTGGGGGAGTTCTTGCGGGCGAAGTGAGGCAGCGGGCGTCTCGAAGATCGAGCGCCCTCACCCACGCTTCGGGGCAACTCAGCGCTTCGTCACCGAGATCAACTCGATCTCGAAGTTCAGCGTCGCATTCGGCGGAATCACCCCGCCGGCCCCACGCGTCCCATACGCGATGGCGGGCGGGCAGGTCAGCTTGGCCTTGCCGCCGGGCTTCATCTTCTGCACCCCTTCGGTCCAGCACGGGATCACGCCGTTGAGCGGGAACTCCGTCGGCTCGTTGCGCTTGTAGGAGCTGTCGAACTCCTTGCCGCTGTCCGGAAAGGTGCCGCGGTAGTGCACCTTGACCACGTCCGTGGCCGCGGGCGAGGCGCCGCTGCCCTCTTTCAGCGACTGGTAGACCAGCCCGCTCGGCGTGGTGACAGGCGCCGTCTGCGCCAGCGCGATGGGCAAAGCGCACAGGGACACGAGGGCTGCGGTGGTCAGGCGAAGAAAGGAATGCACGTGACGGTCTCCCGGATTGGTTGAAAACAGTCCATTATTTACCCTTGGCTGAACTCTTCTCTCGGCAGAAGCCAGATGCGCTACCGGACGACCCTCCATTCGCAAGCCTTCGCGTTCGACGACCTCCGGCAGGTCATGGCCTTCGCCAGCTCGGCTCGATCCGGCGACTACCTGGCGGGCATCGGCGCAGCCACCGCCCAGCAGCGCATCGCGGCGCGCCACGTGCTGGCCGACACGCCGCTCGCGCAGTTCCTGACCGAGGCGCTGATCCCCTACGAAGAGGACAACATCACCCGCCTCATCATCGACGGCCACGATGCGGCGGCCTTCGCGCCGGTGGCGCATCTGACAGTGGGCGACTTCCGCAACTGGCTTCTTTCGGATCAGGCCAGCACGCAGACGCTGACAGCGCTCGCCCCCGGCCTGACGCCGGAGATGGTGGCCGCGGTCTCCAAGCTCATGCGCAACCAGGACCTCATCGCCGTGGCGCGCAAGTGCTGCGTGGTCACGCGCTTTCGCGACACCATCGGCCTGCCCGGCCACCTCGCGGTCCGCCTGCAGCCCAACCACCCGACCGACGACCTGCGCGGCATCGCCGCCTCCATGCTCGACGGCCTGCTGATGGGAGCCGGCGATGCGGTGATCGGAATCAACCCCGTGACCGACAGCCTGCATCACCTGGGCGAGCTGCTGCGCATGCTCGACGAGGTGATCCAGCGCTTCGAAGTGCCGACGCAGAGTTGCGTGCTGACCCACGTGACCCATGCGGTCAAGCTCGTGGAGTCCGGCGCGCCGGTGGACCTGGTGTTCCAGTCCATCGGCGGCACCGAGAAGACCAACCGCTCCTTCGGCATCACGCCCGAGCTGCTGGACGAGGCGCACGCGGCGGCGCAGTCGCTCGCGCGCGGCACGGTGGGGCGCAACCTCATGTACTTCGAGACCGGCCAGGGCAGCGCGCTCTCGGCCGATGCCAACTTCGGGGTTGACCAGCAGACCTGCGAGGCGCGCGCCTATGCGCTGGCGCGCCGCTACCAGCCGCTGCTGATCAACACCGTGGTCGGTTTCATCGGACCGGAATACCTCTACGACGGCAAGCAGATCATCCGCGCCGGCCTGGAAGACCATTTTTGCGGCAAGCTGCTGGGCCTGCCGCTGGGCTGCGACGTCTGCTACACCAACCACGCCGAGGCCGACCAGGACGACATGGACACGCTGCTGGTGCTGCTCGGCACCGCGGGCATCAACTTCATCATGGGCGTGCCGGGTGCGGACGACGTGATGCTCAACTACCAGAGCACCTCCTTCCACGACGCGCTCTTCCTGCGCGAGTCGATGGGGTTGAAGCGCGCGCCCGAGTTCGAGGCCTGGCTGCAGCGGATGCAGGTCACCGATGCCGCGGGCCGGCTGCAACCGCCCTCCTCCAACCGGCTGCTTGCGGACATGCGTTCGCTGAAGGCTTTGAAATGAGCGATCCTGTCACGCACAGCCCCTGGGCCGACTGGCGCAGTGCCACGCCCGCGCGCCTCGCACTCGGCCGCGCCGGCGCAGGCATGCCGACGGACGAGGTGCTGCGGTTCGGCTGGGCGCATGCGATGGCGCGCGATGCGATCCATGCGGCCCTGGATATCGACGCCCTCGAGGCCGCGCTGCGCGCCGAAGGCTGGGAGGTGCTGCGGGCGCGCAGCCGCGCGCACGACCGCGCGACGTACCTGCGGCGCCCCGACCTGGGCAGGCAGCTCGACCTGGACGATGAAGCGGCCCTGCGCGCGCGGGCAAGCTCCCCGATCGATCTCGCCATCGTGATCGGCGACGGCCTCTCTTCCGTGGCCGCGGCGCGCCATGCGCTGCCGCTGTTGTCCGCCTTGCGCCCGCAGTTGCCCGCCTCGCTGAGGCTCGCCCCGCTCGTGATCGCCACGCAGGCCCGCATGGCGCTCGCCGACGAGGTCGGCGAAGCCTTCGGCGCTCGCCTGGTCGCGATGCTGATCGGCGAGCGCCCCGGGCTCAGCTCGCCCGACAGCCTTGGCATCTACATCACCCACGCGCCGCGCCGCGGGCGGCACGACGCCGAGCGCAATTGCATCTCGAACGTGCGCCCCGAGGGGCTGCCTTGCGAAGCAGCGGCCTTCAGGCTGGCCTGGTTCGTGCGCGAAGCGCTGCGCCGTGGCCTGACGGGCGTGGCGCTCAAGGACGAAAGCGCATCGGCTGTCGTCGCGCTGGAGGATCCGCATCCGGGAATCGGCCCTTCGGGCTCCTAGTCTCTTCCTATGATGGCCGTTTTGCCGCAAGCCCAAGGAGATGCCATGACCGCCTCGCGCTACCCCCTCGCCGAGCTCAAGGACCTGCCCGAAGACATCCGCGCCAGGGTGCTCGAGGTGCAGGAGAAGGCCGGCTTCGTCCCCAACGTGTTCCTCGCCCTCGCGCGCCGCCCGGCCGAATGGCGCGCCTTCTTCGCCTACCACGATGCGCTGATGCTGAAGGAGGACGGCTCGCTCACC
Organism: Variovorax sp. WDL1; assembly: GCF_001541225.1. Lineage (GTDB taxonomy): Bacteria > Pseudomonadota > Gammaproteobacteria > Burkholderiales > Burkholderiaceae_C > Variovorax. Next base: position 619 of record NZ_LMTS01000238.1, on the reverse strand, counting down.
CAGGGCGAGCGCGAGATGATCGTCACCGCCACCAGCGCCGCCAACCGCTGCCTGTACTGCGTTGTGGCGCACGGCGCGCTCTTGCGCATCTACGAGAAGAAGCCGCTGGTGGCCGACCAGGTGGCGGTCAACTGGCGCAAGGCCGACATCACGCCGCGCCAGTTTGCGATGCTCGAGTTCGCGATGAAGGTGTGCGAGCGTTCGCACGAGATCGACGACAGCGACTTTGCGCCGCTGCATGCGCATGGGTTCAGCGACGAGGACATCTGGGATATCGCCGCCATCACCGCCTTCTTCGGGCTTTCGAATCGGATGGCGAGCTTCAGTGGGATGCAGCCGAATGCGGAGTTCTATTTGATGGGACGGGTGCCTAGGGACAAGAAGTAGGGCTTGTCTTCTTGCGTCCTCTCTTTCTGGGAGTGGATGCGGGCACCTGGCCTTCTGTTTGTACGGTGCGCTTGGGTTGAGTCCGGAGCCGGGATTTCGCCCCGGCGGGCGAGTCACTTTCTTTGTCTCGCCAAAGAAAGCATGTTCATGTTCATGTTCATGTTCATACGTGTTCGCATGCATCTGTTCCAGGCCTCGCGCAGCGAGGCCGTTGGCGGCCGAGCGAAGCAAT
>NZ_LMTS01000058.1 GCF_001541225.1 Variovorax sp. WDL1 | reverse complement strand
CCAACGCGCCATGGCGCGTCCTTGTGTGGAGTGCAGAGCAGCATGAGCCTCAGATCCTCGCTCACGCCGACACTCGCGCACATGCACATGCACATGCACATGCACATGCCCTTGCCCTTGCTCGTACTCGTACTCGTGGCCATGCTCACGTTCGAGCGCATCCGCATACCCGTGTTCCAGGCCTCGCGCAGCGAGGCCGTTGGTGGCC
>NZ_LMTS01000003.1 GCF_001541225.1 Variovorax sp. WDL1 | reverse complement strand
GAACCGGCTTTGCCGGGCCGCTGGTGTCGCCCCCGGTAGGCGAGCCATGACACAACCCATCAAGATCGCGATCCTTGCCATGGGCGGCGAGGGCGGCGGCGTGCTGGCCGACTGGATCGTCGACATGGGCGAGGCCAACGGATACGTCGCGCAGACCACCTCGGTGCCCGGCGTGGCCCAGCGCACCGGCGCGACGATCTACTACGTCGAGCTCTACCCCGAGGCGCAGGCCCAGGCCGATGGCGGCCGGCCCGTGCTGGCGCTGATGCCGCTGCCGGGCGACGTGGACGTGGTGCTCGCCTCGGAGTTGATGGAAGCCGGCCGCGCCGTGCAGCGCGGGCTGGTGACCAGGGACCGCAGCACGCTGATCGCCTCCACCCACCGCGTGTACTCCATTGCCGAGAAGAGCGCGATGGGCGACGGGCGGGTCGACAGCGCCGAGCTGTTGTCGCACGCCGATCAGGCCGCCAAGCGCTTCATCCGCTTCGACATGGCGCAGGCCGCCGAGGCTGCGGGCAGCGTCATCAGCGCCGTGCTCTTCGGTGCGCTGGCCGGCTCCGGGGTTCTGCCTTTCAGCCGGGCACAGTTCGAAGCCACCATCGAGCGCGGCGGCGTGGGCGTGAAGCCCAGCCTGAGGGCCTTCGGCACAGGCTTCGCACGAGCTCAGGGCGCCGCAGAGGATGAGAAGCCGGTGCCGGCGTCCGCTGCCGTGCCGAAGCCCAGCCACCCCGCAGTGCGCGCCCTGGTGGAACGCGTGCAGCGCGACTTCGCACCGGCGCTGCATCCCGTGCTGTTCGAGGGCGTGCGGCGGCTGATCGACTACCAGGACCCGGACTACGCCGGCCTCTATCTCGACCGCCTGGCCGCAATTGCCGCGCTGCCGGCGGGCGAGGACCATCGCCTGCAGCGCGAGACCGCCCGCCACCTGGCGCTGTGGATGTCCTACGAGGACACGGCCCGCGTCGCGGCGCTCAAGACCCGCGCCTCGCGCTTCGAACGCGTTCGCGGCGAAGCCGGCGTGCAGGAAGGGCAGTTGCTCGCGATCAACGAGTACATGCATCCGCGCCTGCAGGAGATCTGCGAGACCCTGCCCGGCGGCCTCGGCCGGTGGCTGATGGGCTCCGGCTGGCCGCGCCGCCTGGTGGAGCGTATGACCCGCAAGGGCCGCGTGATCCGCACCAGCTCGCTGAGCGGCTTCCTGATGCTCTCCGCTGTCGCCGCCACGAAGCGCTGGCGCCGCAGCACCATCCGCTATGCCGAGGAGAGCCGCCGCATCGAGGAATGGCTGCAGCGCATCGCCGGCACCGCCGCGCAGCATCCCGAACTGGCGGTCGAGCTCGCGCAGTGCCAGCGTCTGGTCAAGGGCTACAGCGACACGCACGAGCGCGGCCTGCGCAACTACGACACGCTGATGGCCGCCTTCCAGCGCGCAGGCGCCCGCATGGCGCCGGCCACGTTGCGAGAGCTGCGCGATGCTGCGCTGGCCGATGAACAGGGCCAGCAATTGCATGCGGCGCTGTCGCGGCACGCGCTGGCTTGACCAGAGAACCAGAGAGACACGCATGACCCCCACACTTCAACTGCGCGTCGCCGAGGCCTGCGAGCTGAACCCGCTGATCCGCATGTTCGTGCTGTGCGCCGACGACAACCGTGCGCTGCCTGGCTACAGCGCCGGCGCCCATGTCCGGGTGCAGGTCGAGCTGCCAGATGGTGCGAAGGACTGGCGCCACTACTCGCTGATCAACTTCGCGACAGAGCGCAATGCAACGAACGCGCCCACCCGCTACGTGATCGCCGTGCGCAAGGAGGACGAAGGCCGCGGTGGCTCGCGCTTCATGCATGAGCGGCTGAAGCAGGGAGACCTGCTCACCGTCGAGCCGCCGAAGAACGACTTCCCGCTGCACACCGGGCCCGGCGGCACGGTGCTGGTCGCAGGCGGCATCGGCATCACCCCGCTCGCCAGCATGGCCGCACGCCGGCGCGCCGAAGGCGAGCCCGTCCGCCTGCACTATGCCGGCCGCAGCCGCGAGCTGATGGCCTTCCTGCCCGAGCTGCACGCGCTGCTGGGCGACGACCTGCGCGTGCACGCCGACGTCGACGCCGGAGGCCCGCTGGACATCGACGCGGTGCTCGACCAGGTGCCCGCCGGCGACCGGCTCTACGTCTGCGGCCCCAAGGTCATGCTCGATGCCGTGCTGGCCCGCACCCAGGCGCGCGGCTGGGCGCACGACCGCGTGCACTTCGAACTCTTCACAACGTCGGTCGCCGAGGCAGGCGACCAGCCCATCGAGGTGGAGCTCGCCCAATCCGGCCAGCGCTTTACGGTGCCCGCGGATCAGAGCATCCTCGACTGCCTGATCGAGCATGGCTGCGATCCGCTGTACGACTGCAAGCGCGGCGAATGCGGCGTGTGCGCGACGCCGGTGCTGGAAGGCGAGATCGACCATCGCGACTATGTGCTGAGCGCGCGCGAGAAAGCCGAGGGCAACGTCATGCAGATCTGCATCTCGCGCGCCAAGGGGCCGCGGCTGGTGCTGGACATCTAAGGCCTGAAGGAGAGCACGACGATGAATTCCTACCGAGACAAGCCCGACGCCGTTCGCGCCCTGGTGCAGAACGACAAGGTGCACCGCGACCTCTACATCAGCCAGGAGCTGTTCGAGCTCGAGCAGGAGCACTTCTTCGCCAACACCTGGAACTACGTCGGCCATGAGAGCCAGTTGCCCAAGCCTGGCGACTACATCAGCAACGAGATCGGCGGCCGCCCGCTCATCGTGGTGCGCCACACCGATGGCACAGTACGCGCGATGATGAACCGCTGCGCCCACAAGGGCTCGCGCCTGGTGAGCGCGCCCTGCGGCAACACCGGCAAGTTCTTCCGCTGTCCCTATCACGCCTGGACCTTCAAGACCGACGGCTCGTTGCTCGCGATTCCGCTGAAGAACGGCTACGAGGGCACGCAGCTGCACGAATGCGAGTCGGCCAAGGGACTGACCGCCGTCCGCAACGTGCGCAGCCACCGCGGCTTCATCTTCGTCAAGATCAACGACGCCGGTCCCGACTTCGAAGAGTACTTCGGCGACTCGCTGAGCTCCATCGACAACATGGCCGACCGCTCGCCCGAAGGCGAGCTGGAGATCGCCGGCGGCTGCCTGCGCTTCATGCACCAGTGCAATTGGAAGATGTTCGTCGAGAACCTCAACGACACGATGCATCCGATGGTGGCGCACGAGTCCTCGGCCGGCACCGCCAAGCGCATGTGGGCCGACAAGCCGGCCGACGAGCCCAAGCCCATGGCGATCGAGCAGTTCGTGCCCTTCATGTCGGACTACAAGTTCTTCGAGGACATGGGCATCCGGACCTACGACAACGGCCACAGCTTCACCGGCGTGCACTTCAGCATCCACAGCAAGTACAAGTCGATCCCCGAGTACGACGATGCGATGAAGTCGAGGTACGGCGAGGAGCGCACCGCGCAGATCCTCGGCATGGCACGCCACAACACGGTGTACTACCCCAATCTCACGATCAAGGGCGCGATCCAGGCGATCCGCGTGGTCAAGCCCATTGCCGCGGACAAGACGCTGATCGAGAGCTGGACCTTCCGCCTGAAGGGCGCGCCGCCCGAGCTGCTGCAGCGCACCGCCATGTACAACCGGCTGATCAACTCGCCCTTCTCGGTGGTCGGCCACGACGACCTGCAGGCCTACCGCGGCATGCAGGCCGGCCTGCACGCGAGCGGCAACGAATGGGTCAGCCTGCACCGCAACTACGACCCCGAGGAGCTCAAGGGCGGCGAGATCACCACCGGCGGCACCAACGAGCTGCCGATGCGCAATCAGTACCGCAGCTGGGCCCGCTACATGACGGAGACCATGTGATGAGCAGCACCGTCACGCGCCAGGACCTGATCGACTTCGTCGTGCACGAGTGCCGCCTGCTCGATGCCAGGCGGTACGAGGAGTGGAATGCGCTCTTTTCCGACGATGCGTACTACTGGGTGCCGGCGATACCGGACCAGGAGGACGGACTCAACCACTGTTCGCACCTCTATGAGGACAAGCTCCTGCGCGACCTGCGCATCGAGCGCCTGAAGAGCCCGCGCGCCTTCTCGCAGCTGCCGCCGAGCCGCTGCCATCACCTGCTGCAGACGCCCACGGTCGAGGTGTTCGACGACGTGGGAAATGCCTTCGTGGTGCGCACCGAGTTCCATTACACCGAATCGCAGGGCGACGAACTGCAGTTCTACGTCGGAACATTCTTCCACCACCTGATGCAGGTGGACGGCAAGCTGCGCATGACGCTCAAGCGCGTGAACCTGCTCAACTGCGACGCGGCGCTTCCGGCGGTGCAGCTCTTCATCTAGAGACGCGATGTACACGACGGTCCACCAATGCTTCGCAGCCACCGCGGTGCGCACGCCGGATGCGGAGTTCCTGTTCACCGAGTCGGTGACTGCCGAGGCCTACGGCATCGCGCCCGGCGCCATCCGCTGGGGCGAGGCCGCCGCCGAGGTCGAACGCCTGCGCCGGGCCTACTCGGCCGCCGGCTGGGGCCATGGGCATCGCGTCGGCTTGCTGCTGGAGAACCGGCCGGCGTTCCTGCTGCACTGGTTCGCGCTCAACGCGCTGGGCGCGAGCGTGGTGCCGATCAATGCCGACATGCGCTCTGCAGAGCTGGCCTACCTGATCGGCCACAGCGAGATCGGCCTGGCCGTGACCTTGCCCGAGCGCGCGGCCGACCTGCGTGCCGCGGCGGCACAGGCCGGCGTTGCGTTCCAGACCATGCAGCCGGACGACGTGGTCCCGCCGGCAGGCACTGCGCCGCCGCGGCCTCACGAAGCGATAGGCCTCGACACCGAATGCGCCTTGCTCTACACCTCCGGCACCACCGGCCGGCCCAAGGGCTGCATCCTGGGCAATGCCTACTTCCTGCGTGCGGGCGAGTGGTACGCCGCACTCGACGGCGTGTGTGCCGTCCGCCCCGATGCCGAGCGCGTGATCACGCCGCTGCCGCTCAACCACATGAACGCGATGGCGTTCTCGACCATGGTGGTGCTGGTGGCGGGCGGCTGCCTGGTGCAGCTGGACCGCTTCCATCCGAAGAGCTGGCTGGCGAGCGCGCGCGAGAGCCGTGCCACCATCGTCCACTACCTGGGCGTGATGCCGGCGATGCTGCTGGCCGCACCCGAATCGGCGGCCGACAAGGACCATGCGATCCGCTGGGGCTTCGGCGCCGGCGTGGACCGCAAGAACCACGCACCTTTCGAAGCCCGTTTCGGCTTCCCGCTGGTCGAGGCCTGGGCCATGACCGAGACCGGTGCCGGGGCCTGCATCATGGCCAACCGCGAGCCGCGCCAGGTGGGCACGAGCTGCTTCGGCCGCCAGCAGGACTACGTCGAGGTCCGGCTGCTGGACGATGAAGGCCGCGACGTGCCCGCCGATACGCCCGGCGAGCTGCTGGTGCGCTCCAGCGGCACCGACCCCCGGCGCTACTTCTTCTCCGGCTACCTGAAGGACGAGGACGCCACGCGCGAGGCCTGGGCCGGCGGTTGGTTCCATACCGGCGACCTGGTGCGGCGCGATGCGGAAGGCAACTTCTTCTTCGTCGACCGCAAGAAGAACGTGATCCGCCGCAGCGGCGAGAACATCTCGGCGGTGGAAGTCGAGAGCGTGCTGAACCAGCACCCGGCGGTGAAGACCTCGGCCGTGGCCGCGACGCCCGACGCGGTGCGTGGCGACGAGGTGCTGGCCTGCATCGTGTTGCGCGATGGCGTGAATGCCTCGGAGCGCGAGCGCATCGCCGGCAGCATCGTCGAACATGCGTTGGCGCAGCTCGCCTACTACAAGGCGCCGGGCTATGTCGCCTTCGTCGATGCGTTGCCGCTCACCGCCTCGCAGAAGATCCAGCGCGGGCAACTGCGTGAACTGGCCCAGGCGCTGCCCGGCCAGCCGCATTGCGTCGACACGCGGGCGATGAAGAAAAGGCAAGCATGAGCAAGCGCCTTTCCTACGAGGGGGTTGCCGTGGCGGTCCCCGTCACCGTGCCCTATGCACGCTATTCCGCGCGCAGCGCGCACTGGTTCATCGGCCAGGCGCTGGAGGCGCTGGTCAAGGCCAGCGGCGTTGCCAAGGAAGACATCGATGGCCTGAGCCTCAGCAGCTTCTCGCTGGCTCCCGACACGGCCGTCGGCGTGACGCAGCACCTGGGCCTGTCGCCGCGATGGCTGGACCACATGCCCACCGGCGGCGCCTCGGGCGTGATGTGCCTGCGCCGCGCCGCCCGTGCGGTGCAGGCAGGCGACGCCGACATCGTTGCCTGCGTGGGTGCCGACACCAACCACGTCGACTCCTTCCGCCAGACCCTGGGCAGCTTCAGCAACTTCGCGCGCGATGCGAGCTACCCCTACGGCTCGGGCGGGCCGAACTCCATCTTCGCGATGATCACCGCCAACTACATGCGTACCTACGGCGCGAAGCGCGAGGACTTCGGCCGCATCGCGGTGGACCAGCGTACCAACGCGCTGGGCAACCCGAACGCGATGTTCAAGAAGCCGCTGACGCTGGACGAATACATGGATGCGCGGCCCATCTCCGACCCGATCCACCTGTTCGATTGCGTGATGCCCTGCGCGGGTGCCGATGCCTTCCTCGTGATGAGCGAGGCGCGCGCCCGCGACCTCGGCCTGCCGCATGCCGTGATCCGCGGCGCCATCGAGCGCCACAACGCCTATGCCGAAGACCCGGTGATGGTGCAGGGCGGCTGGCGCAAGGATCGCGACGAGCTTTATGCACAGGCCGGCGTGAAGCCGGCCGAACTGGACTTCGTCCAGACCTACGACGACTACCCGGTGATCGTGATGATGCAGTTCGAGGACCTGGGCTTCTGCGAGAAGGGCGAGGGCCCGGAGTTCGTGCGCGCGAGCACGATGACCTTCGACGGCAGCTTTCCCAACAACACCAGCGGCGGACAGCTCTCGGCCGGGCAGGCCGGCGCGGCCGGCGGCTTCCTGGGCATGGTGGAGGCGATCCGCCAGCTCACCGATGCGGCCGGGCCCCGCGCAGTGCCCGATGCGAAGCTGGGCCTGGTCGCGGGCTTCGGCATGGTCACCTACGACCGCTGCCTGTGCACCGGCGCGGTCATCCTCGGAAGACCGTCATGACCATGCCCCTGATGCGCCCCAAGCGCAAGAACCCCATCCTGCGCACGCGGCAGATGAACCTGCCGCCGGGTTCCCGCGGCCGCGTCGCGCTGGGCATGACCGCTGCCGCTGCCGAAGGGCGCTTCGAGCTGCAGACCTGCAAGGACTGCGGCACGGTGCAGTACCCGCCGCGCGAGGCTTGCCACAAGTGCCTGTCGCCGCGCCTGCACTGGCGCGAGCAGACCGGCGAAGGCGAGCTCATCAGCACCACCACGCTGCATCACAGCAACGACCTGTTCTTCCGCGAGCGCCTGCCCTGGCGCCTGGGGCTGGTGCACCTCGACACCGGCCCGACGCTGATGGTCCATTTGCACGGCGAGGTCGGCGATGCGCCGGCGCGGGTGCGCGTGGGCGCGCGCCTGGACCGGGCGGGGCAGGCCGTCCTCATTGGATTTCCGAACGAAGGGAGTGCCCATATGGCCGACGACAAGATGCTGCGCGAGATGACCAGCGACCCGAAATTCCGCAAGGCCCTGGTCACCGACGGCAAGACCGAAGTGGGCCAGGCCATCGTGCGTGCCCTGGTGAAGGCCGGCGCCGACATCGTCTGGGTCGGCCATGCCGAGCCCTGGAAGAAGCTGGGCGGTCTGGAAGACATCACGGCCCTGCCGCAGGTGACGCTGGTGCCGCTGGACCTGACCAACGGCCGCTCGGTCAGCGAGCTGGCCGGCGAGATCGGCGGCAAGGTCGACATCGTGATCAACAACGCCGAGGTGCACCGCACCTTCGGCATCGGCGCGCGCCGTGGCACTGACGTGGCCAAGGCCGAGATGGACATCAACTACTTCGGCCTGCTGCGGCTCGCACAGGAGTTCGGGCCGGCGCTCAAGGGCCGCTCGGCCGATGGCGTGACCAGCGCCACGGCCTGGGTCAACCTGCTGTCGATCTATGCGCTCGCGAACTTCCCCCCGCACGGCACCTTCAGCGCCTCGAAGGCGGCGGCATATTCACTGGCGCAATGCCTGCGCGCCGAGATGCGGCCGGCCGGCATCCGCGTGGTCAACGTGTTCCCGGGGCCGATCGACGACGAATGGAACCAGCACATGCCGCCGCCGAAGGTGACGCCGAGCGCGCTCGCCAATGCGATCGTCAAGGCGCTGCGCGAAGGGCTCGAGGACGTGTACCCGGGCGACGTGGCGCAGGAATGGCTGGAGCGCTGGCGCGACAACCCCAAGGTGCTGGAGCGCGAGCTCGCAGCAGGAGGATGAAGTGAAGCTCTCCCCCATGCTTGCCCACTGCGTGTGGCCGCCAACCCCCTCACCGGGGGCAACACCAGCGGCCCGGCAAAGCCGATTCCGCGGTGGTTCCTGGAAAAGAGATCGGAGCACAACATGACGATGACAGATGATCTGATGTCCACCGCCGAGATCCTCGGCGGCCTGGTCGGCGCCCTGACCACGGGGCGCATCCGCGTGGTCGACCTCACGCAGACGCTGACGCCCGAGTTCCCGCAGATCGCGCTGCCGCCCGAGATGGGCCAGTGCTGGCCCTTCCGCATCGAGGAGGTGTCGAAGTACGACGAGCGCGGGCCCGGCTGGTACTGGAACAACTTTTCGTGCGGCGAGCACACGGGCACGCACTTCGACGCGCCCATCCACTGGATCTCGGGCCGCGACCTGCCGAACAACTCGGTCGACACCATTCCCGTGCAGCACTTCGTGGCGCCGGCCTGGGTGATCGATTGCTCGGAGCAGGTGAAGGCCGACCCCGACTACCTGATGACGGTGGAAGACATCGAGCGCTTCGAGGCGAAGCACGGCCGCATCCCGAAAGGCGCCTGGGTGCTCATGCGAACCGACTGGTCGAAGCGGCAGGACCCCGAGGCCTACCAGAACTTCGACGAGACCGGCCAGCACACGCCGGGCCCGAGCACGGAGGCGGTGCGCTTCATGGTCGAGCAGCGCGACGTGCTGGGCTTCGGCTCCGAGGCCATCGGCACGGATGCGGGCCAGGGCTACCACCTGCGGCCGCCCTATCCCTGCCACTACTTCATGCACGGCGCGGGCCGCTATGGCCTGCAGTGCCTGAGCAACCTCGACCTGCTGCCGCCGACCGGTGCGGTGCTGATCTGCCCGCCCCTCAAGATCGAGAAGGGCAGCGGCAGCCCGCTGCGCGTGCTGGCGCTGGTGGGAGATGCTGCTTGAGCCGTAAAAGGAGACCACGATGAACCTCACGCATCCCGTCGCCGCCGTGACCGGCGGCAGCGCCGGCATCGGCAAGGCGATCTGCGCGGACCTGCTCGCGCAAGGCTACGAGGTGGTGTCGCTGGCGCGGCGCCGCTGCGAGATCAACCATCCCAAGCTCGTCAGCATCGAGGTCGACCTGATGGACCGTGCCGCCACCGCGCAGGCCGCGCAGGAGATGGCACGGCGCTTCGAAGTCAGGACTGTCGTGCACAACGCAGGCGTGATCCGGCCGGCGCTCTTGCCCGAGGTCCAGCTCGAGGATCTCGACGCGCTGGTCGAGCTGCATCTCGGCTGTGCGATCCAGCTGGTGCAGGCCGCGCTGCCTGCGATGCGTGCCGAGCGCTTCGGCCGCATCGTGCTCATGTCCTCGCGTGCCGCCGTGGGCCTGGCCACGCGAACGAGCTACTCGGCCACCAAGGCCGGCATGCTGGGCATGGCACGCACGTGGGCGCTCGAGCTGGCGGCCGAGGGCATCACCGTGAACGTGGTGGCGCCGGGGCCGATCCGCACGGACATGTTCTACGACGTGGTGGAAGCAGGCAGCGAGAAGGAGCGCCAGCTCGCCGCCTCGGTGCCGGTGCAGCGCCTCGGCGAGGCGGCCGATGTGGCACGGGCCGTGCGTTTCTTCGTCGACCCGGCCAACGGCTTCGTCACCGGCCAGGTGCTCTATGTGTGCGGCGGCACCAGCGTGGGCAGCCTGGCCCTGTAGCGGTGCGTTGGGCGCTCGTTTACCCGAAACCCTCGTTGTCTCCCTTGTCATTGCGCCGTCGCCTCGCTAGCATTGTTTAGGTCTAAACATTTCACAAATCATCTTCAGGCCCACTTCAACTTCCGGAGGATCGTCATGAGAGTTCCAAACCCCATCCGCACCCTGGCGGGCATCGTCCTCGGCATCGGCGCGCTGAGCGCCGCGAGTGCATGGGCCGCCGACTACAAGGTCGGATTCATCACCTCGCTGTCGGGGCCGGTGTCCTCGCTGGGCATTCCCTACGACAAGGGCATGAAGGCCGCGCTGGCCTACAAGTCCGAGTTGAACGGCCGCAAGATCCAGCTGGTGCAGCTCGACGACGCCTCCGATCCGTCGACCGCCGCGCGCAACGCGCGCAAGATGATCGACGAGGACAAGGTCGACGTCATCATCGGAACGGCCGGCTCCCCCGGCGCGCTGGCCATCGCCGCGGTGGCGCGCGAGACCAAGACGCCGCTGATTTCGATCGCCAACGCCAACCTGCCGGGCGAGGAGGGCGCGTGGATGGTCACGCTGCCGCAGCCCGCGCCGCTGATGCTGAACGCGGTGGTCGAGCAGATGAAGAAGTCCGGCGTGAAGACCGTGGGCTACATCGGCTTTTCCGACGCCTGGGGCGACCTGGTCTACGACGCGCTCACCAAAAGCGCGCCGGCGGCCGGCATCAAGGTGGTGAGCAACGAGCGCTATGCGCGCGCCGATGCCTCGGTCACCGGCCAGGTGCTGAAGATCGTCGCGCTGCGTCCCGACGCGGTGATCACCGGCACCTCAGGCACTCCTGGCGCGCTGCCCTACCTCGCGCTCTCGGAGCGCGGCTACAAGGGCCAGATCTACGGCATGCATGCGCTGATCAACCCTGATTTCGTGCGCGTGGGCGGCACTGCGGTCGAAGGCCTGCTGGCTCCCACCGGCCCTGTGATCGTGGCCGAGCAGCTGCCCGACTCCAACCCGATCCGCAAAGCCTCGATGGACTTCCGCGCGGCCTACCAGAAGGCCAACGGCGCGGCACCCACCGATGCCTTCTCCGCGTACACCTTCGACGCATGGCTGCTGTTCCTCGATGCCGCACAGCGCGCCAAGGGCGAGCCCGGCACGCCGGCATACCGCGTGGCACTGCGCGACGCGATCGTCAGCACCAAGGAGCTGGTGGGCACGCACAGCGTCTACAACTTCAAGCCGGACAACCGCTATGGCTCGGACGAGCGCTCGCGCGTGGTTGTGAAGCTCGAAAAAGGTCAATGGAAACTGGTGCCCTGAACATGAAGAACATCGCACGTCTCATCGGCCTCACGGCCATTGCCCTGGCGGCCGCGCAGGCCACGGCGGCCGATCTGAAGATCGGCTTCATCAGCTCGCTGTCGGGGCCCGTCTCGGCGCTGGGCATTCCCTATGAGAAGGGCATCCGCGCCGCGATTGCCGAGCATCCGACGCTGGCCGGCCACAAGGTCGAGCTGATCGTGCTCGACGATGCCTCCGACCCCACCACCGCCGGGCGCAACGCGCGCAAGCTCGTGACCGAGGACAAGGTGGACGTGCTGATCGGCAGCTCGGGCGTTCCGAACGCGATGGCCATCGCGGCCGTGGCGCGCGAGCTCAACACGCCGCTGATCTCGCCCACGCCGGTCACCATTCCGGGCCCCGAGGGCGCTTGGACGGTGACGGTCTCGCAGCCCTTCCCGCTGATGGTGGCGGGCGTGGTCGAGCAAATGAAGAAGTCGGGCGTGAAGACGGTGGCCTTCATCGGCTTCTCCGATGCCCTGGGCGATCTGGCCTACGACTCGCTGGTGAAGAGCGCCGACGCCGCGGGCATCAAGGTGGTGGCCAACGAGCGTTATGCACGCACCGACTCCGCGGTCACTGGCCAGGTGCTGAAGATCGTCGCGAGCCGGCCCGACGCCGTCTTTGCAGGCAACTCCGGCACGCCCGGTGCGCTCCCCTACCTGGGCCTCGCGGAGCGCGGCTACAAGGGCCGGCTCTACGGCACGCACGGGCTGATCAATGCCGACTTCGTGCGCGTGGGCGGCGCGTCGATCGAGGGCCTGCAGGTGCCCAGCGGCCCCGTGCTGGTGGCCGACCAGCTGCCTGCAGGCAACCCGATCAAGAAGGTGTCGATGAACTTCCGCAGCGCCTACCAGAAGGTGCACGGCGCGGTGCCGACGGACGCCTTCTCCTCCTACACCTATGACGCCTACCTGCTGCTGGCCGATGCCGCCGCGCGCGCCAAGGGCGAGCCCGGCACGCCGGCCTACCGCACGGCGCTGCGCGATGCCATCGTGAGCACCAAGGAGCTGGTGGGCACGCACGGCGTCTATAACTTCAAGCCCGACAACCGCTATGGCTCCGACCAGCGCGCCGTGGTGGTGGTGCGCATGGAAAAGGGCCAGTGGAAGCTGGTGCCCTGACGCCCTGACGCCCTGACGCGACGCAAGGCGCCCCTGCCATGAACAGCTACCGCGACCGACCCGACGCCATCCGTGCCCTGGTCCAGGAGGACCGCGTGCACCGCGATCTGTACCTGAGCGAGGAGCTGTTCGCGCTGGAGCAGGAGCGCTTCTTCGCCAACACCTGGCTCTACGTGGGGCACGCGAGCCAGGTGCCGAACACGGGCGACTACTGGGCGCTGGAGCTCGCCGGCCGCCCAGTGATGATGGTGCGTCAGGCCGACGGGGCGGTGCGCGTGTTCTACAACCGCTGCGCCCACAAGGGCAGCCGGCTGGTGACGGACGAGAGCGGCAATGCCGGCAAGTTCTTCCGCTGCCCTTATCACGCCTGGACCTACAAGCTCGACGGCGCGCCGCTGGCGATCCCGCTGAAGTCCGGCTACGAGGGCACCCGCTTGAAGGAATGCGAATCGGGCCGCGGCCTGGTCGAGCTGAAGAACACGGCGGTCTACCGCGACTTCGTGTTCGTGCGGCTCGCCGACCGGGGCCCGGGCTTCGAGGAGTACTTCGGCGAGGTGCTGCGCGCCATCGACAACATGGTCGAGCGCTCGCCCGAGGGCCGGCTCACGGTGGGCGGCGGCGTGCTGCGCAACATCATCCATTGCAACTGGAAGATGTACCTCGAGAACATCAACGACACGGTGCATCCGATGTCCACGCACGAGTCGGCCACGCAGGCGGCGGATGCGCTGTGGCAGGGCCGCTCGCCGGATGAGCCCAAGCCGATGGCGATGGAGCAGATCCTGCCCTTCGGCTCGGGCTACGATTTCTTCGACAAGATGGGCGGGCGCGTGTTCGCGAACGGCCACAGCGTGCTGGGCATCAACTTCAGCATCCACTCGAACTACGCGCAGCTGCCCGATTACGAGGCCGCGATGCGCGAGGCGCACGGCGCCGAGCGGGCGATGGAGATCCTGCAGCGCTCGCCGCAGAACTCGGTGCTCTTCCCCAGCCTCTCCGTCAAGGGTTCGCCTCAAGCTATCCGGGTGATACGTCCGCTGGCCGCGAACCGCACGCTGGTCGAGGCCTGGAGCTTCCGCGCAGCCGGCGCACCCGATCTGCTCTTCGAGCGTGCGATGACCTACAACCGCCTGGTCTTCTCGCCCATGTCGGTGGTGGCGCACGACGACGTGCACCTGTTCGAGAGCATGCAGCGCGGCCTGGCGGCCGAGGGCAACGACTGGATCAGCCTGCATCGCAATTTCGATCCGGCCGAGCTCGCGCAGGACACGATCAGCACCAACGGCACCAACGAGCTGCTGATGCGCAACCAATTCCGCGCCTGGGCCAGATTCATGACGGAGCCTTCGGCATGACGCAAGCGCAGGACTTCGTCGCGCACGAGGCGGGCTTGCTCGATGCCGGCCGCTTCGACGACTGGCTGGCGCTCTTCGCCGAGGACGGCCATTACTGGGTGCCGTTGCAGGGTGCCGCGCAGGCCGATCCGCTCTCGCACAACTCCATCGCGTATGAAGACCGGCTGCTGCTTCAGCTGCGCATCGAGCGCCTGAAGAACCCGCGCGCCCACTCGCAGCATCCCCGAAGCCATTGCCAGCATGTGCTGCAGCGCCCGGTCATCGAGCAGGACGACGAGGCCGGCCTCGCGCTCGCAACGCCCTTCATCTATGTGGAAGCGCGCGGCGAAGAGCAATGGATGCTCGCCGGCACCTGCCGCCACCTGCTGGTGCGGCACGGCGAGAGTTTCCTGATCCGCCAGAAGCGCATCGACCTGCTCAACGCTGCCCGCGCGTTGCCCGCCATCCAGTTGTTCATCTGACCCATCCCACCTACCCCTCGAGGAGCCACGACATGACGAAGAGCTTGATGAAGACCCTGGCGCGCAACGCGCTGGCCACGGCCCTGGCCGCCGGATCCGCGATCGCCGCCTTCGCTGCCGATCTCAAGGTGGGGCTGAGCGTCTCGCTGTCCGGTCCGAACTCCTCGCTGGGCGTTCCGTACGCCAAGGGCATGCAGGCCGCGCTGGCCTACAAGGGCGAGGTCAACGGCCGCAAGATCCAGCTGATCGTGCTCGACGACGGTTCCGACCCGACCGCCGCCGGCCGCAATGCGCGCAAGCTGGTGGACGAGGAGAAGGTCGATGTGCTGATGGGCACCTCCGGCGTGCCGGCCGCGATCGCGATGGCGCAGGTGGGCCGCGACGCCAAGGTGCCGATGATCGGCCTCACGCCGATCCAGCTCGACCCGGCGGAGAACGGCTGGGTCTTCACCGTCGCGCAGCCCACGCAGCTGATGATCGATGCGGTGGTCGAGCGCATGAAGAAGGACGGCGTCAAGACCGTGGGCTACATCGGCTTCTCCGACGCCTGGGGGGACCTGGTCTACAACGCGCTGATGAAGTCGGCCCCGGCGGCCGGCATCAAGGTGCTGGGCAACGAGCGCTATGCGCGGGCCGACGCGTCCGTCACCGGCCAGGTGCTCAAGCTGCTGGCGATGAAGCCGGATGCGGTGATGACCGGCGGCGCCGGCACGCCGGGTGCGCTGCCCTTCCTGGCGCTGAGCGAGCGCGGCTTCAAGGGGCCGATGTATGGCCAGCACGGCCTGATCAACCCCGACTTCGTGCGCGTGGTGGGCGCGGCCGGGCAGGGCGCGCTGATGCCCACCGGGCCGGTGATCGTGGCCGAGCAGCTGCCGAACGACTATCCGACCAAGAAGATCGCGATGGACTTCCGCGCCGCCTTCCAGAAAGTCAACAACGCACCCACCAGCGACGCCTTCTCGGCCTACTCCTTCGACGGCTGGCTGGTGTTCACCAACGCGGCGGCGCGCGCCAAGGGCGAGCCGGGCACGCCGGAGTTCAGGCTGTCACTGCGCGACGCGATCGCCAGTACCAAGGAGGTGGTGGGCACGCACGGCGTCTACAACTTCAAGCCGGGCGATCTCTACGGCGTGGACCAGCGCGCACGCGTGATCGTCAAGCTCGAGAACGGCCAGTGGAAGCTCGCCAACTGATGCCGGTGAGCTGCAGAGAAAGCAAGCGGAGGACACCTCAATGACACCCGACGTGGCACTGATCCTGGGCATCGACGGCCTGGCGAACGGCGCCGTTTACCTTCTGGCCGGGCTGGGGCTGGTGCTGATCTTCTCGGTCACGCGCGTGGTCTTCGTGCCCTTCGGGGATGTCGCGGCCTTTGCCGCGCTGTCGCTGGCCGCCTTCGAAACCGGGCGCGTGCCGCCCACCATCGGCCTGGTGATGGTGCTGACCGCACTCGCGCTGGCGACCGAGATCGGCAGCCTGGTGCGGCGCGGCGAAAGCGCGCGCATTCCCAAGGCGCTGCTGGGCTGGGGCCTGTTGCCGCTCGTTCCGTGCCTCCTGGCATGGCTGGCGAGCCGGCCCGGCGTGCCGGCGCCGCTGCACATCGCCTCGGCGGTGCTGTTGGTGGTGCCGATCGCACCGTTGCTCTCGCGCGTTGTGTTCCAGCCGATCGCCGACGCCTCGGTGCTGGTGCTGCTGATCGTCTCGCTGGCGCTGCACTTCCTGCTGTCGGGCCTGGGCCTGCTGTTCTTCGGCCCCGAGGGATCGCGCACCCAGCCGCTGGCGGGCGGGGCGATCACGCTCGGCGACGGCTTCACGGTGAGCGGCCAGGTGATCCTGATGGTGGCCGCGGCGATCGTGCTCAGCGGGCTCTTCTTCCTCGTGTTCGAGCGCACGATCGCCGGCAAGGCGCTGCGCGCCACCGCGGTCAACCGCGTGGGGGCACGGCTGGTCGGCATCCGGCCGGCGCGCACGGCGCTGCTGGCCTATGGCTGCGCCTCGCTGCTGGCCGGCCTGATCGGCGTGCTGATCGCGCCGGTCACCACCATGTACTACGACTCGGGCTTCATCATCGGGCTCAAGGCCTTCGTGGCGGCGATCATCGGCGGGCTCGTGAGCTACCCGATCACCGCCATCGGCGCGCTGGCGGTGGGCGTGGTCGAGAGCTTCGCCTCCTTCTGGAGCGGCGCGCTGAAGGATGTGATCGTCTTCAGCCTGCTGATCCCGGTGCTGATGCTGCGCTCCTTCATGAGCGTGCATGCGGAAGAGGAAGAAGAGGAGGTGGACCAATGAGCGCAGCGCAAACAACCGAAGACGCCGTCCCCGTGAGCGGAACGCCGGCAGGTGCATCGACGAGGCGCGTTCCCAGGCGCCTGCTGTGGATCGGCCTTGCCGTCGTGGTGCTGGCGCTGGTGCCGCTGCTCGCCGGCAACTTCACGGTCTCGCTGCTCAACGACATCGGCATCGGCGCGCTGGTGGCGCTCGGGCTGGTGCTGCTGACCGGCATCGGCGGGGCGACTTCCTTCGGGCAGGCTGCCTTCGTCGGCATCGCCGCGTATGCGACGGCCTGGCTGAGCACAGCGCAGGGGCTGTCGCCCTGGCTGGGGCTGGTGTTCGCGCTGGGCCTGACCGGGCTCTCGGCGCTGGCGATCGGCATGCTCACGCTGCGGCTGGGCGGGCACTTCCTGCCGCTGTCCACCATCGCGTGGGGCCTTTCGATCGCGATGCTGTTCGGCAATGTCGATGCGCTGGGGCGCCACACGGGCCTGTCGAACATTCCGGCACTCAGCATCGGCACCTGGTCGCTGGCCGATCCGCGCGCCATCTACTACCTGATCTGGGCGTTGGTCGGACTGGCCATGCTGTTCAGCCACAACCTGCTGCAGTCGCGGCCGGGCCGCGCGATCCGCAGCCTGCGCGGCGGCGCCATCCTGCTGGCCAGCGTGGGGGCCGATGCGTACCGCGTGCGGCTCACGCTGTTCGTGACAGCGGCGCTGTTCGCCGGCCTTGCGGGCTGGCTCTATGCGCACATGAACCGCTTCGTGAGCCCCTCGCCCTTCGACGTGCGCGCCAGCATCGAGTACCTGCTGATGGCGGTGGCCGGTGGGCTCGGGCACCTGGCCGGCGCGCTGGTCGGCTCGGCGCTGGTGCTGATCCTGAAGAACGGGCTGCAGGACGTGCTGCCGCTGCTGACTCAGCGCGCCGGGCAACTGGAGGCAGTGGCCTTCGCGACGCTCTTCATCCTGCTGCTGCACTTCGCGCGCGGCGGATTGATGGGCTTCGTGCGGCGCTGGACCCACAAGCGTGCACGTGCGCAAGCGCCGCGGGAGCCGCTGCCGGCGGTCGCGCCGTTGCCGCATCGCACGCTGCCCGAGCGCGGCTCGCAGATCCTCTCGGTCACGGGGGCGGTCAAGCGCTTCGGCGGGCTGGTGGCGGTCAACGACGTGAGCTTCGAGGTGAATGCCGGCGAGATCATGGGCCTGATCGGGCCGAATGGCGCGGGCAAGTCGACCATGTTCAACCTGCTGACCTGCACCGCGCCGATGACGGCCGGGCAGGTGCGCTTCCTGGGCCGGGACATCGCGGGCATGCCGCAACGCAAGGTCGCTCGGCTGGGGCTGGCGCGCACCTTCCAGCACGTGAAGCTGCGCCCGCACATGACGTTGCTGGACAACGTCGCGCTGGGTGCGCATGCGCGCACGAGCGCGGGCGTGCTCAAGGCCGGCCTGCGGCTGGATCGCGCCGAGGAGCGCCAGATCCTGCAGGAGGCACAGCGCCAGCTCGACCGCATCGGCCTGGGCGAGCGCGCGCATGAGCTCGCGGGCAGCCTGCCGCTGGGCACGCAGCGCATCCTGGAGATCGCCCGCGCGCTCGCGGCCGACCCGGTGCTGCTGGTGCTGGACGAGCCTGCGGCCGGGCTTCGTCGCAAGGAGAAGATGGCGCTGGGCGACCTGCTGCGCAAGCTGCGCGAGGAGGGGGTGACGATCCTGATCGTCGAGCACGACATGGACTTCGTGATGAAGCTGGTGGATCGGCTGGTGGTGATGAACTTCGGGTCGAAGCTGGTGGAGGGGGTGCCTTCGGCGGTGCGGGCGGATCAGAGGGTGCAGGCGGCTTATCTGGGGAGCGTGGTATGAGGTCGTTTGATTTCGTACGGTGCGCTTGGGTTGAGGCAGGAGCCGGGATTTCGCCCCGGCGGGCGAGTCACTTTCTTT
>NZ_LMTS01000305.1:1874-6477 GCF_001541225.1 Variovorax sp. WDL1 | reverse complement strand
CGCCGCCGGCGCCCGCACCAGCGCCCGCACCAGGTCCACCACTGCCGCCACCCGACCCATCGCCACCTGCAAAGAGCCAAGTAAGGCTGCCCCTCCCAGAGCCCTTGGACGGCGCACCAGTTTCAATCGGGCGCTGGCCGGTGATGACAGGCAATGGCTGCGTCATCCTGGCTGACGGAACAGGGCTCACACACGGCGCCTCACCGTACGGGTTGTACCTATCGCAATGGGTGGGAGCCACCGGCGACCTGGGCGCTGCAGTTTGGTATGGCGTGCGCGGCACCGAGCTGGAACGCGGCTCGCTCACCCGGGGCGGCGGCGCACCGGGAATCAACGATGGCTGAGCGACGGCCGGCGGAGCCAGGCCCCTGGGAGCTCCGTTGCCCGTGAGGTCGCCCGCCTTTTCGGGCGCAGCGGCCATCCTTGGCTCGGCCCTGGGTGCCTCGACGCTCCTGGCGCGCTCAGGAGGTTTCGCCCTATCGGTTCGGGCGACGCCGACGGATCCGGACCTCGTTGGCGTGCGCGCCGGGGCGACACGCATGGGCTCTGCCACTCCAGCCGCTCCTCCCTCCGGTGGAGCAGCTTCGTTTTCGGCAACAGAACCCTCGGTCGGCGGGGCGAGTTGGGCCTCTTGCGTCTGCGGCTGCGGCTGCGGCTGCGGCTGCGCAGGTTCCGTCTTAGCTTGCTCATCCGTCGGCGCCTGCGGAGGATCGCTCAGGGCTTGCGTCGAGGGCGCCGGAACCGGCTCGGCAGGGACCTGATCGGCCGTGCGTGCCGGCTCGCGTTCGGCTTGAGTGGCGGCAGGTGGATCTGACCGAGGTCGCACTGATGGGGCCGAACTTTCTGGTGGCGCGCTCGGCTTCATGGCGACCGACTCAGGACCGGTGAGCGGAGCCCCCTGCCTGGCCGGGCGGCCGAGATACCAGAGCACGAAGGCGACATGCAGCAGCGCCAGGATGATCAACAGCCAGACGATCGACACATCGACACCTGCGGGCACAGGAATTCCCAAGACCCGACGAGGCATCTTGCTCCCCCGCGGGGCGCGCACCGGAGGCCAGGAATCCATAGATCGCGCCGAGGCTTGCGGCGCAGGCGTGCCATTCGTTGGCGTCTGCGCCGATTCGTCGCTCTCCGGCAGAAGCTTTGCGGCGCAATGGCGGCAATACCGGGCCGTGTCCCTATTGAGGGTCTGGCACTGGCTGCAGACGCGAGTCAGATGCTGCGGCTGAATCGCCGGGCCGGGCGCCTGCCAGTCTGTCCAGTCGGGCTGTGCTGGTAGTGTCTCTGGTGCTGAATTCAACGCCTGCCGCGGCTCGTTCGCGGCGACTTCAGCGGCATGGCTCAGCGTCGACGAGCCCATCACCGGCTCGCTCACGTCCGATCTAGGCTGGCGGGCCGCCTCGGTCATGGCTTGCAGCTCTTTGCTGTCGTTACGCGATTGGCACCAGCGCGGTGATGCCCGCGAGCAAGTTGAGCACCAGCCAGAATGCGACCAGATCCAACGTCCGCGCCAGCACGAGTGAACCCGGCTGCTGACGCGCAGTCAGGAACGTGGGTTCGAAGGCACGCTCGTCGTCGTAGAAGGTTGCGAGCTTGTGCGTGCAGCCCTTGCAAAATCGCGCAGAGGCGATGTTGATGGTGCTGCATGCTTCGCAGATCTCTGTCGAGCCCAGGCCTGTATGCAACAGTGCCATATCCATCAAGTTTCCGTAGACCACGTCTGGCGGATTCTTCTCGCCCACAACGATGCTAGAGCTCACGGCGGCCCTCCTCGCCAGAGGACCTGATCGGTGCAAGCCGGCGCCGGAGCCGCTGCTCCGCAACAGCCAGCTTCGCGAAAGCCTGAAGATCTTCGTTCGTGGGCCCCGCCCCTGCGCCCTGAAAGTGGCTTCGAAACGCATCAACGATGCGCAGCTGGACCGCTCGCTTAGCTCGAGCGGCTGCAGCCAGATCGACCCGTTCCCGTTCTTTTCTCGCGCAGGCTTCCCTTGTCGATGAGCTTGCGCGCCGTGTCGCCAGCATGGACCAGCAATTGCGCCGTGCCGCCGACCTCTTCTGGCGATTGACTATGTGTGACATTCTTCTCCGATCAAGAGGGGCTACGTGGGAAAGCCTCACACGAGTAATACCCTTGTCTTATAGTCATCGGCGTCCTTTTGTCAGACGCCGGCTGATGTTCGTGTCCCAGGTGCGCAAGAGGCGTTTCCTTCGACTTTGAACCCGAGGAGGATCGTGTCGTACAAGATGTTGCGCGTGCTGTATGAGATCAGGCTGCGCTGGTCTGACAAGATTTCTCCTGAGGAACGCGATCCTGGGCTCGGCTTGTGGGTGCCGGACACGCCCCACAACAGAGACAAGCTCAGTCACGCCGCGGCCAGGGGAGACAGGATCTTTGGGGACGAGACGCATTGGATCGAGAAGCGACAGGCGTGAGGCGGACATGACTGCGCCTACCCGCCAGGCAGGCAACGAGGCCGAAAGCCAGATCGGCTGGGTACTCCAAGCCTGTGCACGGGTGATGCGGCCGGTCGTACGACTCGCGCTCGCGTTCGGACTGAAACATTCCCATCTCGAGCTCGCGCTTCGCGAGCTTCTGATCGATGAAGCTCGGCGGGCCTGGCGCTCGAAGGGCACGGAGCCGAACATCAGCCAGCTTTCGGTGACCACCGGTTTGAACCGTAAGGCCGTGACGGCCAAGGTGCGCGACACCGTAGAGCCTTTGCCACACACGGCGATGTCGGCAGCTGCCAAGACCTTGACCCACTGGCTTCAGATGATTGCCGACGATCCGAAGGCTCGCATCTTGCTGATTTCTGCCCAGGAAGGAGCCGCCTCGTTCGAGGCCTTGGCCAAGCGTGCCACGCGCGGGAACGTGCACCACCGCAGCATTCTTGATGAGCTGCTTCGGTTGGACATGGCGATCGAGCACACAGGTAGCGTCGAAATCAATGCGGCCGCGTTCGTACCCGCCAAGGATCTGAAGAGCATGCTTGCCTTCCTAGGCGACAACGCTCGGGATCATCTGCTCGCCGGCGTGGCCAACACCCTGGGAGCAGAATCACCTCTGCTGGAGCGATCTGTGTTTGCCACCGGAATCCCGGTCGAGGACTGCGAGCGCATTCATCAGCTGGTGCGCGAGCGCTGGGGTGCGCTGCACAACGAGCTGACGGAAGAGATGACGCGCGCCTTCGAAGCGGGCGAAAAAAGCGCCACGGGTCGCATCAGAGTCGGCATCTACACCTACTACGAAGATTCAAGCGATGAGTAAGCTGTTCGTCCTTCCCCTTTGGCGTTCAACACCGCCGATCAGCAGAAGAGCATGACGACGAACACCTTCCTGCGCAACGGCTGCCTGGCCCTGTTGATGGGTCTGCTTTTGTCATGCGGTGGCGGAGGCGGTGGAGGCGTCGGCTTCGCGCCTGCTAGTACCGCGAACTCGGTGGCCAGCCCGGCTTCAGGTGACGCGAGCGCTGGCGCGGGCGTTGCAAGCGATGGTCAAGCCAGCAGCAATGCATCCGCCGCATCAGGTGCTTCCGGACCGGGAGGTGCATCCGGCGGGAGTAGCGCGACAGGTGGCAGTGGTGGCTCCAGCAGCGGCGGTGGTTCACCCAGCGGCGGTGGTTCACCCAGCGACGGTGGTGCATCTGGCGTTGGTGGTGACGGAACGGCGACCGCGTCATCGGGCGATGACGGCTCGGGCGTGGGCTCCGGCGGCACTGGCGTGAGCACTGCCGATGCGGCTGGCATTGGCGCCGTCGACGGCGCAGGCAGCATCATCGTCAACGGCCTGCGCTACAACACGGACGCCGCTGTCTTCAGTGTCGAGGACGCCCCCTCGCTGCAACTGGGCATGAGCGCGAAGGTGACGGGGCCAGTCAACGCGGACTTCACCAGCGGCATCGCCCGGCGGGTTGAATCCGCGGCCGACCTGCGCGGTGCCCTGTCCTCCATCAACCTGGCGCAAGGCAGCTTCGCCATCCTGGGCACGACCGTCACCACCGACGAGGCCACCGTCTGGGCTGACTTGAGCGGGCTTGCTGCCGTCGCGCCCGGCAGCACGCTGCAGGTCTGGGGTTTGCCGGGTGCACCGGGCGTTCTGCGGGCCACGCGCATCGAGCAGCAGCATGGAGCGTCCGCGCCGATCCTCACGGGCACGGTTCAGAACCTCGACCCCGCAAGGCAGACGTTCACGATCGGCGGGACTGTCGTCGAGTACGGTGCAGCGGTTCTTTCTGGCAGTCCCAACGGCGGCCCCTTGGCCAATGGCACCCTTGTGCGCGTGCGAGCAAATGCGGTGCAACCGGGACGGCTGTCCGCGACCCTCGTCCAGTGGTGGTATCCGGTGCCCACGGCAAACGCCACGGCGGTGCAGCTCGCAGGCATCGTCACCGACTACGCAGGCCTGGGCTCACTGCGCGTGCTCAACGTTCCGGTGAACGCTTCGGCCGCGAAAATCACGGGAGGGCCCACAAGTGCAATCGGCAACGGCGTCAAGGTGGAAGTCGGCGGTGTCATGTCCAACGGGGTGCTCCAGGCTTCGAAGCTCAAGATCCGCCACGTGCCAGGCACCGGTGGACCATCGAGCTTCCTACTTGTTGGT
>NZ_LMTS01000305.1:0-1864 GCF_001541225.1 Variovorax sp. WDL1 | reverse complement strand
CCGTGGGCAACTTCAGCTCGGTGGCGAGCTTCCGGGTCCGGGGTCAGCCCGTGGATGCCAGCGGCTCAGGTGTGGCGTTCGTGAACGGCAGCGCTGCGAACCTTCGCAACGGCGCCAAGGTCAATATCGAGGGCTCGCAGGTTGTGAATGGCGTACTCATCGCCACGCGCGTCAGCTTTGAGTGACGAACTCTTCATCTGCGAAGTCCGGGCCCTCAGCACGGGGATTCACCCCGCTGCATAGAAGTCAGGACCGGTCAGGACTGTCGAACTGGCTCTCTTCCAACGTCACAGCCCTGAGTGCTCGCAGACGCTCGTTGGCAGGTTCCGCCGCCAAGCGGAATCGCCCGACGAGTGCCGAGTCGGGGTCTTCTTCCCGTTCTTTCCACTTCGCCATCCAGGCCAGGACAGTCGCGATGCCCGCACCAGCGACAGAAGCCAAAGCAACGAAGACCGTGATCACGAGTAGCAATCGCTGAAAATCCGTACCGGGCGCTGATTCATAAGGTGCCGCAGGCGCAGTCGGAAAGAGGACCTCCGCGCTGAGCAAACCAAGCACCAGAAGCGTCGAGACCACGGCGACCCGGGCGAAGAGCCGCCGATGCCCGTAATGCGTTACTGAGTTCATTCGCGCCTCGTCCATTTCGTGTGGTGTTCAAAAATCATGGGAAAAACTAGCCGGACTTGATGGCATCGTTGACCTAACCGCCCGCCCGTGCCAAGCGCAGCAGCGACCAGCCCAAGGCAAGCATGAGCCCGACCAACAGCACGGCCTTGAGCCAGATACGCTCGGGCCGCCTTCGGTACGGGCCGTAGATCAGCCCATAGGAAGACGGCCGAATCTTCCCGTTCGGTCTCTCGGCCAACCCTTCAAGCCCGGTCTCTTCGTCCTTGTCCTGCATTCACGGGATTGTGTACCCCAGCGACTACTTTCGTACTCTTTTTGCGGGGCTTGATGTGAAATATTCCCATGCAATTTGCACTTTTGACCTATAGTGCGCTTACACCGCCCGTAGGACGAGGACCTTCAACGATGCAAGCGATGAACGCGAGCGAGCTCCCAGCTACAGGCAGACCCCGATCGGAGCCAGTTGCCTTGCGGGTGCCGGCTACCCCACTGCGCCAGATCTTGGTTGAGGCCGCCTTCGTTGGCACGGTTGCCCTCTCACTGGCCCTTATCGTTGCCTCGTACTGATGCACCGCATGGTCGGCCAAGCGACACCGAATCACGCGTCACATCCTGTGTTGACGCGCCAGCAATGGATCGATCATCTGCAGGGACTGGCGCTTGCCGAAAGGCGATCCAACCCGCCTTCAGCTTCCGCATGTATCAAAGCGGACGAGCAGATGCCCAGCAGCGCCCAGGCGGTTCCGCCGTAAGCGGCCTGCCGTCCCATAGTTGACCGACGAGCGCGGATCGCCGAGGAAGCGGCGGCGCGCTCAACGCGCGGGATGCCAGTTGTGGGGAAGCAGTTCGTCGATGCGGCTGTTCAAATGCGTGGGTAGCCTGGTCAGGACATCGTTGAGGTAAGCCCAAGGATCGTTGCCCTGCAACTTGGCTGACTGCACCAGGCTCATCACGATCGCGGCGCGCTGGCCGGCCGGCGCGCTGCCTGCAAAGAGCCATGCTCGGCGCCCGACCGCCCATGGGCGAATCAGGTTCTCGAGGCTGTTGTTGTCGACGTTCACGTCGCCGTCGAGCAGGTTGTGTGTCAGCGCTTCCCAGTGGCTGAGGCTGTAGTTCAGGGCCTTGGCAGTGGCGCTACCGTCGGGCACTCGGCCTCGTTCGAGTCGCAGCCAATCATGCAGGTCCGTCCATAGCGGCTTCGCATCGCTGCGTCTTCTCGACAGCCGCTCATCGCTTG
>NZ_LMTS01000199.1 GCF_001541225.1 Variovorax sp. WDL1 | reverse complement strand
GAGCGCAAAACGTCGACTGGAAACGCAGGTTGAATCACGAAGCCCCCCGTGCCAATATGAGCTGCTGCACCTACCCCTGAGAGATTAGTGAGCAACGAGGTAGGTATGACGATCAACCAACAACCCAAGGCCGCGATGGACGCAGCGAATAGTTTGCCCGATCCGGGCGCATTGGAAGGAGCCCGTAGGGCGACTGGAGATGCGTCCGGATCGGCCGCACCGATGCGAGCTGCAGGCACAGACTCGGAGGTCGTGCCGCGTGCGCGACGTCGGCAGTTCTCCAACGCCGAAAAGCGCCGCATCGTGGAGGCGGCCGACCGCTGCATCAAGCCCGGCGAGATCGGCGCGTTGATGCGCCGCGAAGGCGTGTACTCGTCCTCCTTGAGCACATGGCGACGCCAGCGCGAGGCGGTCGATCTGGCCGCGCTGGCCCCGCAGAAGCGCGGACCCAAGTCCGATCCCGATCGCGCCGATGCGCTGCATATCGCGCAGCTCACGCGCGACAACGAGCGCCTGAAGAGCCGGCTCGACAAGGCGATGCTGGTGATCGAAGTTCAAAAAAAAGTTGCCGCCCTGTTGGGCCACACGCTCGACGACAACGGCGAGAGGACGTGATGGCTGGCGTGCACGAACTCGCCCCGGTCCTTGGAGCCGGCGCTGCGTGCCGGGCCATGGGTCTGTGGCGGGGAGCACCTGCGCGCCAGCAGGCGCTTCTGCACCGCGCGGCGCTGGTGGGACCGCGGGCACAACGCGCTGCGCGGCCTCGTCCGCCATTGGCCTTGGACCCGCACGAGAACCAGGTGCTGCTGGACACGCTCAACAGCGAGCGCTTCGTCGACTCTGCGCCAGCGGCAGTACACGCCACGCTGCTCGACGAGGGCCGCTACCTCGGCTCGGTGCGCACGATGTACCGGCTGCTGGCGATCAACGGCGGCTGTCGCGAGCGGCGCGATCAACTCACCCATCCGGCCTACACCAAGCCCGAGTTACTGGCGCTGGCGCCCAACCAGGTGTGGTCCTGGGACATCACCAAGCTGAAGGGCCCGGCCAAGTGGACGTGCTTTCACCTGTACGTGATCCTGGATATCTTCAGCCGTTACGTGGTGGGCTGGCTGATCGCACTGCGCGAGAGCGCCGAGCTGGCCGAGCAACTGATCGCCGAGACCGTGGCGCGCCACGCCGTGCTGCCGGGCACGCTGACCCTGCATGCTGATCGAGGCGCCAGCATGCGCTCCAAGCCGGTGGCCGCGTTGCTGGTGGATCTGGACATTGCCAAGAGCCACAGCCGCCCGCACGTCTCGGACGACAACCCGTACTCCGAGTCGCAGTTCAAGACGATGAAATATCGGCCGGACTTCCCGGCGCGCTTCGGCTGCATCGAGGACGCGCGTGCGCACTGCCAAACATTCTTCGCCTGGTACAACACTGCACACCGTCACTCGGGCATCGGCTACATGACCCCGCACAACGTGCACTACGGTCATGCCCACGAGATGCGCATCACCCGCCAGGCCACCCTCGATGCCGCGTTCGATGCTCATCCGAAGCGCTTCAAGAGCAAGTGCCCGCAACCACCCGCACTGCCCACGGCGGCCTGGATCAACCCGCCACAACAGGAATCAACCACCCTCAACAAGCCGCAGCCCTGCACAGTAAATTCATGAAGCCGGGTGCAGCAAAGTCATTGACACGTTCCGACGCACGCAGGGACAAGGCGCTACGGGCTTCGCCCTTCGCGCCTTCTTCGAGCGAGCGACTGGGCATCAACAAGTAAGGCAACAAAGGAGGGAAACGCTACAGTTATGCACAGTCGGCATCCACGATGCCGGCTTCCATCCCCGGGTCAGAGTTCAACCGGCAGGGTGGGTCAAAGTTCAACCGGCGTCGACAGATCAAGATCTCCCTCGGTGCTCTCAGTCCCATTGAGTACCGGAAAAGCCTGGGGCTCGCGGCATAAACAGTCCAAGATATCTGCCGCACCCCCCTTGCCAACTTGCCGGCATTGAATCGATTACTGCGAGCGATTATTCAGATCCATCGAAACCGACGCGCTTTGATGGCTGCGTTAGGAACTGCGTAATTGCGCGCCTCTTGCCACACCTTGGTCGATTGTTTCCTGCTCCTGTAACAACCGCCACATGACTTTACCACTGCCGCTCTTGGGCAACGCGTCGACGAATGCCACCTTTCGAGGGATCTTATACGCTGCCATATGCTCGCGACACCAATCAATAATCTGCTGTTCGGTCGTGTCACTGTGGGTGAGCCGCAAAACCACCACGGCCTTGACTGTTTCGCCGCGATAGTCGTCCTTCGTGGAGATGATGCAAGCCTCCTGAATCGCAGGATTCTTGAACATCATTGATTCGACCTCTGCCGGCCACACCTTAAATCCGCTGGCATTGATCATGCGTTTCAAGCGATCGGTCATGAAGAAGTACCCGTCTTCATCCATGCGCCCCAAGTCACCCGTACGGAAGAAGCGCTTTCCTTCGAACTCCACGAACGCGGCGGCTGTTGCGTCGGGCTGATTCCAATACCCTTGAAACACCTGCGGGCCATGCGTTATGATTTCGCCCACTTGGCCAATTGGCATTTCCTGAAGGGTCTGGGGGTCCACAATGCGTGAATCGGTGCTCAACCAGGGGATGCCAAGGCATTGCTGCTTCGGACGGTCGAAAGGGTTGTAATGCGTGGGAGCTGCGGTCTCCGTGAGCCCGTACCCTTCAACATACTTCAAGTTGTACTGCTCCAGGAGCCGCTGCGCGACTGTCTGAGGCATTGAGGCACCCCCTCCACCGATACAGGTAAGACTGCTCAGATCGAAGCTGGCGAAATTGGGACTTCCTAGCAAATCAATGACCATCGTAGGGATGTTGATCCAACTGGTGATCTTGTGGCGTGAGATCAGTCGACCCGCGAACTCGCGGTCCCACCGCGGCATGATCACCAAAGTGTTTGCCGCGTAGATGGCTGCATGCATCACGATGACTGCACCCGTGATGTGAAACATTGGAGTTGCGGCCAAGACCACCGCCTCCGCGGCGATCGACCCCCACAACTGGTTGGCGATCACGTTGTGCATTAAGGTGGAATGGTGATGAACGCAGCCCTTCGGCAGCCCCGTAGTACCGCTCGTGTAAGGCAAGAGCGCCATGTCATCGCTCCCGACCGAATGCGCTGGAGGCGCATGACCAGCATTCAGGGCATCGCACCAATTAAACACGGTGCCTTCGGCTAGATGGGGTAGTGCATGCCGTGTGAGCAACCAGTCTCGCCAAGCTGCAATCGGAGCATCTTCACCGGTGATCTCGGGATCGAAGGCGTCCGTGAACTGAGTAATAATCAAATGCGTGAGGCGCTGAGCCGGCTCTAGCGAATTGCTCGCCTCCGCCACTGCATTGGCAAGATCGCCGGTGGTTATCGCGACCTTCGCCCCGGAGTCGGTGATGTAATGCTTGAGCTCGTCTGCTCGATTCATCGGATTCACCGGTACCACCACGGCATTGGCGCGCAGGATCGCAAAATGAGCAATCACGAACTGCGGGCAGTTCTGCATATCCAGTAAGACGCGGTCTCCACGGGCCACTCCCAGGTCATGCAAGGTTCCAGCCAATTTTTCCACCTGCGCGGCCAGCTCACGGTAGCTGGTGATGCGGCCAAAGAACACCAGAGCAGCCTTGTCTGGGAACCTTTCGGCGGCCGAGGCAAGATTGTGCCAAAGCGAGGTTGCGGGAACATCAATGGCGGGTGGTAGGCCTCGCGGCCAGAACTTGTAGTGTGGACGGTGCATGGTGGCCTGAAAGAGACCGGCGCTCGATGGCGCCTGTCAGAGTGCTGCCGATTGTTGGGGCTAGTACTTCTTCTATCGATTGTCCGCGCTCAATTTGACTGCGCGCTGTGCGCGAGTCAGATCGTTCTGCAAGAACGCCTTGAACGCTGACGTATCGAGATAGGAACTCTCCGCGCCCAGTGCAGCGAGCTTCGCGCGAGTCTCCTCGTTGGATGTGGCGTCCTGCACCGCGGCGACGAGCCGCGCAACCACATCGGGCGGAGTTCCTGCGGGGACGTGATAGCCCAGCCAGCTATCGATTGCTGCTTCGGGAAACCCAAGCTCGGCCATCGTGGGAACTTGCGGCAGCAATGCTGAACGCTTTGAGCTCGTGATCGCCAGTCCGTGCAACTGACCGCCTTTCACCAGAGGAAGGGCTACATTGAAAGGCGCGACGCCGCCGCTCAGAATGCCGCTGATCAGATCCGGCACGTATGAAACGCCGCCTTTGTACTGAATCGGCGTAAATTTCACTCCCGCTGTATCGGCCAGGATCTGTTGCACCATGGTCTGCGTGGCACCGCGCCCAGCGTCCGCGATAGGCTTCCCTGGACTTGCCTTGGCCTCCGCGAGATAGTCCTTCAACGTCACACTGCTTGACTTGCCGGATACGACAAACACATTCGGAGAGACGGCAAACCGTGCGACCGGCATCAGCTTCTCTGGAGCCCACTGGAGATTGCTTTCGATCAGCGGATTCGTGCTGAAGTACGAAGCGGTGGCCAGGATGGTTCGCCCGTCCGGAGGTGCTTGCATGACATGGGCAGGGCCAATGTTGGCGTTGGCACCGGGGCGATTCTCGACTACGACGGGTTGGCCGAGCGTCTGCGCCATCCGGAGCGCCATGATGCGGTTCATCACATCGACCAGTCCGCCGGCCGCGTACGGCACAATGATGCGAACCGGTTGGGAGGATCCAGGCTGCGCAGCGGCCAGGGAAGTGCCAAGAAGTGACAGCAACCCCGCGGCAAGTACTCGGATTAGCGTCATCGCGCTTCTCCTAGACGACTTCAACCGGAGCGACCAACTCGACCCCCGGTACACGGATGCCATCGGGGCGCCCGCTCGAGGTGGTTCCAAAGCGCTCGTACATGAAAGGCGGCAGTGCGGGGCCGTCCGGGCACGCCAACCTGCCCGGCGTCAACTATTCTGAGCGGCGAGCGTCAATT
>NZ_LMTS01000088.1 GCF_001541225.1 Variovorax sp. WDL1 | reverse complement strand
GCCACCCATCCCCCCGCCCTTCCCGCCCCGGCGGGAAGGGAGCGAGTCGCCCTCTGTCGTCAGGGGTGCAGCCGGCGGGGCGCTTCGCTTCCTTGACTGCCCCCCAGACTAGAGGCTTGGGACGTTCCAAGGGCATCAAGGGCCGGGCCTGCGGCCCTGAAATCCTCACCCGTTCGGTGCTCGCCCTGCGGGCTGCGCTCCGCGTGCGGCTTCCGGTTTCACCCTTGACCCCCTTTCCACTTGAAAACCGGGGCACCTGGGGCCGTTTGGCTGGAAGTGGTGTCAAGGGCGGCACCGCAGGCCGCAGCGCCGTAGGCGACCGGGCGAGGATGCCGGGCGAAGCCTTTACCCTTGATGCCACTGGAAGCCGTGCAGCCTATCGGCCAGGGGGAGGAACAAGGCGAAGCCGCCGGGCCTGCCCCCGCAGCCAGTCCGGCAAGATCGGACGCGGGATGCAACCGAAGGGGTTGCCCAAGCGAAGCGCGGAGTAGGGCAGGGGATAAGAATAATAGTAGTAAGACTATTACTATTCCTACCGTTCCCGATGGTGACACGGCGACGACCTGGCCGAGCTGCCGGCGTCACCAATGCCGGGCAATGGTGACAGGCCCGCGCGATCGAGGAAGATCCGTTGTCACCAAAAAGAAAGCCCCGCCGAGGCGGGGCCGTGGTGCAGATCGAGGGACTTACCGCCGATGCAGCGCAAGCCGGACGTGACGCCAGAAGATGCGCCATTCCCCGAGCTGGCCGCCATCGAGCAGCAGCGCCCGGAACATGGCGAACGCTTCGCCCGGCCGCTTGCGGTACGCCTCGGCCATTGCTTCGTCGTGGGGCCTGTCCTTCATCGTTCGTACTCCATCGACGGCAGCGGGTAGGCCCGCGCGATGCGTTCCATGCTGTAGCCGTATTCCAGGCGGTCGAGCGTGGAGGGCTTCGCCCCTGTCCGCTTGGCCGCCTGGGCGACTTCCTGCATGTCCCTGGCGGTGTGGTCGGAAAGGCCAGATACCCGCGCTTTGATCGCCCGAGGATTTTCCGACCGTTCCCATTCTTGCAGCCAATGGGCAACGCGCTTGCTGTCGGAAATGTAGCCCGTGGAAAGCCGCATGAGGCGCAACAGGGCATGATGCTCCATCAGTGTGAACATGGCTCACCCCCCCTTAACGTTGCCGCCTTTCGCTGGCCCCCAGTTCTTGCCGAGGTTCTGCAAGACGTGCTGCCGATAGGCCGGGTTCCACATCGAGTTACCGGCCGCCAGATGATTAAGCCGGCCGCCCGTGACCATCATCCCGCTTTCCATATCGCGGCGCGTAGTTTGGCGGTTCAAAACCTGGGTGACGGGGGATGCCGCCGCCTGGGTGACTTGCCGCAGCGTGATACCCGCCGAGGACATGCCGCCGGCCAGGGCCGCCGCCGCCTCAAATGCTTTTTGTAGCAAGAACAGGGTCACGCCCGTGACGATCAGGATTTCCAGCATCGTGGCGATAGGGTGGTCAGTGGTGACGGCCAGAACCTTGGCCGTAAGCGCACTGAAAAACTTCATGCCCATGCCGAGAACCGTTGTCACCAGGGCGATTTGCAAGATGTAGGTCATGACCTGACCAAACCAGCTATCGAACCATTTGGCCGTGACCGGGAACATGAGCATGGCGATGAAGAACGGGCCGATGCCGAGCATGACGGTAAGCATGATCTTGGAAACGATGACCATTGCGCCGGCAGGAATGGCGATGATGAGCGTAGCGGCATAGATGATGATGGCGTTCAGCAAGTCCCAAAACACCATGCCGATTTCGTACCAGCGCCGTTTGCCCATTTTGTCGAGCATGTCGCCGCCGATCTGAAAACCATCCGTCACGGCCTTGTCCAGCACCTGATAGACCGAGGTTGCCGGCGTGCTGCTGCCTGATGCCGAGAAGGCATCAGCCACGCCCGTTTCCAGGCCGCGCAGGGCTTCGACAACCCATGAAAGGTAAGTGGGAGCACTCAGCACCAAGCCGCTTATGACAAGGAACTTGCCGCACGTTTTGAGGAAATTAGCCGCCGGAGCTTCGACGTATCCCAAGATGATGGCGAATCCCATCAGGACGAACGTCAGCGTTCCACCGTAGATGAAAAAGTCGGTGAACATGGAAATGACGTTGCTCGACGTGACCTGAACAAACGTGTTCAGGGTCATGTCGATGCTTTCGCCAATCCACTCGAAAATATTCGATTCGATAGCCATTTCACTTTCCCCCTTCGAGCGCGTTTATCGGGGCGTGCTTTGTGTAGCCACGCTTTTCGACGGCCAGATGGTTTGCCGCCGTCACGGCGTTGATGCAGTTCGGGGAGGCGTCCAGCTTGCCGGGATTGGCCTTGCACTTGGCAATCATGGCCGTGCGCTCGGCCTCATGGGATTTGTACCAATCGACGGTTTGAACGGGCGTGTTCTCGCCGCAGCCGGCCAGGACGGCCGCGACGACCAGGGCGATAGAGAGCTTTTTCATTTCGACTCCCCTTGCACATGCTCGATAGTCCGCGCTTCGGCGTCGATGGTTTGGCCGTTGAACTGCCGGGCTTCATGTTGCCGCATGACTTTCAGCGCGTGAGTTACTTCGGCCGCTTCGATGATTTGGCGAGAGGCGAGGAAGCGCAGCGTTGCTTCCCGGCGACCTGCATAGGTCGGTGTCAGGAACCTTTCCCGGCCATTGAAGTAGCCGATGGACAGGCTGGTAACGGCGCAGGCGACCGCCAGGAGCGTTGCTTGCCAGCTCATGAGCTGGCCTTGACTGAACAGCGGCAAGGTGAAGCCGTACCAGTCGTGCGCGGCGAAATAGGCCACCATCAAGGCCGCATAGATGGACACGCCATCCATAGCGAACATATGCACTTCGCGGCCGATGGCTTCCTTCCACTTGCCGAAGCGGCGCACGTCGCGCCAGAAGCCGATAACCATTGCTGCGTACATGCCCGCGAGCAGGCCGGAGAGAACGTAAATCATGGTGCGTCCCCTTACTTATCCAGCAGGTTGAAAGGCTGGTGCTTCGTGTATTCACGATTAGCCAGAACCTTGGCGTTGATTTCGCGTTGCCGCTGTTCCTGCAACCGATCTTCGGCCGCCGCGACCATCTGATACATCTGGAGCTTGGTTTGCTCGTTCTGAATCATGGCCTGT
The DNA here is from genome assembly GCF_001541225.1 of Variovorax sp. WDL1. GTDB lineage: Bacteria > Pseudomonadota > Gammaproteobacteria > Burkholderiales > Burkholderiaceae_C > Variovorax. Next base: position 16,934 of record NZ_LMTS01000088.1, on the reverse strand, counting down.
TCGGCTGCGATACGGCCTTGCAGCTCGGCAATCGCCTTGGGGTCGGGCGTGTCGTTGATCTTCGCCATGAGCTGGTCGATTTGGGTTAGCCGCGACTTCGCCTTGTCGTAGGCATCCAGGGCAAAAGCCTTGTCCTGGGCACCCTTGACGGCCTGGGCTTCGCAGTGCGTCCGCTGTTGGGAATCCGCCAGATTGGCGCAAAGGTCATAGACCTTGTTCCCTTCAAAGATGGATTGCGCCCGGCCGCTCAGGCCGGAATACCCGCCCGACTTCACGGCGTCATAGACGCCCTGCCAGTCGTTCGGCAGGTAGTCGCGCAGGGCCGAGTTATTCAGGATTTGCCCGAGGTTCCGCGATCCGGTCAGAGACTCGTATTGCTGCTTCATCTGATTGATTTGGCTGGTCATCTGGTCGTACTGCATCTTCCACTTGGCGATGGTTTCGACCTGGGCCGCGACCTGCTGCGCGATGGAAGCGCCGTCAGTGACCGGAATTTGCGCGAAGGCGGCCGACGACATGGCAATGCCGGCGGCCAGCACGAGAGAGACAGAGAAAGTTTTCATGATCGCCACTCCTTTTGATGAGAAGGAGGGGAAGCCGGCCGTTCTTTCCGACCTGTCCGCCGGCTCTTTCGAGCTACTTTTCCCGGCAGTCAGCCCCGCATTACTTGGGGCGGCACCCGGCCCGCGTTGCGCGGGCTTTGGGCTAATCACAACGGTCTTTCCACGTCGTCAGAGGCCGACTTTTCCGGCCACCCTGTCACGCCACTTTCAGCGTGTCATGCGGTGCTGTTCCCGCACGTCAGGCCCTTCTTTTCAGGCCGGCACCCGGTTCGCCTGGGGCGATCTTGGGGCATCAAGGCTTCCCCGATTTGGGGTAAATACAGATGCCAAAACTAGGCGTAATGGCATCCCAATTTTCGTACTTTGGCGCGGATTAGCCAATGGTGACACGGTGCCCGCACCAGGTTCGCCGCCGTGTCACCAACCGTTTTCACTCAAATGAAACTATAGCGTAAATGAGTGAATGAGTAAATAAGCGCCGTGCCGTAGGCACCTTTTCCCACCCTGGCCCGCAGGGCCAAGAGGGGGCGGCGTGCATGTCTGCCGTCACCCCTGAAAACCCGGCTGCACTTCGGGCATGGCGTGATACTCGACCTGCACCGCGCCGACCGGCTGGCCGGGGATTTTCAGGAAGCCGTGCAGATCGGGCAGGTTCAGGATTTCCGACGACAGGATGGCCGCTTGCCGGACGCGCTGCATGTTGTAGCTGGTATTGCTGGATTCCGACGAGTGCCCAGGGTTGAGCACCCCGCCCGAGCTGGTGCCCTGGCCCGTCGTCATTTGCAGCCGGTCAATGTCCTGTTCGCCAAGTTCCTTGCTGAAATACTCGGCCGTTTCGTTGTCGCCGGCCCGCAGTATCAGCTTGGTGGAGAGGTTCGCCAGGAGCGTTTGCGCTTCGTCGCGGCCGTAGGTTTCGCGGAGCTGCGACACCGTTTGCAGGCCCAGGACGCACCGGCCGCCGTACTTGCGGAGCTTCGTCAGGCCGCCGCGCAGGCTCGACACCTTGCCCAAGGAATCGACCTCATCGAACACGAACCATAGCCCGCGCTCTTGGTTCTCCGACAGACTCAAGCCCTCGACAATGCCAAGCTCCAAGATCGAGGCGACCAGCCCGCGCAGCATTCCCATTTGATCGTCGCGGTAGGTGACGAACAGCCACCCGTCGCGGGTTTCGTCCTGCACCCACTCACGCACGGAGAACGTGCCGGCGTCGGGCAGGTAGCGCCACACGCCGAGATAGGTAGCGATGATGCCGCGCGTATTGTTCAGCATCTTGTCGTTGCCCTTGGCCGTCAGGATGGCCGCAGGCGTGCCGGCCAGCAGCTCGCCTAGTTCCTTCGTGTCGGCCGCGCTGACGTAGTGCAGCAGCCGCTTTACCGAGTGTTCCCCGCGCTGATGCAGGGCGAGCAGCGTTTCACCCAGGAGCGTTTGCGCGTAGTGGTGCCACTCTGCCCCTTCGCCGGTGCCGTCCGGCACGGCCGCCTTGGCGATGCGCTGGCAATCGTAGTCATGGCGGATTTCCGCGAAGGGCGACCAATCGACCGAGCGCCGATCAAACGGGTTGAAAAGCACGTCACCAGGGCGGCCGAAGCGGGAGAAGAAGCCGCCGGCAGGGTCAGCGATCAAAGCCCGCTGCCCACGCTGGCGAACGGCCCGCAGCACGCGATTGATGGCCTGCGTCTTGCCCGCTCCCGTGGTGCCGCTGAAAAGCATGTGCTGGGCTTCCAGCATCCGAGGGAGGACGACGCCGCCGATTTCAATATCCACGTCGGCCGGCTTGGCCTTGTCGCCGTACATGCGGGCTTGCAGATCGCCGCCGCCGACAACTTCGGTGCCACGCACAACGGTTTCCTGACCGTGCGGCGCATAGTTCGCGCGGGCGACATAGTGACCCCATAGGCGCGTTTGGCAGAACACCGAGACGACGGCCACGCCGAGCGCCAGGAGCGCCGAGGATTCGCCCGAGGCGAGCCAGCGCGGCACGGCCGAGGCGATGCCATAGACCAGGGCCGCAGCCCACAGGCCGAGCCAGAGCCACACCACCCAAGCGACCGCGCCCCGGTTCTTGCCCTTGAGCGTGCCGAACACGTTGCGGGCCAGGAAGAAGGCCGAGGCGGCCAGGATAACGAGCGTCAGGACAAGGGCGGGCTTCATGGCGTGTTCCTTCTGGCCTCTTGGATGCGTTCTTTGGCCTTGGCGTCCAGATCGCCCCAGGTTGCCATGACGGCGCGGCCGAAGGCCGCTTGTTCGGCCTGCTGCTGGCCGTAGAGCAGATGCGAGCCGTAGAAGCCGAGCGCCCCGCCGAGCAGGCCGACCGCGAGGGCGACGGCCAGCCATTGCCACCGTTGCCGCACTTCGGCCTTGGCGGCGTCCGCATGGAGCCGCGCCGCGCTCGCCAGCTCGCGCGCTGCGCTATCCAGGGCGTGGCCGGCTTCATCGTGCATCGCGGCTTTCAGGGAGTCACGCAGGGCGACTTTGTCCTGGGCCGTGAAATTCTTGAAGGCCGCCACTTCGGCCTTGCCGGCTTGTTCGATGCTGCCCTTTGCATCCTTCACCGCCAGGGCAAGCGCCCCGAGCGTCGGCGCGACAGATTCCTTGAAGGCGTCCGGCAGCGCCTTGACCTGATCGTGTAGCCGCCCCACGTCGCCTAGCAGCTCATGTATCAGAGCATCCCTTGTGGTGCGGGGCGTGCGTTCCGCTTCCATGTCCTACCCCCTCACTTGAAAAGCGCGTCATAGACCGCATCGAGATTGCGGCGGACACTTCGGGCCAGAGCCTTCAAAGCGTGCATGTCACCCCAATGGGAACGTTCTTTCGCGCTCGCATCCGGGTTGTTTTTCAGCATCGCCTTGTAGTCGGTTTCATCCGACAAAAGAGCATCGACGGTCAGTTTCTTGACCGCGAGCGCGTCGAACAGCTCATTTTCAAAAATGGCCGCGTCGGTATTGGCAATGCAGTTCTTTTCCTTTTTCGCGTAGTTGAGGACGTGCGTAAATTCGTCGGCTACGTCAGCTTCCACCCGATTGAACACAATGCGGATTTTTTCCGGCGGGATGCCGAAGTCGGCCAGGGTTCCAATCATCGAGATAGTTTCTTTTTGCTCTTTGGTGCCGCTGGTGACGGGGATAACGAAATAGTCAAATTCGAGGTGCGATTCATCGAACTTGACCATGCCATCTAGAAAATCTTCGATGTTCGATGCGCCCACGTCGATAACTGCATCATCCAGGGCAATCAGCTTGCGGAACAGGTCGCGGAATTTCTGGCCTTTGATTTGCTCCACATCGACGCCAAGGCCGGCCGCCGTTTCATTGATCGTTTCCACCGCAAAAATGGGCGCATTCCCCATGTGGGGCGAAAGCAGATGCGCGGCGATGGTGGTCTTGCCGACAGTGCCGGTGTAGTTGAGAACGGCGACTTTCATAATCTTTACTCCTGATCGTCCGAGCCATCTTCCAGGCTCTCTAAGTCAATGTCCCGCTTCCGTGCTTTGCGCACGTCGGCCGGGTTCGTGATGCGCGCTTTGGGCTTGTCGCCCTCGCGTGCGCTTTCCGCTGGCGGGGAGGCCGGCGGCTTTTCGTCATGACGAAGTGGGGCCGGTGCAGGGGCCGCCGATCTGCGCGCCGGCCTGTCCCCTGCCCGTTCCTTGCGGATGCGTTGCAGGGCGCTTTTGAAGCTCGCCATCGTCATGGTGAAGCCCGCAGCGTGCAGTTCGGCCAGCACTTCAGCTTGTGGTGCGCCCGCCTTCAGGGCGGCTTCCACTTCGTCGAAAGATTCGCGTAGCCGGGCCGTTTCCGACCGCCGTTTGTCATCGGTCGCCAAGGCCCGCATACGCGCGGCTATATCGTCTTTGCTCATCGTTCGTTCGCCTTGCGTTGAATTGCATCGGAATCGCATACATTGCGACGCCAAATGATAGCGCAACGCATCTTGAAGCGCCATATATGCGTCTATTGTGCATCCCTTTTGCATCCTTTGCAAGTCGCTTCGCATTCATTGTGCCGCTTTGCGGCGCGTGCTATGCTAAAGCATGGCACTTATAGGCACGTCGGATATGTTTACAAAACGCTCCGCGTTTTGACACATATCCCGTGCCCAAAGGGGTTGCCCCCCTTTGGAAACCCTGCCGGCGGCCCCTTCGGGAGCCGCGCCGACTGGCGACAGATCCCCGCCCACCAGGCCGGGGATTCGTCGCCATCCGGCAAGACCGCCCGGCGCTGTCCGCGCCGGCCTGCAACCGCCCTGCCCTGGCCGCCGTCCGGGCAGGAAATGAAGGGAGGCCCGCCCATGCCCCGCAAGCCCGCAGACGGCCAGAAGCTCACCCGGCCGGTCAGCTTCCGCCTTACCGACGCCGACCATGCCGCCTATCTGGCGAAGGTCGAGGCGTCAGGCTTGAAGCCGTCCGAGTTCTTCCGCGAGTGCGTCTTGCAGAACCGCACCCAGGTTGTCGCCCGCGTGCCCACGAGCAGCGACAAGCGCCGGCTGCTGTACCTGTTCAACAAGACCAGCAACAACATGAACCAGCTCGCCCATGCGGCAAACGCGGCCGAGCTGGCAGGCACGGCCACGCCTGCGACCTATGCCGGCATCCTGGCCGAGCTACAGGCCATTGCCGACGCGATGCGGGAGGCCGTCGAACATGCTGATTAGGGTGCGTGGCGGCGAGGCCGGAATCCGCGAATATCTGGAAGAAGGCCGGAAGGACGGCCGCGACTACAACCGCGCCGAGCTGGACGAGCGCGTGATATTGGCGGGCGACCTGAAATTGACTGACGCCATCATCAACAGCATGGACAAGCAGGGCGAGCGGTATTTGCACATCACCCTTGCTTTCAAAGAGGACGAAATCAGCCCGGAATTGTTGCAGGCGATCACCGACGAGTTCCGGCAATTCGCCATGACGGCCTATGACCTGGACGAATATAGTTTCTATGCCGAGGCCCATTTGCCCAGGCTGAAAAGCTACACCAACCAGCTAACGGGCGAGTTCATCGAGCGTAAGCCGCATATTCACATCGTCATTCCTGAATACAACCTATTGAGCCAGCGGAATCTAAACCCGTTCGGCAAGGTCGATCAGCAGACCAAATTCCTTGAAGCCTTTCAGGAACACATCAACGCCAAATATGGGCTTGCCAGTCCTAAAGATAACCGGCGCTTAGAGTTCACAGACGAAAGCGCGATGATCGCCAGATACAAAGGTGATTATTTCAAGGGCGCGAACCACGAATTGAAAGAGCGCATCTTGTCCGTGGTGCTCGACCAGGGTGTGACCGACTTCGACCAGTTCCGGGCCATCGTGGCCGAGCATGGCGACACCAAGGCCCGCAACGCAGGCAAGACCGGCGAATATCTCAACGTGAAGCCCGAGGGCGCGGCCAAGGGCATCAACCTAAAAGACCACGTTTTCAGCCGTGAATTTATCGAGCTGCCGGCCGACGAGAAGCGCCGCCGGCTGGCCGGCGAGCTGCGCCAGGGATACGAGGACGCGCAAGCGCCCCGCCCTACCCCGGCCGACATTGCCGACCGTTTGAAGGAGTGGCACGAAGTCAGGGCGGCCGAGCTGAAATATCTCAACAGCGGGAGCCGCAAGACATACGCCGCCTATCGTGAGGCCGACCCCGAGCAGCGCCGGGCCATGCTGGCCGAGCGCGCGGCCAGCTTCTACGCTAAGCACCGGGCCGCCCATGAGATCGAGCCGCAGCCCGAGCCACCGGCCCCGACCAGGGCGCAGCCAGCCAGGGAGCCGGCCCCCCTGCCCTCGCCGGCCCAGGAGCGGGACAGCCGGCCGGCGGATACCGTCGTCGGCCAGCGCATTGCCGAGCGGCACGAAGCGACCATGCGCGGCCAGGACGCCGGCCGGGCCGAGTTCGACACGATCAAGCGCGAGCTGGACGCCGCGCGCCTGCTGGCGACCGTCAGCCGCACGCATGGCGTGATGCCCGACAAGTACGAGGTGACGAAGGCGAAGGACGGCAGCGACCGCATACGGTGCGGCCGTCGAAACCTGAACGTGACCGACTTTCTTACCCAGGAGCTGCATTTGCCCTGGCGCGAGGCCGCGCCGATCTTGCGCCGTACCTACGCCGAGCAGCAGGGCCGCGAAGTGCAGCAGCCGGCCCGGAGTGCCCCGCGCCGTGACCTTTGGGCCGACTACCGCCGGGAATGGCAACCGCAACAGCGCGAACGCCGGGAACAGGATTGGCAGGCACAGAAGCAGCGGGAGCAGGAGCGCCGCGCCGAGCTGCGCCGCCAGTACCAAGCCGAACGCCGGGCCATCCAGAACGACCGCGCAATGAAGGCCACCGAGCGGAAGGCCGCTTTGTCCCTGGCCCGCATGGAGAAGGTGAAGCGCGACCTAGCCTTGCGCGACCAGATCGAGGCCGAGCGCACCGAGCTGAAAGCCCGGTATCGCATGAAGCCGGCCGACCAGTACCGCGCCTATCTGGCCGAGCGTGCCGGACGTGGCGATGCCGACGCCCTGGCCGAGCTGCGCCGGCAGCGCATGAGACAGCCGCATCCGGCCAAACGCGAGCGCATCGAGGACAAGGACGGCCGCCACCCCGAGGCCGCGCCGATCATGAAGCCGACCGCCCCGGCCGGGTACAAGGTCGATCAGGACGGCAATGTGACCTACTACGACCAGCAGCGCCGGGCCATGTTCACCGATACCGGGCCGGCGGTTGAGTTCAGCCAGACCGAGCGCGACACGCTGGAAACCGGCCTGCGCCTCGCCCTGGCGAAGTTCGGGCCGAGCATCCGGCTACGTGGTGGCGATGAGGCATACAGGCACGCGATGGCCGACATTGCGGCCGATAAGGGGCTTTACGTCGAGTTCAGCGACAAGGGCTTGCAGGAGCGATACGAGCAGCGCCGGGAGGCGATCAAGGCCGGACGGGCCTACATGGCCCAGGCCGAGCGCGCCAAGCCCGCCCAGGGCGGCCCAGGCCGCGCGGCCGAGCCGGAACAGGAGCGCGGCCAGGAACCGCAGCGCCCACCACGCGACACCGGCCGCAGCCGGTAGCGCCCTGCCCTTTTGGCGACACCGCGGCGACCTGGCCACCGCCGCGGCGTCACCATGCGGCAATGAGTGAATGAGTAAATGGCGGCTTTACTCGCTTGCCCTTTGGCGATATACTCAAATGAGTAATTGCGTTTTTGTTCATTCACTCGGGAGCCACCATGCAGGTTATCGCCGTACTCAACCAGAAAGGCGGGTCAGGCAAAACGACCATCGCCACCCACCTAGCCCGCGCCCTGCAACTGGACGGGGCCGACGTGCTGCTAGTCGATTCAGACCCCCAGGGCAGCGCCCGCGATTGGGCGGCCGTGCGGGAAGATCAACCGCTAACCGTCGTCGGCATCGACCGGCCGACCATCGACCGCGACTTGAAGAACGTCGCGCGCAAGGATTTCGTCGTGATCGACGGCGCACCCCAGGCGGCCGACTTGGCCGTGTCGGCCATCAAGGCCGCCCATTTCGTGCTTATCCCGGTGCAGCCATCCCCCTATGACATTTGGGCGACCGCTGACCTTGTGGAGCTGGTCAAGCAGCGCATCGAGGTTACGGACGGCAAGCTACAAGCCGCCTTCGTCGTGTCGCGGGCGATCAAGGGCACGCGCATCGGCGCGGAAGTCACCGAGGCGCTGAACGGCTACGGTCTGCCCGTTCTGGAATCTCGCATCACGCAGCGCGTGAGCTACCCAGGCACCGCCGCCGCCGGCAGCACGGTTATGGACGCCGAGCCGGACAGCGATGCAGCCGCCGAGGTTCGCGCCCTGGCGAACGAGATTAAGCAAAAACTCATTTGAGGATTTGAGGAAATGAGCACTAAAGGAACCACCCTCAGCGCCGGCCGCCCGAGCGCCAAGACCAACAAGGCCGCAACCCTCGCCAGCCTTGCCGACAAGGGCGCGACCGTGCGGGTTAATTTCGACCTCGACCGCGACCAGCACATCAAGCTCAAGGTGTATGCCACCAAGCAGGGAAAGAGCGTCAAGGAAGTGCTGACCGACTTCGTTGCACAACTCCCCGAGTAATGGAGTAAATGAGGCAATGAGCGAAAACTTAAACGAGCCGACCGCCGACGAGCTGCCCAGGCTGCGCGACCAGTGCGGCGCACTGGCCTTGGAGCTGGAACGCGAAACCGACCCGACCCGACGCGCCGAACTGGCCCGCGAGCTGGCCGAGTGCCGGCAGCGCGTTTTCCAGGCCGAGCAGGGCGACCGGCCCCACGACCGCGACCGAGAGGCCGGCGGGCCTGCCGGCGACGTGCAGCCCGCCCAGGTGATGCGCGAGCGCATCGAGGGCGGCAACATCGAGGCCGCCGACCCCCGCCCGGACTATGCCGGGCTGTACGCGGCCGAGCGGGCCGAGAATGCCGAGCTGCGCGCAGAGCTGGCCGCGACGGAAGGGCAGGGCATCAGCAGGGAGCGCGAGCGCCTGCATTCCGCCGTCGAGCACGCCCAGGAGCAGCAGCACGCCGAGGAATTGAGCCATGCCGGCGTTAGCCCGGAGCTGGCCGCCGAGTACGAGGCGCGAATCCTGGCGCGTGATGAATCGTTTGCGGGTGAAGTGGTGCAGCAGATCGAGCGCGACGACGAGGGCCGGGCCTTCGTCATCGAGGCCGACGGCGACCGCGTGATGGTTCCGCAGATCGAGGGCGCGGAAATGGACGTGGGCGACGACGTGGAAGTGAGCCGCGACCACCAGGGCAACTATGAAGCCGAAACCGGCTATGGTTACGGTCGTTGAGGAATTGAGTAAATGAGCGAAAATTCACCTACTCATAAAATCACAGATGAAGAACGCCGCCGCCGGCAGGCGGCTTGCGACTATGCCCGCGCGTCAGTCGGCCTTGAAGGCTTCAAGCCGTCCCAGGCCGACGAGGAACACGCGGCCCGGTTCATCGCGGGCGAAATCGACCTTGCCGAGTTCGTCGCGCCCCGGTCGCGCTGAATCTGTCTTGATGACGTCAGCCAAGGGCGGCTTCAATAGCGGTTTTATAGACGTTCTCATCCGGCAAGGTGACGTTGTTGAACGCCTCTTGCACCTTGTAAACCGTGGTCGAATGTGGCGGCAGTGCTTTCAGCGGCACCGTGGCCCCGTCGATGATGCCGGCTTCTTCGTGCTCATAGGCAAGAAACGTGATCGACGCCGGTTGCAAGGCATAGCGGATCAAACCACCAACGCCACCAAGGCGGGCCATGATTCGCGTGTAAACAGGTTGCGGGCAGACGAAGAACAAGCCTTTCCGGCACAACGCTTCACGTTGCAGCACCTGGCCCTTGTAGATCAGTTGGGGAAGGATGCGTTTATTGACGTTTTCCCAATTCAAGCCCGCCGTCGTCGCCGGGTTCGTGCGTTCTGGCGTGAGCAGGGCTTCCCGACCGTTGCGGTAGTTGCCCGTTGTGTCGATGGTCTGAACTTCGACGGCGACAAACTCTTTCAGCTTGCCATTGGCATCAAGCAACGCCAGCACCCAATCCACGAAGTAACTGCCCGCGCCGTCCTTTTGCGGTAAGCGCAGTTCGCCGCCCCAGCGTTTGCCGAACACGGCTACGACTGGTGCTTGTTTCGCCCGCGCCCGTGCTGATGCTTGCCGGCCCGCGATCAGCTCTAAATCTTCGTCAAACGCGATCTTTGCCACGTCATACAGGGCACGGTACTTGTCCGCGTACAAGCGGATAGGGCAGCAAATAACCGGGCCGGAAGTTGCTGGCTTGATGGTGCAAACGCCGGCGATAGCCCCGTCACTCAGCCGCTTTTCGCACACTTCGGACAAGTAGGGGCATTGCTTGTCCGTCGCGGCGGCCACCGCCGCCGGAGAGTGGTCATCGGAGCGATAACCGAAGAACTCCCAAATCTTCCCCGCCACTACGCCACCCGTACTTTGCGCTCGTTCTTGCGGACACTCCCCAGCACCTGGGCGATGGCTCGCCCGACGGCTGCACCCAGCAGCGGCGGCACGGCGTTACCCACCTGTTCGTATTGCTCAACCCGCGACCCGCAGAAAACGTAGGTGTCAGGGAAGGACTGGATGCGTGCCGCTTCGCGCACGGTAAAGGCTCTGTCCTGCTCGTAATGGAAGTAAGCGCCCCAATGCGGATCGCACTTGGTCAGGATGGTGGATGCGAGGCCGTCAGGATTGACCCGCCCGTAACGCTTCGTGTGGTCACTGCGCCGCGCCATGCGCATCCCGCGTGGCAACAGGGCTTCGGGAATATCCGTCCAGTTCCCGCCCGGCGGAATGTGCGTCATGCGTTCAAGGTTGATCTTGCTCAACCGGGCGGCCTCGTGACACGTCACGCCCGTTGAACCTGCCCGCATCAATTGTTGATACGGGTTATCCGCCGGGTGCCGGTAGTCTTTGACCTGTTCGCCAATCTCGCCGTTATGCAGGGCTGGCAAGTCGCCAATGGCATCCTTGACCGTGACGTGTGACGGCAATTCCAAGGAGCGCGGCAAGTTCACCAAGTTTTTCCCGGCGAACTGCGAGGTGAAATTCACCCGAACCGGCGCTTGGCGCAGCGGCTCCGGGAACAGCGCCATCGGATCGACGCCGCAGCGACTGCCAAGGATGATTGTGCGCCAGCGGGTTTGCGGCACGCCGTAATGCGGCGCGTACAGAATCCGCACGTCGGCGTCGTAGCCGAGCTGCTTCAATGATTCCAAGATCGCATCCAGCGTTGCGCCGCCTTCAAACGACACCATGCCAGGGACGTTCTCGATCAAGACCGCGCGCGGCTGAAATTCGGTGACAAACCGCAGGTATTCGCGGAACAGGTGGTTCCGTGAATCCTCGGTGGAACGCTTGGGCGCGTTGATCGAAAAGCCCTGGCAGGGCGGGCCGCCAGCGACCAAATCCAGTTCGCCCCGCTTCAAGCCCAATAGTTTTCGGACTTTGCGCGCATCGACCTTGCGAATGTCCCGGCTATCGACCTGCGTGGCCGGATGGTTGGCGGCGTAGGTTTGCGCATAGCGCGGGGAAATCTCGTTTGCGTAAAGCGACGTGAAACCGGCTTCGCGCAGTCCTTCGGACAGTCCGCCCGCGCCTGCAAACAAGTCGAGCGAGGTCAAGCGCCCTTCCAAAGAATTAAGTTGGCTCATATCGCTTTTCTCTTTGTTGATTGACGTGGCTTCCTGGCTGCTGGTGCCGTGAACATATCGGGTTGCAAGCCACCTTGATGCCGGTCGGCGAATGCCTGCATGAACTCGCGCAACACTTCCGACGCACTCCTGTTTTCGGCCAAGCAAGCCCCTTGGAACGCCTCGCGGAGTTCCCTTTCAACACGGATACGGAGGCCAGCGTCTTTGCTCGACATAGGGTGACAGTATCGCATGGATACACGTTTGTGTATCCAAAATATCGGGCTGGCCTTACTAATTCACTGGCGACAGGCCCGCGCACCTGGTCAGCTCGCTTTGTCACCATCGGCGGCCCGCATGAGGGCCGTCACGCGCTTAACTTGGCTGGTGCTGCACCCGGCCAGCCTCGCCGTATCGGCAATGCTATGGCCGCTTGAGCGCAGGGCGGCGATGCGTTCGTGCATGGCGTTGTCGGTCGGTCGCCCGGCGTACTTGTTCGCACGCTTCGCCAGTTCGATGCCCTGGCGCTGCCGTTCCCGCTGCGTTTCGTAGTTGTCGCGGGCCATCTGTAGCGCGAGCCGCAAGAGCATGTCTTGCACCGCTTCCAGCACGATACGCGCCGCACCATCGGACGACGCGGCCAGCTCCGACAGATCGACCACGCCGGGCACGGCCAGCTTGGCACCCTTGGCCCGGATGGAATCGACCAGCTTTTCAGCTTCGGCCAAGGGTAGGCGGCTGATGCGGTCTATCTTTTCCGCGACGACGGTTTCACCGGCTTGCAGATCGGCCACCATGCGCAGCAGCTCGGGGCGGTCAGCCCGCGCCCCTGATGCCTTTTCCCGGTAGATGCCGGCGACGTAGTACCCGGCCGCCTTCGCGGCTTCCACGATGCTTTCCTGGCGCTGCAAGTCCTGTCTGTCCGTACTCACGCGCAGATAGATGCGCGCCACCTTCATGCCGGTCATGGGCCGTTCCTTCGTGGTCAATTTGGGTATGCCTAAATTGGCCTAGCTTATCAGCCATAGCCAAAAAATTAAACGGCAACCCTAAATGTCCATTACATTTTGTCCAACCTTTTTTGTCTATGTGCTTGCACGTTTTCAATAAGTCATGCACACTATGCGTTATGTTTCAACGCAAGGAGAGAACCATGCAGAGCATGACCCTTGAACAGCTTCGGACGGCCAGCGAGGCCGGCGGCGTATCAAGCGTGACCCTGAAAGGGCAGGGCGGGGCGTTCCTCGTTCAGATCGCCACGCGCAACGGTTCCGGGGCCGTTCTGGCGAAGGCCCGCAGCAGCGAGCCGCGCCGCTTCGGCAATCCAGCCACGGCTATGAACGTGCTGCGCGACGTGGGCATCACTATCGGCCAGTTTGACGCCAGCGAGTGGAACCCCGCCGAGCGTGAGCCGGTGGAGCGTTCCAGCGACAACCGCGCTCAGGCGCTACGCAAGGCCCACGAAGCCGCCGCCTATAACGAGTGGCTGGCCGCCGAGATTCAGGAATCCATCGACGACCCCCGGCCGAACATCCCGCACGATGAAGTCATGGCCGAAATGGATGCCGACATTGCCGCCTTGATGGCCGAACGTAAGCCGGCCGCGAGGAAGCGCGCATGAAGGAGCAACCGCACCAGCCCGAGGGCATCCCGCCGGCCATCCTGGCCGCACTGGCGGCCGAGCCGGCCAGGAACATGACCGACGCCGAGCAGGCGGCGCTTGAGCGCCTTATCCGCATCGCCAAGGCCGACACCGGCCAGAGCCGGCGCGTTGCCGATTTCCTGCTGGCGTGGTGGAACGCCGGCAGTTGCGGCAGCTTCGACCTTACCGCGCTATGGGCGCTGGACGATGCAATCACGGCCGACATGGCGACCGTGTTTGCCTTCATCGCCCGCGTCAGCAAGTACCCCGACAGCCTGGGCTATGAAGCCGACTTCAAGGCCATCGTGCGCGCATGGCGTCCCGAGCTGGCCGACTGATCTATGGCGAAGGCAAAGACCCCTTACCGCATCGAGTGGCGGCCGAAGGCCCGCGAGGATTTGCGCGGCATCGTTCGATACATCGGCAAAGACAACCCGACCAGGGCGCGCAGCTTCGGCCAGGAGCTACGCGACAAGACCTTGCCTCTTGCACAGCACCCGGAGCTTGGCCGCACCGGACGGCCCGGCCTGCCGGACTATGTGCGCGAGCTGGTCGCCCATCGGAATTACATCGTGTTCTATCGCGTGCTGGACGAAACCCGCGCCGTGGAAATTTTGCGAGTGAAACACGCGGCGCAGCAAACGCCGTGACGTGGTGACAAGCGGATCTCGCCGGCGAGATCTACTTGTCACCAATACCAACCCCGGCGCGCTAACGCCGGATTTTTAGGAGTGGCGAAGATGAACCAGCAACACCAGGACTTTGAAAACGCAGGTATCCCGCAAGACCAGCTCGGCGCTTTCGTGGATGCCTTCTTTGACCAGTTGGAGCCGAAGCCCAGGAAGGGGCGGCCTTGGACGTTCGACCGTTTCAGCGCGGCGTGCGACACGCCCGGCCGGGAGCAGGTGCAAGCCGTGCTCTATCCCGACGACGAGGCCGGTTTCACGCTGTACGCGCGCCAGGGTAGGGCGCTGCATGCCGTCACCTACGAGGGCCGCCCGGTGCGTTTCCGCACGTTCGAGAAGGCGCTTTCGACGCTGGCCGACGTGGCGCACCTTGCGCCGGAAATCATCGTGGATTCGTCCAACTGGCGCGAGGCGACGGGGCCGATGTGAAAAAGAAAGGCCCGACACCGCGCTAACAGTGTCGGGCCGGGGTGCGGCCCCGGAGTGGCGAACTCGAAAGGGCCGCTGACCATCACCAAAACAGGCAAATGACCATGACCAATCTTAGCAAAAATGGCGACCGAGAAACAGCATTTGAATGCGCCATGAATGCCTTGCGCGAGCTGCGCGCACAGCGGGCCGACCGGCCTCAGATGTTCCTCGTTGAGACGGACGGCAACTTTCTTGGCGAAGTGTCGCCCCTGTCAGATGGCCGATGGATGGCACGGCCCTACGGTCGGAGCTATCCAGATGGTGTCCCTTTCGACACGGCTGACGAAGCCGAAAACTTCATCAGGGAGGGCGTATGAGCCGAACACCACACGACGGCCCACGCGCCATAGGTGACACCCTGGGCGATTCCTTGACTCGCTTGAAAGCCACCATCGACGCGAAGCACCGCAAGCGCGTTGAGGCCGCCGCCCGACCGGGCGAGACGTTCGCCCAGGCAGAGCGCCGCGTGCGCGCGGAGGACGCAGCCAGGGAGCAGGAAGAAGCCGAGGCGAAGGCCGCCGCTATCGCGTCCATCAAGCGCAATGCCCGCGAGGACACGGCCAAAGCTGCGCCGTCACCATCCATGCGCCGGCCGCCAGAAGGCGATGCTCAGGCCGATTTTTTCGTGCCTGTCCTGTACGACGTGGCGACGAAAGATAGCCGCAGCATCATGGACGTGGCCGTGTTCCGCCTGTCCAAGAAGGACAAGCGAGCCGGCGAAACCATCCGCTACGAACTGACCGATGGCTATGTGGAAGTGAAGGCCGGCCCCGATGGCATGGCGTCCGTTTGGGACTATGACATTGTGCTGATGGCGATTTCGCACCTTACCGATGCGATGAACCGCTACCGTGAAGGGCGCGGCGACAAGCCTAGCCGGGTTTTCCGTCCGCATGTCGCGGAAATCCTCAAGTTCTGCCGACGTTCGGATGGCGGCCGTCAGTACGAGGAAATCGAGGCGGCGTTAGACCGCCTGAAAAGCACATCCTTGAAGATCGTCAGGACGCGAAAGGGCAAGGGCGGGCGCATGATGCGCGAGGCCGAGGGCGAGGGGCTTCTAAGCAACTACCGCACCGTTTCCTATGCGGAAAACGGTCGCGTGGCGGGCGTGGAAATCGAGGTGCCGAGCTGGATTTATCGGGAGGTGGTCGAGGCCAAGAACCCCGAGGTTCTGACCGTGCATCCCGAGTATTTCTTGATCGAGCCGGGCATAGGCCGGTTCCTGTACCGATTGGCGCGACGAGCTGCCGGCCGTGGCCGGGCGCGTTGGTCTTTCAAGCTGATCTATGAGCGCAGCGGCAGCGTGGGCACGTTCAAAGAGTTCTGCCGCATCCTGCGCAAGCTGATCGACGCGAACGACTTGCCCGAATACACGCTTGCAGAGGTGGCCGGGAAGGCTGGCCCGATGCTCATCATCACCAACCGGGACGCTACCCCGGACGAGCTGCCCGACTTGCCGGACGAGGAAGGCGAGGACGGCCAAGACATAGGCGACGATGACGCTCCGCCGCCGCTTGCATGATGGTGACACGCTGACGACCTGGCCAGCTCGGCCGCGTCACCATGACCGCCAGGCATGGCGGTGTGTAATAGACGGAACGATGGCGACAGATCGACAGCCAGGCGGGCGGTTTTTGTCGCCAAAGGTGTGTAATCGACGGAGGCGATTCGTTTCAGGCTTCCAGCCTGTGGATAGTCCGTCGATTACACACCGGGTTCCGTCGATTACACACCCGGCTCCGTCTATTACCCACCAAAGCCCGTCTATTACACACCGGGCAACCCTACAAGCTATTGATTTTTAAGGATTTTTCGGCGTTTTTCCGCTCTAAATCTTTAAAACATATTTAAAACTCTTAAAACGTGCCGGCCTGTGCATAACTCGACCGGCAGCGCGAAACGAACCGCCGCAACGCCCTACGGGCGCGCCTACCCTCCGCGCTTCGCGCTCCGCCCCGTCGCCTATGGCGCCGGCCTGCGCCTTCGGCGGGGCACCCCTACGGGGTTCCCCCGGCTTCGCCGGCTCCCCCTCCGGTCAAATGGCTGGCCTTCGGCCAGGATGCTTTACCAGGGCGCGGCCAAAGCCGCGCGGTGCAGCTCGGCCGCCAGCGCAGGGCAGGGCGCGTAGCGCCCTGCCAGGAACCGGCAGCGCGAACGGAAAGGCCGCAATGGGCTTTCAGAAAAGGAACAAGTCGGGGCCGGCGTGCCACAGAACAGGCACCAGAGCGCGCAGGAAGGGCCGTAGGGGCGTTTCTCAGGGTAGGGGCGACCTTCACCCCCGCCAAGCCCTCAAAAAGCGCCTACGGCGCTTCCTGGGGCGTCCGGCGGGCCTGTCATGCGCTGAATCTGTCTTGAATCTCGAAAAAGGCCAATGATTCCAACGGGCCGGGCCTACACACCGCCCCCACGCCGGCAGGGCCGGCGAGCGGGAGAAAGGCGCGTTCCGCGCCCGCCACCCATCCCCCCGCCCTTCCCGCCCCGGC
>NZ_LMTS01000223.1 GCF_001541225.1 Variovorax sp. WDL1 | reverse complement strand
CCTGTCGATGAACCGGAGTATCGGTACTTCGACACCATCGTCGCCACCCCGGAAGCCGAGCACCTGGTTCGCCGGTGCGTTCAGGCCATCGAGGGTGACCGCAAGGTGCTGATCGCCTTCCGTCTGAACGACATGAAGATCGATCCGTACATCCGCACCAAGGGTGAGCACGCCGGGGAGCCGGCCGCAAGCCTGGAATCGACGCTGGTCCACATCGGTCTCATCAAG
>NZ_LMTS01000027.1:176732-194292 GCF_001541225.1 Variovorax sp. WDL1 | reverse complement strand
CCGCACCGTGGGCTCTGGCGTGGTGGCGAAGATCCTGGACATCTGATCGAACGCAAAGGAATCACCATGGCTGCCAAGCAAAAAATCCGCATCCGCCTGAAGGCGTTCGACTACAAGCTGATCGACCAGTCGGCTGCCGAGATCGTGGACACCGCCAAGCGCACTGGTGCGATCGTCAAGGGCCCTGTGCCACTGCCGACTCGCATGAAGCGTTTCGACATTCTGCGTTCGCCGCACGTCAACAAGGCGAGCCGCGACCAGTTCGAGATCCGCACGCACCAGCGCCTGATGGACATCGTCGATCCGACCGACAAGACCGTGGACGCGCTGATGAAGCTCGATCTGCCGGCTGGCGTGGACGTCGAAATCAAGCTGCAGTAAAGCCCACTTCAGCCTTGTAGGACTAAGCTCGCCCGCGGAAACGCCGGCGGGCTTATTTTTTGACCCGTGAATGTGGCATCCTTCGGCAACGGCGATCGGCCGGGCATGGACGCTCTGGGGAGTGAGAGATCATGAAAACTTGGTTCCTGCGGAGCGTGGCGCTGCTTGCCCTGGCCGTGCTCGGAGCGTGCGGCGGCGGTGGCGGCGGTAGCGGCTTCTTCCCGATCGCGGGCGTGCCGGGCGCTACCACGGTGACGGTGGGCGGCAACCTGACTTTTGATTCGGTGCCCAACACCACCGGTGGGCTGAGCTATGGAGCCATGAGCCCCAAGCCGGTTCGCGGGGCGGTCGTCGAAATCCTCGATGGGAATGGGACTGTGCTGGCCAGCACAGTCGCCGATGGCAACGGCGCTTACTCGGTGTCCGTACCTGCCAACACCACCGCCAACGTACGAGTCAAGGCCCAACTGCTGCAGACCGGCTCAGGGGCAAGTTGGGACGTCAGCGTCCGCGACAACACCCAGAGCGAGGCGCTCTACTCGATGGAGAGCGGGAGTTTCTCGACTGGCAGTGCGGCGGTGACGCGCAACGTCCATGCGCCTTCGGGCTGGAGCGGCTCGACCTACGACTCGACCCGCGTCGCCGGGCCGTTTGCGGTGCTCGATACTGTCTACGCGACGCAGGCCAAGGTCCTCTCGGTCGCGCCGAGCACCATCTTCCCGCCTCTGCGCATCTTCTGGAGCGTCAACAATGTGCCGGCTTCGGGAAATCCGGCACTTGGCCAGATCGGAACGACCTTCTTCACCAGTTCGAGCTCGGCAGGCGCGGTCCGCGCCATCTATGTGCTCGGCAAGGAGAACGTCGATACTGATGAGTACGACAGCTCGGTGGTCGCGCACGAATGGGGGCACTACTACCAGTCGGCCTTCAGCCGTGACGATTCGCCCGGCGGTGGCCATTCTCTCAGCGAGCGCCTGGACCGCCGCCTGGCCTTTTCAGAGGGCTGGGGCAACGCTTGGTCTGGCATCGCCCTGGCGCGCAGCAACTACACCGATTCGGCTGGCGCCAACCAGGCCCTGGGGTCCAATCTCGATCTGACCACGGGGACCACGTCCAATCCGGGCTGGTTCCGCGAGGTCTCGGTCCAGTCTCTTCTCTGGAGCCTGAACAGTCAGGTTGGCTTCAAGCCGATTCATGATGCGCTCACCGCGCCTTCGTTCAAGAGCGGTGTGGCGGTAACCTCGATCCATCCCTTCTCCGTGGCATTCAATGCCGTCGCGCCGGGGAGCGCCGCTGCATTGAATTCGCTGCTGGCTGGCCAGAGCATCGCTGTCCCGAACGATCAGTTTGCTGACAACGAGACCAATGATGGCGGGCTCGGCACATTCGCCCTACCGATGTACAAGCCGGCTGCGTTGGGGGCCGGCACGCCGGCCTGCGTGACGAGAGAAGCCGATCCGACGCGTGCCGGCAACAAGCTGGGCAGCTATGCCTACCTGCGCTTCACCGCACCGGCGCAGCGCACGTACAGCGTCGCGGTGACTGGTGGGCCGGCTGCCTCGGATCCGGATTTCGTGGTCTATCAGGGCAGGCAAGCGGGCCAGGGACTGTCCACCGTCGGCGGCAGCGAAACAGGCTCTGTCAGCTTGGCCGCAGGCGAGGCCGTTCTGGTGGTCAACGACTTCAACAACTCGGCGGACAGCACCTGCTTCACCGTCACCATCAACTAGGAGCACAGCATGCGTGCATCTCGCAGCCTCGGAGCCATTGCCATGGCGGCGCTGGCCATGGGCGTGTCCTTGCAGGCCTGTGCGCACAACGCGAAGCCCGGGCATGCCTCTTCCACAGGAATGATCGCCACACCCGTGAAGCCCGGCGGTTCCGGCATCGCAGTCCAATACCGCATCGACGGCACGCCGCAGCCCGGCAGTCCCGTGGCTGTCGTGCTGGGGTTCGACGGCGTCAGCGATCCTGCTGGCGCAACGGTCAAGCTGGCGGCGGATGGAGGCCTGGCCATCGTCGGCTCGGTGGGGCCGCACATGCTGCCGGCCGGCCAAGCCTCGGCGTTGACCGTCCAGGTCGTTCCCGACGCCGATGGCACTGGCTATCTCCACGTGTTCACGACCCAGAATGGCGCAACCAGCGCGACCTCCATCACCGTCCAGGTCGGCAAGGCACCTTCCGCCATGCCCGCCAGCAGTGGACTGAAGCAGACGCCTGACGGGGACAAGATCCTCTCCATGCCGGTCAAGTGAGCTCGACCGGTCTCGAGCAGGTGCCTTGCGCTTCGAAACTCTTGGGGGCTATAATCTTTGGCTCTGCCCGATTTGCGCCTGCCTGGCGCTTTTAGGTGTAGAGCCTTATCAACCTTCTTCCGCATACCAAACGTTGTCGCCAATTGAAGTGGCAGCGGCGGGAGTCTTGGAGAAAAACCATGAGTCTGAGCAACTCCCTCGGGTTGCTGGGCCGCAAGGTGGGGATGATGCGTCTCTTCACCGATGACGGGGACGCTGTTCCCGTCACGGTGGTGGATGTGTCAAACAACCGCGTGACCCAGATCAAAACCCAAGAGACCGATGGCTATGTCGCGCTACAAGTGACATTCGGCTCGCGCAAGGCATCGCGCGTCACCAAGCCCGAAGCAGGCCATCTCGCCAAGGCTGGCGTCGAGGCCGGCGAAATCATCCAGGAATTCCGCGTCACCCCCGACGCGGCCGCCCAGCACAAGGCTGGCGGCGCGATTGCGGTGGGCAGCGTGTTCGCGGTAGGCCAGAAGGTCGACGTGCAGGGTACTTCGATCGGCAAGGGCTATGCCGGCACCATCAAGCGCCACAACATGTCCTCTCAGCGCGCTTCGCACGGCAATAGCCGTTCGCACAACGTGCCGGGTTCCATCGGCATGGCGCAGGACCCCGGCCGCGTGTTCCCGGGCAAGCGCATGACGGGTCATCTGGGCGACGTCACCGTGACGACCCAGAACCTGGACGTGATCCGTATCGACGAAGCGCGCCAGCTGCTTCTGATCAAGGGCGCGATTCCGGGTGCAAAGGGTGGCTTCGTCACCGTTCGTCCGGCCGTCAAGGCCAAGGCCACGCCGGCGGCCTAAGGAGCAAAAGCAATGCAACTCGAACTCCTGAACGAACAAGGCCAGGCTGCGTCCAAGTACGACGCGCCCGAGACCGTGTTCGGCCGTGACTACAACGAAGACCTGGTGCACCAGGTGGTGGTTGCCTACCAGGCCAATGCGCGCCAGGGAACCCGCGCTCAGAAGGACCGCGAGCAGGTCAAGCACTCCACCAAGAAGCCGTTCAAGCAAAAGGGAACGGGCCGCGCTCGCGCCGGCATGACCTCCTCTCCGCTCTGGCGCGGGGGTGGCCGCATCTTCCCGAACATGCCTGACGAGAACTTCTCGCAGAAGATCAACAAGAAGATGTACCGCGCCGGCATGGCGTCCATCTTCTCGCAGCTCGCACGAGAAGGCCGCGTGGCCGTGGTCGAATCGATCAAGGTCGATTCGCCCAAGACCAAGGCGCTGGCTGCCAAGTTCAAGGCGATGAATCTCGAGTCCGTGCTCGTGATCGCCGAAGAAGTCGACGAGAACCTGTACCTCGCCTCGCGCAACCTGGTGAACGTGCTCGTGGTCGAGCCGCGTTACGCCGATCCGGTGTCGCTGGTTCACTACAAGAAGGTGCTGGTCACCAAGGGTGCCGTCGACAAGCTCAAGGAGATGTTCGCATGAGCCGCATGAATCCTACGCCTCAGCAGCGTCAGTTCGACGAGGGTCGTCTGATGAACGTGCTCGTCGCGCCGGTAGTGTCCGAGAAGGCCACGATGGTCGGCGAGAAGTCGAATGCTGTCACTTTCAAGGTGTTGCAGGACGCCACCAAGCCCGAGATCAAGGCGGCCGTCGAACTGATGTTCAAGGTCGAAGTGAAGGGCGTGTCCGTGCTCAATACCAAGGGCAAGAGCAAGCGCTTTGGCAAGTCGGTAGGCCGCCGCGACAACGTCCGGAAGGCCTACGTGACGCTCAAGGCCGGTCAAGAGCTCAATCTGGTCGGGGAAGGCGCTTAATCATGGCCGTTATCAAGATGAAACCCACTTCACCGGGCCAGCGTGGCGCGGTGAAGGTCTCGCGGGACCACCTGTACAAGGGTGCTCCGCACGCTGCCCTGCTGGAACCCCAGTTCCAGAAGGCCGGCCGCAACAACAACGGCCACATCACGACCCGCCACAAGGGCGGCGGCCACAAGCACCACTACCGCGTGGTGGACTTCGTGCGCAACAAGGACGGCATCCCGGCCAAGGTCGAACGCATCGAGTACGACCCGAACCGCACCGCCCATATCGCGCTCGTGTGCTACGCCGACGGCGAGCGCCGCTACATCATCGCTCCGCGCGGCCTGGAAGCCGGCGCAACCCTGCTGAGCGGTGCGGAAGCGCCGATCCGCGCCGGGAACACGCTGCCGATCCGCAACATCCCCGTGGGTTCGACAATCCATTGCATCGAACTGCAGCCCGGCAAGGGCGCGCAGATCGCCCGCTCGGCCGGCACCTCGGCTACGCTGCTGGCCCGCGAAGGGGTCTACGCCCAGGTTCGCATGCGTTCGGGCGAAGTGCGCCGCGTGCACGTCGAGTGCCGCGCAACCATCGGTGAAGTCGCCAACGAAGAGCACAGCCTGCGCCAGCTTGGCAAGGCCGGTGTGAAGCGCTGGATGGGTATCCGCCCGACCGTTCGCGGGGTGGTGATGAACCCGGTCGACCACCCGCACGGCGGCGGCGAAGGCAAGACCGGTGAAGGCCGCCATCCTGTCGATCCGTGGGGCAACCTCACCAAGGGTTATCGCACCCGCAACAACAAGCGCACGCAGATCTACATCGTGTCGCGTCGCAAGAAGTAAGGGACAGCAAAATGACTCGCTCTCTCAAAAAAGGTCCCTTCGTCGACCACCACCTGGTAGCCAAGGCCGACAAGGCCGTGACGAACAAGGACAAGAAGCCGATCAAGACCTGGTCGCGCCGCTCGATGGTCCTGCCCGAGTTCATCGGCCTGACCATTGCCGTGCACAACGGCAAGCAGCATGTGCCTGTCTATATCACCGACCAAATGGTCGGCCACAAGCTCGGCGAATTTGCGCTCACGCGCACGTTCAAGGGGCACCCCGCGGACAAGAAAGTCCAGAAGAAGTAAGGAACGACCATGTCTGAAACACGTGCAGTCCTCCGCGGCGTCCGCCTTTCGGTCGACAAGGGCCGTCTGGTCGCCGATCTGATCCGCGGCAAGAAGGTCGATCAGGCGCTCAACATCCTGCAGTTCACGCAGAAGAAGGCCGCCGTGATCGTGAAGAAGGTGCTCGAGTCGGCCATCGCCAACGCCGAGCACAACGACGGTGCCGATATTGACGAACTGAAGGTCAAGACCATCTACGTCGAGCAGGGCGCCACGCTCAAGCGCTTCACCGCACGCGCCAAGGGCCGCGGCAATCGCATCAGCAAGCCCACGTGCCACGTGTACGTGACGGTGGGCAACTAACAGGCTGGAACACATATGGGACAGAAAATCCACCCGACCGGCTTCCGCCTTGCGGTCAGCCGTAACTGGTCCAGCCGCTGGTACGCGAGCAACCGCGACTTCGCGGGCATGCTGGCCGAAGACATCAAGGTGCGCGAGTACCTGAAGAAGAAGCTGAAGAATGCCTCTGTGTCGCGCGTCATGATCGAGCGCCCCGCCAAGAATGCTCGCATCACGATCTACTCGGCACGGCCGGGCGTCGTGATCGGCAAGAAGGGCGAGGACATCGAGAACCTGAAGCGCGAGCTCGGCAAGCAGCTGGGCGTTCCGGTCGCTGTAAACATCGAGGAAGTGCGCAAGCCCGAGATCGATGCACAGCTGATCGCCGACAGCATCACACAGCAGCTCGAAAAGCGGATCATGTTCCGCCGTGCCATGAAGCGCGCCATGCAGAACGCCATGCGTCTGGGCGCCCAGGGTATCAAGATCATGTCGGCTGGCCGCCTGAACGGCATCGAAATCGCCCGCACCGAGTGGTACCGTGAAGGCCGCGTGCCGCTGCACACGCTGCGCGCCGACATCGACTACGGCACCTCGGAGGCCAAGACCACGTACGGCGTCATCGGCGTCAAGGTCTGGGTCTACAAGGGTGACACGCTGGGCCGCAACGACCTTCCGACCGTCGAGACCCCGCGTCCCGAGGAAGAGCGCCGCCCGCGTGGCCCCCGCCGTGATGGCCGCCCCGGTGGCGACCGCCCGGGCTCTGACCGTCGCGGCCCCCGTGCTGGTGCCCGCGGGCCGATCGGCGGCAACGTCGCCCCGGCCGACGGGAGCGACAAGCCCGCAGAAGCTACCGGTGCTCAGCCGGGTGCAGACTCGAAACCCGCCGTTAAGCGCGTCCGCAAAGCCGCGCCCGCTGCAGCAGCGGACGGTGCCAAGAACGAGTGATCGTTCTTAGAACTACGGAGTAAGAAACATGCTGCAACCTGCACGCAGAAAGTTCCGCAAGGAACAAAAGGGCCGCAACACCGGCATCGCGACCCGCGGCAACGCGGTGTCCTTCGGTGACTTCGGCCTCAAGTCGATCGACCGTGGCCGCCTGACGGCACGCCAGATCGAAGCCGCCCGTCGCGCGATCTCGCGCCACGTCAAGCGGGGCGGTCGCATCTGGATTCGCGTGTTCCCCGACAAGCCGATCTCCACCAAGCCCGCCGAAGTGCGGATGGGTAACGGCAAGGGCAACCCCGAGTACTACGTGGCCGAAATCCAGCCCGGCAAGGTGATCTACGAGATTGTCGGCGTGCCCGAAGAGCTCGCCCGCGAAGCGTTCCGCCTGGCTGCCGCCAAGCTGCCGCTGCGCACCACCTTCGTCGCGCGCCAGCTCGGCGCCTGATCGAGGAGAACACTGATGGCAACACGTAAGAAGAAGGACACGGCGGCTTCGGCCAAGGTGTCGAAGGCCGCAGCGCTGCGCGACAAGGACGTCGCCGCACTGCAGACCGAGATCAAGGATCTGCAGAAGGCCCATTTCGGCCTGCGCATGCAGAAGGCTACTCAACAGCTGTCGAACACGGCCACGCTGCGCGTTACGCGTCGCGACATCGCGCGTGCCAAGACCATTCTTGCGCAGAAGCAGCAAGAATCCGCCAAGTAAGGAGTGACCATGACGGAAGCTAAAAAATCCCTCAAGCGCACCCTGATCGGCAAGGTGGTCAGCGACAAGCGTGAAAAGACCGTGACGGTGCTCGTCGAGCGCCGTGTGAAGCACCCGATCTACGACAAGATCGTGATCCGCTCGAGCAAGTACCACGCCCACGACGAAAAGGGCGAGTACAAGATGGGCGACCTGATCGAGATCACCGAGAGCCGGCCGATCTCCAAGTCGAAGAACTGGGTGGTGACCCGCTTGGTTGAGAAGGCTGTGCTGGTCTGATCGCAGCGGCGACGCAGTCAAGACAAAAGCGGCCCACAATGTGGGCCGTTTTTCTTTTTCAGGAGCACATTCCATGATCCAAGTCGGCGACACCCTTCCTTCCGCTACTCTGCAGGAGTATTCCGAGGTCGAAGGCGAAGGCTGCAGCATCGGACCCAACCCGGTCGACGTGAGCAAGGCCGCGGCAGGCAAGACGATCGCGATCTTCGGCCTGCCCGGCGCCTTCACGCCGACCTGCTCGGCCAAGCACGTGCCCGGGTATGTGCAGAACTACGACGCGCTCAAGGCCGCGGGCGTGGACGAGATCTGGTGTGTGAGCGTCAACGATGCCTTCGTGATGGGCGCTTGGGCGCGCGACCAGAAAACCGGCACCAAGGTGCGCATGCTGGCCGATGGCAGCGGCGTGTTCGCGAACGCGACCGGACTCACGCTGGATCTGACCGCGCGCGGCATGGGGGTGCGCAGCAACCGCTATTCGATGCTGGTGAAGGATGGCAAGGTCGCAGCGCTCAACGTCGAGGCGCCCGGCAAGTTCGAGGTCAGCGACGCCGAGACGCTGCTCAAACAGGCGCGCGGCTGAGCACCTCCGGACTCAGAGTTCCACCTTGAGGTAGTGCGCCCCGGCAATGGGGTTGTGGTAGTAGGGAGGAACCTCCACAAAGCCCAGGTCTTCGTAGAGGCCCCGGGCCGACTCCATGTCGTCCAGCGTGTCCAGCAGCACGCACGCGTAGCCTGCGCCGCGTGCCGCGTCCAGGATGGCCTCTGCCATCTGGCGGCCGAGTCCGAGGCCGCGGAAGACCGGGCGCACGTAGAGTCGTTTCATCTCGGCGGCGTTGGGGTAGTCGGCGGTGTCCAGTGGGCGCAGCGCGCAGCAGCCGGCTACGTAGGCCATGCCGCCCTGTGCTCGCCGGATCTTGGGTGCGTCGACCTGCCGAGAGGCCGCGCCGCCGCCTTCAGCGTCGATCAGGGCCAGCAGTAGCGCGCCGCGCGGCTCGGCGTAGTCGCCGGGCAGCGTGGCCAGCTCCTCGTCGAAATGCTGAAAGCACAGGTCGATGTCCAGCGAGGCCGCGTAGTCCCTGAAGATCGCACGCGTGGCCTCGAACTCATGCGGCTCGTCGGGCGTCACCAGAACGATGTCGGGCGTGCCTTCCAGCGGTAGCGGGCGGGAGATGGAAAAGCTCATGCACGAAGCGACGCGATCCACGCCGCGAAGGCGGCGCAGGCCGCGAACACCACCAGGGCCAAGAAGCGGGACGCGGCGTCGTCGCGGCTGGGCGCTGCGCTGCCGTCCGCGACCCGCTTGTCGCCGGAGATCATCGGCCGTACCAGCCGATGGCGCTTGACCGCCACATAGAAAAGCACCGCCAGCACGTGCAGGCCTACCAATGCAATCGCGATCCACTTGCCAAACGTGGTGTGCCAGGCCGTGGCGAGGTTCACCGTCGCGCCCGAGACGAAGCGAGTGAGGGGCCCCGAGGCCATGACCTCGTCGTCAGCCACCAGGCCGGTTGCCACCTGCAGCGCGAGGATTGCCAGCAGCGCGAAAACCGAGAGCGCGCCGAGCGGCGTGTGCCCGACGAGGTGGTCCGGGTGCGCGCGTCCGCGCAGGTAGTCCATGGTCGAGCCGGGCGAATAGGCGAAGGCGGCGAAGCGCGACCAGCGCCCACCGATGACGCCCCAGATCACCCGGAACAGCAGCAGCGAAAGCACCGCGTAGCCAACCCGGAAGTGCCACTCCATGACCCCCCCGAGGCCCGTCGCGAGCTGGCTGATCACCGCCGCCGCCAGCGCCCAGTGGAATACGCGCGTCGGCAGGTCCCACACACGGATAGGGGCCGCACTGGCGCCATCCGCGTTCGCGGGGCGCGTAGAGGGCTCAAGGGCGGGCGGCATCGAGGGGCAGCTGGGCGCGAAGCGGCGGAAGGCGCAGGTTAGCAAAGTCGGAGCCAGCGCGCCTACGGGTTGTCGCTATGCACGGCCCCTCGTCACACGCCCCTAAACTGGCTCGTGCCGCCACCTCGCGGCGCTGCCCCGACAAGAAGGAACCACGATGAATCGTCTTGCCTCGTTGACCCTTGCCGCGGCCGGTGCCGCGCTGTCCCTGCCCGCCATCGCCCAGTTCGCCAAGTCCGAAGACGCGGTCAAGTACCGCCAGAGCGCGATGTTCATCCAGAACCATCACATGAGCCGCCTGGGCGCCATGGCCAGCGGCCGTGCGCCCTATGACGCCGCGAGTGCCACGTCGAACGCCGAGGTGGTGGCGCAGATCTCGAAGCTGCCATGGATCGGCTTCGGCGCCGGCACGGAGGGCGGCAAGGCCAAGCCGGAGATCTGGAAAGAGCAGGCGAAGTTCAAGGAGCTCAGCGACAAGCTGGTGAGCGAGACCGACAAGCTCCTCGCTGCTTCGAAAGCCGGCAGCCTGGACGCATTCAAGGCCGCGGTCTCGGCCGTTGGCGAGACATGCAAGTCCTGCCACGACACCTTCCGCAGCAGATGAAGCAACAAAGGGTGCTTGTCGAATGACACCGCCCCGCCGCCGGACTAGCCTTCGGCGAGCAGCTTCTCGATCAGCCGGTGCAGTTCGGCGAAGTCGGGCTCGCCCACATAGCGCTTCACGATCTCGCCGCGCTTGTTGACGATGTAGGTGGTCGGCGTCAGCTTCACGTCGCCCCAGGCCTGGGCCACGGCGCCGGTGTTGTCGATCGCCACCTTGAAAGGCAGCTTGCGCGTCTGGGCGAAGTTCACGACGTAGCTGGGCGGGTCGTAGCTCATTGCCACGGCCAGGGTGTCGTAGCCACGGTCCTTGTACTTGTCGTAGGTGGCGATCACCTTGGGCATCTCGGCCACGCAGGTGACGCAGCTGGTGGCCCAGAAATTGACGAGGGTGACCTTGCCCTTCAGGTCCTCCGTGCTCTTCTTGCTGCCGTCGAGCAGCACGAAGGTCGATGCCGGCGCCGCCGAGACACCCGTATTCAGGTACACGCCGACGCCGGCAATCAGGGCGATCGCGACAGCGGCGGCGGGGGCGAACTTGTTCATGGGCACAGGATGGACGAGCGGGTGCGATTTTAGTTCCGACGGCGGTCCCGCGTCGGCGCGAGGGCACCTTGGGTAGCCGCCTGGCAGGCGGCTGGATAATCAGCCTCCCGATGCCCTTACCGCCCCGTTCCCGATTGGCGCCCCTTGTCCTTCTCGCCGCTGCCCTCGGCGCCTGCAACCCGGTCTTCAACTGGCGCGAGGTCCCGATCGCGGATGACGGCCTGGTCGCGCTCCTGCCTTGCAAGCCAGATCGCGCGACCCGCAACCTGCCGCTGGGCAGCGGCAGCGAATCGATTGCCGTGGACATGACCGGTTGCGAGGCCGGCGGCGCCACCTTCGCGGTGGCCCATGCCACGGCCGAGGACGCGGCCCAGGCCGAAAGCTGGATGCGCACCTGGCGCAGCGCCACCCGCAACCAACTGGCCGGGGCGACGATCGCTGAAGCCCCTGCCACGCTGCCTCGGGCGGCAACCTCTCCGGCGCCCGTGCGCCTCGAAGTCCGGCAACAGGGCGCCGGAGACCCCGCGCCCGCCCAGATGCTCTGGTTCGCCCAGCAACGGAGCGGGAAGATGGCGCTCTACCAGGCGACCGTGCTGGGCCGCCCTGCGTCGGCCGACGCGTCCGCGGCCTTTTTCGAGGGGCTGCGGCTTCCATGAGCCGCACGGCCGCTCCGAAGGCGAATAGCACCGCAGCCGAAGGCGGAGGTACTCCAGGGAGCACCCTCCTCCTGGGGCGCCGCCGCGCTGCCATGGTCTTCCTGGCCTTCGCCTTCGCCTACTTCCTTTCCACGCTGATCCGCGCCATCACCGCCACGCTGTCACCCACGCTGACGGCGGATTTCCAGCTGCATGCGCGCGACCTCGGCCTGCTGGCCGGCGGCTATTTCCTGGGCTTCGCCTTCACCCAGCTACCCATGGGGACTTGGCTCGACCGCCACGGCCCCAAGCGTGTCATCGTCTGCTTCCTGTCGGTGGCCGTCGCCGGCTGCCTGCTGTTCTCGGCCGCGACGCAGTTCTGGGTATTGATGGCCGCGCGCGTGCTCACCGGCGTGGGCGTCAGCGCCTGCCTCATGGCGCCGCTGACCGCTTACAGGCGCTGGTTCGACCCCGCCCTGCAGCTGCGTGCCAACTCCTGGATGCTGATGGTCGGATCGCTGGGCCTGGTCGGCGCCCCCCTGCCAGTGCACTGGCTGATGCCGCTGTGGGGCTGGCGGCCGCTGTTCTGGCTGGTTGCGGCCGGGCTGCTGGGGGCCATGCTCTTGATTGCCTGGACGGCGCCAGCTTGGCGCCAAGCCGGCAGCGAGCCCCCGGGGGCGACCCAGGACGGCGGTTATGCAGCCGTGTGGCGCGACCCCTTCTTCCGCAAGCTCGCCCCGATTGGCTTCTTCAACTACGGCGGCTTCGTCGCCATGCTGACGCTGTGGGTCGTTCCCTGGCTCACGCAGGTGGCCGGTTACTCGCCGGGCGAGGCGGCCGATGCTCTGTTCCAGATCAGTATCGCGATGCTGACGGCCTACTGGCTGTGGGGCGTCGCCAATCCCTGGTTCGCGCGCCGCGGCATCGCCGCCGACCAGTTGATCGCCTGGGGCCTTCCGCTCAGCATGCTGGCGCTGGGCGCCATCGTGGTGCTCGGCCCGGCCGCGGGCACCCTGGCGTGGATGGCCTTCCTCTGCAGCTCCACCGTCGTCGCCGTGGCCCAGCCGGCCGTTGCGATGGCGCTGCCGCCGGCAGTGGCCGGCCGGGCGCTGTCGGCGTACAACCTGGTGGTGTTTCTGGGTGTTTTCGTGATCCAGTGGTGCTGCGGCCTGCTGATCGACCTGCTCGGGCGGGCCGGCTTCGATGCGCCGGGCGCCTTCCGGGGCGCTCTGGGACTGTTCCTGGGATGCTGCTTGTTATCTTATTTCTACTTCCTTTGGGCGCCCCCGCATAATCGACGAACCCGCCTTCGACCCGCATGAACAGCATTTTCATCATTGCCCATTCGCCGCTTGCCCAGGCGTTGCGGCAGTGCGCGCTGCATGTGTTCCCTGACAGCGAACCCTCGATCGCGGCGCTCGACGTGCTGCCCAACGTGTCGCCCGACGAAACCCTGGCGGCGGCGCGCATCACCCTGGCCCAGCTGGAACGCACGCCCCGCTCGCAGGTGCTGGTGCTGGCCGACGTGTTCGGTGCCACCCCATGCAACGTGGCGCAAAAGCTTGTCGACGGCGTGCGCTCGCGCCTGGTGGCCGGTGTCAATCTGCCGATGCTGCTGCGTGCCGTAAGCTACCGCAACGAGCCGCTCGAGACGCTGGTGCAGCGTGCGCTCACCGGTGGCACCGCGGGGGTGATGCAGGTGGCTGTGGCGGCTCCCCAGAATCAGGCAAGAAGAAAGCACAGTGATAAAGACATCCGTGACCATCAGCAATAAGCTGGGTCTGCACGCGCGGGCCTCGGCCAAACTCACCAAGCTCGCGGGCAGCTATCCATGCGAGGTCTGGCTCGCACGCGGCGACCGCCGGGTGAATGCCAAGAGCATCATGGGCGTGATGATGCTGGCCGCGGGCATCGGGGTGACGGTGGAGATCGAGACCGACGGCGAGCGGGAGCAGGAAGCGATGGATGCCATCGTCGCATTGATGAACGACAAGTTCGGAGAAGGCGAATGACTTTTGCCGTCCATGGGCTGCCCGTGGCCCGTGGCATTGCGATCGGACGCGCCGTGCTCGTGGTCTCGAGCCGCCTCGACGTCGCCCACTACTTCATCAAGCCGGAAGAGGTCGAAACGGAGATCGACCGCGTGCGCATCGCGCGCAACGCGGTCGCCGAGGAACTGCAGAAGCTGCAGGCCAGCGTGGCACTGATGGGCCCCAACGACGCGCCGCATGAGCTCGCCGCGCTGCTGGAGGTGCACCTGATGCTGCTGCAGGACGAGGTGCTGACCGGCGGCGTCAAGCACTGGATCGTCGAGCGTCTCTACAACGCCGAGTGGGCGCTGACCACCCAGCTGGAGGTCGTCGCGCGCCAGTTCGACGAGATGGAGGACGAGTATTTGCGCGAGCGCAAGGCCGACCTCGAGCAGGTGGTCGAGCGCCTGCTGCACCGCATGAAGGGCACGGCCGCGGTGCTGGCGCCCACGCCGCCGCGGCGCAAGCGCACCGCCGACGACGAGGACAGCGACCCCACAGCCCGCGACGCCATCGACGCCCCCCTGGTGCTGATCGCCCACGACCTCTCGCCGGCCGACATGCTGCAGTTCAAGAAAAGCGTGTTCGCCGGCTTCGTCACCGATGTCGGCGGGCGCACCTCGCACACCGCGATCGTCGCGCGCAGCATGGACATCCCGGCCGTGGTCGGCGCGCGCAGCGCCAGCCAGCTGGTGCGGCAGGACGACTGGGTCATCATCGACGGCGATGCCGGCGTGGTGATCGTCGATCCCTCTCCCATCATCCTGGCCGAATACGGCTTCAAGCAGCGCCAGGGCGACCTTGAACGCGGCCGGCTGGCACGCCTGCGCCACAAGCCGGCCGTCACGCTCGATGGCCAGAAGGTCGACCTGCTGGCCAACATCGAGATGCCCGAGGACACGCTGGGCGCCGTCAAGGCCGGTGCCGTCGGCGTCGGCCTGTTCCGCAGCGAATTCCTCTTCATGGGCCGCGAGGCCCAGCGCCTGACCCGCCTGCCCGACGAGGAAGAGCAGTACCAGGCCTACCGGCGCGCCATCGAGGGCATGCAGGGCATGCCGGTCACCATCCGCACCATCGACGTCGGCGCCGACAAGCCGCTCGATGGCAAGATGGTGCGAGACGACGAGTCCCACCTCAACCCGGCCCTTGGCTTGCGCGCGATCCGCTGGAGCCTGGCCGACCCCGCGATGTTCCTGACCCAGATCCGCGCCATCCTGCGCGCGGCTGCGCATGGCGAGATCCTGCTGCTGATCCCCATGCTCGCGCACATCAGCGAGATTCGCCAGACGCTGGCGCTGATCGATTTCGCACGCGCCGAGCTCGACAACCGCGGCATGGTGCACGGCAAGGTCAAGTTGGGCGCGATGATCGAGGTGCCGGCCGCTGCGCTCACGCTCAAGATCTTCCTCAAGCATTTCGACTTCCTGTCGATCGGCACCAACGACCTGATCCAGTACACCCTGGCCATCGACCGCGCCGATGAGTCTGTGGCCCATCTCTACGACCCAGCCCATCCAGCCGTGCTGCGCCTGGTGGCCGAGACCATCGCCGAGTGCCGGCGCCAGGGCAAGGGCGTGAGCGTTTGCGGCGAGATGGCGGGCGACGTCGCCTTCACGCGCCTGTTGCTGGGCATGGGCCTGCGCAGCTTCTCGATGCACCCCTCCCAGATCCTCGCCGTCAAGCAGGAAGTGCTTCGCGCGGACACGAGCAAGCTGCAGGCGTGGACGCAGCAGGTGCTCGAGGCCGACGATCCGGCCAGCCTGATGACGCCCGCGGCCGCGCCGCAATAAAACGAAACACGCCGAAACGGCCGCGAAAGGACTTTGCGGCCACCGGATCGCACCATCGAGTCTCCCTGATCGATCCCGATCGCACTGGAAGGAAGACTCTCATGAAACCCTGGTTCAAACGCTCTCTCTTCGGCTTTGCCGGCGCGGCGCTGGTTGCCGGCAGCCTCGCCGGCTGCTCCGGTCATCGCCACGGCTGGGGCGGCAGCTCCGAGCAGGACCGCGCCGAATTCCGCGCCCGCATGGTCGAGCGCGTAGGCAGCAGGCTGGAGCTCGATGCCACGCAGAAGCAGAAGCTCGATGTGCTCGCCGAGAAAATCCAGGCCCAGCGCCAGGCGCTGCGCGGCGGCGGCGATCCGCGCGCGGAATTCCGCGCCCTGTTCGCCGGGGCCAAGCTCGACCAGGAGCGCGCGAAGAAGCTGGTCGCGGACAAGACCGCCGCCATCCAATCCGGCAGCCCCGAAGTGATTGCGGCAGCAGCTGACTTCTTCGACAACCTGAATCCGACGCAGCAGCAGAAGGTGCGCGAGTTCATGGAGCGTGGCCGCCGCTGGGGCCACCGTGGCTGATCTTTCCGCACCGCGGCTTCCTGCTGCGAGGGTGGCGAACCCGCCGTGGGCGCGGGCGGTGCCGGGCACCGGGGAAGCCGCGCCCGGCGCCGCGCCCGGCGCCGCGCAGGGCGGCGTGCGCATCCTGCTTCGGCTCGAAGGCCTGGTCGTGCTCGCAGCGGCCGTGGCCGCCTACTTGCACCTGGGCGCAAGCTGGGGCGCCTTCGCCATGCTGTTCCTGCTGCCCGACCTGAGCTTCCTCGGCTACCTGGCCGGGCCGCGGGTCGGTGCCGTTGCCTACAACGCGGCGCACTCGTACATCGGCCCGGTCGCCTTGCTGGGACTGGGCCTGGTCGGTGACATTCCGGCCGCCCTGGCGCTCGGGCTGATCTGGAGCGCGCACATCGGCCTGGACCACGCCTTGGGCTACGGCCTCAAGTACGGGAGCGAGTTCGGTGTCACCCACCTCGGCCGCGTCGGCCCCACCGACCCATGGTGAGCACCGCGCTGCATGATGGATTCCGCCGGCCGTCCCCAGAGCTGGTCCTTGCGCTGCGATGGCGGCCGGCCTGATCACCGGCCTGCTGTTCGCCGGTAGGCACAATCGCCATCGCATGCCCCGCATCCTGCTGATCGACGACGACGAGCACCTGGCCGCGCCGCTGGCGAGCTACTTCGCGCGCTTCGACTGCGTGCTGGAGAGCGCGCAGCGGCCCAGCGAGGGCCTGGCCAAGCTGCGGTCCCACGCCTACGACTGCGCCATCCTCGACGTCATGCTGCCCGAGATGGACGGTTTCGCCCTATGCCGTGAGATCCGCAAGGAGAGCGACATCCCGATCGTGATGCTGACCGCCCGGGGCGACGTCATGGACCGGGTGGTCGGCCTCGAGCTCGGCGCCGACGACTACCTGCCCAAGCCCTTCGAGCCGCGCGAACTGGTGGCGCGGGTGCAGACCATCTTGCGCCGCCAGCGCGCCGTCCCCGCCGCGGCGCCCGCGCAGCGCAGGGTCTTCGAGGGCTTGTCCATCGACCTCGACCGGCGCGAGGTGCTGCGCCAAGGCGAGCGCGTGGAGCTGACCGGCACCGAGTTCGAGTTGCTCGCCCTCCTGGCCGATCCGCCCGGCAAGGTCTGGAGCCGCGACGACATCCTGAACCGGCTGCGCGGCCACGAAGCCGAGCTCTACACCCGGGCCGTCGACATCGTGGTGAGCCGCCTGCGCAAGAAGCTGGAGCCGCTGGACTGCATCAAGACCCTGCGCAACGCCGGCTACATGCTCGCGGTCGGCAAGAGCGATCCGTGAACCGGCGCCAGCATTCACCACGGCACTGGCGAAGCCGCTGGCGGCATTCGCTGCGCCTGCGGCTGATCACCGTCTTCGTGCTGCTCGCCATGGCGATGGCGGCGGTGTTCCTGGGGGGCATGCAGCGCGCCTTCTCCAACGGCTGGCGCGAGGCCGCGCAGCCGCTGGTCGGCGACTACATGGACCGGCTGGTGGCCGAGCTCGGCGCGCCGCCCGACGTGGCGCGCGCCGAGGCCCTGGTCACGCGGCTGCCGATTTCGATCCGCATCGAGGGCCCGGCGGTCAACTGGGACTCGCATCCGCAGCGCCGCTGGCGCAACTTCGGCGCTGGCCGAGGCGACTGGCTCACGCGCAGCACCGCCGACGGCCATCGCATCAGCTTCGGGCTGGGCACGCT
>NZ_LMTS01000027.1:173731-176691 GCF_001541225.1 Variovorax sp. WDL1 | reverse complement strand
GGGAGCCGCACGGCATCGGCTGGATCACGCTGGCGCTGCTGCTCGTCCTGATCGTGATCGCGTACGCGTATGTGCGCCGCCTCCTGCGGCCGCTGGACGACATCCGCGACGGCGCCGAGCGCTTCGGGCGCGGCGCCTTCGACCAGCCGATCCCGCTGCGCCGGCGCGACGAGCTGGGCGACCTGGCACAGCGCATCAACACCATGGCGCACGACATCCAGGGCATGCTGGACGCCAAGCGCGCGCTGCTGCTCGCGCTGAGCCACGAACTGCGTTCGCCGCTCACGCGCGCGCGCCTGAATGCCGAGCTGCTGCCGGCCTCGCCCGAGGGCGAGGCCGAGCGAGCCGCGCTCCTGCGCGACCTGGCCGAGATGCGCGACCTGATCAGCGACCTGCTCGAGAGCGAGCGCCTCGCAAGCCCGCATGTGGCGCTGCAGCGCGAGCCGGTCGACCTGGCGGCATTGGTGCGCGATGTGGTGGCCGAGCATCCCGAGGGCGGGCGCGTCGTGCTCGACATCGCCGAAGGCCTGCCCGCGGTGG
This sequence comes from Variovorax sp. WDL1, assembly GCF_001541225.1. GTDB lineage: Bacteria > Pseudomonadota > Gammaproteobacteria > Burkholderiales > Burkholderiaceae_C > Variovorax. Next base: position 176,151 of record NZ_LMTS01000027.1, on the reverse strand, counting down.
CGGTGGACCGCCTGCGCATCCGCCTGCTGGTGCGCAACCTGCTCGAAAACGCGTTGCGCTACGGCGTCGATGCGCCCGAGCCGCCGCGCATCGTGTTGCGCCCCGCAGAGCAGGGCGGCATCGCGCTGGAGGTGCGCGACTTCGGCCCCGGCGTCGACCCCGCGCAGCTGGAGCACCTGACCGAGCCCTTCTACCGCACCGACAGCGCACGCCAGCGCGCCACCGGCGGGGTCGGCCTGGGCATGTACCTCTGCCGCCTGGTGGCCGAGGCGCACGGCGGCACGCTCACGGTGCGCAATGCCCAGCCGGGCCTGGCGGTCAGCGCCGTGCTGCCCGGCGCCTGAACGAACCCGTCCCCTGTCGCCTGTGCTACCGGCGTGCCCTGCCGGCAGGGCTACGATCCTTCCCCCGTACACCAGGCAGGAGACAAACCCATGAGCAGCACCCTCAGCAATCGCCAGGTCCGCCTCGCCAAGCGTCCCGAAGGCGCGGCCACACGCGACAACTGGCAGTTCACCACCGAGCCGGTCGGCGAACCGGCCGAGGGCGGCGTGCTGGTCAAGACCCTGTCGCTCTCGCTCGACCCCGCCATGCGCGGCTGGATGAACGAGGGCAGGAGCTACATCCCGCCGGTCGAGATCGGCGCCGTCATGCGTGCCGGCGGCGTCGGCCGGGTGATTGCCTCGCGCAACCCGGCCTTCGCGGTGGGCGACACGGTGTACGGCACGCTGGGCGTGCAGGAATACGTCCTGATCCCGCAGGAAGAGGTCCAGCGCGCCGGGCTCACCAGGATCGACCTGCGCGCCGGCTCCATCACGCAATGGCTCAACGTCCTGGGCATGCCGGGCATGACCGGCTACTTCGGCCTGATGGACATCGGCCAGCCGAAGCCCGGCGAGACGGTCGTGGTCTCGGGCGCCGCCGGCGCCGTCGGCCAGACGGTGGGCCAGCTCGCGAAGATCAAGGGCTGCCGTGCGGTCGGCATTGCCGGCGGCCCGGAGAAATGCGACTGGGTGGTCAAGGAGCTCGGCTTCGACGCCTGCATCGACTACAAGGCCGGCCCCTCGGCCGTGCGCGACGGCCTGAAGGCGCACTGCCCCAAGGGCATCGACATCTACTTCGACAACGTCGGAGGCGAGATCCTCGACGCCGCACTGGCCCGGCTGGCGCGCGGCGCGCGCATCATCATCTGCGGCGCCATCAGCCAGTACAACAACCCCAACAGCGCTCCCGCGCAGGGGCCGAAGAACTACCTGAGCCTGCTGGTGAACCGCGCGCGCATGCAGGGCATGGTGGTGTTCGACTATGCCGACCGCTACCACCTTGCCGTGGCAGAGCTGGCGAGCTATCTGAAGGACGGTCGCATGCAGAGCCGCGAAGACGTGGTCGAGGGCATCGACACTTTCCCCGAGGCGCTGACGCGGCTGTTCACGGGGCAGAACTTCGGGAAGCTGGTGTTGCAGGTGGCGAAGGACTGATTGAAAGCCCCATCACCGCCGCCGACAGGATCAGGAACGCCGACAGCGCAATGGTCCAGCTCAACGGCCGCTGCGTGACCACCATCAGCAGCGCCGTCGAGGCCAGCGGCGTGATGTAGCTCAGGATGCCGATCTGCCGCGCGTCGCCGCGCTTGAGCGCCATGTCCCAGAGGAAGAAGGCCGCGCCGAGCGGGCCCAGGCCGCACAGCGCGACCAGCAGCCAGTCGCGCGCCGACAGCGACGCCTGTGGTTCCAGCAGTGCATGGCAGATGAGCGCGAGCAAACCCGACACCAGGCCGAACAAGCCGATGGCTGAGGTCGGGAATGCGGCCACGCGTTTCGTCCACAGCGAATAGCTGGCCCAGATGAAGGCCGAGCCCAGTGCGGGCAGGAAGCCCCAGTAGCCTGCAACCGTGGCCCCCTGCGCGGCGTTGCGCGCACCGAGGATCGCGATCGCGGCGCCCGCGAAGCCCAGCAGTGCTGCCAACAGATGCAGCGGTCGCAGCGACAGCCCCGGCAGCAGCGCCGGCGCCAGCACGACCATGAAGAGCGGCCACAGATAGTTCACCAGGTTCGCCTCGACGGGCGGCGCGTGGCGCAGCGCGATGAAGAGCAGGAAGTGGAAGCCGAACAGCCCGTAGATCCCCAGCGCGAGCGTGCGCGCCGGCACCGCCCAGGCACGGTGGTTGCGCAGCGCCGCCGGCCAGCTCATCACGCTGCCGATCATCAGCGCGAGCCCGGTCAGCAGGAAGGGCGGCAGGTGGGAGAGCGACGTGCCCAGCGAGGCGAGCGTGCCCCAGAGGGCGATGGCGGCGAGGGCGTACAGCGTGGCGGCGGACATGCGCCCGAGCTTAAGCGGCGAGCTCGTCGCGCAACGACGGCGCATCGTCGCGCAACGATGGGCTTCAGTTCCTTCGAAGGGCCGCGGTGAGTGCGGACGGC
>NZ_LMTS01000027.1:167570-173698 GCF_001541225.1 Variovorax sp. WDL1 | reverse complement strand
TTTTTAGCCGGTGCGGCGGGCCGTCTCGGCGACGCTCATGCCGCCCATGCGCAACTGCCTGGCCTGCAACAGCCGCTGGCTTCGCAGCCATTGCATGGCCCCCATGCCTTGCTCGTCGCGGCAGCGCTGGGCGAACTGGCTGGGGCTCAGGCACGCGACCGCCGCGAGGTCGGCGACGCTCAAGGGCTGGTGCCAGCGCGCTTGTGCCCACGCGGCAAGGGCCCGCCAGTCGATGGCGCGCCGGCGGCCGTTCGGAACCTGAGGCCCCCAGGCCTCGAGCAGCAGCGCCGGTGCGTGATGCAGCGCGGCCACGGGTGGCGATGCCTGCGTCACGCACAGCGCGAGATAGCGCGCCAGCGACAGGAGCTGTGGCGCCATCGGCGTGCGTCCCGCGCATTGGGCCCACAGGTCCTGGGTGGTGTCCAGGACGAGGCACCGGCTGCCGGTACGCGATTCGAAGTCATGGCGCTCCCCGGGCGTCACGACCCAGCCTTCGCCGGCGCCGACGCGGCGGCCGCGCCCCTCGACCTCCAGTTCCAGCATGCCGTCGAGTCCGACCAGCACCTGGAAGTGCTCATGCACATGGCTGCCGCGCGAGGCCCCGTAGCGCCGCAGCGAAAGCGCGTGCGAGGGCAATGGGGTGGTGTCGTGCGGTTGCATGGCAGGGCTTCGATTGTCCTCCCGCTCAGCCCGCGGAGCGCTGCAGCCGCATGGTGAGCGAGAAGCGCTCCGCCGGATGCAGGGTGACGGTGACGTCGATCGTCTCACCGTCGGCATCGAGGTAGCGGCGCACGACCTGCATGGCTGCTGAGCCCGTGTCCACGCCCAGCTGCTGCGCCATTGCCGCGGGCACTTCCACCGCCTGCAACTGCTGCACGATCTCGACCACCCGCCGGCCGTAGCGCTGCTCGATCAAGGTGCTGACCAGCGTCTCCGGCGAATCGCGAACGAGTTCCACCAGCTCGGTGTAGGCCGGGTCCATATACAAGTCGGTCCAGCAGATCGGCAGCCCGAGCTGCTCCTCGTCCATCCGCAGGCTGGAAATGCGCAGCCAGGCCGTTCCCTCCGGGCAGCCGAGCAGGCGCGCCAGGGCACCCTTGGCTTGCAACGTCTCGACCTCCCGCACCACCCGGACGTGCGTCGCACCGAACTGCACCACGTCTTCCACCGAGGCCAGCGACTGCTGGAAACCGACCTGCGGCGTGGCCGATTCCACGCGCGTGCCGACGTTCTTGCGGCGCGACACCAGGCCCAGCTGCTGCAGCTCCTGCAGGGCGGCGCGCACGGTATGCCGGCTCGTCTTGTAGTGATCACGCAGCTCCAGCTCTGTCGGCAGCAGCGTGCCGACGGGGTAATGACCCGAGGTGATGCCTTCCTTGAGGTGCAGGGCTATATCGGAAAAGCGGGGCTTGTTCATCGTGAACGCGATTCTGAGGCTCAGGGTTAGTACTGAGTTGGAATTATGTTCGGACATATTAAAGTCGATATGTCCGAACATATTGGCGCTGCCATGTCCTCCACCTCCATCCCGATGGCCAGCACGGTCGTCGATTCGATCCTGTTCCGCGACGCCTTCGGCACTGCGAAGATGCGCTCGCTCTTTTCCGACCGCGCCCTGATCCAGCGCTATATCGACGTCGAGGTTGCGCTGGCCAAGGCCGAGGCGCGCGTCGGCGTGATCCCGCGCGAAGCGGCCGAAACCATCGCGCGCGAGTCCACCATCGAGCGCATCGACTTCGACCACATGCGCGAGGAGACCGACATCGTCGGCTACCCGATCCTGCCGCTCGTGCACCAGCTGGTGGCGATGTGCGGCGAGGCGGGGCGCTATGTGCACTGGGGCGCGACCACGCAGGACATCATGGACAGCGCGGTGGCGCTGCAGGTGCGCGACGCGCTCGACGGCGTCGACGCCGACATCCGCGAACTGCGCGCCATCCTGGCTGGCCTCGCGAAGAAGTACCGCGACACGCCGATGGCCGGCCGCACCCATCTGCAGCAGGCCCTGCCCGTGACCTTCGGCTACAAGGTCGCGATCTGGCTCGCGATGTTCGACCGCCACCAGCAGCGCCTGGCCGAACTGCGCCCGCGTGTCGCGGTGGTCGAGTTCGCCGGTGCCGCGGGCACGCTGGCTTCGCTCGGCGACAAGGGCTTCGAGGTGCAGCAGGCGATGGCCGAGGAGCTCGGCCTGGGCGTGCCGGCCACCACCTGGCACGTGGCGCGCGATGGCTTCGCCGAGGCGGTGAACCTCCTGGCGCTGGTCACCGGCTCGCTCGGGAAGATTGCGCTCGACATCATGATCATGGCGTCCACCGAATTCGCCGAGGTCTACGAGCCCTTCGTGAAAGGGCGCGGCGCGAGCAGCACGATGCCGCAGAAGCGCAACCCGATCTCCAGCGAGCTGATGCTGGCCGCGTCCAAGGCGGTGCGGCAGCACGCCGGCCTGATGGTCGACGCGATGGTGCAGGACTTCGAGCGCGCCACGGGACCCTGGCATGCCGAGTGGATCGCGATCCCCGAGAGCTTCATCCTCACGGCGGGCGCGCTGCACCAGGCGAAGTTCGCGCTCGGCGGCCTGATCGTCGATGCCGGGCGCATGAAGCACAACCTGGGCATCAGCCGCGGCCTGATCGTGGCCGAGGCGGTGATGATGGGCCTGGCGCCGCACACCGGCCGCCAGCAGGCGCACGACCTGGTCTACGACGCCTGCCGCAGTGTCAACGAAAAGGGCGGCACGCTGGCCGAGGCGCTGGCGGCGCTGCCCGAAGTCACCCGGCATCTCGACCGTGCCGCCATCGATCGCCTGACCGAGCCCGCGAACTATCTCGGCCTCGCACCGCAGATGGTCGATCGTGCGCTCGCGCTTTCGGCAAAGGCGCAGCACTGAACTTCCCTGGTCCCCTCCATCCTTCATTCCATTCAGGAGACATGAGCATGCGTTTCATCAAGACCGTTCTGTGTGCATTCGCGGCGGCCGCCGCCGTCGGTGCCGCCCAGGCCCAGGCCTACCCGACCAAGCCGATCACGTGGATCGTGCCCTTCGCAGCGGGCGGCCCCACCGATGCGCTCGCGCGCAGCATCGCCGAACACGTGGCGCGCGAGCTCGGGCAGCCGATCGTGATCGACAACTCGGCCGGAGCGGGCGGCACCATCGGCGCAGCCAAGGCCGCACGCGCGACACCCGACGGCTACACCATGCTGGTCGGCCACATGGGCTACATGGGCGCCGCGCCGGCTCTCTACAAGAAGCTCAGCTATGACCCGGTGAAGGACTTCGAGCCCGTCTTCCGCTTCCCCGACACGCCGCTGGTGCTGATGGTGCGCAAGGAGCATCCGGCGAAGGACATCCGGGGGCTGATCGACTTCGGCAAGAACAACCCCGACAAGCTCTTCATCAGCAACGCCGGCGTGGGCTCCAGTTCGCACCTGATCGCCGCGCTGGTCGCGAGCTCCGCCAACATCAAGGTGACGCTGGTACCGTACAAGGGTGCGGGCCCGGCCCTGGTGGACGTGATCGGTGGCCAGGTCGACGGCATCTTCGACCAGACCAATACCGCACTGCCGCAGATCACCGAGTCCAAGGTGCGCGCGCTCGCCGTCACCTCGAAGGTCCGACTGCCGCAACTCAAGGACGTGCCGACGCTGGCCGAGACGGTGCTGCCCGGCTTCGAGGCCTCGACGTGGTACGGCATCTACGCGCCCAAGGGAACGCCCAAGGCGGCGCTCGACAAGGTCCAGCAGGCCTACCTGAAGGTCATGACCGACAAGGCCTTCACGGACAAGATGGCGAGCCAGGCGATCCAGATGCTGCCGGCCGAGCAGTACACCGGGGCCGCGCTGGGCAAGCACACCGAGTCGGAGGTGGCGCGCTGGAAAGCGGTCGCGGCCAAGACCCACATCTCGCTGGACTGACGCGCCATGGTCGCCATGCGTGTGGAGCCTGACGCCTTCGGGCCGGTCGAGATCCCGGCCGACCGCTACTGGGGCGCACAGACGCAGCGCGCGCTGGGCGTCTTCGAGATCGGCGAGGAGCGCTTCCCCGCCTGCCTGATCCGCGCCTTCGGCTTGCAGAAGCTGGCGGCCGCGCGCGCCAACCTGCGCTGCGGCGCGCTCGATGCCGCGCTGGCGCAGAAGATCGTCGCCGCCGCCGAAGAGCTGCGCGACGGCCGCTTCGACGATCACTTCCCGCTGAGCGTGTGGCAGACGGGCTCGGGCACGCAGACCAACATGAATGCGAACGAGGTGATCGCGAACCGCGCCAACGAGCTGCTGGGCCAGCCCCTGGGCACGCGTGCGCCGGTGCACCCCAACGACCACGTCAACGCCTCCCAGTCGTCCAACGACAGCTTCCCGACCGTGATGCACCTTGCGGCGCAGCAGGAAGTCGCGCAGCGCCTGCGGCCTGCGCTGCTGCTGCTGCGCCAGCGGCTGGAGGAGCGCGCCGCCGCCTTCGCCGGGGTGCTGAAGATCGCGCGCACGCACCTGATGGATGCAGTGCCGATGACCATGGGCCAGGCCTTCGATGCCTTTGCGCGCCAGATCGGCCACGGCATCGACCGCATCGACGGCACCCTGCCGCGCCTGTGCCTGCTGCCGCAGGGCGGCACCGCGGCCGGCACGGGGCTGAATGCGCCACCGGGCTTCGATGCCGCCTTCTGCGAAGAGCTGAGTGCGTTGACCGGCGCGGCCTTCGCGCCCAATCCCAGCAAGTTCGAAGGCATGGCGGCGCACGACACACTGGTCGAGCTCTCGGGTGCGCTCAACGTGGTGGCCACCTCGCTGGTCAAGATCGCGAATGACATCCGCCTGCTCGGCTCGGGGCCGCGGTGCGGACTGGGCGAGCTGGTCATCCCCGATGAAGGCCTGACCAGCTCGATCATGCCGGGCAAGCGCAATCCGACCATCGCCGAAGTGGTGGTGCAGGCGAGCCTGCAGGTGATGGGCAATCACGTCACCATCACCATGGCCGGCGCCTCCGGCAACTTCGAGCTCAACGTCGCCAAGCCGGTGCTGATCCACAACCTGCTGCAGTCGATCCGCGTGCTGGCCGACAGCGCGCGCGTGTTCGCCGAGCGGATGGTGAAGGACATCGAGGTCGACCTCCAACGGCTAGCGACCCAGGTCGACAACGCGCTGCTGCTGGTGACCGCGCTCAATCCGGTGCTGGGCTACGACCGCGTCGCGCAGATCACGAAGGCCGCCCTGGAGCGGAACACGAGCCCCCGGGATGCGGCCGTCGCGCTGGGCTTCCTGAGCGCCGAGGACTACGACCGGCTCGTCGATCCGAAGGCGATGGCCTGCGTGTCGGCCAGGGGACCGTAACAGTCGATTCGGGAGTGAAGGCCGCGTCAACGCCGCCATGCGCGTCGTTGGCGTGGCAGGCACTTCCGCATTGGCCGGTACGGCCCCCTAGAGCCTGAGGAGCAGGGCCGAGGCCGCGCACACCAGCAGGAAGGGGATGCTGATGCGATGGAATTCGCGCAGCCCGTGCGGCACCTTCGCCAGCCGCAGCGCGATCAGGTTGGCCAGCGAACCCAGCACGCAGCCGAAGCCGCCGATGCTGACGCCGGCGGCGAGCGCGGGCAGGTCGTGCACGTAGCGGTCGAGCAGGATGGTGGCCGGCACATTGCTGATGAACTGCGACACGCCGATGGCGGCCAGGTAGGCGCGCCAGCCCTCGCCGATCTGCCATTGCTGCAGCAGCGCGGCCACGATCGGCAGCTCGGCCAGCTGGCGCAGGTCCACGAACATCAGAGCGATGATCGCGAGCAGCGCCCAGTCGATGCCCAGCAGCACGCGCGGGCGCATCAGCAGGAAGGCGCCGGACACCAAGCCGAGACCGGCGGCCAGCCAACCCTGGTCGAGCGCGATCACGAAGGCGATGAAGAGCAGGGCCGACAGCGCCAGCAAGCGCGGCTGCACGGGCGCGGCATCGCTGGCGGGCTTGAGCTGGATCTCAACGCGCGGCACCAGGAAGCGCACCGCAGCGAAGAGCCAGAACAGCATCACGGCCACGGTCGGCGCCATCATGCCCATGAAGCCGAGGAAGCTCTCGCCCGAGCGGTGCCAGAGGTACAGGTTCTGGGGGTTGCCGATCGGCGTGAGGGCAGAGCCCGCGTTGACCGCCA
>NZ_LMTS01000027.1:139002-167517 GCF_001541225.1 Variovorax sp. WDL1 | reverse complement strand
CCAGCCGCGCCAGCGGCAGGTGGGCCTGTGCCGCCAGCACCTTGGTGAGCGGCACCAGGAGGAACAGGCTGACGTCGTTGGTGACCAGCGCAGACAGTCCCGCGGCAGTCGCGACGAGGAAGAAGACGAGGTGGCGCAGTTCGGTGGTCCGCGCGAGCAGTCGCGAGGCGACGTGCTGCAGCATGCCGCTGCGCTCTACGCCCTGCGTGATGGCCAGCAGGCCGGCCAGGGCGCCAAGCGTCTGCCAGTCGACCAGCTTCAGGTAGTCCAGCGGCGCGCGCGGGCGCACGAAGGCGAAGACCACGGCCACCGCCAGCAGCACCCACAGAAGGCCGTGGCCGCCGCCATGCTCGGCTGCGGTGGCCTCGGCTTCAGCGGGCGTCGCGCTCACGCAGCTCGCGCTTGAGCACCTTGCCGATCGCGCTGCGCGGGAGTTCGTCGACCAGGTGCAGGCGCGCGAGCCGCTGCGTCTTGCCCAGTTGGGCATTGGCCCATTGCAGCAGCGCATCGCCCGGCGTTTCGTCGCCGGCATGGCGCACCACGAAGGCCACCGGCGTCTCGCCCCATTGCTCCGAGGGCACGCCGACCACCGCGGCCTCGGCCACTGCCGCGTGTCCGTGCAGCACGGCTTCGAGATCGCTCGGATAGATGTTGAAGCCGCCGCTGATGATCATGTCCTTCTTGCGATCGAAGAGCGTGAGGAAGCCCTCTTCGTCGAAGCGGCCGATGTCGCCGGTGCGGATGAAGCGCTTGCCCGCCGGATCGAACCACTCGGCCTCTCGCGTCTTGTCGGGTTGGCGGTGGTAGCCGACCATCATGCCGGCCGAATGGCCCACCACCTCGCCCGCGTCGCCTCGCGCGACCTCGCGGCCCGATTCGTCAATCAGGCGGATGTCGCTGCCCTCGGCCGGCCGACCCACGGTGTGAAGCTTGTCGGGATGCAGGTGCGCTTCCAGGATGCAGGTGCCGCCGCCTTCGGTCATGCCGTAGAACTCGACCAGGCCGCCGGGCCAGCGCTTCAGCACGTCGGCCTTGAGCGCCGCGCCGAAGGGAGCGCTGGTGCTGAACTTGAAGCGGAAGCTGGAGAGGTCGTAGGTGTCGAAGTCCGGATGCGCCATCAGGCGCTGGTACTGCACCGGCACCAGCATCGTGTGCGTCACTCGGTGCTGCTCGGCGAGCTTCAGGTAGCCGGCGGCATCGAACTTCGGCATCAACACCACGCAGCCGCCGTAGGCCAGGGTCGGGAAGAAGACGACCAGGGTGGTGTTGGAGTACAACGGCGTCGACAGCAGCGCCATCGTGTCCGGCCCGTAGCCGTACTTCGCGCCGCGCTGCACATGGGCCCAGCGCATGCCGTGGCCCTGCACGATGCCCTTGGGCTCGCCGGTCGTGCCCGAGGAATAGATGATGTTGAAGGGCGAGGACGGCTGCAACTCGACCGGCTGCGGGCGCGTTCCCGTCGGCGCCAGCCAGGCGTCGAAGGCCTGCCCGGCTGCGCAGCCGTCGAGCGCGATGCGCGGCGCGGCGTCCTTCGCCGCTGCGCCGATCACCTCGGCCGCCGCGGCATCGAGGAAGACGAGGCGCGCCTGTGCGTCCTCGATCATCCTTGCGAGGCTGGCGGGCGTGGAGCCCGGCGCCAGCGGCGCGACTGCGATCCCGGCGCGCAACGCGCCGAGGAAGAGTGCCGCGTAGTGCGTGCTCGGGGCTGCGCAGATCGCGATGGCGTCGCCCACACGGAAGCCGTCGCGCTGCAGGCTCGCGGCCACGCGGTCCATCAGCGCATCGAGCGCGCCGTAGTCCAGCGTGCTTTGGGAATCGGCGAGCGCGGTTCGGGACGGGGCTTCCTGCGCATGCAGGTGGATCAGATCGGCGATGACGCCGAACTCGCGTGCCATCGCGGCGTCGATCGCGCTCATTCGCGTGCTTCCGTCAGACCCCGGCGGCGTGCGCCTGCTGATCGGCGTGGTAGCTGCTGCGCACCATGGCGCCCACCGCGGCATGGCTGAAGCCCATCTTGTAGGCCTCTTCCTCGAACATCTTGAAGGTGTCGGGATGCACGTAGCGGCGCACCGGCAGATGGCTGCTGCTGGGCGCGAGGTACTGGCCGATGGTCAGCATGTCGATGTCGTGCTCGCGCATGTCGCGCATGACCTGCAGGATTTCCTCGTCGCTCTCGCCGAGGCCCACCATGATGCCGCTCTTGGTCGGCACGCTCGGATGCAGCGCCTTGAACTTCTTCAGCAGGTTGAGGCTGAACTGGTAGTCGCTGCCGGGCCGCGCTTCCTTGTAGAGGCGCGGTGCGGTCTCTAGGTTGTGGTTCATCACGTCCGGCGGCGCGGCCTTGAGGATTTCCAACGCGCGGTCGTCGCGGCCGCGGAAGTCGGGCACCAGGATCTCGATCTGCGTCTGCGGCGACAGCTCGCGGATGTTGCGGATGCAGTCCACGAAGTGCTGGCTGCCGCCGTCGCGCAGGTCGTCGCGGTCCACGCTGGTGATCACCACGTACTTGAGGCGCAGCTTCGCGATGGTCCTGGCGAGGTTGAGCGGCTCGTCCTTGTCCAGCGGGTCGGGCCGGCCGTGGCCCACGTCGCAGAAGGGGCAGCGCCGCGTGCACTTGTCGCCCATGATCATGAAGGTGGCCGTACCCTTGCCGAAGCACTCGCCGATGTTCGGGCAGGAGGCCTCCTCGCAGACGGTGTGCAGGTTGCTCTCGCGCAGGATCTGCTTGATCTCGTAGAAGCGCGTGGTGGGGCTGCCGGCCTTGACGCGGATCCACTCGGGCTTCTTGAGCACCTCGCCCTGCACCACCTTCACCGGGATGCGCGAGAGCTTGGCCGCGGCCTTCTGCTTGGCCAGCGGGTTGTAGGTGGCGGGGCCTTGGGCGTCGCGGACGACTTCGGGGGTGCTCATGGTGCGTGGGCGGGGTTCAGGGCGCGAGATGGATGGCGAGCTTGCTGGCCAGCACCTGCGCGGCTTCGACCCAGGTTGTTTGAACGCCGATTGTAGAAAGGTCGACCGTTTGCAGGCCTGCGTAGCCGCAAGGGTTGATGCGCGAGAAGGGTTCCAGGTCCATCGCGACGTTGAGCGCGACGCCGTGGTAGGTGCAGTGGCGGCTGACCTTGATGCCGAGGGCGGCGATCTTGCCCAGGCCCCGGAAGGGATCGGCAGGATGCGCCGGGCCGGTCAGGGCCGCGTGCGAGAAGGGATCGTCGAGTCGCACATAGATGCCCGGCGCGCCGCCGACGCGATGCCCCGTCACCCCGAAATGCATCAGCGTCCGGATCACCGACTCCTCGATGCGGTACACGTACTCCTTGACGTAGTAGCCCGCGCGCCGCAGGTCGATCAGCGGATAGGCCACCACCTGCCCCGGCCCGTGATAGGTGATCTGCCCGCCGCGGTCGGTCTGCACGACCGGGATCTCGCCTGGGCTCAGCACATGGTCGGCCTTGCCCGCCAGGCCTTGCGTGTAGACCGGCGTGTGCTCGCAGATCCACAGCAGGTCGGCCGACTCGGGCGTGCGTTCCTGCGCGATGCGCTGCATCGCCGCGTAGGTGGGCGCATAGTCGACTTGGCCCAGCCAGTCGACCTCGAGCGTCACAGCACCACCTTGACCATCGGGTGGGCGGTCAGCGCGCGGTAGATATCGTCAAGCTGCTCGCGGCTGGTGGCCGTCACGGTAATGGTCACGCCGAGATAGTTGCCGGCCTTGCTGCTGCGCAGCTCCACGGTGGCGGCGTCGAAGCTCGGGTCGAACTGCTCCGCGATCCGGGTGATCGCGTGCACGAAGCCGTCGGCCTTGGCGCCCATCACCTTGATCGGAAACTTCGAGGGGTATTCGATCAGCGACTCCTTGCGTGCGTCGACCGGGTCGCCGGAGAGGACTCCGTGACCCTGTGCGCTGCGTTCCTTCGCGCGCCGGTAGCCGGCATCGATGGCCTGGAAGACCGGGCCCGGGCGCCCCGTGCCGATGGCTTGTCCGTCGAGCGTGACGACCGGCAGCACCTCCTTGCTCGCGGAGGACAGCAGCAGTTCGTCGGCGCCGAAGACCTCGTCGCGCGAGATGCGGCGCAGCGAGAAGGGGATGCCGGCCTCGGCGCAGATGCGTTCGATCAAGCCGTAGCGGATGCCCGCGAGCACCAGCTCGTCCTTGGGCGGCCCGCTCAGCACGCCGTCCTTCACGACCCAGACGTTGCTCGACGAGGCTTCGCTCAACCAGTCGCCGCGGAACATGATGGTCTCGGCCGCGCCGGCCTCCACGCTGATCTGGCGTGCCAGCACCGCGCCCAGCAGGCTGGTGCTCTTGATGTGCGCCTTCTGCCAGCGGAAGTCCTGCGCGCTGACGCAGGGCACGCCCTTGGCGCGCACCGCGTCGGGCACCGGCTTCATCGGGTTCAGCATCACGAACACGGTGGGCGCCAGGCCCTGCGGCATCGCATGCTCGCGTGGCGCGACGCCGCGGGTGACCTGGATGTAGAGGGCCTGCACGGCCGCGCGCTGGTCGGCGGGGCTGGCCTCGACCAGGTGCATCGCGATTGCGCGCCACGCTTCGTGGGCGAGCGGGTTGGCGATGCGCAGCTCGGCCAACGAGCGGTCCAGCCGTGCCATGTGCTCCTCGAAGCAGAAGGGCACGCCAGCGTAGATCGGCACCACTTCGTAGACGCCGTCGCCGAAGATGAAGCCGCGGTCGAGCACGCTGATCCTGGCGTCGCGCAGCGGCGTGTAGACGCCGTCGAGATAGCAGAGAGAATCGGGGAGGGCTTCGGCGATCGGGTGCATGGGGAATTATGGTGGGGGCGGCGCCGCGCTTTCCAATACGGACCCAGGGCGCCCGCATCGCGGGCAAGGGCGCTGCCAAAGCTGACGGGAAGCTGGCAGGGGGCTGTGGGTTTCTACTTATAATCAGCGGCTTTGTAGAAATTCTGGGTCGTCATCCGGGCTTCATTCGATATGAAAACAATCGCCCGCGATGTGGATGTCCGCGAGGACATGCAAGACCCGGATGCCAACTTCAGGCCGCTGACCGCCGAGGAGGCCCAGCGGTTGCGCGAACGAAAGCCGTTGATCTCGCCATGGCGCGTGATTGCGGTCCAGGTCGCGGCGGGGCTGCTGGTGGCATTGGCCGCCTGGGGCTTGTCGGGGAGGCAGAATTTGGGGTGGTCCGCCGGATACGGCGCACTCGCGGTGGTGATCCCTTCCGCGGTGTTCGCAAGAGGACTGACCGGGAGGTTTTCTTCGCTGAATGCGGGTACCGCGGTGCTCGGATTCTTCTTGTGGGAAATGGTCAAGCTGGTCTTGTCGGTGGCGATGCTGCTCGCCGCACCAAGACTGATAGTGGCGCTGAGCTGGCCGGCGATGCTGGTGGGCTTGGTGGTGACAATGAAGGCGGCGTGGGTGGCGGTAATGCTGGCGCCCAAACGCCCGAAAATTTAAAGACGAGTAACGGATGGCTGCTGAAAACGCTGCGGAAAATGGTCAAACCGCTGGTGAATACATCGTTCACCACCTGACCCATCTTCAAAGCTCCAAGCCGGCAGGTGTTGCCGATTTCTCGGTTTTCAACTTCGACTCCCTCTTCTTCTCGATCGTCCTCGGCGTGCTCGGCTGCTGGCTGCTCTGGCTGGCGGCGCGCAAGGCGACCTCGGGCGTGCCGGGCCGCTTCCAGGCGGCCGTCGAGATCCTGGTCGAAGTGGTCGACCAGCAGGCCAAGGGCATCGTCCACAACGCCGAAAGCCGCAAGTTCGTCGCCCCGCTGGCGCTCACCATCTTCGTGTGGATCTTCATGCTCAACGCGATGGACCTGCTGCCGGTCGATCTGCTGCCGGCGATCTGGGCCAAGATCTTCGGCGCCGCCGGCGGCGACCCGCACCACGCCTACCTGCGCGTGGTGCCGACCGCCGATCTCTCGGTGGCCATGGGCATGTCGGTCTCCGTGCTGCTGATCTGCCTGTACTACAACATCAAGATCAAGGGGGCCGGCGGCTGGGTGCACGAGCTCTTCACTGCACCGTTCGGCAACAAGATCGCGCTCTATCCCTTCAACTTCGCCATGCAGATCATCGAGTTCGTTGCGAAGACGGTCTCGCATGGCATGCGTCTGTTCGGCAACATGTATGCCGGCGAACTGATCTTCCTGCTGATCGCCCTGATGGGCGGCGCGTGGACGCTGTCGGCCACGGGTATCTTCCTGGCGCTCGGCCACATCATCGCCGGCACCGCCTGGGCCATCTTCCACATCCTGATCATCACGTTGCAAGCCTTCGTGTTCATGATGCTGACGCTGGTGTACGTGGGCCAGGCTCACGACCATCACTGATCCGCGTTCGTTCCGCTTTCGTTTTTTCTTTTTCTCTTCAACCAAAGTCCTTAGGAGTCATCATGGAAGTTATTAGCTTTGTCGCTCTGGCCGCCGGCCTGATCATCGGTCTGGGTGCCGTGGGCGCTTGTATCGGCATCGGCATCATGGGCAGCAAGTACCTCGAGTCGGCCGCCCGCCAGCCCGAACTGATGGGTGAACTCCAGACCAAGATGTTCCTGCTGGCCGGTCTGATCGACGCCGCGTTCATCATCGGTACCGGTATCGCGCTGTGGTTCGCCACCGCCAACCCCTTCCTCTCGCAGATCGCCAACCTGCCGAAGTAATCGAGCGCAGGCTTCTCGTCGAAACCGCGCGTGCTTCCTTTCATGAAGAACTGCGCTGGATTTCAAACTCAAAGAGAGGGTGAAAAGTGAGCATTACCGGTACCCTGATCGTCCAGATGATCGTGTTCCTGATCCTGGTCGGGTTCACGATGAAGTTCGTGTGGCCGCCGATCGCAAAGGCGCTGGATGACCGTGCCCAGAAGATCGCCGAAGGCCTGGCTGCGGCCGACAAGGCCAAGGTCGCGCTGTCCGAGGCGGACAAGCGGGTGGAAGTCGAGCTGGGCAAGGCGCGCAACGAGTCCGCGCAGCGCCTGGCCGATGCCGAACGTCGTGCGCAGGCCATCGTTGAAGAGGCCAAGGCCCGCGCCACGGAAGAAGGCAACAAGATCGTGGCGGCCGCCCGCGCCGAAGCCGAGCAGCAGGCCGTGAAGGCGCGCGAGGCGCTGCGCGAGCAGGTGGCCGTGCTGGCCGTCAAGGGCGCCGAGCAGATCCTGCGCAAGGAAGTGAATCCGGCCGTGCACGCCGATCTGCTTTCGCGCCTGCAGACCGAACTCTGAAACGGACGCCATGGCTGAACTCGCCACCATTGCACGCCCCTATGCCGAAGCGCTGTTCAAGGCGTCTTCGACGGACCTTGCCGGCGCCGGCGCTTGGCTCGAGAGGGTGGCGGCCATCGCCGCCAATCCCGAGCTGCAGCAGTTCGCCGACAACCCCAAGGCCACGCCCGAGCAGGTGCTGGGCGTGATTGCCGGCGCCAACGGTGCCGCGCTGCCCCCCGCCGCCAGCAACTTCCTGATGGCCCTGCTCGAGAACGGTCGATTCACCGCCCTGCAGGAGATCGCCAGGCAGTTCCGGGCCTTGGCGAATGCACAGAGCGGCTCGTCCGATGCGGTGGTGTTCAGTGCCTTCCCCATCGACGCCGCGGCGCTCAATGGCGTGGCCACCGCGCTCGAAAAGCGCTTCGGCCGCAAGCTGCAGCTCACCGTCGAGCAGGATCCGTCCCTGATCGGCGGCATCCGCGTGGTGGTGGGTGACGAGGTGCTCGACACCTCCGTCAAGGCGCGCCTCGAACAAATGAAAGTTGCGCTGGCAGCCTGAGGCCGCCAGCCCCCTTAACGAAAGAAGGAAAGAGTCATGCAACTCAATCCCGCAGAAATTTCCGAGCTGATCAAGAGCCGCATCGAGGGCCTCGGCGTCAGCGCGAACATCCGCAACGAGGGCACCGTGGTGTCGGTGACCGACGGCATCGTGCGCGTGCACGGCCTGTCGGACGCGATGCAGGGCGAAATGCTCGAGTTCCCGCCTTCTGCCGACGGCACCCCGTCCTTCGGCTTGGCGCTGAACCTCGAGCGCGACTCAGTCGGCGCCGTGATCCTGGGCGAGTACGAGCACATTTCCGAGGGCGACACCGTCAAGTGCACGGGCCGCATCCTGGAAGTGCCGGTCGGCCCGGAGCTCATCGGCCGCGTGGTGAACGCCCTGGGCCAGCCGATCGACGGCAAGGGCCCGGTGAACGCCAA
Source organism: Variovorax sp. WDL1 (assembly GCF_001541225.1). GTDB lineage: Bacteria > Pseudomonadota > Gammaproteobacteria > Burkholderiales > Burkholderiaceae_C > Variovorax. The sequence goes on along the minus strand of NZ_LMTS01000027.1, from coordinate 159,355 downwards.
GCTGACGGACGTGATCGAGAAAGTCGCCCCCGGCGTGATCGCGCGGAAATCGGTGGACCAGCCGATGCAGACCGGCCTCAAGTCCATCGACTCGATGGTGCCGATCGGCCGCGGCCAGCGCGAGCTGATCATCGGCGACCGCCAGACCGGCAAGACCGCCGTGGCCATCGACGCGATCATCAACCAGAAGGGTCAGAACATGACCTGCGTCTACGTCGCGATCGGCCAGAAGGCTTCCTCGATCAAGAACGTGGTGCGCGCTCTGGAGCAGGCCGGTGCGATGGACTACACCATCGTGGTGGCGGCCTCCGCTTCCGAATCGGCCGCGATGCAATACGTCGCCGCCTACTCGGGCTGCACCATGGGCGAGTACTTCCGCGACCGCGGGCAGGATGCGCTGATCATCTATGACGACCTGTCCAAGCAGGCCGTCGCATACCGTCAGGTGTCGCTGCTGCTGCGCCGCCCGCCGGGCCGCGAAGCCTACCCCGGCGACGTGTTCTACCTGCACAGCCGCCTGCTGGAGCGCGCTGCCCGCGTGAATGCCGACTACGTCGAGGCCTTCACCAAGGGTGAGGTCAAGGGCAAGACCGGCTCGCTGACCGCGCTGCCGATCATCGAGACGCAGGCCGGCGACGTGTCCGCCTTCGTGCCGACCAACGTGATCTCCATCACCGACGGCCAGATCTTCCTGGAAACCAACCTGTTCAACGCCGGTATCCGCCCCGCCATCAACGCCGGTATCTCGGTGTCGCGGGTGGGTTCGTCGGCGCAGACCAAGGTGATCAAGGGCCTCTCGGGCGGTATCCGTACCGACCTTGCTCAGTACCGCGAACTCGCGGCCTTCGCGCAGTTCGCTTCGGACCTGGATGAAGCCACCCGCAAGCAGCTGGACCGCGGCGCCCGCGTGACCGAGCTGCTGAAACAGCCGCAGTACAGCCCGCTGCCCATCTCGCTGATGGGTGCTTCGCTGTTCGCGGTCAACAAGGGTTTCATGGACGACCTCGAGGTCAAGCAGGTGCTTCCCTTCGAGCACGGCCTGCACCAGTTCCTCAAGTCCAGCCACGGCGCGCTGCTCGACAAGATCGAGCAGGCCAAGGCGCTCGACAAGGATTCCGAGGCCGAGCTGATGGCGGCGATCACTTCCTTCAAGAAGTCCTTCGCCTGATCGACCCAAGGAGTAGTCTCAATGGCAGCCGGTAAGGAAATCCGCGGCAAGATCAAATCGGTGGAGAACACCAAGAAGATCACCAAGGCCATGGAAATGGTGGCCGCGTCGAAGATGCGCAAGGCGCAGGACCGCATGCGTGCCGCCCGGCCGTACAGCGAGAAGATCCGCAACATCGCGGCCAACCTCGGCCAAGCGAACCCGGAGTACACGCACGCCTTCATGAAGGTCAACGAGGCGAAGGCCGTGGGCTTCATCGTCGTGACGACCGACAAGGGCCTGTGCGGCGGCATGAACACCAACGTGCTGCGCGCCGTGACCGCCAAGCTGCGCGAGCAGCAGCAGGCCGGCAATGCGGTCGAGGCGGTGGCCATCGGCAACAAGGGCCTTGGCTTCCTCAACCGCATCGGCGCGCGCGTGGTCTCGCATGTCACCCAGCTGGGCGATACGCCGCACCTCGACAAGCTGATCGGCCCGATGAAGGTGCTGCTCGACGCCTATGCCGAGGGCAAGCTGAGCGCGGTCTACCTGTGCTACACCAAGTTCATCAACACGATGCGCCAGGAGTCGGTGGTGGAGCAGTTGCTGCCGCTGGCGGCCGACGCGCTGAAGATGGAGAAGGGCCAGCACTCGTGGGACTACATCTACGAGCCCGATGCGCAGAGCGTGATCGACGAGCTGCTGGTGCGCTACGTGGAGTCGCTGGCCTACCAGGCGGTGGCCGAGAACATGGCCTCGGAGCAGTCGGCGCGCATGGTCGCGATGAAGGCCGCCACCGACAACGCCGGCAGCGTGATCGACGAGCTCAAGCTGGTCTACAACAAGACCCGCCAGGCCGGCATCACCAAGGAGCTGTCGGAGATCGTGTCGGGCGCCGCGGCAGCCGCCGGTGTCTGAGCCTCGGTCCGACCTCAACCAGATTCAATTTTTATCGGAGCAGATGATGGCTCAAGAAGCAGCAGTTCAAGGCAAGATCGTTCAATGCATCGGCGCCGTGGTGGACGTGGAGTTCCCGCGCGACAAGATGCCCCGGATCTACGATGCCCTCAAGTACGAACAAGGCGGCCTGACGCTCGAAGTGCAGCAGCAGCTCGGCGACGGCGTGGTGCGCACCATTGCACTGGGCTCGTCCGACGGCCTGCGCCGCGGCATCGTGGTCACCAACACCGGCGCGCCGATCACGGTGCCGGTCGGCAAGGCCACGCTGGGCCGGATCATGGACGTGCTCGGCCGCCCGATCGACGAGCGTGGCGAAGTGGGCCAGGAACTCACCGCTTCCATCCACCGCAAGGCCCCCGAGTACGACGAGCTGTCGCCCTCGCAGGACCTGCTGGAAACCGGCATCAAGGTGATCGACCTGGTCTGCCCCTTCGCCAAGGGCGGCAAGGTGGGCCTGTTCGGCGGCGCCGGCGTGGGCAAGACCGTGAACATGATGGAGCTCATCAACAACATCGCCAAGGCGCACTCGGGCCTGTCGGTGTTCGCCGGCGTGGGTGAGCGCACCCGCGAGGGCAACGACTTCTATCACGAGATGGCCGAATCGGGCGTGGTGAACCTCGAGAACCTCCCCGAATCGAAGGTCGCGATGGTCTACGGCCAGATGAACGAGCCCCCGGGCAACCGCCTGCGCGTGGCGCTGACCGGCCTGACGATCGCCGAGTCCTTCCGCGACGAAGGCCGTGACGTGCTCTTCTTCGTCGACAACATCTACCGCTACACGCTGGCCGGTACCGAAGTGTCCGCGCTGCTGGGCCGCATGCCTTCCGCCGTGGGCTACCAGCCGACGCTGGCCGAGGAAATGGGCCGCCTGCAGGAGCGCATCACCTCCACCAAGGTGGGCTCGATCACCTCGATCCAGGCCGTGTACGTCCCCGCGGATGACTTGACCGACCCTTCGCCGGCGACCACCTTCGCCCACCTGGACTCCACCGTGGTGCTGTCGCGCGACATTGCCTCGCTGGGCATCTACCCCGCCGTGGATCCGCTGGACTCGACCTCGCGCCAGCTCGACCCGCACGTGGTCGGCGAAGAGCACTACAACGTGGCCCGCGCCGTGCAGGGCACGCTGCAGCGCTACAAGGAACTGCGCGACATCATCGCCATCCTGGGCATGGACGAGCTGGCACCGGACGACAAGCTGGCCGTGGCCCGCGCCCGGAAGATCCAGCGCTTCCTGTCGCAGCCGTTCCACGTGGCCGAGGTGTTCACCGGCTCGCCCGGCAAGTACGTGCCGCTGTCCGAGACCATCCGCGGCTTCAAGATGATCGTGAACGGCGAGGCCGACCACCTGCCGGAGCAGGCCTTCTACATGGTGGGCAGCATCGACGAGGCCTTCGAGAAGGCCAAGAAGGTCGCCTAAGGCGGCTGCATAGGAATCCAGATGGCAAACACCATTCACGTCGACGTGGTCAGTGCCGAGGAGTCCATCTTCTCGGGCGAGGCCAAGTTCGTCGCGCTGCCGGGTGAAGCCGGCGAGCTCGGCATCTATCCGCGCCACACGCCGTTGATCACGCGCATCCGCCCGGGTGCCGTGCGCATCGAGACGGCCGACGGCGGCGAGGAATTCGTCTTCGTGGCGGGCGGCATCCTGGAAGTGCAGCCCCATGTCGTCACCGTGCTCTCCGACACCGCGATCCGCGGCAAGGATCTCGATGAAGAGAAGGCGAACAAGTCCAAGGCCGCCGCGGAGGAAGCGTTGAAGAACGCCAAGAGCGACATCGACATCGCGCTGGCCCAGTCGGAGCTGGCCGTGATGGCCGCCCAGATCGCCGCCCTGCGCAAGTACCGCCAAAAGAAGTAGCCGGGGCAGCTAGCACCAGCGCCGGCAGAAACGGCTCGGCGGTGTTCGCGAACGACAAGGCCGCCTTCGGGCGGCCTTGTGCTTTGAGCGGCGCCTCTGCTTTGGTCTTGATCAGGCCGAAGTTCAATCTTGTTCGGCTGAAGCCCAGCGCCTAGTATTCGCCTTCGGTTGGGGCACCTTGTTGCCCGGGCCGAAGACGAATAACGGAGACAAGACGCTTGGCACCCTGGAACGGCCTGACCGCCGACGAGATGGCGCTGCTGGAAACGACCTTCTGGTCGGCCGGCGGCTCGCGTCATGCCATGGCCGAGCGGCTCGGCTTCTCCAAGAGCAAGGCCAATGCGCTGATTGCCGGGCTGGTCGAGCAGGGCCTGCTGGCCGAGGCCGGCCTGCAACGCTCCTCGGGCGGGCGCCGCGCCGAGAATCTCCAGCTGCACGAGGGGCTGGGCGTGCTGGTCGGCGTAGACATCGGCGCCACCAGCCTCGACGTCGCCGTGCTGCGGCCCGACCTGAGCGTGCTGGCCCAGCACGCCGAGCCTGCCGACGTGCGCGAAGGCCCCGGCGTCGTCCTGGCCCGCGTCCGCGTGCTGATGCGCGAGTTGCTCGGCCGCTGCGGCTTCGGACCGAAGCAGGTGATCGGCATCGGAATCGGCGTGCCGGGCCCAGTGAACTTCGAGATTGGCCAGCTCGTGAACCCGCCGCTGATGCCGGCCTGGGACAGCTTCTCGATTCGCGACTATCTGCGCGAGGACTACGCCGCGCCGGTCTTCGTGGACAACGACGTGAACCTGATGGCACTCGGCGAGCTCTGGCGCCTGAAACGCTCGCTGTCCAACTTCCTCGTCATCAAGGTCGGCACCGGCATCGGCTGCGGCATCGTCTGCCACGGCGAGGTGTACCGCGGCGCGGCCGGCTCCGCCGGCGACGTCGGCCATATCTGCGTCGACCAGGAAGGGCCGCTGTGCCATTGCGGCAACCTGGGCTGCGTCGAGGCGATGGCGGCCGGCCCGGCTATCACGCGCATGGCCGTGCACGCGGCTGAAGCGGGGGAAAGCCGCGCACTGGCCGAGCGGCTGCGCGCGCAGGGCGGCCTCGACGCGGTCGACGTCGGCCAGGCCAGCCGCGCCGGCGACGCGGCCGCCAATGCCATCGTGCAGCGGGCGGGCCAGCTGATCGGGCAGATGCTGGCCTCGATCGTCAACTTCTTCAATCCCTCGCATGTCTTCATCGGCGGTGGCATCACCCGCATCGGCCCGCTGTTCCTGGCGGCGCTTCGCCAGAGCGTCTACCACCGCTCGCTGGCGCTTTCGACGCGGCACCTGGAGATCCAGTACACCCCATTGGGCGCGCAGGCCGGCCTGGTCGGCGCGGGCGTGCTGGCGATGCACGAGACGCTCAAGGTCAGGGGGGTGGCGCCATGACGCAGCAGCACCCGCCCAAGCGCAGCGTCGCCGTCGAGTTCGAGCAGGTGGTGAAGGCCTTCGGGCCGGTGCAGGTGCTGCACGGGGTGAGCTTCTCGCTCGAGCCCGGGCGCGTCTATGGCCTGCTGGGCGAGAACGGCGCCGGCAAGTCCACGCTGATGAAGATCCTGGCTGGCTACGAGCCGATCAGCGGAGGCACGGTGCGCGTCAACGGCGAGCCGCAGCAGTTCGCCAGCTCGCGCGAGGCCGAGGCGCTGGGCATTGTGCTGATCCACCAGGAGTTCAACCTGGCCGAGGATCTGAGCGTGGCGCAGAACATCTTTCTAGGCCACGAAAAGAAGAAGGGCTGGCTGCTCGACGACGCCGCCATGGAGCGCGACGCAGCAGCCGCGCTCGCGCAGGTGGGCCTGAAGGTCGACCCGCGAACCAAGGTGCGCCGCCTCATCGTGGCCGAGAAGCAGCTGGTGGAGATCGCCAAGGCGGTCTCCCGCCATGCGCGCCTGCTGGTGATGGATGAGCCCACCGCCACGCTCACGCCCGGCGAAACCGACCGCCTCTTCCGTCTGATCGCGCAGCTGCGCGCGGACGGCGTCACCATCGTCTACATCTCGCACAAGCTCGACGAGGTCGAGCGCGTGACCGACGAGGTGATCGTGATGCGCGACGGCCGCTTCGTGACGCGCGCCCCCACAGCCGAACTCACGCGCCACCAGATGGCCAACCTGATGGTGGGCCGCGAACTGGCCGACCTCTACCCGCCGCGCGATCCGGTCACGGTAGACCCGGCGCCGGCCTTGCGTGTGCGCGATTTCAGCGTTCCCGGGTGGGCCGAGAAGGCCAGCTTCGAGGTCCGCCCCGGCGAGATCCTCGGCTTCGCCGGCCTGGTAGGCGCTGGCCGCACGGAGCTCTTCGAGGGCCTGCTCGGCCTGCGCCCCGCCAGCGGCCAGGTCGAGATCGGCGGCAAGGCCGTTCAGTTGCGCCACCCGCGCGATGCCGCGCGCCATGGCCTCACCTACCTCAGCGAGGACCGCAAGGGCAAGGGCCTGCATGTCCACCTGGGCCTGCGCCAGAACCTCACGTTGATGGCGCTGGAGCGCTATGCCCGGCCCTGGCTCAAGCCCGAGGCCGAGCGCAGTGCGCTGGCCGCCGCGGTGAAGGACTTCGGCATCCGCACCGGCGACCTCGACGCGCGCGCCTCCTCGCTCTCGGGCGGCAACCAGCAGAAGCTCGCGCTGGCCAAGGTGCTGCAGCCCAAGCCGAAGGTGGTGGTGCTCGACGAGCCCACGCGCGGCGTCGATGTCGGTGCCAAGCGCGACATCTACTTCCTGATCCAGCGGCTGGCTCGCGAGGGACTGGCCGTGATTGTCGTCTCCTCCGAATTGATGGAGCTGATCGGCCTGTGCCACCGCGTCGCGGTGATGCGCGCGGGCCGGCTCGTCGCCACGCTGGATGCGAGCCAACTGACCGAAGAGGAGCTCATCGCCCATGCCACCGGAACAGCAGCAAGCCACGCCTGAAGCCGCGGGCGCCATGCACCGCAGCGAATCCAAGCCGCGCTGGACCGAGCGCCTGCACGGCCTCGGCCCCGTCATCGGCCTGGTGCTGCTGTGCATCGCCGGCACCCTGCTCAACGGCGACTTCGCCACCGTCGACAACGCGATGAACGTGCTCACCCGCACCGCCTTCATCGGCATCATCGCGGTGGGCATGTGCTTCGTGATCATCTCGGGCGGCATCGATCTCTCGGTGGGCTCGATGGCCGCGCTGATCGCGGGCTGCGTGATCATGTTCATCAACGCGATGGGGCCGGCACTCGGCTCGCCGCTGCTGGCCGTGGTGCTGGGGGCCGTGTTGGCCGTGGTGCTGGGCGCGGTCTTCGGGCTGGCGCACGGACTGCTGATCACCAAGGGGCGCATCGAGCCCTTCATCGTCACGCTCGGGACGCTGGGCATCTTCCGCGCCTACCTGACCTACTTTGCCGATGGTGGCGCGCTCACGCTGGACAACGAGCTGTCCGACCTCTATGCGCCGGTCTATTACGCGAGCCTGCTGGGCATCCCGGTGCCAGTCTGGGTGTTCCTGGTCGTCGCGGCGATCGGCGGCCTGATCCTCAACCGCACCGCCTACGGCCGCTATGTGCAGGCGATCGGCTCGAACGAGCAGGTCGCGCGCTACGCCGCCGTGGGGGTCGATGGCGTGAAGATCCTCACCTATGTGCTGCTGGGCGTGTGCGTGGGCATCGCGACGCTGCTCTACGTGCCGCGCCTGGGCTCGGCCTCGCCTACCACGGGCCTGCTGTGGGAACTGGAGGCGATTGCCGCGGTGATCGTCGGCGGCACCGCGCTCAAGGGCGGCGCGGGCAGCATCACCGGCACCGTGATCGGCGCCATCCTGCTCTCGGTCATCAGCAACATCCTCAACCTCACGAGCATCATCAGCGTGTACCTCAATGCCGCGGTGCAGGGCTTCGTGATCATCGTGGTCGCCTTCCTTCAGCGCGGGCGGCGCTAGCGCCTCCCTTCCCGGAAGTCAAAGAAGTCGAAGAAGTTTTCCGACGACAGTTTTTCAACAAGGAGACAGCAAATGAATCCCATCACCCGACGCCTCGCACTTACCGCGGTCGCCGTCGCCGCGCTTGCCGCCGGTCCGGCCCTGGCCGCCGAGAAGGTAAACCTCGGCGTCTCGATCCCGGCCGCGACGCACAGCTTCATGGGCGGCATCAACTACTGGGCCAACCAGGCGAAGAAGGACCTGGAGAAGGAGCACAAGGACCTCAAGATCACCATCAAGACGGCGGCCAACGCGCCCGAGCAGGCCAACCAGCTGCAGGACCTCTCGACGGTGACCAAGATCAACGCGCTCGTGATCTTTCCCTTCGAATCTGCTGCGCTCACCAAGCCGGTGGCCCAGGTCAAGGCCAAGGGCACCTACGTCACGGTCGTCGACCGCGGCCTGACCGACACCAGTGCGCAGGACGCCTACGTGGCCGGTGACAACACCGCCTTCGGCAAGATTCCCGCCGAGTACATCGCCAAGAAACTCAACGGCAAGGGCGACATCGTGGCGCTGCGCGGCATCGCCACCACGCTGGACAACGAGCGCATGGACGCGTTCAACGGCGTGCTGAAGAACTACCCCGACATCAAGCTGCTGGACGCCAAGTACGCCAACTGGAACCGCGACGACGCCTTCAAGGTCACGCAGGACTACCTGACGCGCTTCAAGAAGATCGACGCCATCTGGGCGGCCGACGACGACATGGCCTTCGGCGTGCTCAAGGCCATCGAGCAGGCCAAGCGCGACGACATCAAGGTCATCTTCGGCGGCGCCGGTGCCAAGGGCATGGTCAAGACCATCCTCGACGGCAAGGACCCGCGCATCCAGGCCGACGTCAGCTACTCGCCCAAGTTCATCTACGACGCGATCAAGCTCACGGCCGAGGCGCGGCTGAAGGGCGAGAAGTTGCCGGCGACCACGATCATTCCCTCGGTGCTCATCACCAAGGAAAACGCCAAGGACTTCTACCACCCCAACTCACCCTTCTGAGGTCCCGATGCCGGCGACACGCAAGCTGCGCTACGCCATGGTCGGCGGCGGGCGCGATGCCTTCATCGGCGCGGTGCACCGCAAGGCGATCGCGCTCGACGGGCAGGCCGAGCTGGTGGCCGGCGCGCTGTCGTCCAGCGCGGAGAAGGCGAAGGCCTCCGGGCGCGAGCTCTGGCTGGCCGACGCCCGCAGCCACGGCGACTGGCGAGCCCTGCTCGACGACGAGCTGAAGCGCCCGGAGGAAGAGCGCATCGACTTCGTCTCCATCGTCACGCCCAACCACCTGCACTTTCCCGTGGCGCAAGCCTTTGTCGAGGCCGGCTTCCACGTGGTGTGCGACAAGCCGCTGGTGCATACCGGCGCGCAGGCCGATGCGCTGGTCGCTGCCGTGGCGCGCCAGGGCACGGTGTTCGCCGTGACCTACAACTACACCGGCTACCCGATGGTGCGCGAGGCGCGCGAGATGGCGAGGAGCGGCCGGCTCGGCGAGATCCGCAAGGTGGTTGTCGAATACAACCAGGGCTGGCTCGCAACCCAGCTCGAGAAGGAAGGCAACAAGCAGGCCGCGTGGCGCAGCGACCCTGCGAAGAGCGGCGCGGCCGGTGCCATCGGCGACATCGGCTCGCACGCCGAGAACCTGGTCGCCACCGTGACGGGGCTCGAGATCGAAAGCCTCTGCGCCGACCTGAGCGCGCTGGTGCCGGGCCGCGCGCTCGACGACGACGGCAGCGTGCTGCTGCGCTTTTGCGGCGGGGCGCGCGGCGTACTGATCGCATCGCAGGTCAACACCGGGCTGGAGAACGACCTGCGCCTGCGCGTCTCGGGCACGCTCGGCACGCTGGTCTGGCGGCAGGAGCAGCCCAGCGAGCTGCTGCACCTGCCGCATGACGGCCCGCGCCGCGTGCTGACGCGCGGCGCGCCGTGGCTGGGCGAGTCGGCGCGGCGCGCGAGCCGGCTGCCCAGCGGGCATCCCGAGGGCTTCATCGAAGCCTTCGCCAACGTGTATGCCGGCGTCGTGGCCGATGTTCGCGCACGGCTCGCCGGCCGACAGGCCGATGCGCTGGAGGCCGACTACCCGCGGGTGGAAGACGGCGCGCGCGGCGTGCGCTTCATCGAGCGCGTGGTGGCGTCGGCCGGGAGCGAGGCGAAGTGGACGGCGTGGTGAGCTCCCGGTTTGCAGGAAGCAGCTTCGCCAACCGCGCGAGGGCTGCTTCGGCCGTCGACTCGATCGCCGCCGAGCACGCCAGCATCAAGTTCAGCCGCTGGCCCAGGCCTTCCACCATCACGCCGCTGCCGCGCTCACGCATGACGCCGCTTGCGTCCTGCGTGCATGCAATGGCCGTGCAGACCCGGCTCGCATAGCTGCCCGCCGGCACGCCATAGGCCACCACCGGCTTGCCCAGTGCCACCGCGAAGCCGACCTCGAACACGGTGCCCGAGTCCGGCTCGAGGCCGCGGAAGTCCACCAGGTTGGCAATGACGCCGTCGGCCTGCCGGATGAGAGCGATGTTGCCCTCGTAGATCCGGCGCGCCCGCTCGTCGTCGCTGCCGGCGAAGTCCGCGCCCAGGCCGCCGTCGGAGGGCTCGACGCCCTCCAGGCCGAGGCGCCCGCATGCGGCTTTCAGGTCCAGGTAGACCCGTTCGCAGTCGCGAAGGAAGATGTCCGGGCCTGCGAGGTAGACGCGAGGCCGGCGTGGTCGGGGCTGGTGCATGGTCGCGCTCGTGGTCGCCTGGTCATCGCTGGGGCTCGCATTGTCCGGCACGCGAGGCCCCAGCGCGCGGGGCGCGCGTGGGCCGACGCTGCGTAGGCGGGGTCCCACAGCAGTAACGTCCCTGCGCTGCCGACCCGTTGCCGCACGCGAAATCAGCATTCATGCATCCGCACGTGGTCGCTGCTGCATCCGCGGCGCGCACGGACGGTGCTTCGATGTGAAGGGGAGATGTATGGACGCCGAGAGCATGCAAGCCCTGTGGGTCTTGGGAATCGTCGTGGCGCTTGCCCTGGTCGCGCTGGCCGCTTATTTGTTCTACCGAAAACGCCAGTCGGGCCTGCTTGCGGCGCGCTTCGGCGACGAGTACGACCGCGCCGTCAAGCAACACGGCAGCCGGGCGAAGGCAGAAGCAGAGCTTCGGCAACGCGCGGCACGGGTAGGGCAGTTGAACATCGTTGCACTGGCACCGGGCGAAGCAGCGCGCTTCAGCAGCGCGTGGAACAGGGTGCAGGCCGAGTTCGTCGACAACCCGACCGGCGCCGTGACGCAGGCCGACCAGCTGGTGCGCGAGCTGATGCAGAAGCGGGGTTACCCGATGGGGGACTTCGAGCATCGCGCGGCAGACATCTCGGTGGACCATCCGGCGGTGGTGAGGAACTACCGCGCGGCGCAGGCCATCCATGCGCGCACCCTGAGCGGCGAGGTCGAGACCGAGGAACTGCGCAAGGCCGTGGTGCACTACCGTGCGCTGTTCGATGAATTGCTTGAAGTCCGCGTGGAAGACCCCCCGCGGCGAATGCCGGCGAGACCGGTGGAGGCACGATCATGATCTTCGATACCAGGCGGAGCGAGCGGAAAGAGCGGGACGTTGCGGCCCGACCTGCGCCGATCCGGAACGCGGATGCCAGCGTTGCGCCGGACGACTTCGAGCGGCCGGTTGCGCAGCACCCACAGCAGTTGCAGGAGCCGCAACCGCCGCAGCAACGACATCAGCCGGAGCCGTCACAGGCGGCACAGGTGCATCCGCGGCCCGACACGCCGCAGCCCGACGGCGCCGCCGACGAGTCGCTGGCCCCGCTGTTCACGCCCGAGGCAGCTCGGGACTTCCGTGCCAGCTGGGACGCCGTGCAGATCGGCTTCGTCGACGACCCGCAGCGGGCCGTGCGCCAGGCCGACGAGCTGGTGAGGCAGATGCTGCAGAACCTGTCGCAGACTTTCTCCGACGAGCGGGCGGGACTGGACGCGCGCGGCGACGGGGTGGCTGATGCCGCCTCGACGGAGAAGTTGCGCGTGGCCCTGCGTCGCTATCGCGCCTTCATGCAGCGGCTGCTCTCGCTGTGAGCCGCAATGCAATGGTGATGCGCAAAAGAGAACCGAAGCGGACCCGCCGCCGCGTGACATCGGCGAGGCAACCCGGCAACAAAGGTCTGGAACAAAGGAGCGTGACATGAACGAGCCCCAAAAGCCCAAGAGCCCCGACATCCAGGGCGAAGGCAACTACGAAGCCACCCGGCGCTACGACAAGGCCACGACCGATTTCGTGAAGTCGGGCAAGGTCGACGCGGCGGCGCAAGATGCAAGTCCCAAGAGCGAGGCCGAAGCCGAAGCGATGCGCAAGGCCGAGCAGGAAGGCAAGTCGCACGCCAAGGGCGAGGACCCGGCCTTGCGCAAGGGCGGCGCTCCGAAATAAGGCAGGGTGCCATGCGGGGAAGGGCCGGGTTCGCGAGCCATGGGCGGCATCCGCCGCGTGAGGCCACAATCCGGCCATGACCGAGCACGAGTTCCTGAATCCCTACACCCACGGCTTCGCGCGCATGGCCGTCGCGGTGCCGCGCAACCGGGTCGCCGACCCGGTGTTCAACACCGCCGAGACACTGCGCCTGTACCGCGAGGCCGCGGCTGACGGCGCCGTCCTCGTTGCCTTCCCGGAGCTGGGGCTCTCGGCCTATACCTGCGACGATCTGTTCCACCAGGCCGCGTTGCTCGATGCCTGCGAGCGCGCCCTGCTGGAGGTGGCCGCCGCCTCCAGCGATATCGGCGCAGTCGCCGTGGTGGGCCTGCCGCTGCGCGTGGACCACCGGCTCTTCAACTGCGCCGCCGTCGTGGGCGACGGCCGGGTGCTCGGCGTTTTGCCGAAGACGTACCTGCCCAACTACGGGGAGTTCTACGAGGGGCGCCAGTTCAACGGCGCCGACACGGCGGTGGCCACGGAGCTGGTGCTCGGCGGCCAGCGCATTCCCTTCGGCACCGACCTGCTGTTCCAGTCGCGCCAGCTGCCGCTCTTCAAGCTGCATGTCGAAATCTGCGAGGACGTGTGGGTGCCCATTCCGCCGTCCAGCTATGCGGCGCTCGCCGGCGCAACGGTGCTGGTGAATTTGTCGGCCTCCAACATCACGATCGGCAAATCGGACTACCGCCACCGGCTGGTCAGCCTGCAGTCGGCGCGCTGCCTGGCGGCCTACCTCTACACCTCGGCCGGCATCGGCGAATCGACCACCGACCTGGCCTGGGACGGCCAGGCGCTGATCTACGAAAGCGGCGACATGCTGGCCGAGAGCGAGCGCTTCCGCAACAGCTCGCATTTCGTCGCGGCCGACGTGGACCTGGAGCGCGTCTCGCGCGAGCGCATGCGGCAGAACAGCTTCGGCACCTCGGTCCACAAGCACAAGGAGGCGCTCGCGGGCTGGCGCACCGTCGAGTTCGAACTGCCCGTCCCTGCGCAGGTGCCGCACGGCCTGCTGCGGCAGGTGGCCCGCTTCCCCTACGTACCCTCGGACGCGGCCACGCGCGATGCGCGCTGCAGCGAGGTCTTCAACATCCAGGTGCAGTCGCTGGTCCAGCGCATCGAGGCGGCCCGAATCGGCAAGCTGGTGATCGGCGTTTCCGGCGGCCTCGACTCCACCCATGCGCTGCTGGTGTGCGCGCAGGCCATGGACCGGCTGGGCAAGCCGCGCTCCGACATCCTGGGCTTCACCATGCCCGGCTTCGCGACCACTGGGCGCACGCTGGCGCAGGCGCACCGGCTGATGGCCAGCATCGGCTGCACCGCACGCGAGATCGACATCCGTCCCAGCTGCCGCCAGATGCTGGAGGACCTGGGCCATCCCTTCGCGCAGGGCAAGCCGCAGTACGACATCGCTTTCGAGAACGTACAGGCCGGCGAGCGCACCAGCCATCTGTTCCGGCTTGCCAACTTCCATGGCGGCATCGTGGTGGGCACCGGCGACCTGAGCGAGCTCGCGCTCGGCTGGTGCACCTACGGCGTAGGCGACCACATGTCGCACTACAACGTGAACGCGAGCGTGCCCAAGACGCTGATCAAGCACCTGGTGCATTGGGTCGAGACCACGAAGCTGCTGGGCGACGAGGGCAGTGGCGTGCTGCGCGACATCCTCGAGACCGAGGTCAGCCCGGAGCTGATCCCGACGGCCGATGCACCCGCGACCGGCGAAGGCATCGAGGCCCAGCCCGGCCAGCGCACCGAGGACACCATCGGTCCCTACGAGTTGCAGGACTTCCATCTCTACTACACGCTGCGCTACGGCTTCAGGCCGAGCAAGGTCGCCTTCCTGGCGCACGCGGCCTGGGGCGACCGCACGCGGGGGCGCTGGCCCGACGAGCTGCAGAAGGAACGCAACGAGTACGGGCTGGCCGACATCAAGCGCCACCTCGGCACCTTCCTCTACCGCTTCTTCAAGACCAGCCAGTTCAAGCGCTCCTGCGTGCCGAATTCGCCCAAGGTCGGCTCGGGCGGCTCGCTGTCCCCGCGCGGCGACTGGCGCGCGCCCAGCGATTCGGAAGCAGAGGTGTGGCTGGAAGATCTGAAGCGCGTACCCGCGTCCTGAATGGCCGGCCGGCGCGGGCCGGTTCGTCCCGAGACCCTCGACCCGTTGCTGCAGCGCGTCGCGAGCGCTGAAGCGCTTCAGGGGCCGTGCGCCACCGCCGTGCGCAGGGTGATCGAATAGCGCAGCGACTGGACCGGCGTCACGCGGTGCTGCCAGCGCCAGCGCGCGGGCCCGCGCATCCGGTAGATCGAACGTGGCTCGATCACGAGATCGATATGGGGGGCAGGGCGGCCCCGTGCATCCCTGACCGGCGGATAGGGCCTGAACTGCAGCAGGCCCGCGCCCAGCAGCGAGATGCCTACGACCTCCTCGAATTCCGGCACGTCGCGGTGCCAGCCCAGCGGGGTGCCCGGGCGGTATTCCGCCACCAGCATGTGGACCAGCACGTCCGGCGCCACCTCCAACCACCGCGCGACCTTGTCGCGCAGCGGCACCAGCCGGGGCGGCAGGTCCGGCGAAGGCCGCAGCCGGTTGGCGTCGAAGTCGTAGTGGCCGCCGAAGCTGATGCCGCGGCGCCGTGCGGTGTAGTCCTTGTAGCGCATCTGCTCCAACGGCAAGGCTTGCACGACGTGCAGCAGCTCGCGTTCCTCGGTGGGGTCCAAAAAATCGTCTTCGTAGCTCCAGCCCTCCAGCAGTGCGGCGGGAGACTCGTCGAAGAGCGCGGCCTGCGCGAGATGAGCCGCTGGCATGCTAGGCCGAGGCGCGCGTCTTGCCGTGCGCGGACGCCCCGCTGCGACCCGCCCTCAAGTGCCATTCGATGTCCATCGCGCGGCTGCCGACGGCGCGCACGGCTTCGCGCAGACGGTCGTGCGAGACGTCGAGCCGGCGCGACCATTTGTCGAGCTCTCGGGCGCTGCTGATGTCGATGCGTTCGGGCTGCGCGCCGCCGCGCGCGCCGTCTGCCGTGGTCTTCATGGGCTTCGCTCCTGGATGCTGGTCCTCGTGAGGGAGCCCACCGTAGGTGTCTCGGCTCCGCTCATCTGTAGGAGATCAGCCATCCGGCCTGCCCGCCATGCCGAACAGGCTGGGCGTGCCATTTCCTCCTGCGCGGATGCGTGCCGCGCGCGGCAAGTACCGCGGCGAAAGCCCCGCATCGCGCGCGACGCGGGCCTACACGCTTGCCGTGTGAGCCCGGGCTAGCATGGCCTGCCATGCCGCCCCAAGACCTCGTCGTTGCGCGCCCCGAAGGCCTGTACTGCCCGCCCGGCGACTTCTACATCGACCCGTGGCGGCCGGTGGACCGCGCGGTCATCACGCACGGGCACTCCGATCACGCGCGCGTGGGGCATGGGCACTACCTCGCGCACGAGGACAGCGCCGGCACGCTGCGCGCACGACTCGGCGACGTCACGCTGCAGACGCTTCCCTACGGCCAGGCGATCGATCACCACGGCGTGCGCCTGTCGCTGCATCCGGCTGGCCACGTGCTGGGTTCGGCGCAGGTGCGGCTCGAGCACGGCGGCCGCGTGTGGGTCGCCTCCGGCGACTACAAGACCGAGCCCGACGGCACCTGCGCGCCCTTCGAGCCGGTGCCCTGCGACACCTTCATCACCGAATCCACCTTCGGCCTGCCGATCTACCGGTGGCCGGCACAGGCCGCGCTCTTCGCGGAGATCGACGACTGGTGGCGCGCCAACGCGAAGCACGGGCGCGCCTCGGTGCTGCTGTGCTATGCCTTCGGCAAGGCGCAGCGGATCCTGCACGGCGTGGACGCGAGCATCGGGCCGATCGTGGTGCATGGCGCGGTGGAGCCGCTGAACGCGGTCTACCGCGCGGCCGGCGTGGTGCTGCCGCCCACGCTGCGCGTCACGGACCCCAGCGTGGACGCGGCGCTGCTCAAGCGCGCCCTGGTGCTGGCGCCGCCGTCGGCCGCCGGCAGCCCGTGGATGCGGCGCTTCGGCCAGTACTCGGATGCCTTCGCCAGCGGCTGGATGCAGCTGCGCGGCACGCGCAGGCGCCGCGGCGTGGACCGGGGCTTCGTGATGTCTGACCACGCGGACTGGCCGGGCCTGCAGCAGGCCATCGCCGCGACCGGCGCCGAGCGGGTGTTCGTGACGCATGGCAGCGTGGCGGTGATGGTACGGTGGCTGCAGGAGAACGGGCTGGATGCGCGGGCCTTCCAGACCGAGTACGGCGACGAGGACATGGAAGCCGGTGCGAGCGCGAGCGCCCAGAGCCCCCATCCCGACCTTCCACGGGAGGGGGAAGGAGAGAAGCCAGAGGGGCAACGGGACGTCGCCGAACCATGAAACAGTTCGCCGCGCTCTACCGCGAACTCGATGCGAGCACCTCCAACCTCGTGAAGCAGGCGGCGCTGCAGCGCTACCTGCAGGCTGCCGACCCCGAGGACGCCGCCTGGGCCGTGTACTTCCTGGCGGGCGGACGGCCGCGGCAGCTGGTGCCGACCAAGCTGCTGCGGCTGCTGGCACAGCAGGCCGCAGGCCTGCCGGAGTGGCTGTTCGACGAGAGCTACGAGGCGGTGGGTGATCTGGCCGAGACGCTCTCGCTGCTGCTGCCGCCGCCCACCGAGGCGCACGACCTGGGCCTCGCCACGTGGATCGAGCAGCACCTGCTGCCCTTGCGCGGGATGCCGCCCGAGCCGCTCGCCGGTGCACTGCGCGCGCAGTGGCGCCAGTTGGCGCCGGAGGAGCGCCTCGTCTACTTCAAGCTCATCACAGGCGCCTTCCGCGTCGGTGTCTCGCGCCTGCAGGTCACGCAGGTGCTGGCGGCGATGAGCGGGCTCGATCCCAAGCGGGTCGCGCAGCGGCTGATGGGCTACACCCACATCACGGGCCGGCCGGGCGCGGCCGACTTCGCGGCGCTGATCGCGCCCGAGAGCGGCAACGAGCAGGACCGCCGGGCCGGCGGGCAGCCTTACCCCTTCTTCCTCGCGCATCCCTTCGCGCTGCCGCTCGAGCAGTTCGATGCGGTCATGGGGCCGCCCTCGCAGTGGCTCATCGAATGGAAGTGGGACGGTATCCGCGCGCAACTCGTGCGGCGCGCCGGCCAGGTGTGCCTGTGGTCGCGCGGCGAGGAGCTGGTGACGGACCGCTTTCCCGAGTTGGCCGAGATGGGGCGGGCGCTGCCCGACGGCACGGTGCTCGACGGCGAGATCGTGGTCTGGCGCGATGACCGGGCGCAGCCCTTTGCCGACCTGCAGAAGCGCATCGGCCGCAAGACGCTGGGACCGAAGCTGTTGCGCGAAATCCCGGTGGTGGTGCTGGCCTACGACCTGCTCGAATGGGAAGGCCGCGACCTGCGGGCGCTGCCGCAGCACGAGCGGCGCGTGCTGCTCGACGACCTCATCGCGACGGCGCAACACCCTGCGCTGATCGCGAGTCCGATGCTGCACGGCGAGAGCTGGCAGGATCTCGCGCGCCAGCGCGAGTCGTCCCGGGCGATGGGCGTGGAAGGCATGATGCTCAAGCAGCGCCATGCGGCCTACGGCGTCGGCCGCACCAAGGACGTCGGCCTGTGGTGGAAGTGGAAGATCGACCCGCTCTCGGTCGACGCCGTGCTGGTCTACGCGCAGCGCGGGCATGGACGCCGCGCGAGCCTGTACAGCGACTACACCTTTGCGGTGTGGGACGCGCCGCCCGAGGTCGAAGGACGCATGCTCGTGCCCTTCGCCAAGGCCTATTCCGGCCTGAGCGATGCCGAGATGGCGCGCGTCGACGCGATCATCCGGCGCACCACCATCGAGAGCTTCGGGCCGGTGAGGAGCGTGACGCCCACGCTGGTCTTCGAGCTCGGTTTCGAGGGCATCGCACGCAGCGCACGACACAAGAGCGGCATCGCGGTGCGCTTTCCGCGCATGCTGCGCTGGCGCGAGGACAAGCCGGTGGAGGAGGCCGATACCTTGCAGACGCTGGCGGCGCTGCTGCCGGCATGAGCATGAGCATGAGCCGGCTCGACGATTGGTTCGCGTCGCGCGGCTGGAATGCCTTCGACTTTCAACGCCGCGTCTGGCAGGCCCTGGCCGAAGGCCGTTCCGGCCTGCTCCACGCCACCACGGGCGCCGGCAAGACCTACGCGGTCTGGCTCGGCGCGCTGCAGGCATTCTCAACAGCGCCCGCGAGCAAGAAGCCGCCGCCGCTGACGGTGCTTTGGCTGACCCCGATGCGCGCCCTGGCCGCCGATACCTTGCGCGCGCTGCAGCAGGCCCTCGATGCGCTGCAGCCCGACTGGAGCGCAGCCGCCCGCAGCGGCGACACCTCTTCGGCCGAGCGCAGCGCACAGAACCGGCGCATGCCGACGGTGCTGGTCACCACGCCCGAGAGCCTCTCTCTGCAGCTTGCGCGCGACGATGCCAGGGAGGCGCTGGGCTCGCTGCGCCTGGTGGTGGTCGACGAATGGCACGAGCTGCTGGGCAACAAGCGCGGCGTGCAGGTGCAGCTCGCGCTGGCGCGGCTGCGTCGCTGGAATGCCGGGCTCTGCACCTGGGGCATGTCGGCGACGCTCGGCAATCTGCAGGACGCCATGCGCACCCTGCTGGCCGGCGGCGACGGCGTGCTGGTGCAGGGTGAAGTGCCCAAGCAACTGCTCATCGACTCGCTGCTGCCGGGGCGCGCCGAACGCTTTCCATGGGGCGGGCACCTCGGGCTCACCATGCTGCCGCAAGTCGTCGGGGAGATCGCCGCCAGCGCGAGCACGCTGGTCTTCACCAACACGCGCTCCCTGTCCGAGATCTGGTACCAGGCCCTGCTCGAGGCGAGGCCCGAGTGGGCCGGGCAGATCGCGCTGCACCACGGCTCGCTGGACCGCGCGGTACGCGAGTGGGTGGAACTGGGCCTGAAATCCGGCGCGCTCAAGGCTGTGGTCTGCACCTCCAGCCTGGACCTCGGCGTGGACTTCCTGCCGGTGGAGCGCGTGCTGCAGATCGGCTCGGCCAAAGGCGTGGCGCGGCTGTTGCAGCGTGCCGGCCGCTCGGGCCACGCGCCGGGGCGGCCTTCGCGCATCACGCTCGTGCCCACGCACAGCATCGAGATCGTGGAGGGTGCCGCCGCGCGCGACGCCGTGGCGCAAGGCCGCATCGAGGAGCGCCGATCGCCGGCGCAGCCGCTGGACGTGCTGGTGCAGCACCTGGTCACGGTCGCGCTCGGCGGCGGCTTCGTGCCGGACGATCTCTATGCGGAGGTGCGCTCCACCGTCGCGTATGCCGGGCTGTCGCGCGAGAGCTGGCAGTGGTGCCTGGACTTCGTGGCGCAGGGCGGGCCCTCGCTGGCGGCCTACCCCGACTACCGACGCGCGGTGCCCGACGCCGAGGGCGTCTGGCGCGTGCCCGATACGCGCCTGGCGCGCCGGCACCGCATGAACATCGGCACCATCGTCAGCGACGCCAGCATGGCCGTGCAGTACCTGCGCGGCGCCAGGATCGGCAGCGTGGAGGAAAGCTTCGTCGCCCGCATGAAACCGGGCGACTGCTTCCTCTTCGGCGGCAGGCTGCTGGAGCTGGTACGGGTGCACGACATGACGGCCTGGGTACGGCGCGCGAGCGGCCGCAAGCCCTCCGTGCCGCGCTGGAACGGCGGGCGCATGCCGCTGACGAGCACGCTGGCCGATGCCGTCGTGCGGCAGCTGGCGCGGGCCGATGCCGGCTGCTACGACACCCCTGAGCTCCAATGCGTCCGGCCGCTGCTCGAGATCCAGCAGCGCTGGTCCGCCCTGCCGACGCCCGAGACCCTGCTGGCCGAGCTGCTGAAGACGCGCGAGGGTTGGCATCTCTTTCTCTACCCCTTTGCGGGGCGGCTGGTGCACCTGGGCCTGGCCAGCCTGCTCGCCTGGCGCGTCGCCCAGCACCAGCCGCGCACCTTCTCGATCGCAGTGAACGACTACGGCTTCGAGCTGCTCTGCGCGGGCGA
>NZ_LMTS01000027.1:101306-138966 GCF_001541225.1 Variovorax sp. WDL1 | reverse complement strand
CCCGACTGGCAGGCGCTGCTGCCGCAGGTGCTGGTGCCGGTGGACGAGGCGCAGCTGCTGCACGAGGTGCTCGCGTCCCTCAACGCCACCGAGCTCGCGCGCCGGCGCTTCCGCGAGATCGCTCGCGTGTCCGGCCTGATCTTCCAGGGCTATCCCGGCCAGCGGCGCAGCAGCCGGCAGCTGCAGGCATCCTCCTCGCTGTTCTACGAGGTGTTCCGCAAGTACGACCCAGCCAACCGGCTGTTGCAGCAGGCCGAGGAGGAACTGCTCGCGCAGGAGCTGGAGATCGGGCGGCTGAGCGCCGTCCTCGCGCGAATGGCCTCGCAGCGGCTCATGGTCCGGACGCCGCAGCGGCCCACCCCCTTTGCCTTTCCGCTGATGGTGGAGCTGTTTCGCGAGAAGCTGTCGAACGAGAGCGCGGCCGAGCGTATCGCACGCATGGTCGCGCAGCTGGAGCGGGCCGCGGGCGGCACGGCCGAGCCGGCCGATCCTGACCGCGTGCGCAGGACACTGGCCTTCGAGAGGCCCGTGGAGGAAGGTCAGGCCGGGCGCGGAAAAGTCCCGGGAGGGCCGAGGGCGGCGTGACAATTCGCAAGATTCTGCTGCGCGACCTTCTGTAAAACTCGAACTCGTGCATGCCGCTTCCTCCTCCTGCCGCCTCGACGTTGCCGGCCAATCCCTCGACCTCCTTCCGGAACGAGCCCTCTGGTGGCCGGCCCGCGAAGTGCTCTTCGTGGCAGATCTCCACCTGGGCAAGGCGGCCAGCTTCCGGGCGCTGGGGCAACCGGTGCCGCACGGCACGACGGCGCAGAACCTCGCCCGGCTCGACCGCCTGATCGACCAGCACCGGCCGCGCGAGCTCGTGGTGCTCGGCGATTTCCTGCATGACGCACACGCGCGCACGCCGCAGCTGCTGGCAAGCCTTCAATCCTGGCGTGAACAGCGCGCGGACCTTCGCTGCACGCTGGTGCGCGGCAACCACGACAGCCATGCCGGCGACCCGCCGGCGGCGCTGCGCTTCGAGAGCGTCGACGAGCCCTACCTGGCCGGGCCCTTCGCCGCCTGTCACCACCCCCGGCCTCATCCAACGCACTTCGTGCTCGGCGGTCACCTCCATCCGGTCTGCAAGCTCCATGGCAGCGGCCGCGACAGCCTGCGCATGCCCTGCTTCGTGCGCGAGGAACGGCGCCTGATCCTGCCGGCCTTCGGCGAGTTCACCGGTGGTTGGCTGATGGAAGCCATGCCGGGCCGGAGTTTCTATGGCATCGGCGGCAATGCCGTATGGCCGTTGCCGATCTGAAGACCACCTCCGTTCATGGCACAAGCACCCAAGCCTTCCCGCCGCAACGACCTGCGCGAACATGCCGTCGATCTGATGATGCAAGCCGCTCCCCTGGCCGGCATGAGCCGCGCCGAAGCGGAAGTCGTGGTCGACGCCATGAAGCCGGTGCACGTGCTGGCCGACACGCTGCTGTTCGAAGAGGGCGACGCGGCCGACAGCGACTACCTGGTGCTGGTGCTGGAAGGCCAGTTGCGCGCCGTGAACAGCTCCGGCATCCCCGACGGCGAAGTCGTGATCACGGTGGTCGGCGCCGGCAGCTTGCTGGGCGAGATGGGCGTGATCGACGGCGGGCCGCGCTCAGCCAGCTGCACGGCGCTGACGGACGTCAAGCTGGGCGTGCTCCCGCGCGCTGCGCTGCTGGGCCTGATCGAGAGCCATCCGATGGTGGCGGCGCGGATGATGCTCGGCATTTCCACCATCCTCGCCGGGCGGCTGCGCGAAGGCAACCGGCGCTTGCGCACGCTGTCGCAGGTGTCGCGCGCGCTGCAGCTGGAGCTGGACGCGGTCCACGCGGTCAACCGTCGCCTGCTGGAGGAGCAGGCCGGACGCGGCGCCTGAGGCGCACGGCCGCTCCTGAGGCGACGGTAGTCCAGTGGGGCTCGCTACACCACGACCACCGGCTCGTCGGGCAGCTCGTTGCGGTCGGGCTCGCCCTCGGCCAGCGGGAAGTGCGCCACCAGCAGCGCCGAGACTTCTTCCAGCGCCTGCGTGAGCCCGTCCTCGAAGCGGCCCTCTCGGAACGCGGAGGCCATGCGCCTGGTCATCGCTGCCCATTCCTGCGCGCTCACGTGCGCGTCGATTCCGCGATCGGCCACGATCTCGATCGCGTGCTCGGCGAGCAGCAGGTAGATCAGCACGCCGTTGTTGTCCGCGGTGTCCCACACGCGCAGCTTGCCGAACAGGGTGATCGCGCGCTCGCGCGCCGGCGCGCCGCGCCGGATGTACGACCAGGGCAGCCCGGCCTCGATGCAGATGCGCACCTCGCCGCGGTGCCGGCGCTCGCTGGCCGCGACGCGGGCCTTCAGGCGTTCCAGCGCCTCGGACGGCAGGACGCGCCGCACGTCGTTCCCGTCGATCCAGCGATGTCGCCACAGGCGCCGAAGCGTGGAGAGGAAGGATTGCGTGGCCATCGTTACCAGTCCCCCGAGGCGCCGCCGCCACCGAAATCGCCGCCCCCGCCCGAGCTGAAGCCGCCGCCGGACGAGGACCCGCCGCCCCAGCCTCCGCCACCACCCAAGCCGCCGCCGAGCCCGCCGACGCCCGGCCCCCAGCCGCCGCCACGGCCGCCGCGACGTCCGGCGCCTGCGCCGAAGGCGCTCGACAGCAGCGTGAAGAGCAGCGCCGCGAGCCCCGCGAGCACGGCGATGACCAGGCTCGCAGTCAGCGCCATCACCACCAGCCCCGTCACGCCGCCCAGCGCCACCGGCCCCAGGACCTTGCCGAGGATGGCGCGCGCGATCGGCGCGCCGATCAGCACGCCGAAGAACAGGAAGATGGCCAGGTCGCCCCAGTCGAAACCGGGCTCCTCCTGCCCGCCGCCGAAGTCGCCGCTCCCGGCATCGACCTCCGGCAGCGGCTCGCCCTTGATGCGCGCGATCAGCTGGTCGGCTGCGGCGTCGAGCCCGCCCGCGAAGTCGTTCTCGCGGAAGCGCGGCTTCATTGCGAAATCGATGATGCGCGCCGCCGCGATGTCCGGCACCGCGCCTTCCAGCGTCTTCGCGACTTCGATGCGCATCTTGCGGTCGTTTTTCGCGACGATGACGAGGATGCCGTCGCCCACGTCCTTGCGGCCGATCTTCCAGGCGTTGCCCACGCGGTTGGCGTAGCTCGCAATGTCCTCGGGTGCCGTGGTCGCGACCATCAGCATCACGATCTGCGAGCCCTTCTCCTGCTCGAAGGCGGCGAGTTTGGCTTCGAGTGCCTGGCGCTGCGCCGCGTCCAGCGTCCCGGTCTGGTCGATCACCCGCGCGCCGAGCGGCGGCACCGGCAGCAGGTCCTGGGCCTGCGCGCCCGCGAGCGCGAAGGCCAGCAGGAAAAGAGCTGCCAGCGCGCGCCGAATGCGGGCGGCCGTCATCGAGGTTTACTTCTTCGGCTGCTGCTGCTGGCCGAAATCGACCGTCGGCGGGGTGGAGATCTGGGCCTCGTTCTGCACGCTGAAGTTGGCCTTGGGGTCGTAGCTGAAGATCTTGGCCGTGATGTTGGTCGGGAAGCTGCGCGCCAGCACGTTGTACTCCTGCACCGTCTGGATGTAGCGGTTGCGCGCCACCGTGATGCGGTTCTCGGTGCCTTCCAGCGTCACCCGCAGGTCGCGGAAGGCCTGGTTGGCCTTGAGGTTGGGGTACTGCTCGGCCACCACCATCAGGCGCGACAGCGCGCTGGAGAGCTCGCCCTGCGCCTGCTGGAACTTGTTGAAGGCCTCGGGGTTGTTGAGCGTCTCGGGCGTGACCTGGATCGAGGTGGCCTTGGCTCGCGCCTCGATCACCTTGGTCAGCGTCTCCTGCTCGAAGTTGGCTTCTCCCTTGACGGTGGCGACGATGTTGGGCACGAGGTCGGCGCGGCGCTGGTACTGGTTGAGCACCTCGCTCCAGGCCGACTTGCTCGCCTCGTCGAGGCGCTGGAAGTCGTTGTAGCCGCAGCCTGCGAGCGACAGCGTCGCAAGGAGGATCAGGAGCCAGCGTTTCATGATCACCATATCGAAGCCTCTTCGTCGTTCGTGCGGAAGTGGCAAAGGTAGCATAGCCCGATGGCGGTCGATCCCCTCCAGGCATTGCAGGCCGCAAACCGCGCGGCGCCACCCCGGCGCCGGGACGAGGGCACGCTGCTGATTGCCGGCGCCACCGGAGCGCTGGGACAGGAGCTGGTGCGGCGGCTCGCGGGCCGGCATCGCTTCGAGCACACGCGCGTGCTGGCGCGCGAGCCCATCCGCGACGGGCTGCGCGGCGTCGAGACCGTGCTGGCGCCGGACGCCGACCTCGCACACTGGCCGCGCACCGCGGCCGACGCGGCGCTGGTCCTGTTCGAGCCGCCGCGCCTCTACTACGACCGCGAACGCGCGCTGTGGACGCCCGAGCCGGCGCAGCTGCCCGCGCTCGCGGCCTGGCTGAAGGCCTGCGGCGTGCGCACGCTGGCCGTCGTGCAGCCGCACGACCAGGGCCGGCTGCCGGAGGCGCTCAAGCGCGGGTTGGCCAGCCTCGACGAGGAGGCGGTAGTGGCCCAGGGCTTCGAGCGCGTGATCATCGTGCGCACGGCGCGCAAGTCCGCGGCGGCGCGCTTCGCCAATCCGGCCGAGCGGCTGGCGGCGTGGATGCTGTCCATCGCGCGCTTCATGGTGCCGGCCAGCGAGCAGCCGGTGCGCGCCGGCAAGGTGGCGGAGCTGGTCGACGTGGCACTGCGCATCGCGCCGCCGGGCGTGCACGTGGCCGCGCCCGAGCTGGTGTGGCAGGCCGCGCAGGGCGAGCTGCAGGCGGTGGCCGAGGGCTGGCTGCTCGGCGCGCGGGGGCGAGTTCCGCCGTGAGGGGGCGTGAACGCGCCCACCACGTCGGGCGCATTCCGGACTTCTGATGCGCCGGCGACCGATGCGCGTCTCGCGCCCGAGGCAAAATCGCCACCTCCAGCCGCAGCCACCATGTCCAAGTCCAAACTCCGCGCCGCCGCCGTGGCCGGCACTGCCGACGATATCGAGACGGCCTTCTACGAGGCGCTCCAGCGCGGCGACATCGACGCGCTGATGGCCTGCTGGGCCGACGAGGACGAGGTGTTCTGCGTACATCCCGGCGGCCCACGCCTGGTGGGCGCCAGCGCCATCCGGGCGGCCTTCGAGCAGATGTTCTCCAACAGCGCGATCCATGCCACGCCGGCCCACGTACGAAGGGTGGAGTCGCTGGCGAGCGCGGTGCACAACGTGCTGGAGCGCATCGAGGTGCTGACGGCCGAGGGTCCGCGCCATGCCTTCGTGCTGGCCACCAACGTCTATCACAAGACCCCGCAGGGCTGGCGCATGGTGGCCCACCATGCGAGCCCCGGGATGGTTCAAGCCCCCGACGAGGTGGACGAGATCCCGCCGGTTCTCCACTGATGCAGTACGTGGCGCCACGCTGGTTGCCCGGCGGCAACCTCCAGACCATCTGGCCCGCGCTCTTGGCACGGCGTGTGGAGGCGCCCTTGCCTGCCTACCGCCGCGAGCGCTGGACCACGCCGGACGGCGACTTCATCGACGTCGATTTCCTCGCGGCCGAAGGGGCATCGCCGCGGCCGCTGCTGGTGCTGTTCCACGGGCTGGAGGGCTCGTCGAAGAGCCACTACGCCGAAGCCTTCGCGGCCCATGCGCTGACGCGCGGCTGGGACTACGCGGTGCCGCATTTCCGAGGCTGCAGCGGCGAGATCAATCTTGCGCCGCGGGCCTACCACTCGGGGGACTTCGAGGAGGTGGGCTGGATCCTCGCGCGTTTGCGGGAGCGGCACGTCGGACCCATGCTTGCGGCTGGCGTCTCGCTGGGGGGCAACGCGTTGCTGCGCTGGGTCGAGGAGGCCGGATCGGAGGCCTCGAAGGTGGTGGCTGCGGCCGCCTCGATCAGCGCACCGCTGGATCTGGCGGCCGGCGGGGCAGCCATCGGGCAAGGCTTCAACCGGCTGGTCTACACGCGCATGTTCCTGGCCAGCATGAAGCCTAAGGCACTGGCCAAGCTGGCCCAGCATCCGGGCCTGTTCGACCGCGAGGCGTTGATGGCGGCCGCCGACCTGCATGCCTTCGACAACGTGTTCACTGCGCCGCTTCACGGCTTTCGCGACACCGACGACTACTGGCGCCGCGCCTCGGCCAAGCCGCACCTGGGCGCGATCCGCATCCCGGCGCTGGTCGTGAACGCGACCAACGATCCCTTCGTGCCGGCCGCCAGCCTGCCGCGTCCGGAGGAGGCGGGGCGCCATGTCACGCTGTGGCAGCCGGCCCATGGCGGCCATGTGGGCTTTCCGATGGGGCGGCCGCTGGGGCATGTGCGCGGCATGCCCGAGCGGGTCGGCGACTGGCTGGCGCAGCACCTCTGACGCGGCTTCGTCCGATGGCGCGGCGGCACCATCCGCGCCAGAATCCCCGCATGGACGACATCGTCAAACAGGCGCTCGCCAAGTGGCCCAACGTCCCGCATTGCTACGGCTGGCTCGGCCTCGACGCGCGCGGCAACTGGTACATGCGGGATGACCGAACGCAGGCCACGGGACCCTTCCCCATGGCCAAGGGCTCGCTGCTGAAGCACGAGAAGCTGATCGACTTCATCCAGCGCAACTACGAGCACGACGAACGCGGCCAGTGGTTCTTCCAGAACGGGCCGCAGCGCGTCTACGTGGAGCTCGAGGCTGCACCCTGGGTGTGGCGGATCGGCGAGGACTTCAGCGTGCGATCGCATGCCGGCGACCGGGTCGAGCCCACGGCCTGCCTGCTCGACGAGCAGGGCCGGCTCTACCTGGCCGCGCCGTCCGGGCTGGGCCTCGTGCATACGCAGGACATGGGGTTGGCCGCCGAGGCGATAGAGCAGGGGCGCTGGGTGCCGCAGAACGTGCTTGCCGAAGACCTGCCGGGGCGCTATGGGCATGTCATGAGCCCGGCGGCGGCCGCGCCGGGCCAGGCAGCGCACTGAAGAAGCCGAGCGCAGCACG
The DNA here is from genome assembly GCF_001541225.1 of Variovorax sp. WDL1. Taxonomy (GTDB): domain Bacteria; phylum Pseudomonadota; class Gammaproteobacteria; order Burkholderiales; family Burkholderiaceae_C; genus Variovorax. The sequence goes on along the minus strand of NZ_LMTS01000027.1, from coordinate 131,972 downwards.
TCTTCAAAAAAAAAGAGCCCGCATGCGGGCTCTTGTCGTGAGGTCCGAAGACCTGCTTATTGTTTGGCAGGTGCCGAGGCCGGCGCCGCTGCCGCTGCCGCATCGGAGGCCGCGGCCTCCGGTGCGCCCGCTGCCGCCGGACGGTCGGGCACCGGGAACTTGGCGCCGCCGGAATTGGCCAGGTAGACCACCGCACGGCCGATCTCGACGTCCTCGAAGTCGCCGCCGCCCTGGGGCGGCATCGCGCCCTTGCCCTTGAGCGCGTGTTCCAGCAGCGTGGCGTAGCCCTGGCCGATGCGAGGGCCCCAGGCCGCGGCGTCGTCGAGGTGCGGGGCGCCCGGGATGCCCGGGGCGCCGTGGCAGGCCACGCATTGGGCCTTGAACACCGCCTCGCCGGCGGCCAGCTGCCGGTTGGCGTCGCGGATCTCGATCGAGCCGACCTTCTTGAGGCGGTCGGCGAGCTCGCGGTCGCGCTCTTCCGCAGTGACGCCGTAGAGGGACATGCCCGAGCCCTGCACCTCGCCCGAGGGCTGGTTGGCGGAGGTCACGTACGAGACAAGGCCGACAATGATCAGGATCGGCGCGATGAAGGAGAAGAAGACTGCCAGCAGCAGTTGCTTGGGGTTCTTGATCGGGCCCGTGTGGGCGTCTTCTGTGGCCTGGTAGTGCGCGTCGTCGCTCATTGGGTCCTCAGTGTGGGGGGCTCGTCGGGCTTTTTGTAATCAACCGCGGATTATAGAGAGGCGCCCGAAGTCGCCTGCGACTGCCGCTCCGGGCCTGAGCGCGTGGCCCATCCGCCGCCCAGCGTCTTGTACAGCACCACCTGGTTCTGCAGCTGCGCGAGCTGGACCTGCACCGCGGCCTGCTGCGCGCTGTAGAGCGAGCGCTGGGAGTCGAGCAGGTCCAGCGCGCTGGCGATTCCGTTGCGGTAGCGCAGGTCCGAGAGCCTGAAGCGCACCGATTCGGCCTCCGTCTGCGCGCGCAGGGCACGCAGCTGCTCGCCCAGGGTGGCGCGGCCGGCGAGCGCGTCGGCGACCTCGCGGAAGGCGGTCTGGATCGACTTCTCGTACTGCGCCACCGCAATGTCGCGGCCGGCCCTGGCCGAGTCCAGCCCGGCCTGGTTGCGGCCGGCATCGAAGATGGGCAGCGTCAGCTGGGGCGAGAAGGCCCAGGCCTTGGTGCCGCGCTCGAACAGGTTCGAGAACTCGCTGCTGGCGGTGCCGATCGAGGTGGTCAGCGCCACGCGCGGGAAGAAGGCCGCGCGCGCTGCGCCGATGTTGGCATTGGCCGCGATCAGCTGCTGCTCGGCGGCCCGGATGTCGGGCCGCTCGCCCAGCAGGTCGGAAGGCAGGCCTGCGGGCAGCTCCGCCATCGGCGCGACCGAGCCCAGGCCGCGCGCGCCGCCTTCGGTGGCCTCCGGCGGCACCGGCGCGCCGAGCAGCAGGGCCAGCGCGTTCTCGTCCTGCATGCGCAGGCGTTGCTGCTCCGCGTAGGAGGCGCGCGCGCTCTCCGCCAGCGAATCCGCCAGGCGCAGGTCGATCTCCGAGACCACGCCGCTGTCGAAGCGCAGCCGCGTGAGCTTCTGCGACTCCTCACGGGTGGCCAGCGTCTGGCGCGTGAGCGCCAGGAGTTCGTCGTCCGCGATCAACGTGAGCCAGCCGCTGGCCACTGCGCTGATGAGGCTGATCTGCGTGGCCTTGCGCGACTCCTCGGTGGCGAGGAACTGCGCCAGCGCCTGTTCCTTGAGGCTGGCGACGCGGCCGAAGAAGTCGAGCTCCCAGGCCGTGATGCCGAGGTTGACCGAATAGGTGGACGACACGCTGCCGCCCAGGCCCGCCGCCTGCAGCGGGTTCGGGCTGGAGCGCGAGCCGCTGGCCGCCAGGTCGAGCGCGGGGAACTGCGCCGCGCGCTGGATCTGGAACTGGGCGCGGGCCTGCTCGATGTTGGCGACAGCCACGCGCAGGTCGCGGTTGTTGGCGAGCGCCGTCTCGATCAGCCTGGCCAGCCGAGGATCGGTGAAGTAGTCCTGCCAGGCCAGCGTCGAGACCGGCGACGCGCTGGCCGCGGCGGGCTGCGCGCCCGGATAGCTGGCCGGCACCGGCGCCACGGGGCGCTCGTAGGTCGGAATCAGCGAGCATCCGGCCAGGAGCATGGCGGCTGCGCCGGCGAGGGCGGTGGAAGCGAAGTTCTTCTTAATCATGGGCGGGGCTTTCTTCAATGCCTGCGGCCTGGGCGTGCGCCTGTCGACCTCGCGCTGGCGCTCGCTGCCCTTGAAGAGGCTGCGCACCACCACGAAGAACACCGGCACGAAGATGACGGCGAGCGCCGTGCCCGTCACCATGCCGCCGATCACACCGGTGCCGATCGCGCGCTGGCTTGCCGAGCCTGCGCCCGAGGCCAGCACCAGCGGCAGCACGCCGAGGCCGAAGGCCAGCGAGGTCATGATGATCGGGCGGAACCGCAGGTGGGCGGCCGCCAGCGCCGACTCGACCACGCCCTTGCCCTGCGCCTGCAGGTCCTTGGCGAACTCGATGATCAGGATCGCGTTCTTCGCCGACAGGCCGATGATGGTGATCAGGCCGACCTGGAAGTACACGTCGTTCGAATAGGCGCGCAGCAGCGTCGCGAGCAGCACGCCCAGCACGCCCAGCGGCACGACCAGGATCACCGCCAGCGGGATGGTCCAGCTCTCGTACAGCGCGGCCAGGCACAGGAACACCGCCAGGATGGAGAAGGCGTACAGGAGGATCGCCTGCGCGCCAGCGAGCTTCTCCTCGCGCGACTGGCCGGTCCACTCGTAGCCGAAGCCCGGGGGCAGCTGCGCGGCGAGCTTTTCCATCTCTGCCATTGCGGCGCCCGAGCTGTAGCCCGGCGCGGCCGCGCCCGAGATGCGCACGGCCGGATAGCCGTTGTAGCGCACCGTCTGCTGCGCACCGGTGATCCAGCGCGTGCTCGCGAAGGCCGAGAGCGGCACGGGCTCGCCCTTGGTGTTGCTCGCGTTGAGCCTGAGCAGGTCGTCCGGCTGCATGCGTGCCGGCGCGTCGGCCTGCACCACCACGCGCTGCAGGCGGCCCTGGTTCGGGAAGTCGTTGATGTAGCTCGAGCCCAGCGCGGTCGACAGCGTGCTGTTGATGGCGGCGAAGTCCACGCCCAGCGCATTCGCCTTGTCGCGATCGATGTCGATCTGCAACTGCGGCGCGTCTTCCAGTCCGTCCGGACGCACCTGCGTCAGCAGCGGGCTCTTGCTCGCCATGCCCAGGAGCTGGTTGCGCGCATTGGTCAGCGCGTCATGCCCGGCCCCGCCGCGGTCCTGCAGGCGGAAGCTGAAGCCGCTGGCGTTGCCCAGCTCCGGGATCGGCGGCGGCGACAGGGGATAGATGAAGGCGTCGCGGATGCTCGACAGCGCGCCGAAGGCGCGGCCGGCCACCGCTTCCGCCGACTGGCCCGGCTCGTGGCGCTGGTCCCAGTCCTTGAGCGTCACGAAGGCAAGGCCCGCGTTCTGGCCCTGCCCCGAGAAGCTGAAGCCGAGCACGCCGACCATGCTCTGCACCTCCGGCTGCTTCAGGATGTACTTCTCGACGTCCTGCATCACCGACAGCATGCGCTCCTGGGTCGCGCCCGGCGGGAGCTGCACGTTGACGATGAGGTAACCCTGGTCCTCCTGGGGCAGGAACGAGGTCGGCAACTGCCGGTACACCAGCACCACCGCGCCGATGATCGCGGCATAGATCACCAGGTAGCGCGCCGCGCGCTTGAGAATGCGCGCCACCAGGCTCTCGTAGCCCTTTGCCGTGCGGCTGAAGCCGCGGTTGAACCAACCGAAGAAGCCGCGCTTCTCGTGATGATGGCCGGCCTCCACCGGCTTCAGCAGCGTGGCGCACAGCGCCGGCGTGAGCGACAGCGCCATGAAGGCCGAGAAGCCGATGGAAGCCACCATCACCGCCGAGAACTGGCGGTAGATGTTGCCGGTGGAGCCCGCGAAAAAGGCCAGCGGCACGAACACCGAGATCAGCACCACCGTCACGCCGATGATGGCGCCTGAGATCTGCCGCATCGCCTTGCGCGTGGCCTCGAGCGGGGAGAGGCCTTCCTCGCTCATGATGCGCTCCACGTTCTCCACCACCACGATTGCATCGTCCACCACGATGCCGATCACCAGCACCATGCCGAACATGGTCAGCACGTTGATCGAGAAGCCCAGCGCCAGCAGGGTGGCGAAGGTGCCCAGCAGCGCGATCGGCACGACGATGGTCGGGATGAGCGTGTAGCGCCAGTTCTGCAGGAACAGATACATCACCAGGAACACCAGCGCCACCGCCTCGAACAGCGTCTTCACCACCTCGGTGATGGAGATGTTGACGAAGCGCGAGCTGTCGTAGGGAATGGTCCACTTCACGCCCTGCGGGAAGAAGCGCTCGAGCTCGGCCATCTTGGCCCGGATCGCCTTGGCCGAAGCCAGGGCGTTGCCGCTGGGAGCGAGCTGCACGCCGATGCCGACGGCCTGTTGCCCATTCAGCCGCGCCGAGGTGGCGTAGCCCTGGCCGCCCAGTTCGATGCGCGCCACGTCCTTGAGCCGCACGGTGGAGCCGTCGGTGTTCGCGCGCAGCACGATGTTGCCGAACTGCTCGGTGGTGGTGAGCTGGCCGTTGACCACCACGGTCGCCGCGATCGCCTGCCCCGGCACGTTGGGCAGGTCGCCGATGGTGCCGGAAGACACCTGTGCGTTCTGCGCCCGCACGGCTGCGTTGACGTCCGCCGCCGACAGGTTGTAGCCCTGCAGCCTGGCAGGATCGATCCAGATGCGCATGGCGCGCTCGGTGCCGAACAGTTGCGCCTGGCCGATGCCGGCCACGCGCTGCAGCTCCGGCACCACGTTGCGCGAGGCGTAGTCGCCCAGCGCCGTCGTGTCGATCGCCGGGTTGTCGGACGACAGCATCGTGAACAGCAGGAAGTTGTTGCGCGACTTGTCCACGCGCACGCCCTGCTGCGTTACCGCCGCCGGCAGCCGGGGCGTGGCGCGCGACAGGCGGTTCTGCACGTCCACCTGGGCCAGGTCCGCGTTGGTCCCGGTCTCGAAGGTGATGGTGATGGTGCCGGTGCCGTCCGCCTGCGCCACCGATTCCATGTAGATGAGGCCCGGTGAGCCGTTCATCTCGCGCTCGATCACCGAGAGCACGCTGTCTTCCAGCGTCTGGGCCGAGGCGCCGGGATAGGCGACGTTGACCACGATGGCCGGCGGTGCCACCGGCGGGTACTGCGCGATCGGCAGCTGCGTGATGGACACGGCGCCCACCACGATGACGAACAGCGCGATCACCCACGCGAAGATGGGCCGGTCGATGAAGAACTTTGCCATGCGGGCGCGCTCCTTACGGCTTCGCGGCCGGAGCCGAGGCAGCATTCGCAGGGGCAGCCGGTGCTGCGGCGGAGGCCGGCGCCGGCGCCGGCGCCGGCGCCTTCCACGGCACCGCCTTCACTGCCGCGCCCGGCGGCATCATCATCAGCTTCTGGAAGCCGTCGACCATGACCTGCTCGCCGGCCTTGAGGCCTTCGGTCACCACCCACTGGTTGTTCTGTGCGGCGGTGATCTTCACCGTGCGCTTGTGCATCTTGCCCTCGGCGTCGACCACGGTCAGCGTGTCGCCCTGCTGGGTGCGCGTGACCGCCTGCTGCGGCACCGTGATCGCATTCGTCGCCTGGGCCTGCTCCACCTTCACGCGAACGTAGAGGCCGGGCAGCAGCTCGCCCTTCGGGTTCGGCACCTCGGCGCGCAGCGTCACCTGGCCGGTGGACGAGTCCACCGTCAGGTCGGAGAACAGCAGCTTGCCGGGCAGCGCGTACTCGCTGCCGCCTTCCAGCAGGATGCGCACGCTGGCCGCATCGCTGCCGCTCGCGCGCTTGAACTGGCCGGCCTCCATGGCGCGGCGCAGCTTGAGCACCTCGTTGGCCGACTGCGTGAAGTTCACGTAGACCGGGTCGATCTGCTGGACCACCGCCAGCGGCGTGGCGTCGCCCTGGCCGACCAGCGCCCCTTCGGTTACCAGTGCGCGGCCGATGCGGCCCGCAATGGGCGCGGTGACGTTCGCGTAGCCGAGGTTGATCCTGGCCGTCTGCAGCTCGGCACGCGCGACCGCAATGTCCGCCTCGGCGGTCTTGGCGGCGGCGACGGCGTTCAGGTACTCCTGCTTGCTGACCGCGTTGGCCTCCACCAGCGGCTTGTAGCGCTCGGCCAGGGCCTTGGCCTGCACTGCATTGGCCTCGGCACGTGCCAGGCCCGCCTGGGCACTCTGCTGCGTCGCCAGGTAGGGGGCCGGATCGATGCGGAACAGCGGCTGGCCGGCCTTCACGTCGCTGCCTTCGCGGAACAGCCGCTGCTGCAGGATGCCGGCGGCGCGGGCGCGCACCTCGGCCACGCGCGAGGCTTCGAGGCGGCCCGGCAGCTCGGTCACCAGGCCCACGTCGGTCGGCGTCGCCACCACCACGCCCACTTCGGGCGGCGGCGGTGCGCCGCCGCCGGCACCGCCCCCAGGTGCGCCTCCGGCCGGTGCCTCGCTCTTGCCGCAAGCGGCGAGCGCCAGCACCGCCGCGGCTGCGACGGCAGCGAAGACGGGGCGACGCGGCATGGACAACAACGAATGACGCGAGACATGCGAGACGGGCATGCGAATCCTTTGAAGCAGGGACGGGGAACGGCGCGTGGTCGCGGCGAGTGCCTATAGCAACACGGCGAGCTTGGCCATCAGGTGGGGCCCGAGTTTACATACATTCGTGAATGTATAGTGGCAGCCGACACGGGTTCGATGTTTTACAGGTTTCATGCAAGGGGGCAAAGTGGTCCGACGTACCAAGGAAGAGGCATTGGCCACCCGGCATCGGCTGCTCGATGCGGCGGAAGTGCTGTTCCAGTCACAGGGTGTTTCGCGTACCACGCTGCAGCAGATCGCGCAGGAGGCTGGCGCCACCCGGGGCGCGATCTACTGGCATTTCAAGGACAAGCCGGACCTCTTCAACGCCATGATGGAGCGCGTCACGCTGCCGCTGGAATGCGCCACGCGCGAAGCCACCGCGGCCCATGAGGATCCGCTGGCGGCGATCGAGCAGGTGATGGTGCAGGCCCTGAACCTGATGGTGACCGACGCGCAGGTGCGGCGCGTCTTCGAGGTGGCCACGCTCAAGGTCGAGTACACGGACGAGATGGCACCGGTGCTGCAGCGTCACCGTAGCGCGCGCAACGATTGCGTGACCGATTTCGTCCACGCGCTGCAGCATGCAGCGAGCCGCGCTGGCATCGAACTGCCCATCCCGGCCAAGACCGCGGCCTACGGGCTGCATGCGGTGATCAGCGGCCTGATCCAGGACTGGCTGCTCGAGCCCGGCGCCTTCGACCTCGTGCCGGCAGGGCGGCATCTGTTCAACGTCTATCTCGCAGGGCTCGGATTCGAGCGCAGGCCTGCGGCGGCGGAGGGGAACTGCAAGCAGCTTGCGTGATCAGTGATAATCACGGGCTTCGGGCCCTGGCCTGAAGCCCCCTCTCGCTGTATTTCAATGGATAGAATTCGGCCCTCCGAAGGCTGAGATCCAGGTTCGATTCCTGGCGGCGGGACCAGATATCGAAGCCTCAAAGCCCGCACGCTTTCCCCGCGTAGCGGGTTTTTCTTTGCCTCACGTTGTCCGTCCAGCGAGTAGGGCAGTGCGGGCGGAACCTGCGCTCGCGGGGCCAAGGACCTTCAGGTCAGCTGCCCCATGTTGCGCAGAAGCCCGAGCAGCCAGTCGCGAAAGCGCTGGTAGGGCTCGCCGGAGACGCACTGCTTCCGGGCCATCAGGTAGTAGGGGTTCGACCCCCGGTAGGCCGTGTTCCCGATGCGCACCATCAACCCCGTGCGCACATGCTGGCCCGCCAGGTACTCGGGCAGCAGGGCGATGCCGTAGCCACTGATGACGGCCTGGGCGCTGGTGCTGAGCAATGAGTGGTTCGCAACCACCATCGAGGGCGAGAAGGGAAGTCCGAGCATGTCGAAGTAATCAGGCCATGCGCTGGACATGTTCACCAGGCCGATCAGCTTGGAGCGGGTGAGCGCACTGAGCTCGCCTTCCGCGCCAGGCGCCAGCAGCGCTGGCGATATGTATGGGAAAAGCGCCGGCGTGAAGAGCCGCTCGCTGGCATAGGCATTCGATCGGCTTTCGCCAGAGACCACGGCCGCGTCGAGGCCCTCGCGGTCGAGGTCGACTTCTCCGAGGCGGGTGTAGAGATTGACCATCAGCCACGGATTCGCTTCCATGAAGTCGCTGAGGTTGGGCGCAATGATCTCCATGCCGAAGCTCGGCGAAACCGAGATGTTCAAGACGCTGCGCGCCTCGGCACGTATCTCGCCGAACGCATCCTCGAGGTCCGCGACCAGCGGCGAGAGCCGCTCGAACAGGGCTCGCCCTGCTGCCGTGGGCTGCAGCCCTTGTGCGCTGCGGGTGAACAGGCTCTTGCCCACGTGCTTTTCGAGCTCCAGTATCTGCTTGCTGACGGCCCCTTGCGTCAGGAAAAGCTCCTCCGACGCAGCGGTGACGCTGTGCAGCCGCGCAACGCTCAAGAACGATTCGATGTTGGCGATGGACGGGAGATGGCGCTTGGTGGAGAGCTTCATTGCCGGACGGAATAGGGGTGTGAAGAACTATGCATTGACCCTCCGGGGGCCTGAGCCGCCCAATGCCTCCTTTTCAAAAGGAGTCACGAATGCCGTTGTTGCTGGCGAAGAACCCTTCGGTCGAATGGTCTCAGAAAAAGTACCCGCAAGGATGGGACGCCACGGAGTTCGGCCGCATGGAGTTCAGGCAGCGGCTCAGCCAGCAGGCCTTGGCCGACATCGCCGCCAGCCTGGCGCGCGTCAAGGCCAAGGGTCTTCGGTTCAGTGACGTGACCCGCGAGGATTTCTCCAGCGCGGCGCTCGACGGCGAGCTCGCCCTCACCTTGCAACGCCTGCGCCAGGGCGAGGGCGTGGTTCTGATGCAGGGCCTCCCTCCGGGGCAGTACAGCGATTCGGATCTCGAGATCATCTATTTCGGGCTTGGCATGCATTTCGGCAACGCGGTGTCCCAGAGCTCCAGCGGCGACGTGCTGGGCCACGTGGCGGTGCGCGATCGCAACAGCTCGCGCGGCTACACGAGCGATCGTCAATTGGAACTGCACACCGATTCCGCCGAGATCATCGCGCTGCTGTGCGTGCGAAAGGCGCTCTCCGGCGGCGAGAGCGCCCTGGCCAGCTCCCTGCGAATCCACGCAATCATCAGGCGTGAACGGCCGGACCTCCTGGAAATCCTCGTCCGCGGCTTCCCTTACCACCGGCGCGGCGAAGCCCCGATCGGCACCCCGGAGATCACGCCCTACGATGTGCCCGTGTTCTCGGAGTCGCAGGGGCTCGTCAGCTGCCGCTATGTGCGAGAGATCATCGAGGTCGCCAAGCGCGACCTCGGCGTGCCGCTGACCGAACGCGAGGTGGAGGCGCTGGACTTCTTCGACCAGGTTGCCAACCGCCCCGATGTGCGCGTGGAGTTTCAGCTCGAGCCAGGCGAGATCCTGTGGATGAACAACTACGAGCTGCTGCACGCGCGCACCGCTTTCGAGAACCATCCCGACCCGGCGCACGGCCGCATGCTCTACCGGCTGTGGCTGCAGGACTTTCCCTCGCGCCCGATGAGGAAGGAAATGCTGGTGTACGAGAACGCCCACGGCCGCCAGGGGATCGATCCGCAGGCCGACCGGCCAGTGGGGCTCGCCAGGTACTCGACCAGCAACCACTGAAAGCCATGCCGGAACAATGGATCAACCCTGTTGCATGGTCGCCGCGGCTTGTGGCGCAGCTCATGGCGAAAGGATGGCGCACTTTCCAGCTCGATCTCGAAGGCGGGCTTCATTCTGCCGAGACCATTGCATGGGCCATCGACCACTTGAGGGCCTGCGCGGGGGAATTGGTCGTGCGGGTGCCTGCCGATGATCTGCCGCTCCTTCGCAAGCTGGCCAGGCTCGGGTGCCGGCGATTCATGGTGCCGGGCTTCTCGAGCATCGGCGAGCTGCAGGCGGTGGTGCGGAGTGTCCGTGAATGCTCGGACGAAGCCCGTATCGTCGCCATGGTCGAGACCGCCGCCTTGATGGACGCGATAGCGACCATCGCGCGCATCGAAGGCGTCAGCGGTGTGCACTTCGGTCTGGTCGACCTGTGCAGGGACATGGGCGTGGACGACTGGCGCGACGTCGATCAGCTGCCGCGGGAGGTCATCGCCCATGCGGGCGAGGCACGCACCCGGGGCCTCGCCGTCGGGACGTACATGCTTCCGCCATGGCGCGATACGCATTGGCCGCGCCACTTCGACGTGCACTCCTACGTGCTGAGCGAGTTCGCTCTTCCTGAGGTTTCGGCAAGCCAACTTTCACAATGATCGGAGCAAACATGAACATCAAGCTTTTTGGCACTCTCGCGATGGCCTTGTGCGTGGCCGCAATGCCGGTGCTCGGTCAGGAGCGCGACTTTCCGGCAAGGCCGATCAAGCTGGTCGTCCCCTTCGCGCCGGGCGGCCCTGCCGACATCGTGGCGCGGCTGGTCGCGGAGCAGCTGTCACGTCGGCTGCAGCAGCCGGTGGTCGTCGACAACAAGGCCGGCGCCGGCGGTGCGCTCGGCGCTGAAGCCGTGGCAGCCTCCGCGCCGGACGGCTACACGATCGGGATGGCTTCGGTGTCCACGCATGTGGTGAACCCGTCGTGCAATCCGAACCTCAAGTACGACCCCATCAAGAGCTTTACTCCGATTGCCCTGGTGGCAGACATGCCGACCATCCTGGTCGGGCGCGCCGGTTCGGTGTCCGATTTCGCGGGGTTCCGTGACGCAGCGCGCAGGACGGTCGACTCGCCGAACTACGGCACCCCTGGCAATTGCTCGCTGGGCCACGTCGTTCTCGAGCACATCAACCATGCCCTTGGAGGGCGCCTGGTCCACGTGCCCTACCGGGGCTCGGCGCCAGCAGCCAGCGACCTGGTCGCCGGCACGCTGGACTTCATGAGCGATACGTCGGCCGTGGTCGGCCCGTACATCGAGTCGGGAAAGATGAAGGCGCTGGCTGTGGCCTGGCCGACGCGCCTGCCCCATCTCAAGGATGTTCCAACGTATGCCGAGCTGGGCTATCCGGCGCTGAACATCACCGTCTGGTACGGCATCGTCGGTCCCGCGGGCATGCATCGCGCGGTGCTCGACAAGTACGAAGCTGCGATCGCGCAGAGCATGGCCGACCCCGCGCTGCAGTCCCGCTTCGAGAGCATGGGGATGGTGGCCGTGCAGAAGTCGTCGCCGAGCCGCTTCGGCGCCTTCCTGGGCGAGCGCTATCGCAGCGAGGCCGACTTCATCCGCAGCCGAAAGATGTCCGGCAGCTGAGCCTCCGACGGGCCGGATGGACGGTCCGGCCAATGCACCGTGCCGCGCCGCCGAGACGCGCCAGCTAATGCGCGGGCGAAGCAGCGAAAAGCGAGCGGGAATTGCGCCTTGCTGCAGGGCCGGCGTGCGCCGGCTTCCCGCCAATGCCCTCCTGCCATGCGACTGCCCGACGCGTGCTCTAGCACATTTTTTCCGATCGTCAATACGCCGAATCCCTGGTTGGGGACAAATGCAAAACTTCTACAATCGATCCTAGCGAATTGCTATTCAATACGACCACATCGAGATAAATCGAGCACCTGCATATGGCCTACGACCCTCGCGACCATCAATCCCTGACGTTCTTCGACGCGCCGCCAAGGTTCGCCGCCGGTGCGGACACGCCTCGCGACTACCTCGAACGCTGCCTCGCGGTCATCCAGAGCCGAGAGCCCGCGGTGAAAGCCTGGGTGACCCTGAATGTGGAGGGCGCCCGCTCGGCGGCCGATGCGTCGACCCGGCGCTACAGCGAGGGCAAGCCGCTCTCACGTATCGACGGCATGCCCATTGGCATCAAGGACCTGATCTACACGAAGGACATGCCTACCGAGATGGGCAGCCCCCTCTACAAGGGCAACCACACGAACCAGGACTCTGCTTCCATCCGTGCATTGCGCGAGGCTGGAGCGGTGGTCCTCGGCAAGACGGTGACCACCGAGCTGGGGATGTCGCACCCCGGGCCGACAACCAATCCATTCGACTCGTCGCGCACGCCGGGAGGCTCCTCCAGCGGTTCCGCGGCGGCCGTGGGTGCCGGCATGGTTCCGGTCTGCATCGGAACGCAGGTGGTCGGCTCGATCATCCGGCCGGCCAGCTTCTGCGCGAACTACGCGCTCAAGCCCACCTACGGTGCGATCAACCGCGGCGAGCGCCAGGGCTTCAGCCAAAGCCAGTTCGGCGTTCACGCGGGCAGCCTGGAAGACCTGTGGAGCGTCGCCGCCGAGATGGCGGCAAGAGCTGGAGGCGATCCAGGGAGCCCCGGCCTCTATGGTCCGAGCCAGCTGGAGCCAGCCTGCCAGCCGTCACGACTCATCGTGATGGAAGGCGAGGGCTGGCCCCTGGTGGACGACCGGGCACGAAAGGCGTTCGAGACGTTCACCGACCAGCTGGAGGAGATGGGGGTCAGGATCCTTCGCCGCCGCGACAGCCCGCTCATCGAAGCCTTCGAGCGAGCCATCTCCCAGGCGAGCGCGCTGTCTCGCGACATCTCCGCATTCGAGATGCGCTGGAGCTTGGAGAACCTGGTCGAAAGGCACCCCGGCGAGATCAGCGAGAGCTTGATGGGGCGGCTCGAGCTCGCACGGAAGATGACGCTCGACGAGTACCGGAGCTTCCTGACCGCCCGCGAGTCGATGCAGCGCAGCCACATGGCGCTGGGCGGCATGGCGGACGCGCTGATCTCCCTGAGCTCGCTCGGGCCAGCGCCGCTGATGGGCGACATCGCCGGAAGCGACCCCGGCATCCCGCATGCCACCGGCAACCCGATCATGAACACGCCTTCCTCCGCACTCTGGGCACCCACTATCACTTTGCCCATGCTTGCGGTAGCAGGCATGCCGGTGGGTGTCCAGCTCATCGGCCAGCAGCACCAGGACGCGCGTGTTGCGAGGCTCGCCCGGTGGCTTCGCGACCAGGCACGTCCCGTCCTGGTGTCCTGAAGGGTCACGCATGATCCTCTCGGTCAACAACCTGCATGCCCACTACGGCAAGAGTCACATCCTGCAGGGCGTGACCCTGCACGTGCCCGAGCGCGGCATCGCGACGCTCATCGGACGCAACGGCGCGGGAAAATCGACCACCCTCAAGGCCATCGCAGGCTCGATCAAGCCCACCTCGGGCTCGGTCACGCTCAAGACCGGGGAGATCGCCGGGCTCACGGCCGACCTGATCAACCGCCGAGGGATCGCACTGGTGCCGGAGCACCGTGGGATCTTCTCCCTGCTCAGCGTCTACGAGAACCTGCAGATCGCCGCGCGGCCCGGGCACAGCGGCTGGACCATCGCGCGGGTCCTCGAGCTCTTCCCTCGATTGGGCGAGCGGCTGAAGAACGGAGGTGGCGAACTCTCGGGCGGCGAGCAACAAATGTTGTCCATCGCGCGCGCGCTGTTGACCCACCCGCGCGTGCTCATGCTCGACGAGCCCACCGAAGGCCTTGCGCCGGTCGTCGTCAAGCAGCTGGTCCAGACATTCCGGGAGATCGCTGACTCGGGCATCGGCATCCTGCTCGTCGAGCAGAACCTGAGGGTGTGCGAACAGGTGGCTGACTTTCACCACGTGATCAACCTGGGCCGCACGGTCTTCGCCGGCGACGGACAGCAGCTGCGCAGCAGCGGCGCGATCGAGCAGCACATCGGCATCGGCGCGGCCGCGGCGGAACACTGACGCAACGTCCTCAGGCCCCTCGACCCGACTCCCTCGACACACCAGGAGAACCCCGCATGAAATGGATGAACGACTCGCGCGTCTCGGTACTGCTGACCTTCGACTTCGATGCCGAAACCCTCTGGATCGCCCGGGACGCGGCGAACTGGGAGCGCCCCGGCACGCTCTCGCAGGGCACGTACGGGGCGAAGGTCGGGGTCCCGAAGATCCTGGAGCTGCTCAAGGAGGAGCAGCTCCCCGCGACCTTCTTCGTGCCAGGGTGGACCGCGGAGTTCCACCGTGCGCAGACGGAAGCCATCGCGGAGGCTGGACACGAGATCGGGCATCACGGCTATCTTCATGAATGGGTTGATCCGTCAAGACCGGAGCTCGAGCTCGAGGCGCTCGAAAAAGGCATTGACGCGCTGCAGAGGATCGTCGGCAAGCGGCCCCTCGGCTATCGCTCGCCGGCCGGGGAAACCAGCCACAACGTGTTCCGGCTGCTCAAGGAGAAGGGCTTCCTCTACGACAGCTCGATGCTGGATGACTACACGCCCTACCGGTCGACGCTGCTCGATGGAGCGCCGGGCGTCGTGGAGCTCCCCTGGCACTGGAGCCTGGACGACGCGATCTACTGCCTCTTCCACATCAAGAGCCCGCGCGCTGTCTTCACCAACGAGCACATCCTGCAGATCTGGAAGGACGAGTTCGACGCGATCCGCACGTGGGGCGGCGTCTTCAACCTCGTCATGCATCCGCAGGTGATCGGACGCCCCTCGCGCCTCACGCTCCTGAGGGAGTTCATCGCCTACACGCGCAGCTTCGGCGACGTCTCGTATGGAACCTGCGCCGACGTGGCGCGATGGTTCTCCGAGCACGAGCCGCCGTTCAACCCCGCCAGGCATGCCGTCCAGGCGAAGCCCGCCTGATACGACGCCCACCGCTCCTTCAACCCAACCGCACAAAGGAACTACAGTGAAACGCCGACAGATCATCAAAGGGCTCGCTTCCATCCTTCCGGCCGCTGCCGGCCTTTCTGCGCCCAGTGTGATGGCGCAGGCAAAACCCAAGCTGTCGGTCGTGGGGCCGCTGTCGATGTCCGGGGGCTTCGCGAGCGTCGGCACGCTCGTGCACGCGGGCAACATGCTGGGTGCCGAGTACTTCAGCCGTACGCTGCCCGTCACGCTCGACTACACCACGCTGGACGATCAGAGCGACCCCGGCAAGGGCGTGCGCAAGGTCGTCGAGGCGATCCAGGTCGACAAGGTGCGCTATTTCTCCGGCACCACGAACTCGGCAAGCGCGCTCGCGGTGGCCAAGGAAGTCCACAAGGCCGGCGGCGTGTACGTGAACCAGGCCGGTGCCGACTCGATGACCGGAGCGGATTGCAACCGATCCACCTTCAGGTGGCCCGTGAGCACCTACGGCTGCATCGAGCAATCGGTGCGGCCATTGACCAAGCTGCAGCCGAAGGCGAAGCGCTGGTACACCATCACCGGCCAGTACGTCTTCGGCGAGTCGATGCTGTCGAACACGAAGCGCGTGCTGGCAGAGGCGGGCTGCGAACATGTGGGCAACGCCTACCACTCCCTCGCCGAGAAGGAGTTCTCCGGCTACCTGGCAAGCGCGATGGCCGCCCGTCCGGACGTGGTGTGCATCCTCAACTTCGGCAACCAGACCATCGAGGTGATCCGGGCGGCGCTCAGCTTCGGGCTCAACAGGAACGCCATCATCATCGCGCCCTGGTCCACTGGCCTCGACCAGTTCGACGCGCTCGGTGCGGATTCCATGAACGGCATCTACTTCGGTGCGCAGTACTGGCATGACGTGAAGACGCCCGGCAACCAGCAGTTCCTGAAGGTCTACGGCGAGAAGCACAAGGACAAGCCGCCCTACGCGGTGGCGAGCGCCTACGCCGCCATGCAGATGATTGCCGAGGCTGTGAGAAAGGCGAACAGCACCGATCCCCAGGCCGTCATCAAGGCCATGGAGGGGCTCGAGTACGACGGCGTGACCGGAAGGGAGCACGTGCGCGCGGGCGACCATCAGGTGTTGAGGGATGTCTACCTCATGCGCGGCAAGCCCAAGGCGTCCATGAAGGATGCGGCGGACTACGTCGACATCGTGTCCTCGGGGCAGACCTTCCTTCCGGTCGACAAGACCGGCTGCAGCATGGCGTAGGCGCGCGCCACTGCACACAGAAAGCCTCCACTCGCGATCACTCATGAATGCGTACATCTTTCCCGTGCTGAACGGGCTCGGCCTGGGAATGATCTATTTCCTGATGGCAGTCGGGTTGTCGATCCTCTTCGGGCTGCTGAACTTCGTGAACTTCGCACACGGCGCGTTCTTCCTGGTGGGGGCCTATGTCTGCTACCAGGTTGCTGCCCTGACGGACAGCTTCCTGGTCTCGCTGCTCGTCGCGCCGTTCGCGGTGGCCTTGCTCGGGTGGGCACTGAACAGGTTTCTCCTGAACCGCGTGATCTCCATGTCCCACAGCGCCCACATCCTGATCACCTTCGGGATCATGCTGGTGCTCCAGGAACTGGTCATCTCGGCCTGGGGCCCACTGCCGCGCAACGTTCGCACCCCGGAGTTCCTGCAGGGCGTGCTGATGTTCGGGGACTTCGTCTATCCGCGCTACCGCCTCTTCGTGCTGCTCACATCCGCGATCGTGGCCATCGTGCTCTACATGCTGATCGTGCGGACCAAGTTCGGCGCGCTGCTTCGCGCGGCGAGTGAAGAGGCCGAGACCGTTTCCCTGCTGGGCGCGAATGTGCGGATGCTGTACTCCGTCGCGTTCGCACTCGGTGGGTGGCTCGCCGGCCTGGCTGGTGCCATGGCCGCGCCGCTCAGGGGGGTCGACCCGGCCATGGGCATGGATGCCCTTGCGATCGCCTTTGCGGTGGTCATCGTGGGCGGGCTGGGCTCGTTCAGCGGTGCGCTGGTGGGCGGGCTCTTCATCGGGCTGGTCCAGAGCGTGATGAGCATGCTTTGGCCGGAGGGCGCGCGGCTCATGATCTACGCGTCTGTCGCGGTGCTGCTGATCCTGCGGCCGAATGGCCTCTTCGGACGGACCTGAACAGGTACCCCATATGTTCTTGAGACTACTTTGCCTCTCCGCGGCCATGGCACTGCTTGCCTTCGCGAGCAAGTCCAGCGCGCTGCCGACGGAGATCTTCATCTTCGCGATTGCAGCGCTCGGGTTCAACATCCTGTACGGGATGTTCGGCCTGCTGTCCTTCGGTCACAGCGTGTTCTTCGGCGGCGCTGCCTACGTCTGTGCCGTCGTCGCGACCAAGTACCAGCTCTCCGCGCCCCTCGTGACCCTGCTGGGAGGCCTCGTCGGCCTGGCGGTCGCGACACTGTTCTCGCTGCTGTCCATCCGCACCAAGGGCATCTACTTCGTGATGCTGACCCTGACCCTGGGGCAGGTGGGCTACTTCCTCGCGCTGGCGCTTCCCCAGTTCACCGGGGGCGAGAACGGGCTGTCGGCAGTCGTGCGGCCCGATGTGACCTTCTTCGACTGGAAGATGTTCGACCTGCAGGCGCCGGGCGCCTTCCTGGCCTACTGCGCAGTTGCGCTGCTGGTCACGTTCGCATTCGTCGAGCGGCTTTCCAAGTCGCCGCTGGGCAGCGTGCTCAACGCCATCCGCATGAACGAGAGACGAAGCGAGGCGCTTGGATACAGCCTCGGCGGCTATCGGCTCGTGGCATTCGCGCTCTCTGGCTTCATCACCGGCATCGCGGGCTCCTTGTACGCGAGCTTCCTGCGCTTCGTGCCGCTCAACGTGGTGGACATCGAGACCGCCGAGAAGCTCGTCATCATGGCCATCATCGGTGGCCTCAGGACCTCCATGGGGCCGGTGATCGGGGCGGCCGTGTTCCTGGCTATCGCCGACGTTCTCGCGCCGATCTGGCCGCGCTGGATGATGCTCATGGGGCTGCTCCTGATCGTCGGCGTGATCGGGCTTCGCGGGCGCGGCATCGTGGACGTCGTGGGCGATGCATTCGACCGGGCCCGCAAGAGCCGCGCACTGCCCGCCGTCAGTGCAGGAGCCGCCAAATGACCGCCGACATCCTGGTTGCCGAAGGGCTCAGCGTTCACTATGGCGCGTTCTGCGCTGTCGATGCCCTGGACCTGAAAGTGCGAAAGGGATCCGTGCATTCGCTGATCGGTCCCAATGGTGCCGGAAAGACCACCGCTTTCAACGCCCTGTGCGGGATGGCCAGAACCAGCCGCGGGACGATCACCTACGACGGTGAGCGCATCGAGCGCATGCCGGTGGCGAGAAGGAGCCGCAAGGGCCTGGCAAGGTCCTTCCAGATCACCAATCTCTTCTTCGAGGTGGATGTACGGGAGAACGTCCGGCTGGCGTGCCAGTCCGCACGCGGGTGGAGGAGCTTCGACTTCCTCTCGCAGTGCGCGAGCCAGAGCGCGATGCACGAGAGCGTCGACGAAGTGCTGGCGTGGGCGGGCCTGCAGCCCAAGGCCGACTCCCTCGCGGGCGAGCTCTCGCACGGGGAGCAGCGGCGGCTCGAGATCGCTCTTGCGGTCGCATCCAGTCCCACGGTGCTCTTCCTGGACGAGCCGACCGCCGGCATGGGCGCCGAGGACATCAGCTTTGCAAAGCTATTGATTTCGAACCTGTCGAAGCAGCGGCGAATGACCATCGTGCTGATCGAACACAACATGTCGCTGGTCATGGATATCAGCGACCGGATCACCGTGTTGCAGCAAGGCAGGAAGGTCGCCGAAGGCGATCCCGAGTCCATTCGCAAGGATCCGGTCGTGAGAGCAGCTTACCTGGGGGAATGATCGTGAAGGCATTGGAAGACAAGTCAGCCCTGGTCACCGGGGCTGCCAACGGAATCGGCGCCGCCATCGCGGCCGCCTTCTGCCGGGCCGGCGCCAGGGTGGTCCTCGTCGATCGCGACGAGGACGGCTTGCGTCGCGTGCAGGCAAGCCTCGCAGGGGACGGCCCCGAGTGCATTGCACTTGCATGCGATGTGTCGAAGCCCGGTGAGATCGAGGCGTGCGTCAAGAAAGCGCTGGCCGCAGCCGGCGAGATCGACATCCTGGTCAACAACGCCGGAGGAAGCGGGCCGACGCCGGCGCTCGATATCGAGGAGATCGAAGAGTCGACCTGGGACTATGTGCTCGACCTGAACCTCAAGAGCACCTTCCTCTTCAGCCGCTTCGTCGTGCCGGGCATGCGCAGGAAGCGGTACGGCCGCATCATCAACATGTCTTCCACGCTGAAGGATGGCCTGGCGGGGCCATTGAACACCATCAATGCGCGGCTGCCGTACGCCACGTCGAAGGGCGCCATCGTTTCCTTCACGCGGCAGCTGGCGAAGGATCTTGCGCCCTGCGGCATCACCGTCAACGCCCTCGCGCCAGGCCTGATCCATGCCGACGCCGACGCGCGCATCGCCAGGCGCTATATGAGCCTCGACGACGCAGGGCGCAAGTCGATGATGGCTGCGATCCCGGCGGGACGTCCGGGCAGCGGCGAGGAAGTGGCCGGCGCGGCGCTCTTCCTCGCCTCACCCGCAAGCGGCTACATCACCGGCGATACCTTGATGATTTCCGGCGGCATCTAGCTCCGCCAGCCGAACCGAAGGCAAACAGGACTTCGCCGGGCGCAATCCCGGCAGCAGGAGAAACAGATGATCCAGAACCCACTCTTCAATTCCAACAAGCTCAAGCTCGGCATCTTCGGCACGAACGGAAAGGGCGGAGCCCAGACCCTGGTCCCCGAGGCCTACAAGCCGACCTGGGAGAACGCGGTCCACACTGCGCAGTTCGCGGACCGGGCGGGATTCGAGGCCATCGTGGCCTACGCCCGCTGGAAGGGCTACATGCGTGGGCGCCCGGAGCATGCGAGCGGGATTGTGTTGGACCCGTTCACATTCTCGGCAGGCATCTCGCAGGTCACGTCGTATTCGACGGTGTTCGCGACCTCGCATGCGCCGTCGTTCCATCCCCTCGCGGTGGCCAAGCAGTGCGCGACGATCGACATCATGTCCAAGGGCCGCTTCGCCCTCAATGTCGTGGGCGGATGGAACAAGCCGGAGCTCGAGATGTTCGGGGCGCCCCTGAAGGAGCACGACAAGCGCTACGACCACCTGGAGGAATGGCTGAAGATCGTGAAGAAGCTGTGGGCAGAGGTAGAGGAGTTCGATTTCGAGGGCGACTTCTACCAGGTCAAGGAGGGCATGTCGATGCCCAAGCCACTGCAGCAATCGCCTTCGATCCCGATCATGAGCGCGGGCGGCTCGCCCCGCGGCAGGCGCTTTGCCTGCGAGCACGCGGACATGTGCTTCGTCATGCTCAGGAGCGACGACCTCGCCAGCTGCAAGAAGCAGATCGACGAGTACAAGGACTACGCGATGACGGAGTTCGGCCGGAAGGTGCAGGTGTGGACCTATGCGCCGGTCGTACAGCGCGAGACGCGCAAGGCGGCAGAGGACTACCTGCGCTACTTCGCCGTGGACAAGGCGGACAACGAAAGCGTCGACGCATGGACGGCAGGCCTGCGTGAGCAGACCCAGATCATGTCGAAGGAAGAACTGCTCGAGTTCCGCACGCGTTTCGCGGCCGGTGCGGGCGGTTCCATCCTGTTGGGAACCGCCGACGACATCGCGAACACCCTGGAGATGTACTCCGAGGCGGGCCTGGATGGCGCACTGCTCACCTGGGTGGACTTCGCCGACGGAATCAACCGGTTCACTGGCGACGTCCTGCCGATGCTGGAGCGTCGAAATCTTCGTCGCCCCTTCGATGCCGCGTCGCGTCCGGGCGCATGACCTCACGAGGTACAGCCATGATCCAGCACCTGCCCTCGCACCAGAGCCATGCCGCGGCGCCGCTTGCCGCTGTCGACGCTGCCACCACCACCGCCACTGTTTCAGCGGCATTCGACAAGAAGCAGTTCCGCGAGGTCCTCGGTACTTTCGTGACCGGGGTCACCGTGGTGACCACGACCGATCCGGTTGGCCGGCACTACGGCGTGACCGCCAATTCGTTCAACTCCGTCTCGCTCGACCCCCCACTGGTCCTGTGGAGCCAGTCGATCACGACCAGCAGCTATCCTGGCTTTCGCGACTCGGGCAGCTTTGCGGTGAACATCCTCGCGGATGACCAGGTGCACATCTCCAACCACTTCGCGAAATCGGCGGACGACAAGTTCCAGCACCTGCATTACACGCTCGGCATCGGCAACGTGCCTTTGCTGGACGGAGCCGCCGCCACCCTCGAATGCACGAAGGTCGCGGCGTACCCGGGCGGCGATCACGTCGTCTATATAGGGCGCGTCGAACGAATCGCACGGCACGATCGCCGTCCGCTCGTATTCGGGGGCGGCAAGTACATGGTGGCGTACTCGCATGACCTGGGGCCCGGGTGGGCGCAACCCGGAAGCTCGCGACCCGCTTCGCTCGAGAGCATCGCGATCGCCATCGAGGCGATGCCCGGCATCGCACGGCGACTCGGCGACCGGACGCTGTGCCTGGCGGTGTGGGGAAACCATGGTCCGACCGCGCTTCACTGGGAGCCATCCGCCATGCCGGTCAGCTGCCATCTGCAACCTGCCCTCGTCATGAGCGTCACCAATTCGGCGACCGGCGGCGCCTTCGCGGCCTTTCTTCCCCCGGAGATCACGTCGACTTTCATCGACGAGGAACTGCGCCAGACCGGCCAGGTCTCGGGCGATCGGCGGCGCTCCTTTCAGGAGGACGTGGCCGACTTCAGGCGGCGCGGACTGGCGCGGGCGGTCGAATCGCAGATGACCGAGAGGCTTCACGGCGTGACCGTCAATGCGTTCAGCGCCCCGATTCATGGGCCCGATGGCGAGATGGTGATGGCGCTGACCGTCATAGACCGAGCAACAAGGCTCCATCCCGATTGGGACGGCCAGGTCCCGAAAGGGCTGGTCGACGAAGCCCAGGCCATCTCCGCTCGACTGCGCTGTTGAGCCGGGCAGGGCGCACGCAGCCGGTGAAGGACGTCACTTCCCGCTGAGGGCCTGCGCCGCCGCAAGCACCAATGGCCCATGTTTGCGGGCGAACTCGTCGAGGGTCCATTCCGCGAGTGACGCAGCCACGGAGATCGCGGCCACCGGCTTTCGCTGCGCATTCAGGATCGGCGCCGCGATGGCGATCTCGCCCAGCGCCATCTCCTCGATCGCCAATGCGTATCCGGTCTGACGCGCCGCGACAACGTGCTCGAAATTGGCTTCGGGATCGATGGTTGTCTTGGGCGAGAACTTCGAGACCTCGCTGGCACGCAGGATTTGTCGGACCTCTTCGTCCGGCAAATGAGCGAGCGCTGCGCGTCCGCCGGAAGAAACCGCGCTCGGGATTCGGCGGCCCACCAGCGTTGCCCGGAATGTCTCCCGCTTGCTCTGCAGGCGATGGGCATAGACGATCGTCGTGCCATCGAACAGGCTCAGGTCGACGCGTTCCTGGACGGTCTTGCGCAGCTCGATCAGGATCGGCACCGCTCGTTCCACCAAGGGGTTGTGACGAAGATAGTCGAACGACCTGTCGAGCAAGCGCTTGCCGGGAATCAGCTTGCCGCTGACGTCGTCGCGCTCCATGTAGCGCAGGGCCAGGAGCGTGTGGCAGATGCGCTGCGCGCCACTCTTGTCGATGCCGGCAGCCTTCGCTATCTCGGAAAGCGTCAGCGGATGCGGGGATTGGCCGAATGCCTCGAGAACCCTGAACGTCTTTTCAACGGACTTGAGGAACAGGCGTTCGTCCTGCTCGGTCTCGGGCGCCACATCCGCGTGCGGAGGAGCTGCAGTTCGCATCGGGAATGCCGGAAGTAATAAGGCCGTATCTTAGTGCAATACATACATAGCTGACGCTTGAATCGTGCGCCCAAGCCCCGCTGCATGCTCGCGCCCAGTGCCGCTTAGCGCGCGTGGAGTTGCTCATTGGTAAACTTTTGCTTAGAGTGTTGCTTGAGCGGCCATGTTGCGCCGGTCTCCCATGGAGCCTTGGATGAAGTTTGCATTCCTGCTGTACGAGGGCGTGGAGCCCATCGACCTCGCCGCGATCGGCGTGATCTCGATGGCGAAGCGCGTGATTCCGGAACTGAACTACCTGACAGTGGCGACCGATGCAGGCCTGCAGCGGCTCTCGAACGGACTCAGGGTTGCACCGGACTTCACCCTCGACGATTGCCCTGGTGTCGATGCAATCATCGTCCCCGGCGGACCCGGCTGGCCCGCTGCCTCGAACGACGAGGCCATCCGCTCCTTTCTTCGGCGCCGCAGCGGCAGTGCAACACTGGTTTCCGTCTGTACGGGCGCCATGATCCTCGCGACGGCGGGCCTGCTCGACGGGCGATCGGCGACCACCAAGTGCGAGGTCCGCGCGCCCGAGCTTTCTCCCTTGGGCGTCCTGGCGCGCGAACATCCGGAGGTCGATGCGCGCAAGGCGCTCGTCGTCGATTCCGGGACGATCATCACCGGCGGCGGCGTGTCGCTGTGCATCGACGCCATCCTGCACGTGCTCGCCACGCGCATCGGCGCCGATGAAGCGGCCGAAGTCGCCCGCATCATCGAGTACGCGCATGCATGGCAAGCCAACAAGGCGCGCCTGCCGACACTTGCCTGAACTGCGGGTTTGTCCCATCTCCGGATTGTTTGACACCTCGAATTGGGAAACTTATAGTTTCCCATCAGACAACAAATCGTTGCCTGAATCACCGCTGCCTCAGCGGGCTCTTGCTTGTCGAAACTGGAGAAGGCGATGGAAATTACGGATGCAGGTGCCTATGGCGCCGTCCCTGCGACCAAGTCGGACCACCGGGTCAAGCGGGTCGTCTTTGCGAGCGCGCTTGGAACGATCATCGAGTGGTACGACTTCCTGATCTACGGCGCGGCTGCGGCGCTCGTGTTCAACAAGTTGTTCTTTCCCGCCGACGACCCCTTCGTCGGCACACTCGCCGCGCTCGGAAGCGCCGCGGTCGGCTTCTTCGCGCGCCCCTTCGGCGGCGCGGTGTTCGGCTACTTCGGCGACCGGCTCGGGCGCAAGTCGATGCTCTTGCTGACGCTGGTGATCATGGGGCTGGGCACCTTTGCCATCGGCCTGCTGCCCACCTATGCGCAGATCGGCATCTGGGCGCCGATCCTGCTGGTGCTCTTGCGGATCGTCCAGGGCATCGGTCTGGGCGGCGAATGGGGCGGGGCCGCGCTGATGGTGCTGGAGCATGCACCGGCCCGTCGGCGAGGCCTGTGCGGCAGTCTCGTGCAGGTCGGCTTCCCGATAGGCCTCATTCTCTCGGCGGGCGTTTTCGCGCTCGTGTCCAAGCTGCCCGAGGAAGAATTCCTGTCCTGGGGGTGGCGCGTGCCCTTTCTCTCGAGCCTGGTGCTGGTGATCCTGGGCGCCTTCATACGGATGAAGGTCGAGGAGTCGCCCGTCTTCGAGGCCATGAAGGCCAAGAAGGAGATTGCGCGCAACCCGCTGGCGGAGGCGCTCTTCAAGCATCCCAAGAGCTTCTTCATCGCCATCGGCCTGAAGATCTCCGAGGTTTCGTGGGTCTACATGCTCACCGTGTTCGTGGTGGTGTATGCGACCACCAAGCTTGGCTTGCCGAAGTCGCAGATCCTGGACGCGATCATGATCGCCGCCGCTATCGAGATCGTGACCATCCCGCTCTTCGGGTACCTGTCGGATGTGTTCGGACGGCGGCCCTTCTATTTCGCGGGATCGTTGTTCACCATCGCCTTCGCGTTCCCCATGTTCTGGCTGCTGGGGACCAAGGACCCGCTCGTGGTCGTCGCCGCAGTCGCTGTGGCGCTCAGCTTCGGCCACGGGCTCATGTTCGCGCCGGAAGCCACCTACTTTCCGGAGCTCTTCGGCGCCAGGTCGCGCTACAGCGGCGCATCCTTCGGCTTCCAGGTCGCTGCGGCCATCGGCGGCGGCTTGACGCCGGTGCTCGCCACCGTGCTGAGCGAGAAGATGGGTGGCACCGCAGGCATCTCGATCATGCTCATCGTGCTGGCGCTCATCACGCTGACGGCCGCGCTCTTCGCGCACGAGACGCGCAACAAGTCGGTGTCCGCCTTGTAGGCGGATTCCATTCCTTCGCTTATTCGTACCAAAGGAGCTTCCATGTCCAATGCCCATACCGCCCAACGCCTGTCCGGCAAGCTCGAGCCCACCAAGGGTGGCTCGATCTACGTCGATCCGGAAAAGCTCGAATGGCAGAAGTCGCAGTTCGACAAGATCTGGATGAAGGTGCTGTACCGCAACGACGAGGCGGGCGAGATGACGGTCCTGCTCAAGTGGGAGCCCGGCGCCGTGCTGCCTTTCCACAAGCACCCCGAGATCGAGCAGAGCTGGGTGCTCGAAGGGTCCTTCTACGACCACGACGGCATCTGCCGCGCCGGCCAGTACGTCTGGCGCACCCCCGGCTCGCTGCACGAGACGCGCTCCGACGAAGGCTGCCTGCTCCTGGCCGTGTACCGCAAGCCCAACGTCTTCTTCAACACCGCAGGGTTCCAGGCCGCGGCCTGAGGGCGAAAGCGTGGCGTACGTCGTCACCGACGCCTGCATCCGCTGCCGCTATGGCGAATGCATCGAGGTCTGCCCGCAGGACGCGTTCCGCGAGGGGCCGAACTTCGTCGTGATCGATCCGCATGCCTGCGCCAACTGCGCCTTGTGCGAGATGGTCTGCCCGGTGCAGGCCATCTTCCCCGAGCAAGGCCTCGGCGATGCGCTGCGCCCCTTCGTCGCCTTGAACGCCTCGCTTGCACGGAGCTGGCCGCGCGCCGTCTTCCGCGGGCCGCTGCCCGATGCCGACGAATGGGCTTCGAAGGAGTCCAAGCTCGCGCAGCTCGACGCCGGCACGCCGGAGGTGCGCCCGTAAAATCGGGCGACATGCCAACAACCAAGCGCCCGGAGACAAGAACAAGTGGCGAAACGAACGCCACATCGCAGGACGACACGCCCCTGCCTGTCGATCTGGGCGCGCGAATCAAGCAGCAGCGCCTTGCTGCC
This sequence comes from Variovorax sp. WDL1, assembly GCF_001541225.1. Taxonomy (GTDB): domain Bacteria; phylum Pseudomonadota; class Gammaproteobacteria; order Burkholderiales; family Burkholderiaceae_C; genus Variovorax. Next base: position 106,146 of record NZ_LMTS01000027.1, on the reverse strand, counting down.
GGGCTGACCCTCGCCGAACTGGCCGAGCGCGCCGGCTTCGGCAAGGCCTACCTCTCGCGTATCGAGAACGGCAAGAAGGTGCCGCCGATCGGCACGCTCTCGCGCATCGCCGACGTGCTCGGCATCGAAGCCGCGGCGTTGCTGCAGACAGCGGGCGTGCGCGCCCGCTGGCGCGGCGCCAGCGTCGTGCGCAAAAGCGAAAAGCGCGCGACCGTGCTTGGCGGCAGCGCCTTCGGCTACGACTACTTCGCGCTCACCGACGCCACCGAGGGGCGTGCGCTCCAGCCCTTCCTGTTCTCCTTTCCTGCCGAGGTCGACAAGTTCGTCTTCTTCGAGCACGACGGCGAGGAGCTGCTCCACGTCCTGACCGGGCGCATCGAATGGCAGGTAGGCATGGACAAGTACATCCTCGAGGCCGGCGACACGATCCATTTCGATTCGCGCATGCCGCACCGTGGCCACAGTCTTTCGGGTGCGGCCACTGCGCTCGTTGTCATGTACTCGCCCGGAAAGGCCGCCAACCTCGCTTGAGGCGCGCCGCCCGCCGGGACGAACGAACTGCGCGCAGGCGCATCATCGCCGTACAGCCTGGAGGCTAGAAAGATGAAGGAAAGCAGAGCACGATCGGAACGCTTCAGCCCCTCGAATCTCCCGGTCGGGTCGAGGCCGGAACTGGCCATGTCGGAAGCAGGCGTTGCACGCGCCTACAAGCGCCTCGCGCCGGTGTATGACCTGCTCTTCGGACAAGTGCTCGAGCCCGGACGACGCCGCATGGCGGACGTTGTTCGCACGCTGCAACCCGCGTCGCTCCTCGAGGTCGGTGTAGGGACCGGGCTCGCCCTGGCGCGCTACCCGACCACGTCGAAGATCGTGGGCATCGACCTGTCCCACGAGATGCTCGAGCGGGCGCGTGAACGCGCCCGCGGCCTGCCCGATCACCAGATCACCATCGAGTACATGAACGCGGAGCGCACGAGCTTCCCGGATGGATCGTTCGACTGCGTCACCCTGCCGTACGTGCTGTCCGTCACGCCCCGGCCGGCCGAACTGGTGCGCGAGATCCGCCGCGTGTGCAAGCCGGAGGGGACCATCGTCGTGCTCAACCACTTCAGTGGAAGCGGGTTCTGGTGGCTCATGGAACGGGCCTTTCGTTCTGCTGCGGAGCACATCGGCTTTCGTTCCGACTTCCGCTACGAGGAGCAGATCCTCTCCCACGATTGGCAAGTGGTCAGCATCGAGTCGGTCAATCTGCTCGGCCTCTCCAGGCTCGTCGTGCTGAAGAACCGCAGGGCCTAGAAGTCCTCCCGGGACAGGCCTCGTGGGTTCGGCGTTGTCGATGATCGGGGTTGCGCGATAGCATGCACGCGAAAGGACTCGACGTGACCTACCAGCTCCACTACTGGCCCAGCATCCAGGGCCGCGGCGAATTCGTGCGGCTCGCACTCGAGGCGGCCGGCGCCGAGTATGTAGACGTGGCGCGCGAGCCGACGGGCCGGGGCGGGGGCGAGGCGGCGCTGGGGCGGCGGCTCGGCGATCCGGACAATCCGCGCGCTTCCTTCGCGCCGCCTTTCCTGGTCGACGGTGACATCGTGGTCGGCCAGACGGCAGCGATCCTCCTGTACCTGGGCCCGCGCCTGGGCCTGGCCGGCACCGGCGAGCGCGATGCGCTCTGGACGCACCAGCTGCAGCTCACCATTGCCGACGTGGTGGCGGAGGCGCACGACACGCACCACCCGATCTCCACCGGCGCCTACTACGAGGAGCAGCGCGAGGCCGCGCAGGCGCGCGCCAGGTGCTTCCGCGAGGAGCGGATCCCGAAGTTCCTCGACTGGTTCGAGCGCGTGCTCCAACGCAACCCGGCGGGCGACCTGCACCTCGTGGGCAATAGCCTGACCTATGCCGACCTCTCGCTGTTCCAGCTGGTGGCGGGCCTGCGCTATGCCTTCCCGAAGGCGACGGCTCGTGCCCTGGCCCGCACGCCTGCCGTGGTGAAGCTGCATGCCAACATCGGCCGCCGGCAGCAGGTGCACGACTACCTGCAGAGCCCGCGGCGCATTCCGTTCAACGAGGAAGGCATCTTCAGGCACTACCCCGAGCTCGACGGCTGATCGGACAGCGCGGCCGCTGAAGGCAGACCAGATGCCGGCTTTCAGTCGCTGGGCTCCTCGCGCAGGCGCAGCGCCAGGTCATAGAGCGCGTTGCGCGGCGCGCCGCTGATCTCGGCCGCCAGGCGCACTGCGCTCTTGAGCGGCAGCTCGGCAAGGAGCAGTTGCAGGACGCGCCGGGCTTCGGCGTCGTCGTCCGCCGCCGCCGGCGCAGGATGCAGCGCGAGCGCGAACTCGCCGCGCGTGCGGTCGCGGCTGGCCGCGAGCCAGGCGGGCAGCTCGGCGGCGGGCAAGGTGGCGATCTCCTCGAACTGCTTGGTGAGCTCACGCCCCACCGTCACGCGCCGCTCGCCCAGCACGGCCAGGGAACGCGCCAGCGCCTCGATGCGATGGGGCGCCTCCAGCAGCACCACGCTGCGCGGCTCGGCAGCGAGCGCCTGCACGGCGGCATCGCGCTCGCCGGGCTTGGCGGGCAGGAAGCCGGCGAAGACGAAGGCACTCCCGGCATCGCCGTCCGCGACCAGCCCTGCGGCCGACACCAGCGTGGTCACGCTGCTCGCGCCCGGCAGCGGCAGCACGCGCAGGCCCGCAGCGCGCACTGCACTGGCCAGGCGCGCCCCGGGGTCGCTGACGCCGGGCGTTCCGGCATCGCTGACATAGGCGATGCGCTCGCCGGCCGCAAGGCGTGCGATCACGGCCTGCGCCGCCTCGGCCTCGTTGTGCTGGTGAAGCGCCAGCAGCCCGGCGGCGGGCCGCTCGATGCCGTAGGCGCGCAGCAGGGCCTGCGTGTGACGCGTGTCCTCGCAGGCCACGGCATCGACCAGCTGCAGCACGTGCAGGGCGCGCAGGGTGATGTCCGCCAGGTTGCCGATCGGCGTGGCGACCACGTATAGCACGCCTTCGGGATAATGCTGCGCGCCCGCGGCATCGCGCGCGGCCGGCAGGGCTGCGCCGAAGGAGGCGGGGGCGAGGGAGCTCAAGACGTGTTTCTCCAGGACAAGAAGGTGGCCGAGGCCACCACCAAGCAGCGCGGGGATGCAGCCGAGGCGGCCGCGCTCGCGCATCTGCAGTCGGCCGGCCTCGTGCTGGTCGCGCGCAATTATCGAACCCCGGGCCGCGGTGGCGGCGAGATCGACCTGATCATGCGCGATCCGCGCGACGGCACGCTGGTCTTCGTCGAAGTGCGCCATCGCGCCGATGCGAGCCATGGCGGCGCGGCCTCCAGCATCACCGGCGTGAAGCGGCGGCGCATCGTCTTCGCGGCGCGGCACTACCTGAGCCGCTTGCGCACGCTGCCGCCCTGCCGCTTCGATGTGGTGCTGGTGGAGGCGCGCATCGAATGGATCTGCGCCGCCTTCGATGCCGACTGATGTTCTTCCGAAGTGGAGAACCCTGGCCGCCCGCCGCCACTCCAGCGGGGCAATAACCTTTTGTTGCGCGGCCCGCAGTTATCATCCCGCCCCATGCTCGAGCAACGGATCCAGCAGCACTTCATCGACAGCGCGGACCTCAAGTACCAGGCCGGCCCGCTTCTCGGCAAACCGATCTCCCAGGCCATGCAGGCCCTGCTTGCCTGCATGACCAGCGGCGGCAAGATCCTGGCGTGCGGCGCGGGTGTCTCCGGCCTCCTGGCGGTGCAGTTCGCCGCCCAGTTCGTCGGCCGCTTCGAACGCGATCGCCCCGGGCTCGGCGCCATCGCGCTGCCGTTCGATGCCATCGACCCCGCAGCCGATACCTCCGAGGCCGGCGACCCGGACCGCTTCGCGCGCCAGGTGCGCGCGCTCGGGCAGGGCGGCGACGTGCTGTTGGCCCTGAGCGCCAGCGGCCAGTCGGCCGCCGTTCTGGCCGCGCTCGAGGCGGCGCACGCGCGCGACATGACCGTGGTGGCCCTGCTGGGCAACGCCTCGGGCGGCGGCGCCAGCAGCAATCCCGGGGGCGCCGTCGCGCGGGCCTTGCGCGAAACCGATGTCCAGATCTGCGTGCCGCACGAGCGCGCGGCGCGCATCCACGAAGTCCACCTGCTCGTGCTGCACTGCCTGTGCGACGGCGTGGATGCCCAGTTACTCGGAGAACAGGAAGGTTCCATATGACGACAACATCCCTCCAGCGCCTCGCGTTGGCCTTGACCGCGGGCGCTGCGCTGGCTGCCGGCCTTTCCGCCTGCGTGCCGCTGGTGGTCGGCGGCGCGGCGGTGGTGGGCGCGGGCATGGTGGCGACCGACCGCCGCAGCTCGGGCGCGCAGCTCGACGACCAGGGCATCGAGCTGCGCGCGAGCGCGCGGGTGCGCGAGATCGCGAACGACCAGATGTATGTCAGCGTGACGAGCTTCAACCGCCAGGTGCTGCTGACCGGCGCTGTGGGCAACGAGGCCGACCGCCGCCGCGTCGAGGACGTGGTGCGCCGCGTCGACAACGTGCGCTCGGTGGTCAACGAGCTGACGATCGGCGCGCCGAGCACCTTCCAGCAGCGTTCCAACGACACGCTGATCACAGGCAAGATCAAGGCTTCGCTGCTCGACGCCAAGGACGTCTTCGCCAACTCCTTCAAGGTCGTGGTGGACCGCGGCACGGTCTACCTCATGGGCCTGGCCACGCGGCGCGAGACCGATCGCGCCACCGACATCGCGCGCGGCGTCTCGGGCGTCGAGAAGGTGGTGCGCGTGGTCGAGATCGTCAGCGAGGCAGAGCTGGCCGGCCAGCCGCAGCAGGGCGGCAGCGGTGCGGCGTCAGGCTCGC
>NZ_LMTS01000027.1:101107-101272 GCF_001541225.1 Variovorax sp. WDL1 | reverse complement strand
CGTGCCGCTGCCACCGATGGAGCCGCTGCCTCCCGCCGGCTCTTCCCAGCCGCCGGGCGGCGCGATCGCCACCCCCGTCAGATAGTGGAATTCCAGGAACACCGCGGAACCGGCTTTGCCGGGCCGCTGGTGTTGCCCCCGGTAGGGGGGTGGGCGGCTACACGG
>NZ_LMTS01000027.1:97166-100941 GCF_001541225.1 Variovorax sp. WDL1 | reverse complement strand
CCGCTGGTGTTGCCCCCGGTAGGGGGTGGGCGGCTACACGGAGTGAGCCAACCTGGGGGAGAGCTTATTTCAACCGGGTGATCAGGCTCGACGTATCCCAGCGCCGCCCGCCGGCCTGCTGCACGTCGGCATAGAACTGGTCCACCAGCGCGGTCACCGGCAGCCGCGCGCCGTTGCGCTTGGCCTCGTCGAGCACGAGGCCAAGGTCCTTGCGCATCCAGTCGACGGCGAAGCCGAATTCGAACTTGCCCTCGATCATGGTCTTGCCGCGGTTGTCCATCTGCCAGCTCTGCGCGGCGCCCTTGCCGATGACGGCCAGAACCTCGTTCATGTCGAGCCCGGCGCGCTGGCCGAAGGCAATGGCCTCCGACAGGCCCTGCACCAGGCCCGCGATCGCGATCTGGTTGACCATCTTCGCGAGCTGGCCCGAGCCGCTGTCGCCGAGCCGCGTGACGGCGCGCGCGAATGCGGCGATCACCGGCTTCACGCGCTCGAAAGCCGTGGCGTCGCCGCCGCACATCACCGTCAGCGCGCCGTTCTGCGCGCCGGCCTGGCCGCCGGAGACGGGGGCATCGATGAACTGCACGCCGCGTTCCAGCGCCGCCTTCGACAGCTCGCGCGCCACGTCGGCCGAGGCGGTGGTGTGGTCGACGAAGACCGCGCCCTTGGCCATGCCTGCAAGGGCGCCGTCCGCGCCCAGCACCACCGAGCGGAGGTCATCGTCGTTGCCGACGCAGCAGAACACGATGTCGGCGCCGGCTGCGGCTTCGCGCGGGGTGGGGGCGTGGCGCAGGCTGCTCTTGGCCTGTGCGGCGAACTCCTCTTGCCAGGCGGCGGATTTCGCGGCGGTGCGGTTGTAGACCGCGACATCGTGGCCGGCCAGGGCGAGGTGCCCGGCCATGGGGTAGCCCATCACGCCGAGGCCGAGGAAGGCGGTCTTGTGCGCCGGGAGGGGGTCGTAGGTTCTGGGGTTGAGGCTGCTCATGAGGGCGAGCTTATCGCCCTTGCCGCTTCTCGCGATCAGACAATCGCGAAGTGCTCTGTCCCGGCCGACAGATCGGTCGTGCGCGCGCGCTGGCTGTTGAGCTTGATCTGCAGCCGCAGGTCGTTGGCCGAGTCGGCGTTGCGCAGTGCGTCCTCGAAGGAAATCATGTTGGTCTCGAACAGGTCGAACAGCGCCTGGTCGAAGGTCTGCATGCCGAGGTTGCGGCTCTTCTTCATGACCTCCTTGATCTCGCCCACCTCGCCCTTGTAGATCAGGTCGGTGATCAGCGGCGTGTTCAGCAGGATCTCCACCGCGGCGATGCGGCCGCGGCCGTCCTCGGTCGGGATCAGGCGCTGCGAGATCAGCGAGCGCAGGTTGAGCGACAGGTCCATCAGCAGCTGGGGGCGGCGCTCCTCGGGGAAGAAGTTGATGATCCGGTCCAGTGCCTGGTTGGCGCTGTTGGCGTGCAGGGTGGCCATGCACAGGTGGCCGGTCTCGGCGAAGGCCACCGCATGTTCCATGGTTTCGCGGTCGCGGATCTCGCCCATCAGGATCACGTCGGGCGCCTGGCGCAGCGTGTTCTTGAGCGCGGCCTCCCAGCTGTCGGTGTCGATGCCCACCTCGCGCTGCGTCACCACGCAGTTCTTGTGCGGGTGCACGAACTCCACCGGGTCTTCCACCGTCACGATGTGGCCGAAGGAATTCTCGTTGCGCCAGTCGATCATCGCGGCCAGCGTGGTCGACTTGCCCGAGCCGGTGGCGCCCACCAGGATGCACAGGCCGCGCTTGGTCATCGTCACGTCCTTCAGCACCTGCGGCATGCCCAGCCCGTCGATGGTGGGAAGCTTGGCCGGGATGGTCCGCAGCACCATGCCGACCTTGCCCTGCTGCACGAAGGCGTTGACGCGGAAGCGGCCGATGCCGGTCGGCGAGATCGCGAAGTTGCACTCCTTGGTGCGCTCGAACTCCGCCGTCTGGCGGTCGTTCATGATCGAGCGCGTGAGCGCCAGCGTGTGCTGCGAGCCCAAGGCCTGCTGCGACACCTTGGTGACCTTCCCATCGATCTTGATCGCGGGCGGGAAGTCGGCGGTGATGAACAGGTCGCTGCCGTTGCGGCTCACCATGAGCTTGAGCAGTTCGTTGATGAACTGGCTGGCTTGATCGCGTTCCATCTGACGACTCCTAGGTCAATTTGGCCGGCGTCGCTGAACGAGCGCGGCATTCAAGGTTATCCCCATTCGGGGAACACCGCGGAACCGGCTTTGCCGGGCCGCCGGTGTTGCCCCCGGGAGGGGGTGGGCGGCTACACGAAGTGAGCCAACCTGGGGGCGAGCAACATCCCCACCGCGGAACCGGCTTTGCCGGGCCGCTGGTGTTGCCCCCGGTAGGGGGTGGGCGGCTACACGAAGTGAGCCAACCTGGGGGTGAGCCATATTCAGCCGGGGAAATTCTCGGGGATCTTGGCCTTGCCGCGGGCTTCTGCCGCGGAGATGACATTGCGCCGCACGAGGTCCGTCAGGCACTGGTCCAGCGTCTGCATGCCCTGGCCGCTGCCGGTCTGGATCGAGGAGTACATCTGCGCCACCTTGCCCTCGCGGATCAGGTTGCGGATGGCGGAGGTGCCCAGCATGATCTCGTGCGCCGCCACCCGTCCCTGGCCGTCCTTGGTCTTGCACAGGGTCTGCGAGACCACGGCCTGCAGCGACTCCGAGAGCATGGCGCGGATCATTTCCTTCTCCTCGCCCGGGAACACGTCGATGATCCGGTCGATCGTCTTGGCGGCCGAGGAGGTGTGCAGGGTGCCGAACACCAGGTGGCCTGTCTCGGCGGCAGTCATCGCCAGGCGGATCGTTTCCAGGTCGCGCATTTCGCCGACCAGGATCGCGTCGGGGTCCTCGCGCAGCGCCGAGCGCAGGGCGTTGGCGAAGGACAGCGTCATCGGCCCGACCTCGCGTTGGTTGATCAGGCACTTCTTCGACTCGTGCACGAACTCGATCGGGTCCTCCACCGTCAGGATGTGGCCGTATTCGGTCTCGTTGAGGTAGTTGATCATCGCGGCCAGCGTGGTGGACTTGCCCGAGCCCGTCGGGCCGGTCACCAGCACCAGGCCACGGGGCTTGAGCGCGAGTTCACCGAAAATCCTGGGCGCGTTGAGCTGCTCCAGTGTGAGGATCTTCGAGGGAATGGTGCGGAACACCGCGGCCGCGCCGCGGGCCTGGTTGAAGGCGTTCACGCGGAAGCGCGCGAGGCCGTCGATCTCGAAGGAGAAGTCGACCTCGAGGAATTCTTCGTAGTGCTTGCGGTGCGTGTCGCTCATGATGTCGTACACCATGGCGTGCACGGCCTTGTGGTCGAGCGCGTCGACGTTGATGCGCCGCACGTCGCCGTGCACGCGGATCATGGGTGGCAGGCCGGATGACAGATGCAAGTCCGAGGCCTTGTTCTTCACGCTGAAGGCCAGCAGTTGGGTGATGTCCACGAAGCTCCTCGGTGACGTTTTGATACGTTTGGCGATTATGACGATGATTGGTGACAAGCTCCAGCAAGTTCGGGCCCGGATCGTGACCGCATGCACGGCGGCCGGCCGCGATCCGGCGAGCGTGCGCTTGCTTGCGGTGTCCAAGACCTTCCCCGCCGAGGCGGTGCGCGAGGCTCGCACCGCCGGCCAGATTGCCTTCGGCGAGAACTACGTGCAAGAGGGCGTGGCGAAGATCGAGGCCTTGTCCGACCTGCGCGCCGAGCTCGAATGGCACTGCATCGGCCCTCTGCAGAGCAACAAGACGCGGCCGG
>NZ_LMTS01000027.1:35512-97076 GCF_001541225.1 Variovorax sp. WDL1 | reverse complement strand
AGCAGCGGCCGGCGGAGCTGCCGCCGCTGCAGGTCTGCCTTCAGGTCAATGTCGATGCGGGCGCCAACAAGTCCGGTGTCGCCCCGGAAGATGCGCTCGAATTGGCGCGTGCTGTTGCGGCCTTGCCACGTTTGCGCCTGCGTGGGCTGATGGCGATCCCCGAGCCGACACCGGATTACGAAGCGCAGCGGGCGCTGTTCCTGCGCGCCGCGGCCGTCTTCGAGGAGATGCGCGGCGCAGGCCTCGAGGTCGACACCCTGTCGCTTGGCATGTCGGCGGATCTCGAGGCGGCAATCGCCGCCGGCAGCACCCTGGTGCGCATCGGCACCGCGATCTTCGGCGCGCGCTGAGCGGCGCTCAAGCGCCCAGCGGAATGCGTGCGCTGTTCTTGACCTCTTCCATCACGGCATACGTCCGCGTCTCCCGCACCCCCGGCAACTGCCACAGCACCGTGCCGGCGAACTCGCGGTAGGCCGCCATGTCGGCCATGCGGGTCTTGAGCAGGTAGTCGAACCCGCCGGCCACCATGTGGCATTCCATGATCTCGTCGCGCACCTGCACCGCGGCCTTGAACTGGTCAAAGACATTGGCCGTGGTGCGGTCCAGCAGCACCTCGACGAAGACCGTGAAGCCGCGGCCCAGCTTGTGCGGGTCCAGCCGCGCTTCGTAGCCCTGGATGAAGCCCTCGCGCGTGAGCCGCTGCACGCGTGCCAGCACGGCGGTGGGCGAGAGCGACACCGCCTCGGCCAGCTTCAGGTTGGAGATGCGCCCGTCCTCCTGAAGAATCTTCAGGAGTTTGAGGTCGATGCGGTCCAGGTTGATTGCCTCGGCGTTCATGCTTGGCGAATTATCCAGTCGAAGGCCAATTTTTAGTGAATAACTCGGCGGGAAAAGGCGGACGATCTGCGAAATCGCCCACCGGAGTCTTCGCCATGCGCCTGCCCACCCCCTACCGGCCCGAAGCCGAGATCGTTTCCCGATGCCTGGCTTCATTGAAAGGCGCGCTCGACTGGCCTTCGGCAGCCTCCTCGGCGGCGCCGTGGGTGCGGGCCGTGCGCGAGCATCCGCCGCATTTCTGGGCAATGGAAAGCCTCCTGCGCGAGTACCCGATCTCCAGTGCCGAAGGCCTCGCGCTGATGCGCCTGGCCGAGGCGCTGCTGCGCGTGCCCGATGCCGAGACCGCCATCGCGCTGACCGCCGACCAGTTGGGCCGCGCCGACTTCGAGGGCGCTGCCGACTCCACCCTGGCGCGCCTGTCCGGCTCTGCCATCGCGCTGTCGAAGAAGTTCCTGCCCACGCCCGGCGAGACCGGCGCCGAGCCCGGCCTGATGGCCCGTGTCGGCGCGCGTACCGTCGTGGCCGCCAGCTTGCGCGCGGTGCAGCTGCTGGGCCGCCAGTTCGTGCTGGGCCAGACCATCGAGGAGGCGATGGGCGAGGCACGCTCGGCGCACCAGAAACACCAGGCCCTGCGCTTCAGCTACGACATGCTGGGCGAAGGCGCGCGCACCGAGGCCGATGCGCGGCGCTACCTCGACAGCTACGACAGCGCCATCCGCTCGATCGCCGCGCGCGCCGACCGCGAGGGCGCGCCCGAGCACAACGACGGCATTTCCATCAAGCTCAGCGCCCTCCATCCGCGCTACGAGGACGCGCAGCGCGAGCGCGTGTTGCGCGAGCTGGTGCCGCGCGTGTGGCAGCTTTGCGAGCTTGCCGCCGACGCGCGCCTCAACCTCACCATCGACGCGGAGGAGGTCGACCGGCTCGAGCTCTCGCTGGAGGTCTTCGAGGCGCTGGCCGCACGGGTGGCGGCCGAACGGCCGCAATGGGGCGGCTTCGGCCTCGCGATACAGGCCTACCAGACGCGCTCGCTCGAGCTGGTCGAGCACCTGGTCGTCCTCGCGCGGCGCTACGAGCTGCGCCTGATGTGCCGCCTGGTGAAGGGCGCCTACTGGGATGCCGAGATCAAGCGTGCCCAGGAGATGGGCTTGCCGCACTACCCGGTGTTCACGCACAAGCACCACAGCGACATCAGCTATCTCGCCTGCGCCCGCGCGCTGCTCGCCGCGCCCGACGCGATCTATCCGCAATTCGCGACGCACAACGCGGGCACCATCGCGGCCATTGTCCAGATGGCCGGGGGCACGCCCTTCGAGCTTCAGCGGCTCCATGGGATGGGCGAGGGCATCTACCGCGAGGTGATGAAGCGAACGGGCGCGCCGGTGCGCATCTACGCCCCGGTGGGGCGCCACAAGGACCTCCTGGCCTACCTGGTACGCCGGCTGCTGGAGAACGGTGCCAATTCCTCCTTCGTCAACCAACTGGGCGACGAAAGCATCGGCCTGGACGAGCTGCTGGTTTCGCCCCTGTGGCTGGACAGCCGCGCCGTTCTGCCCCTGCCCGCCGACCTCTACGGCCCGCCGCCGGCGCGGCGCAACAGCCGAGGCCTCGACCTGGCCGATGCCTCGATGCGCGCGCCCCTGTTGGCAGCCCATGCCGATTGCGTCGTGCCCGCGGTCGCCGAATTCGATCCCGCGCAGGCGGCCCAGGCCGTGGCGAAATCGACGGCCAGCTACCCCGCCTGGCGCAAGGCGCCGGTCGCGCAGCGCGCCGCCATCCTGCGCCGCGCGGCCGACACGCTGCAGGCACAGCTGCCGCGCTTTTGCGCGCTGCTGGTCAAGGAAGCCTTCAAGACCTGGGGCGACGCGGTGGCCGAGGTGCGCGAGGCCGTCGACTTCCTGCGCTACTACGCCGACGAGGCCGAGCGCGTGATGCAGCCGGTGACGTTGCCCGGGCCCACCGGCGAGAGCAACGAGCTGCGCCTGACCGGACGCGGCCCCTGGGTCTGCATCAGCCCCTGGAACTTCCCGCTCGCGATCTTCGCGGGCCAGGTGGCGGCAGCGCTCGCGACCGGCAACACGGTGCTGGCCAAGCCGGCCGAGCAGACCCCCGCCGTCGCTTCGGAAGCCGTCCGCCTGCTGCACGCGGCCGGCGTGCCCGCCGATGCGCTGCAGTTGCTGCGCGGCCCGGGCGAGACCGTCGGTGCCGCGCTGGTGGCGACCCCGGGCGTCGCGGGCGTGGTGTTCACCGGCTCGACCCAGGTCGCGAAGACCATCCACCGCGCGCTGGCCGGCAAGGACGGGCCGATCGTCCCGCTGATTGCCGAGACCGGCGGCATCAACGCGATGCTGGTCGATTCCAGCGCGCTGCCGGAGCAGGTGGTCGATGCCGTGGTCCAGAGTGCCTTCCGATCGGCCGGGCAGCGCTGCTCGGCGCTGCGCCTGCTGATCCTGCACGACAGCATCGCCGATGAGGTGATCCGCATGCTCCAGGGCGCGGCAGCCGAGCTGGTCGCCGGCGACCCGGCCCTGCTCTCGACCGATGTCGGTCCGGTGATCGACCGCGAGGCCTTCGAGGGCATCCGGCGGCACCTGGAACGCCTGGATTCGGAAGCCCGCGTGCTGGTGGCCGGCAGCGCCCCGGCAGATGCCATTCCCCATCTGATCGCGCCGCATGCCTACGAGCTGCCTTCGATCGAGCGCGTGCAATGCGAGATCTTCGGTCCCGTGCTGCATGTGGTGCGCTGGTCGGGCGAGCCGCAGGCGGTGATCGACCGCATCAACGCGCTCGGCTTCGGCCTCACGCTGGGCATCCAGACGCGCATCGACAGCCGCGCACAGGCGCTGGCCGCGCGCGCCCACGTGGGCAACGTGTACGTCAACCGCAACATCATCGGCGCGGTGGTCGGCGTGCAGCCCTTCGGCGGCGAAGGCCTCAGCGGCACCGGCCCGAAGGCCGGCGGACCCCACTACCTGCCGCGCTTCTGCGCCGAGCAAACGCTCACCATCAACACCACCGCCGCCGGCGGCAACGCGGCGCTGCTTGCCGCAAGCGCATAAGGCGCAACGCATCGCGCATAGACCATGGCGCAGGGCCGGGGGCGCGACTATCGTGCACGGCTTCGCAACAACGCCTTGAATGCCATGAGTGCCGATCTGTCCTACGTCCAACCGACCCCCAACAGCCCCTGGGGCACCTACCTTTCGCAGGTGGACCGCGTGGTGCCCTACCTGGGCGAGCTGTCCCGCTGGGTGGAGACGCTCAAGCGCCCCAAGCGCGCGCTGATCGTCGACGTGCCGATCGAGATGGACGACGGCAGCATCGCCCACTTCGAAGGCTACCGCGTGCAGCACAACATGTCGCGCGGCCCGGGCAAGGGCGGTGTGCGCTTCCACCCCGACGTGACGCTGGAAGAGGTGATGGCCCTGTCGGCATGGATGACGGTGAAGACCGCTGCAGTGAACCTGCCCTACGGCGGCGCCAAGGGCGGCATCCGCGTCGACCCGAAGAAGCTCACGCACAAGGAACTCGAGCGGGTGACGCGCCGCTACACCAGCGAGATCGGCATCATCATCGGCCCGCAGCAGGACATCCCCGCGCCCGACGTCAACACCAACGCCCAGGTGATGGCCTGGATGATGGACACCTACTCGATGAACGTCGGCGGCACCGCCACGGGCGTCGTCACCGGCAAGCCGCTGCACCTGGGCGGCTCGCTCGGCCGGGTGAAGGCGACCGGCCGCGGCGTGTTCGTCACCGGCCGCGAGGCGGCGCGCCGGCTGGGCCTGGACCTGCGCGGCGCGCGCGTCGCGGTGCAGGGCTTCGGCAACGTCGGTTCGGTGGCGGCGGAACTCTTCGCCGAGGCCGGCGCGAAGATCGTCGCGGTGCAGGACCACACCGGCACCATCGTCAACGCCAACGGGCTCGACCTCAAGACGCTGCTGCCGCTGGCGCGCACCGAAGGGGTGGTCGGCTTCAAGGGCGGCGACGTGATCGCCAACGAATCCTTCTGGAACGTGGCCTGCGACATCCTCATCCCTGCGGCACTCGAAGGCCAGCTGACCGCCGAACGCGCGCAGAAGACCCAGGCCAGGCTCGTGCTCGAAGGCGCCAACGGTCCGACCGTGCCCACCGCCGACGACATCCTGGCCGAGCGCGGCGTGCTGGTCGTGCCCGACGTGATCTGCAACGCCGGCGGCGTGACGGTCAGCTACTTCGAGTGGGTGCAGGACTTCTCGTCCTTCTTCTGGGACGAGGACGAGATCAACCAGCGGCTGGACCGCATCATGATGAACGCGCTCAACCAGATCTGGGACACCGCCGACAGGCACCGGATCACGTTGCGTACAGCGACTTTCGCCGTGGCCTGCGAGCGCATTCTGATGGCGCGGCAGGAGCGCGGCCTGTATCCCTGAGCGCCTGAGAGGCTGATTCGCATCCGGGATCGAGGCCGGGGAACACCGGGGGTGCGGCGGCGTCCAATCGTGGCTGCAGCCGGTAGCATTCCGCATCCCGGCACTGGCTTCCTTCTCATGCGCCCTCCCTTCCCGCACGCAGCCCTTGCGCTGCTGTTCACGCTCGTTCTCGCGGGCTGCGGCATCACTTCCCCCCGGCAGGTCTCCTACGACCCCGAGGAATTCGATTCGACCACCACCCATACGCGCAGCTTTCGCGCGCCCCAGGCCCAGACCTGCGAGGCCGCGCGGCGCGCGCTGCTGAGCCAGGGCTATCTCGTGACGGCTGCCAACGCCGACCTGGTGGCAGGCCGCAAGAGCTTCCAGCCTGCCAGCGAGGTCCATGTGGAGGTCGAACTGCGCGTGGTCTGCGCGCGCGACAGCGGCGGCGCGAGCACCATCGCCTTCGCCAGCGCGCTGCAGGACCGCTACAGCCTCAAGAAGGTCAACAACTCGGCCAGCGTGGGCGTCGGCGCGCTGGGCTCGCTGTCGCTGCCTTTTTCATCGAGCGATGACGCGCTGGTCAAGGTGGCCAGCGAGACGCTGACCGACGAGCGCTTCTACGATCGCTTCTTCGCCCTGATCGACCGCTTCCTCGTGCCCGAGGCGGTGCAGAGCACCCCGGTCGCACCGCCCGCGATGCCGGCGCCGAGCACCGATTCGCCGCTGCGTCCGGTACCGCTGTCGCCCTCGCGGGGCTGACGATCAGGATCAGATCGAGACCGAACGCGCCGCGCAGGCCGGCAGGCCGGTCAGGCCGCAGAGGCGCTGCATCACGCCGTAGCCCTGCGCGAGCGCGGCGGCATAGGTCGCGAAGGGGCGCTCGGCGCGCTGCATCGCCTCGAAGCGGCCGTCGTGGCGCACGTCCTCGTGGATCACCCAGTAATAGGAACCATCGAAGGGTTGTTCCACCAGCAACCCGATCTTTCTCACATCCATTGTTCTCGCTCCTCGGTCAAATGCTTCAAATGAGTACTTAAGAATGTAAGACGATGTGATTAATTCTCGCCGCTGAAAAGTTCACGGTTCGGCGCGTTTTACGGTGTCGGCCTGCACGTCGCTTCCGCCGATTGATTTCACGCGGCTGCTGTGCGACGGTGTTCCGACTGGTTTCGACGTCAACCCTCTCTGAAGGAGCAAGGCCATGCTGGGAAACAAGGAAGCGGTCGCGAACCTCGCGGTCAAGGACCTCGACCGGGCGAAGCAGTTCTACGAGGAGATATTGGGGCTCGTGCCGGTCGAGGCCGAGGGCGATGACTTGATCGTCTTCCAGAGCGGTGTCTCGACGCTCAACGTCTACCGCTCGCAGTACGCCGGCACCAATCAGGCGACCGCGGTCACCTGGGCCGTCGGCGACGAGATCGAGGCACTGGTCAGCGCGCTCAAGGCCAAGGGCGTGCGCTTCGAGCGCTACGACATGCCTGAGACGCGGCTCGAAGGCGACATTCACGTCATGGGCGAGATGAAGGTCGCGTGGTTCAAGGACCCCGACGGCAACATCCTCAACCTCATCAACCAGTAAAAAGAAACCAAAGGTTCTAAGCTTGCGCGAGAGCGAGTTGTCACGCGCAGTGTTTTGTTTTCTTCGGTGAATTTATTCACTGCCGTTCCGCAAGGGTGGCCGGTACGCTTCGCCCATCTTGTTTTTGTCGATGGAGATTCCCCTTGATGTCCTCCAGCCATCAAAAGCGCACTTTTGAAGAGTGGGCCCGCTCCCTGGAAGAAAGCAATGCCGGCACGCTGCCGGAGACCGGCCAGCCACTGGTCTCGTCCACCGAGTGGGCGAGGCTGGAGGACGTGGCCGTGCGGCGCAGCCTGGGCCTCTCGGTGCGCGTGTTCCCCAGCGTGTTCGCGCGCCTCGTCTGACGACACGCTTCAGCGCACCAGCGTCGACTTGCCGAACAGGCTCTCGATCAGCTCCACCGCCACTTCCGCCGTGCGGTTGCGCACATCCAGAGCGGGATTGAGCTCGGTGACGTCGAGCGAGGCGAGCCGTCCGGTGTCGGCAATCATCTCCATGCACAGCTGCATCTCGCGCCAGGTCGGGCCGCCGCGCACGCCGGTGCCCACCCCTGGCGCGTAGTCGGGGTCCAGGCAGTCGAGGTCGAAGCTCACGTGCAGGTGGGTCTCCTCGTCGATGTCCTGCAGCGCCTCTGTCATGGTGGTGCGCATGCCGTGTTCGTCGATGTGGCGCATGTCGAAGACGTTCAGGCTGAGCGCGCGGATTGCCGCCTTCTCCTCCGCGTCGACGCTGCGGATACCGATGAAGCGGATCGAATCGTGCTCCAGCGCCGCGGCCTCGCCGCTCCAGCCGCTCAGCGCCTGCGGCCCGTGGCCGAGCAGGCAGGCGACCGGCATGCCGTGGATGTTGCCGCTGGGGCTGGTGCGCTCGGTGTTGACGTCGGAATGCGCATCCAGCCACAGCACGCGCAGCTTCTTGCCGCGCCGGCGCGCATGCCAGGCGATGGCGCTGACCGAGCCGATCGCGAGGCAGTGGTCGCCGCCCATCAGCAGCGGCAGGTGGCCGGCGCCAAGGGCGCGGTCGACGGCATCGTAGACCGCGCGGTTCCAGCTCACCACTTCGTCCAGGTGCCGCAGCCCGTTGGCCGGGTCGGCCCAGGGGGTCGCGGGCCCGGCCAGGTTGCCCCGGTCCACGATCTCGTAGCCCAGGCGCGAAAGGGTGCCGGCGATGTCCGCCACCCGCAGCGCATCCGGCCCCATGCCGGCGCCGCGTACGCTGGCGCCGATGTCGGTGGGAGCGCCGATCAGTTCGACCGTGGTGAAGGTGCTCATGGGCGAATCTCCGGGAGGTTCTTCTCAGGCGTGCGCGGGTGCCAGCCCGCGCCGAAGCCGGCCGCTCGCAGTGTCCACGACGAAGACCAGCACGAACATGGCGCCGATCACCGTCGCCGACTGCGCCTGCTGGAACAGCGAGAGATGAAAGTACAGCATCTGCCCGAGCCCGCCGGCGCCGACGAAGCCGAGCACGGCGGCCATGCGGATGTTCATCTCCCAACGGTACAGCGCATAGGCCAGCCATTGGGGCCATGCGAGCGGCAAGCTGCCGTAGGCGAAGGCCGCAACTGCGCCGCTGCCGGCGTCGCGCAGCGCGCGCTCGGGCGTGGGCGGCACGTTCTCGAGCGTCTCGCCGAACAGGCGGCCGAACACGCCGGTGGTGTGCAGTGCCAGCGCCAGCACCCCGGCGAAGGGCCCGAGCCCTGCCGCCAGCACCATCAGCGCGGCCCACACCAGCTCGGGCACGCTGCGCAGGAGGTTCAGTACGAAGCGCGAGGCCTGGCGCAGCGCCGGACCGAAGCGGCCCGAGGCGGGCAGTGCCAACGCGGCGCCGCCCAGCATTGCGAGCAGCGTGCCGACGGCCGAAACCGCCAGCGTCTGCAGTGCGCCCCAGGCGGTCCTGGTAAGGAACGCCGGCGACAGGTCGGGCGGAAAGAACTCGGCCACGAACTTCGCCATCGAGGCCAGCGACTCGCGTGCCACCAGCGCGCGGAAGTCGATGCCGAGGTAGAGGAAGCTGGCGATCACCGCGACCAGGATCGCACCCGTGGCCAGGATGCAGCCAAGGCAGGGTCCGGCGGCGCGGGCGCGTTCGGTGGCCGTGGGGCGCATCGAATTCACTGGAGTACCTTCGCCTTCGGAGCGGCCGTGCGGCTCATGCCAGCCACTTCCGCAGCGCCGCGCTCAAGGCATCGGCCATCAGCACCAGCAGCAGGAACACGATCAGGATGCTGCAGGCCTCGCCGCCGTTGAGCATCTTCATCGACTGGTCCATCAGCTGGCCCAGCCCGCCGGCGCCGACGAAGCCCATCACCACGGAGGCGCGCACCGCGCATTCCCAGCGGTAGACGGTGTAGGAAGCCAGCTCCTGCGCGGCGCCCGGCAGCAGGCCATAGAAGAGCGCTGCGATGCGCCCGCTGCCGGCCTCGAGCAATGCGCGCGCGGGCCGCGTGTCGCCCGATTCGAGGATCTCCGCGTAGACCTTGCCGAGCATGCCGCCATAGGTGATCGCCAGCGCCAGCACCCCCGCTGCCGGGCCCAGGCCGAAGGCCCGCACCAGCAGCAGCGCCCACACCAGTTCGGGGATCGCGCGCAGCACGGTGAGCAGGCCGCGCGCTGCCGTCCGGATCGCCGCGCCGCGCCAGCGCCCGGGACCGGGGCCGATGCGCGAGATCGACAGCGAGCGCGTCACCACGAAGGCCAGCGGCACCGCGAGCACGAAGGCGAGTGCGACGCCGGCGGTTGCCATCGCAAGGGTTTCCAGCGTCGCGCGCGCCAGCAGGCCGAGAAAATCCGCGGTCAGGACGGGCGGCAGGAAGCCCGCCAGGAAGCCGCCCATCACGCGCAGGCTGCCGGGCGCCAGCAGCGCCTGGGGCTTGAACTCCGCGATCACCAGCATCGGCCACAGCACCACCAGCGCGAGCAGCAGCGCGCCCAGCCGGTGGCGCGCGAGTGGGTCGCGCAAGGGCGGCGGGTGCTGCAGCGCGTTCATCGGCAGGCGACCGGCAGCACAGGCGCGCGACGCTCTTCGAGCACGAAGTCCGGCGCCTGGGTCGGCAGCGCGCCGCCCTCGGTCGCATAGAGCTCCTGCAGCATCGTGCGGCTGACCGCGGCGGCCGGCGCATCGAAGACCACCACGCCCGCACGCAGCCCGACGATGCGGTCGAACCACTTCAGCGCCAGGTCCACCGCGTGCAGGGAGGCGACCACGGTCGCCCCGCTGGACTGGCTCTGAGCAATCAGCTCGCCCACCGCGAGGTCGGCCAGCGCAGGGTCGAGCGCAGACACCGGCTCGTCGGCCAGCAGCAGTTCGGGCGCCTGGTAGAGCACGCGGGCCATGCCCACGCGCTGCAGCTGGCCGCCCGAGAGCCGGTCGCAGCGGTCGAACAGCCGGTCCGCCAGGTCCAGCCGGGCCAGCACGGCCTGCGCGCCGGCGATGTCGGCCGGCACCAGCAACGAGGCCAGGGCGTGCGCGCCCGACCAGGCGCCGAGCCGCCCGGCCAGCACCGCCGTGACCACGCGCAGCCGCGGCGGGATCGGCGGCGCCTGGTGGATCAGCCCGATGCGCGCGCGCAACGCCTTCAGCGGCCGGGCGCGCAACTGCCAGGGCCGCGCGCCCAGCACCTCGACGCGCCCTTCGCTGGCGCGCAGCGCGGTGGCGGCGATGCGCAGCAGGCTCGTCTTGCCGGCCCCCGAGGGGCCGATGATGGCCACGCGTGCACCCGGCGCCACCCGCAGCGTCACTGCGTGCAGCGCGCGCTGGCCGTTGGCATGGACCAGGCCGACATCCTCCAGCGCCAGCGCGGCTCTTGCGGTCAACGGCGCGGCCCGCCTACTTGATGAGACCGGCCGAGCGCGCCGCCGCCTCGATGCCGTCGTAGTTCGAGGCCTGGGTCGGAATGAACTTCGAGGCGCGCTGCAGCTCCAGGACTTCCTTGTGCGCCGGATTCGCCGGGTCCAGCTTGAGGAAGGCGTCGGTCAGCTTCTTCGTGGTCGCGGCGTCGAGGCCCGGGCGCACGGTCCAGTTGTAGTCGTAGTAGGGGGCGGTGGTCGCCAGCACGCGCACCTTGGCGGCGTTGGGGTTCGCTGACTCGACGAGCTTGTCCATGACCGAGGCGTTCAGTACGCCGGCCTCGGCCCGGCCCGAGGCCACGAAGGCCACCGTCGCATCGTGCGCACCCGAGAAAGCGACGGTCTTGAAGTCCTTCTCGGGGTTGATGCCGGCCTGCAGCAGGACATGGCGCGGCATCAGGTGGCCCGAGGTCGAGGAGGGCGAGCCGAAGGCGAATGTGGCGCCCCGCAGGTCCGTCAGCGTCTTCGCCTTGCTGTCGGCCGGCACGATGAACTTGCTGGTGAACTTCTCGTCCTCGGCGCGCTGCACGATCGGCACGGCCGCGCCGTTGGTGCGCAGCCTGGCCTGCACGAAGGTAAAGCCCCCGAGCCAGGCCAGGTCGATCTTGTTGCCGGCCAGGCCCTCGACCACGGCCGCGTAGTCGGTGACCGGCGTGAACTGCACGTCGAGCCCGGTCTCCTTCTTCAGGTACTCGCCCAGCGGCTTGAACTTGCGCTGCAGCTCGGTAGGCGCCTCGTCGGGGATGGCCGAGACGCGCAGCGTGGTGGCGGTCTGCGCATGGACCGGCAGGCCGGAGGCCAGGCCGAGCAGGCAGAAGAGGGCGGTCTGGAGGAACTGTCGTTTCATGATGGGGGGTTGCCGAGGGGAAGAGATCCGCAGTTTAAGGAGCCGCGGTCCTGAAGCCGGCGAACACATCGTTGCGGCCGGGCTGGAAGAAGTTGCGATAGTGCAGGCCGTGCAGCCGCGCGTGCGTGGCGAAGGCGCCGCCACGCAGTTCCCGGTGGTCGCCGAACCAGGGAGCCGAGTAGTCGCGATACGGGCCCGGCGCGAAGCCGGGGTAGGGCGTGAAGGTGCTGGCGGTCCATTCCCACACGCTGCGGCCCCAGGCGAAGGCGGGCTGCGTGGCGGCCGCATGCTCCCATTCGGCGGCCGTGGGCAGGCGGCGACCGGCCCAGCGCGCATAGGCTTCGGCTTCCCAGGCGCTGAGATGGATCATGGGCTGCTCGGGGTCGAGGGGCAGCCAACGGTCGAACCAGCGCGCCTCCCATTGCTGCGCCACGCGGCGCCAGCGCGCGGGGTGATCGCGTGGCTGCGTCGCGCGCCACCGTCCGGCTTCGCCCGGCCAGAAGGTCGCATTGTCATAGCCGCCGGACTCCACGAAGCGCAGGTAGTGGCCTGCCGAGACCTGCGTGGCGTCGATCTCGTAGCCGGCCAGGCCGACTGGGTGTTCGCCGACCTCGTTGTCGAAGGTGAAGCCGCCGCGCGCCGCCGGCCAGCCGATGCGGGCCTGCGCGGCGGGCACGCCGATGGCGGGCGCCACGGCAAGCCGCGGCAGCGCAGCCAGCCCGTCGGGCGCGGGGTAGCCGAGCGTTGCGCGCAGCCAGGCGAAGGCCTCGTCGTGCATATCCTCGTGGAACAGCGTCAGGCGATGGAAATACAGGGCTTCGTTGCTGTCCTCGCATTGTGCGAGCGCGGCCAGGCAGGCATCGAGCTGGGCGTCGAGCCGTGCGTCGATCTCATCGCGCGCCGGAAGAGCCACGGACCAGCGCGCGATGTGGGCCAGCCGGGACGAGTCGAACAGCGCGTCGGGGCCGGCGATCCGTGCCGGCGCGCTGGCCTGCACACGGCCATGCGCGTCGACAGCGTGCGGGCCGCGCAGCACCCAGAACTCGCCGAACCAGGCGAGGTGCGACAGCTCCCAGGCGACGAGGTTCACGCCGGCCTGGCGCGGCACCCGCCATTGCGCGTCGCTCAGGTCGAAGGTCCAGGCCCGCGTGCGGGCACGGCAGTCGCGCAGCGCGGCTGCGAGCGCTTCGCCGGCGAGCGTGCGCGCCTCAGCCATGCCGATGCTGCCCTGCCAGAATGGGCCGATGAACAAGAAGCCGCGGGTCCTGATCGTCTCGCCCGCGCTGGCGGATGCGAACAACGGCAACTGGCGCACCGCTTCGCGCTGGGGCCGGTTTCTCTCGGGCGTGGCCGAGGTCCAGATTGCGCGCGGCTGGGACGGCGCGGCCTGCGACGCGATGATCGCCCTGCATGCCCGCCGCTCCGCCGAGGCGATTGCGCAGCTGAGCGCGGCGCGGCCGGCCTGCCCGATCGCGCTGGTCCTGACCGGCACCGACGTGTACCGCGACATCGAAGAGAACGAGACTGCTCGGCATTCGCTCCAGTGTGCCAGCCAACTGGTGGTGCTGCAGCCAGATGCCCTCGATCGCCTCGGTGCGGCCGAGCGTGCGAAGAGCCGGGTCATCCTCCAGTCGGCGAGCCGCCTGCGCCGCCGCGCCGCATCGCGAAGCGTGGACCTGGTCGCCGTCGGCCACCTGCGCGAGGAGAAGGATCCGCTCACCCTGATGGCTGCGGCGCGCCGCCTGCCCGCCGACACGCCGATCCGCATCGTGCATATCGGCGAGGCGCTGGCGCCCGAGTTGGGCGAGGCGGCGCGCCGCACCATGGCCGAATGCCCGCACTACCGCTGGCTCGGCGGCCTGCCGCGCGAGGCCGCGCGGCGCTGGATTGCGCGTGCCCGCGCGCTGGTGCACATGAGCCGGATGGAAGGCGGCGCGCAGGCGGTGATCGAGGCCGTGCGCTCGGACGTGCCGGTGCTGGCCAGCCGCATCGGCGGCAACCTGGGGCTGCTGGGCGCGGACTACGAAGGCTACTTTCCCGTCGGCGACGCCGCGGCGCTGGCGGTGCTGATGCAGCGTTTCGCGGCCGAGCCCGCCTTTGCGACCAGGCTGGCGGCGCAGTGCGCACTGCGCGAGCCGCTTTTCACCCCGGAGGCCGAACGTGAATGCGTGCGGCGCCTGCTGCGCGATCTGCTCGCGCCACCATAATCGGCCAACCTCGAAAGTGAGACACCATGAACGATCGAATCACCGCCCCGGCCATCCGTCTCACCAGCTTCTCCCACGGCGGCGGCTGCGGCTGCAAGATCGCGCCGGGCGTGCTGTCGGAGATCCTGCGAAACAGCGGCAGCGGCATCATCCCCCCCGAGCTGCTGGTGGGCATCGAGACCGCCGACGACGCCGCGGTCTACCAGCTCAACGAGGAGCAGGCGCTCATCGCCACCACCGACTTCTTCATGCCGATCGTCGACGACCCCTTCGACTTCGGCCGCATCGCCGCCACCAATGCCATCAGCGATGTCTACGCCATGGGCGGCACGCCCATCATGGCCCTGGCGCTGGTCGCGATGCCGGTCAACCAGTTGCCGCTCGAGGTGATCGGCGCGGTGGTACGCGGCGGCCAGGCGGTGTGCCGCGAAGCCGGGATCCCGATCGCGGGCGGCCACACCATCGACTCGGTCGAGCCAATCTACGGTCTGGTGGTCATGGGTCTGGTGCACCCGAAACGTCTCAAGCGCAATGCCGATGCGAGGGCCGGCGACGTGCTGGTGCTCGGCAAGCCGCTGGGCGTGGGCGTGCTGTCGGCCGCGCTCAAGAAGGAGAAGCTGGACGCCGAAGGCTATGCGCAGCTGGTCGCCAACACCACGCGTCTCAACAAACCCGGCATCGCGTTGGCCGCGCTCGAGGGCGTGCATGCGCTGACCGATGTGACGGGCTTCGGCCTGGCCGGCCACACGCTGGAGATGGCGCGCGGCGCGGGGCTGCAGGCGGTGATCGACTGGCCGCAGGTGCCGCTGCTGCCCCGTGTCGCCGAGATGGCGGCCGAGGGCTTCGTCACCGGCGCCTCGGGCCGCAATTGGGCCGGTTATGGCGCCGAGGTGCGGCTCGATGACGCGCTTCCGCCGGTGGCGCAGGACCTGCTGAGCGACCCGCAGACCTCGGGCGGGCTGCTGGTGAGCTGCGCGCCTGACAGCGTGCCGCAGGTGCTGGCGCTGTTCCACGAACAGGGCTTCGAGGCCGCCCGCGTGATCGGGCGCATGGAGGCCGGGCCGGCCGGCCTGCTCGTCAAATCTTGAGGAAGTTGGGGCAGTTGGCCTAACTATCCGACGCTTCTAGTTTTTCAGGCCTAGGGCTTTGCGAAGAAGATGAGGCCATCGCGTCGGAACCATGGCGCGTGCGATGGCGGGGTCGGTCCCCGCTGTCGTGTGTCCCCATCCAGCTTCAAGGAATCATCATGTCCACGCAGAACATCTCCACCGCCGCCGTCCACGTCATCGGCCAGTACAACGATGCCGGCAAGACCCTGGTCGGCGCCTACCGCGCCGGCGTCCATCGCCTGCTGAACGGTGCTGCCTCGCGCACCAGCGGATTCCTCGATGCCCGGCAGCTGCCGCTGGTGAGCGAAACGCTCAAGGCCCGCCTCGTCGGCGCGCAGGAGAAGGTCAACGGCTTCCTGGCCAACCGCCTCGACGTCGACACTGGACGGGTCGTGGCCGTGATGGACCGCATCGCCGGAACCACCACCGGCGGCATCGAGTCGGTCGCCAACGCCGCCGGCCGCATCGAATCGCCGCTCGGCAACTCGGTGCTGCAGGCCCTGGGCAACCTGCACCAGCCGGTTGCCGCCGTCTCGGTGCAGATTGCGGACCGCATCGCCGCCGGCGCCAAGCAGATCGAAAGCCGGGTGGCGGGTACCTCCGGCGAAGCAGCGGCGGTCAAGACTGTGAAGGCCAAGGCCCGCACCGCCGTGCGTCGCCCTGCGCGCGCCGCGCGCAAGGCTGCCTGAGCGCCGGCACATGGCCGGCCGGCCGCCTTTCCGATCGACCTGTCCTGGAGCAACGCATGGCGCCTCGCCGCGATGAAACTGTCAGCGTGAAGAAGAAAGCGGCTGCGGCCGGCAAGAAGACGGCTCCTGCCAAGAAGACGGCTCCTGCCAAGAAGACGGCGGCGCCGCGCAAGAAGGCCGTGCTGGCGAAGAAGCGGGCGCCCGCCAAGAGGCCGGCGCAAGACGGCAGGAAGGCTGGCGCACAAGGGCTGCTGCGCGCCGGCCTCAAGGCCTTGGGCAACGTGCGCGACGACGTCGTCAAGCGCCAGACTAACGTCATCGAGAGCCTGCTCGGCATCGGCCAGCCCAAGGGCGATGCGGCGCCGCGCGGCTTCGCGCTCGAGAGCTTCGGCATCCGCAAGTTCGAGGACGTGTTCGACCAGCGCGTGGCCACCGCGCTGCAGCGCCTGGGCATGCCGACGGCCCAGGAGATCCAGGAACTGCGCGAGCAGATGAAGCGCCTGCTCGAGCACCTGGAGCGCATCGAATCGGGACGGCGCAAGCGCTGAGTTCCACTGGTCGAACGCAGAGCCTCGTGGCCAGCATCAACACGCGCGAACGCATCCTGCAGACCAGCCTGGCGCTGTTCAACGCGCAGGGGCTTCCCGCCGTGTCCACGCACCGCATCGCGGCCGAGCTGGAGATGAGCCCCGGCAACCTGCACTACCACTTCAAGGCCAAGCAGCTGATCGTCGATCGCCTGTTCCGGCGCTTCGAGGAACGGCTGGAGCTCCTCAACGCCTCCTCGAATTCGGTTCGCGCGATCGACGACCTGTGGCTCGCGCTGCACCTGCGCTTCGAGGCCATCGATGCCTACCGCTTCGTCTACCGCGACATGGCCTTCCTGGCCGGCGAGTACCCGGCGCTGGGCCAGCGGGCGCAGGCCCTGACCGCGCAGAACCTGCTGGCCGCGCAATCGCTGTGCGAGACGCTCGTGGCCGCGGGCGTCATCGAGGCGACGGCCGAGGAGGCCCAGATGCTGGCCCTGCAGATGGTCTTCACCACCACCTGCTGGCTCTCCTTCGAGCGGCTGGTGCCGGGGCGAGACGCGTTGCAGCAGGCCGACCCGGGGCTTGCGGCCTTCTACACGCTGACGCTCGTTTCCCCGTATGTTTCCCGCGAATCGAGGGCTTACCTCGATTACCTGCGCGGCAAATACCTCGGATAACCGGCACAGTCCCGCACACACGGGAGCCGTGCGCATGCGCGTGGGGACTCAGAACGAAGGAGAGATTCATGATGGCTGCCGCCGGTGATCCGATCAAACCCCCTTCGCGCCTGCTGCTGCTGGCCGAAGGACGCGCCCTCTGGGAGGCCGGCGCCGCCCTGGCCCTGTGGCCGCTCCTGCAACTCACGCCGCGCGGCGACGGCCATCCCGTGCTGGTGCTGCCGGGCCTGGTGGCCAGCGACATGTCGACCAAGCTGCTGCGGCGCTATCTCGAAGGCCGCGGCTACGACGCCCACGGCTGGGGCCTGGGGCGCAACCTCGGCCCGCGCGAGGGTATCGAGGACGGCATGACCGCCAAGCTCGAGGCCCTGCACGCCGAAAGCGGTCGGAAGGTGAGCCTGGTGGGCTGGAGCCTGGGCGGCGTCTATGCGCGCCTGCTTGCCGCGCGCCGTCCGCAATGGGTGCGCAGCGTGGTCACGCTGGGCAGCCCCTTCACCGGCAGCGCGCGCGCCACCAACGCGTGGCGAGTCTACGAAGGCGTGAGCGGCCAGAGCGCGGAGGACCCGCGCCGCATGAAGCACGTGCGCCCCACGCCACCGGTGCCCACCACCTCCATCTTCAGCCGCAGCGACGGCGTGGTCGCCTGGCGCTGCAGCTTGGAGGAGGCGGGGCCGCAATCCGAGAACATCGAGGTGATCGCAAGCCACCTGGGCCTTGGCGCACACCCGGCCGTGCTCTATGCGCTGGCCGACCGGCTGGCGCAGGCCGAGGGGCAGTGGAAGCCTTTCGACCGCAGGCTGTGGGGGCCGCTGGTGTATCCGGACCCGGGGCGGGCGGAGTAGGCTCGCGCTGATCCATCCGCCGAACGCCGGGACACACACTCCACGACCATGCCCATCGAACTGAACAAGGAAGCCCGATCGGAAGCCATCAAGTCGATCGAGCGCTATTTCCAGGAGAACATGGAAGAACGCATCGGGAACATCGCCGCCGGCGCGCTCCTGGGCTTCTTCGTCGAGGAGATCGGGCCGTTGATCTACAACCAGGCTGTCGCCGATGTTCAGGAGCGCCTTCATGCGCGGATCTCGGAAATCGACATCGAGATCCATGAGGACGAGTTCCAGTACTGGAGAAAGTTCGACAGCCAGCGCAAGTCGAAGAAGTGAGATCGGAACCCGATGCCGGGTGAGGGCCACATTCATGTGGCAAGCTACGTCGTCTCAGCGTGAGTACAGACCTGCAAGCCCTTGAAGCCGAAGAAAAGCGTGAGGCTGCGCTGCGGCCAGGGCGAAAATCGCATTCCCTTCGACTTCGCAAGCCAGCCCATGACACGCAGACTCATCAGCTCCGGCTCGACCTTCGAGCAGGAGATCGGTTATTCCCGCGCCGTGGTGGACGGCGAGTGGGTGTTCGTCTCCGGCACCACCGGCTTCGACTACGCGACCATGACCATTCGCGATGGCGTCGTGGAGCAGGCCGAGCAATGCCTTCGCAACATCGGCGCGGCGCTGGCCGAAGCCGGCGCCTCCTTCGCGGATGTGGTGCGCGTCACCTACGTGCTGCCCAAGGCGGACGACTTTCCCGCCTGCTGGCCCGTGCTGCGCAAGTACTTCGGCGAGTCGAGGCCGGCGGCGATGATGATCTCGGCGGGGCTGGCCGACCCCCGGATGAAGATCGAGATCGAGGTCACGGCGCGCAAGCGCGCCTGAAATCCCGCGCGGGGCTCAGTTGCCCGCCCACACGTCAAGCACGTAGCGCCGGTCGGCGATCATGCGCTCCAGCCAGGCATCGCCGTCCTGCCCATGCTCGCGCGCGATGTCGGACAACGCGCGCCGCACGTCGGGCTCCATGCGGGAGCCGTCGCCGCACACATAGACGATCGCGCCCTGCTCCAGCAGCCGCCAGATCTCGGCCCCCTGCTCGCGAATGCGGTCCTGCACGTAGACCTTGCGCTCGCTCGCGCGCGAGAAGGCGGTGAAGAGCCGCACGACGCCGCGCTCGGCCCAGCCGTTCAGCTCGTCGGCGTAGATGAAATCCTGCTCGGGGTGGCGGCAGCCGAAGAAGAGCAGCGCCTCGCCGGGCGCCGTGCCCTTGGCGATCTGCGCCTCGCGCTCCTGCAGGAAGCCGCGAAAGGGCGCGAGGCCTGTGCCCGGCCCCACCATGATCAGCGGTTGCTGCGCATCTTCGGGCAGCCGGAAGCCCTCGGCCGTGGTTTCGCGCACCACGCCGTGCACCAGCTCGCCGGCCTCGGCGCGCGCCAGGTAGTTCGAGCAAACGCCCTCGAACTTTCCCAACCCCGAGCGCGCCGGCCCGGCCACCACGCCCACCGTGATGCAGCAACGTCCGTCATCGACCACCGGCGAAGAGGAGATCGAGTAGTAGCGCAGCGAGAGCGGCGACAGCATTTCCAGGAAGAGCGCGAAGGGCGGCTGGCAGGCCGGGAATTCCTCCAGCAGGTCGAGTACCGACTTGCGCTTGTGCAGCACCTCGCTCCTGTAGAGCGCAGCCGAGGCCTCGTCGGCGCCCGACAGGGCCTCCAGCCTGGGCCGCGTGAAGGGGCATTGCGTATTCGCCGCGAGCTGGGCAATCTGCTTGCGCGTGGCCACGTCCTGCAGCTCGACGTAGTCGCCCAGCAGCCGGTCCACTGCGATCACTTCGTCGACCGGCAGCGCGGCCTTGCGCCCCGGCGCGGCCTGCAGCCGCACGTGGGCCTTGCGGTCGAAGCCGAAGCGCGCCATGGCACGCTCCACCTGCGCCGCGCCGTTGCGCGGCACCACGCTCAGGTGGTCGCCGGCGCGGTAGCTCACGCCTTCGGGCAGTTGCAGTTCGACGTGGCGCGTGGAGCGGTCCTGCGCGGGGTCGTCGCCGCTGCGTTGCAGTTCTCGGTTCTCGAGTACGCGCAGGCCCACTGCGCCGAGCGCATCGACCAGCGCATTCTTCTGCGGCGGCGGCATCTCCTCCAGTGTGTAGAGCGGCTCGCTCTCCAAGGGCGCGGAGTCGGCGTCCTTGAGATAGAAGGCCATGGCGAGCTGCGGCCACAGCGCATCGCTCCAGTCCTGGAAGCTTCCGTCCATGTCCTCGCGCGCGTCGCCCTCGCCGCGGGCATGCACGCATGTGGCGCCCAGCGCGGCCAGGCGTTCGTCGATGCGCCGTGGCACCGCCTGGTAGGTGGAGGCCCAGTCGGTGTTGCCGCAGCCGAAGACGCTGAAGCGCACGCCATTGAGCGAATCGTCGGCAGCGTCGAGCCAGCGATGAAACTCGGCCGCGTTGTCCGGCGCCGTGCCGTTGTAGGAGGCGCAGACGATGGCGACCGCGCCTGTCGCGGGCAGCCGCTCGGCGTAGTCGTCCAGCGAGGCGAGCTGGGTCGAATAGCCGCGCATCTCGCCCGCCTCGGCGAGCTGGCGCGCCAGGTCTTCGGCGGTTCCGAGGTTCGAGCCCTGCAGCACCAGCAGCGAGGTGCCATGGCGCGCGGCCTGCAGCTTGGCCGCGACGGGCCGCGGGGCCGCCGCCTGCACAAGTTGCGACGCGGAGAAATCGCCGCGCGCGCGCGTGGCCGGATCGCGCGGCACCGCACGGATCCTGAAGCCTTCCGGCTTGATGGTGAGCGCCTCGCGGATCTTGAGCTGGTAGCCGGTGTGGTCGACCAGGTCGAAGCGCTGCAGGATCATGCCCAGCGTGAGCACCGCCTCCTGCAGCGCGAACTGGCGCCCGATGCACGCACGCTGCCCGTTGCCGAAGGGCTTGAAGGCGTTGACAGGCCGCTCGCGCTCCGCCTCGCGGCTGAAATGGTCAGGGTTGAAGCGGTCCGCGTCCTCGCCCCACACTGTCTTGTCGCGGTGCAGCGCCAGCGCGTGCAGGATCACCATGTTGCGCCGCTTGATCGTGTACTGGCCGCCGATGGTCGTGTCTTCCTTGGCGGCCATCGCGACGGCCGGCGCGGTCGGGAACATGCGCAGCGATTCCTTGAGCACCTGCAGCACGTAGACCAGGCGGTTGACCTGCGCGTAGGTCGGCTTCACCGAAGGGTCGGGGCCGAACACCTGATCGACCTCGGCTTGCGCCCTCGCCATCGCCTCGGGGTTGTTGAGGAGGAAGTGGATCGCGAAGGACAAGAGCCCGCTCGTGGTCTCGTGCCCCGCGATCAGGAACTCGATGCACTCGTCGCGGATCTGCCGGTCGTCCAGCCGCTCGCCGGTCTTCTTGTCTACGCCGGCGATCATGTAGCTCAGGAGGTCGGGCTTGGTCGCGATGTCTGCCCCGCTCTCGCGCCGCTCCTGGATGATGTTCTCCACCATCGTGTGCATGTAGCGGATGTCCTTGCGCTGCTGCGCCAGCTGCTTCTTCAGCATCAGCTCCTCGAGCGGAATGCCGCGCCGGTTCTGCACCGTCTCCAGCGTGCGCACCATCGCGTCGACGAAGGGGTGGAAGCCCTCGCGATAGAAGGAGTTGAAGCGGTAGCCGAAGCCGCACAGGCCGATGGTGTCGAGCGTGAGCGCGGTCATGTCGCGCACTACGTCCACCTCCTCGTCGAAGTTCAGGCGCTCCCACTTGGTCACCAGCTGCTCCGCGATATCAAGCATCATCGGGTGGTAGGCCTGCATCGCGCGCTGGCTGAAATTGGCCAGCAGGATGTTGTGCGGCTTGGACCAGGTCGACTCGTGCGTGTCGGAGGTGAAGAGCCCATGCGAGAGCGCGCGCAGCCGGCGCAGCGTGCCCTTGGTGCTCTTGTCGAAGCGCTTCTCGTCGCACAGCTCGTCGACCAGCTCCGCCGAGGAGACCACGATCACCGGCATGCCCGGCATGTCCAGCCAGTAGATCGGGCCCAGCTCCTGCGCGATCCTCCACATGTCGAGCACCGGCGACTCGGAGCCGATCGACAGGAGGTTGCCGACGAATGGCTTTCTCGCGGGGTGCGGGATCGGATGGAGCGGGTTCTTGCCTGCCATGGTGTTCTTCGACCTCCTGGTCAGCCCTTTGCGAGCGACATCGCAGTATCTCGATGCCGCCGCACGCGGCAGGCAGGGCTATCCCTTAGCGCAAGGAGTTCAGGACGCGGGCCGCACCATCTTGCACTCCGTGCCCTGCGCCAGTTCGTTGCCCGTATAGACCGCATCGGTGCGAAAGCCGTAGTTCGTGCCTTCCCAGCCCACCTTCACCGCCTTGCCATCCACGGGCGCGATGGTGTTGACCACCTGCGGCAGCAGGAGCTGGTGGTCCTCGGCGCGCATGCGCACGGGGCCGACCACCGAATCGAGGCTGATGTCTTCCATGGCGCGCGCCACCTTGGTGGTGTCGGTGCTGCCGGCCTTGTTGATGGCGGCTGCCAGCAGCCGCGGTGTGAGCTCTATGCGTGGCGCCAGGAAGTCCTTGCTGGTCCTGGCCTTGTAGGCCTTGGCCAGCGCATCGGCCTTCGGCCGGTCGGCCTGCCCCGGATGCCACTCGGCCACCCAGGTGAGCTTGCCCAGCTTGGCCTGCGACACCGCCAGCACCGTGCCGGGCACCGAGCCCGCGCTGTGGTTGAAATAGTGCAGGTCGTAGCCCGCATCGCCCGCGGCCTTGAGGAGCAGCGTCATGTCCTGTCCCCAGTTACCGGTGATCACCGACTCGGCGCCGGCCTGGCGCACGTTGGCGAGGTAGGGCGAGAAGTCCTTCACGCGCCCGATGGGGTGCAGCGTTTCGCCCACGAACTGGATGTCGGGCCGCGCCAGCCCGACGAGCTGCCGGCCGTAGCTGGCCCATTGCTTGCCATGTGCGTAGTCCTGGTTGAGCAGGTAGACCTTCCTGATCTCAGGCGTCTTCTTGATGTAGTTGGCCAGCGCCTTCATCTTCATCGCCGTGTTGGCCTCTGTCTGGAAGTGCCAGAAGCTGCAGGCCTTGCCCGTCATCTCGGGGTCGATCGAGGAGTGGTTGAGCACGAGCAGCTCCT
Organism: Variovorax sp. WDL1; assembly: GCF_001541225.1. Lineage (GTDB taxonomy): Bacteria > Pseudomonadota > Gammaproteobacteria > Burkholderiales > Burkholderiaceae_C > Variovorax. The sequence goes on along the minus strand of NZ_LMTS01000027.1, from coordinate 74,433 downwards.
TGCCCGGATTGCGCTGGTTCCAGCGGTTGACCGACTGCACCAGCGCCGTCACCACCGAGGAGCCCGAGCCGCCGGTCACGATCGCCTGGGCGCCCTGGTCGATCGCAGCCTGCAGGGCGCTCTGGCTCTCCTGCGCCGAGAGCTTGCTGTCGAACTGCAGCAGCTGCAGCTTGGTGCCGCCGAGGACGCCGCCCTTGGCATTGATGTCCTCGATCGCGTACTGCGTGTGCGTGAGCATCAGCTCGCCGACGTTCGCGAAAGGGCCCGAGAGCGGGTCGATGTAGGCGATCTTGTAGGTCTGCTGGGCTTGTGCGGCGCCGGCGGCTAGCACTGCGGCGGCAGCCAGAGGCGCGAACGCGAAAATGGACTTCATGGCTTGTCTCGGAAGTTGGGGGTGGAAGGAAGGGAAGGGCGCGCGGGCCGGTCAGCCAGCACGCTCGCGCAGGCCCAGTACGCGCCACGAGAGCTGCGTCAGCTCGGTCACCACCTCCTCCGACGAGAGGCGGCCTTCGGGCCGGTACCAGCTGTAGAGGAAGCCGGGGAGGCTGAGCGCGGCCAGCGCGGTGATCTTGGTTTCGCGAAAGTCCAGGTCGCCATCGCGCCGCGCTTCTTCGAGCAAGGGGCAGAGGCGATCGTAGAAGTGGTGCGCCAGCTTCTTCTGCGCAGCGACATACTCGGGGCGGTAGACCTGTGGCTCGCGGTAGGGAAAGAAGGCGCAGGGATGATGCGCCACCGTGGCGCGGATCAGGCGCTCGATGCCTTCCTTCACTTTCTCGACCGCTGGCCGCGGGTCGCCTTCGGCGAAGTCCAGCGAAGTGAAGCAATCGACCGTGGGCTGCCACGAGAGCGTCTCGAAGATCTCCTGCTTGTCCCGGAAGTAGTAATAGACGAAGGGCTTGGTGACGTCGAGCGCCCGCACGATCTGCGTCATGGTGGTGTTGGCGTAGCCCTGCGCGGCGAAGAGCTGCGCAGCGGCCTGCAGGATGCGTTCGCGTTGGACGTCGGTCCCCGCGGTGGCCGCGCGCTGGCGGCCGGTGCCCTGCGGCAGGTCGGTGCGCCCAGAGGGTTTGTGCGGTGTCGCCGAGGTTATACCCATGGGTAGGATTGTTGGAGCACCATGGAGCCTTGGCAAGCGGCCAGTCCTATCGATAACCCTGTGAGAGTGACGCCATGGAGACATTGACCCAGCTCCCCGATCGCCCCGAGCAGCCCCTGCACGAGTACCTGCGCGCGCATGCGCGCGAGCGCGGCAACCATCCGGCATGCATCTGGTACGGTCATTCGATGAGCTACGCCGAGCTCGACGCAGCGAGCGATGCCTTCGCGGCGCGCCTGCAGGCGATCGGCGTGAAGAAGGGCGACCCGGTCGTGCTCTTCCTCAACAACTGCCCGCAGTACCTCGCGGCGCACTACGGCATCCAGAAGATCGGCGCGATCGTCTGCCCCAGCGGTCCGCTCAACAAGGAGCACGAACTGGCCTACCAGGTCAACGACCTGAACGCGCGGGTGATCGTCGCGGCCTCCTCGCTGCTGCCGGTGGTGGACAAGGTGCGTGGCCAGAGTGCGTTGGCGCACGTGTTCGTGGTGCACTACGCCGACCTGCTGCCGCAGGCGCCCACGCTCGACGTTCCAGGCGACCTGGCCGCGGCGCAACGCGAGCCGCGGCTCGTGCCGCAGGGATGCGAGGACCTCCTGGCCGTCATGAAGAGCGGCGCGCGCCCGGCGCCTGTCGCGCTGTCGATGGACGACGTGGCCCTGATGACCTACACCTCCGGCACCACTGGCCTGCCCAAGGGCGCGATGCTGAGCTACGGCAATGCGCTCTTCAAGACCCGCGCCGCCGCCGATTGCAATGGCGTGGCCGGGAGCGATGTGCTGCTGTCCATCGCGCCGCTCTATCACATCGCCGGCATGCTGATGGGCGTCAACGTGCCGGTGCTCACCGGCGCCACCTCGGTGCTGCTGCACCGCTTCGAGCCGCGCTCAGTGCTCCAGGCCATCGAGCGCTACCGGGTCAGCTGGTGGTACAGCATCGCGCCGATGAACGTGGCATGCATGCAGGTGGAGGGCATCGAGGGCTTCGACCTGTCCAGCCTGCGAATGAATCCGGTCACCAGCTTCGGCATCACCTTTACCGAGCCCCTGGCCGCGCAGTGGCGCGGCCTTGCGAAGAACTGCGCTTCCTTCGAGGCGGCCTATGGCTTGTCGGAGACCCACACCTGCGACACCTACACGCCGCACCATGCGCCGCGCTGGGGAACGCAAGGGATCGCGGTGCCGGGCGTCACCATCCGGATCATCGACCCCGATACCGGCGCTGATCGGCCCGTGGGCGAGATCGGCGAGATCGTGCTCACCAGCCCCGGCAGCTTCAAGGGCTACTGGAACAAGCCGGAAGCCACCGCCGCGACGCTGCGAAGCGGCTGGGTGCACACCGGCGACATGGGCAAGCTGGATGCCGATGGCTACCTGACTTTCATCGGCCGCTTCAAGGAAATGATCAAGGTCTCGGGCTACAGCGTCTTCCCCGAGGAGGTCGAGACCATCCTCATCAAGCACCCGGCCGTGGCGCAGGCGGCGGTGATCGCCGAGCCCGATGCGCAGAAGGGCGAGGTGGTCAAGGCCTTCATCGTGCGCAAGGCGGGCGCCGAGCTCGACGCCGACGCGCTGGTCGCCTGGGCGCGCGAGAACATGGCGCCCTACAAGGCGCCGCGCACGGTGCGCTTCATCGATGCGCTGCCCACCACGGGCGCCGGCAAGGTGCTGCGCCGGCTGCTGAAAGACCACCCTTGAAAGGCCGTCCGTTGTTCAACAAGATCCTTGTGGCCAATCGCGGCGAGATCGCGGTGCGGCTGGTGCGCGCGCTGCGCGACCTGGGCATCGCGAGCGTGGCCGTCCATGCGAAGGACGATGCCCCGGCCCTGCACGTTCAACTGGCCGACACGGCGGTTCCGCTCGGCCTCACCGGGCCTGCGGCCTATCTCGACGGCGCGGCGCTGATCGGGATCGCGCGGGCCGAGGGCTGCGATGCCGTGCACCCCGGCTACGGCTTTCTCAGCGAGCGCGCCGACTTCGCGCAAGCCTGTGCGGACGCTGGCTTGTGCTTCATCGGCCCTGCGCCGGACCAGCTCGCGCTCTTCGGGGACAAGGCGCGTGCGCGCGCGCTGGCGCAGCGATGCGATGTGCCGGTCATGCCGGGCAGCGCCGGTGCCGTGACGCTCGCCCAGGCGCAGGCCTTCTTCGCCGCGCAGCAAGCGGACGCGGCGGGGATCATGGTCAAGGCCATCGGCGGGGGCGGCGGGCGCGGCATGCGCGCCGTGCTGAGCGCGTCCGATCTGCCGCAAGCGCACGCGCGCTGCATGTCCGAGGCCAAGGCTGCCTTCGGCGTCGAGGGCGTGTACGTCGAGCGGCTGATGCGCCACGCGCGCCATATCGAGATCCAGGTGCTGGGCGACGGCCACGCGGTCGCCAGCCTGGGCGAGCGCGAATGCACGCTGCAGCGGCGCTTCCAGAAGCTGGTCGAGATCGCGCCCAGCCCTTCGCTGCCGACGTCATTGCGCGAGCGCCTGACGCAGGCCGCGCTGCGGATGGCGAAGGCCGTGGGCTACCGCGGCCTGGGCACCTTCGAATTCCTGGTGGACGAGGAATCGACGAGCCTGCCCTTCGTCTTCATCGAGGCCAATCCACGCCTGCAGGTCGAGCACACGGTGACGGAGGCGGTGACCGGGCTCGACCTGGTGCAGTTGCAGATCGGCGTCGCGGCAGGGCTGCGGCTCGATGAACTCGGCATCGAAGCCGATCGCAGCGCGGCGCAGCGCGGCTTCGCGGTGCAATGGCGTCTCAACGCCGAGACACTCGACGCTCAGGGCCAGGCGCGTCCGGCCGGGGGCGTGCTGTCGCGCTTCGATCTGCCGGCCGGCCCCGGCGTGCGCGTCGACACCCACGGCTTTACGGGGCTCGCGCCCTCGCCGCACTACGACACGCTGCTCGCCAAGCTGATCGTGCATCACGCCTCGCCGCGCTTCGACGACGTGTTGCGGCGTTCGTTGCGCGCACTGGAGGAATGCCGCATCGAGGGCATCGCGACCAACCTTGCGCTGCTGCGTGCGATCGGCGAGCGGCCGGAGTTTGCGACGCAGAAGCTGCACACCCGCTTCGTCGAGGAGCACCTTTCCGACCTGCTCGCGGCGGCCTCGCGCATCGATGCGGCGGCCGCCGAGGCGGCCCAGCCGCCGGCGGTCGAGCCGAAGGCGGTGCCGCCGCAGGAGGACGGGGGCGGCCTGGTGGTCAAGGCCCCGATGCCGGCACGTCTGGTGCAGTTCGAGGTCGAGGTCGGTGACATCCTGCCGGCCGGTGCGCAGCTCGGCGTGCTCGAGGCCATGAAGATGGAACATCTGCTGCATGCGCCTGCTGCAGGCCGCGTGGTGGCGCTGCTTGCCGCGCCCGGCGACTATCTTGTGGAGGGCCAGTCGCTCCTGCGGCTCGAGCCGGTGGATGCGCAGGCCACCGAGGCCGAGTCGCATCCCGAGCAGGACCTCGATGCGGTCCGGCCGGACTTGCAGAAGGTGATGGATCGCCACGCCTTCACGCTCGACGCCAACCGCGGCGCCGCGGTCGCGAAGCGCCAGGCCCAGGGCAGCCGCACTGCGCGCGCCAACATCGCGGACCTCTGCGACCTGGCCGAGGAGCCGGCCAACTTCAATGAATACGGCGCACTCGCGATCGCGGCGCAGACGCGCCGCCGCCCGCTCGAGGACCTGATCGCCAACACGCCGGCCGACGGCATGGTGACCGGCATCGGCAGCATCAATGCGAGGCAGTTCGGGCCGGAGAAGTCGCGCTGCGTGGTCATGGCGTACGACTACACCGTGCTTGCCGGCACGCAGGGCCTGCGCAACCACCAGAAGACCGATCGCATGCTGGGCATCGCGCACCGGCTGAAGTTGCCGGTGGTGCTGTTCGCCGAAGGCGGAGGCGGGCGCCCCGGCGACACCGACATGCCGATCGTCGCGGGCCTCAACAATCACACCTTCACGCAGTTCGCGGCGCTTTCGGGCCATGTGCCGGTGGTAGGCATCGTGCATGGGCGCTGCTTTGCCGGCAATGCAGCACTGCTGGGGTGCGCCGACGTGATCATCGCCACCGAGGCCAGCAACATCGGCATGAGCGGGCCGGCCATGATCGAGGGCGGCGGGCTCGGCACCTTCGCGCCCGAGCAGATCGGGCCCAGTGCCGTGCAGTCGCGCAACGGCGTGATCGACCTCCTCGTGAAGGACGAGGCAGCCGCGGTGGCGGCGGCGAAGCAGTACCTCTCGTATTTCCAGGGCCCGACGCCGGGCTGGCAATGTGCCGACCCGCGCGTGCTGCGCCAGGTGGTGCCCGAGAACCGGATGCGCGTGTACGACGTGCGCGCCGCGATGCGCGGCGTGGCCGACACCGGCTCGCTGCTGGAACTGCGCGCCGGCTTCGGCGCCGGCATCGTCACCGCACTGGCGCGCATCGAAGGCAAGCCGGTGGGCCTGCTCGCGAACAATCCGCACCACCTCGGCGGCGCGATCGACGTCGAGGCCGCCGACAAGGCCGCGCGCTTCATGCAGCTGTGCAACGCGCACGGCCTGCCGCTGGTCGCACTGTGCGACACACCTGGCTTCATGGTGGGTCCGGAGATCGAGGCACAGGCCCAGGTGCGCCATGTGTGCCGCATGTTCATGGTGGCCTCGCACCTGCGCGTGCCCTACTTCGCGGTGGTGCTGCGCAAGGGCTACGGGCTGGGCGCGCAGGCGATGACGGCCGGCGGCTTCGACGCGCCGGTCTTCACCGTGGCCTGGCCCACCGGCGAGTTCGGTGCGATGGGGCTGGAAGGCGCGGTGCGCCTGGGCTTTCGCAAGGAGCTCGAGGCCGCGGCCGAGGGACCCGAGCGCGATGCCTTGTTCAAGAAGCTGGTGGCGCAGCAGTATGCAAACGGCGAGGCGATCCACATGGCGCAGACGCTGGAGATCGATGCGGTGATCGACCCGGCGGACACGCGCGCCTGGCTGGTGCGCGGGCTTGCCTCGGCCGCGGTGGCCCCGCGGGCGGCCACGCCGTTCGTGGATACCTGGTAGCCCTCACGCGCCGGCGTCCGACACACCGGCGCCCGAGGGCCTGCGTAAACTGCCCCGCTTGCGCACGGACCTGTTGACACGACGACGATTCGCCCAGGCCGGGCTCGCGGGATGCGCGGGCCTGGGGCTGCTGGCCACCCTTCCGCTACCCCTGCGCGCGCAGCCGAAGGCGGTGCAAGCGCCGCGCTGGGCCGCCAGCTGGGCCGCGGCGCCGCTCGACTACCTGCCGGCGCCGCTGTTCCCAGGCTTGCCGGCGATGCCCGCCAGGCAGCAGCGCTTCGAAGGGCAGAGCCTGCGCCAGCTGGTGGTGTCGGCCCTGGGCGGCGAGCGCGTGCGCGTGCGCTTCTCGAACCTGTTCGGACGGCAGCCGCTGCGCATCATGGAGGCCAGCGTGGGGCTCGCCGCCGGCGCCGACGCAGTGGCGCCGGCCACCCTGCAGCGCCTGCGGTTCGGAGGGCGGATCAGCGTCCTGATCGCACCCGGCCGCGAGGTCTGGAGCGATGGTGCTTCGCTTGCCATCCCGGCGGGCCGGACGGTGGCCGTCAGCTACCAGATACCAGCCGGTACGCCCTTCGGCACCGTGCATGCGCTGGGCCCGACGGTGATGACGCCGGACGCTGCGGTCATGCGTGCCAACTGGCGCGGCGCCACCCCTTCGCCGATGGCACACATCGTGACGGGTCTCGATATCGCCGTGCAAGCCACGCCGCGCGTGGTGGTGGCCTTCGGCGACTCGATCACCCAGGGCACCGGCAACGGTGAGGTCTCGCCGGCGAGCTATCCGGACCGGCTGGCCCAGCGCCTGCGCGAGCAGACGGGCATGCAGGGCGGCTTCGCGGTGATCAATGCCGGCATCGGCGGCAACCGGCTGCTCGTGGACGGCACGGGCCCGCGCGGCGTCGATCGCTTCCGGCGCGATGCGCTGGGGCAGAGCGGCGTGACGCACGTGCTGATTCTCATCGGCATCAACGACCTCGGCGTCAGCCTGCCGGTTGCGATGCAGGGCCTGTCGCCGGCCTTCCGCCCGGCCAGCACCGAGCAGCTGGCAGCCGGGCTGCAGCAACTGATAGGACAGGCGCGCGAGCGGGTTGTGAAGGTGCTGCTGGGCACGATCACGCCTTTCAAGGGCGCTGCCTATTGGAGCGAAGAGAAGGAGCTGCGCCGGCAGGCCCTGAACCGCTGGATCCGCGGCCGCCAGGACGTCGATGCGGTGGTGGATTTCGATCAGGCGCTGCGCGACGCCGCCGATCCTGCCGCCATGAATCCGCTGTACGACAGCGGCGACCACCTGCACCCCGGCCCTGCCGGCTATGCGGCCATGGGCGATGCAGTCGACCTGCGCGAGCTGACCGAATAGCACCCTCGTTTGCAACAAAAAGCGACACCCGTTTACAAAAGGCTGCGGGCCGGGCTTACACGCGCTTCACACGGTCACGGGAGGATGAAGGCTCCAACAACTCATGAGGGCATCCCCATGAAAAAACTCGCGATTTCTCTTGCCGTAGGCGCCGCGTCGATCCTGTCGGTGGGCACCGCCGTGATGGTCCCGACCACCGCGCAGGCCCAGCCCGCGATCATCATCCAGACCCCGCCGCCGCCTCCGCGCTACGAGCGCGTGCCGCCGCCGCGCCGTGGCTATGTGTGGGCACCTGGCCACTACGAGTGGCAGCGCGGGCGCCACGTCTGGGTGCGCGGCGCCTGGGTCCGCGCCCGGCCGGGCTATGCCTACCGTGCGCCGGGATGGCGTGAGCGGGATGGGCGCTGGGAATACAACCGCGGCCGCTGGGACCGCGATCGCGACGGCGTGCCGAACCGCTACGACCGTGACCGCGACAACGACGGCGTGCCCAACCGCTACGACCGCGACCGCGACAACGACGGTGTGCCCAACCGCCGCGACGACCGTCCCAACAATCCGAACCGCAGCTGATACGAGCCAGAAGGAAACGCCCGCGTCGCGGGCGTTTTTTCTTCTGGCGGAGCATTCAGCGAAGCATGCTGAACACCAGCGGCATCAGCAGCGCCGCCAGCACCACCTGCATCCCCAGCGCGAGTCCCGCGTAGGCCCCCGCATCCGCATCCACGTGCAGCGCGCGCGCGGCGCCGATGCCGTGGGCGGTCGTGCCGAGCGCGAAGCCGCGCGCTGCGAAGCCGTCGGGGTCGGTGCCGATGCGCAGGGCATCGAAGAGGTACTTGCCCGAGAGCGCGCCGATCATGCCGGTCAGCACCGCGAACACCGCCGACAACGCAGGGATGCCGCCGATCTTCTCCGAGATGCCCATGGCCACCGGCGCGGTGACCGATTTGGGCGCCAGCGAAAGCACCACGTCGTGCGGCAGCCCCACCACCCACGCCAGCGCCACGGCCGAGGCGCTCGCGGCAATGCCGCCCAGCAGCGCCGCCAGCAGCAGCCGGCCGAAGCGCGCCTTGAGCTCGGCGCGCCGTTGCCACAGCGGCCAGGCCAGCGCGACCACCGCGGGGCCGAGCAGGAAATGGATGAACTGCGCGCCCGCGAAATAGCTGGGGTAGTCCACCCCGGTCGCCAGCAGGCCGCCGGCCAGCGCGATCACCGACCACAGCACGGGATTGGCCCAGGGCGCGCTGCCCAGCCGCGTGTAGGCCGCATTCGCGAGCAGGTAGGTCACCAGCGTGGCCGTGAGGCCGAAGAGCGGCGTGGCCGAGAGATAGATCCACAGTTCGACGAAGCGCGGCATGGGTCAGCGCTCCGCCTCGCCGCCGCGCTTGCGACCGGGCCAGTAGAGCACCGTGGCCGTCACGGCCAGCCCGATCCAGGTCGACAGCACGATCACGAACAGCATGCGGCCGCCATATTGCGCGAGCAGTGCGAGGTGCGTCATCACGCCCACGCCGACCGGGATGAACAGCAGCGACAGGTGCGAGAGCAGGAAGTTCGCGCATTCGGCCACCGGCTCGCGCACAGGCTCGAATCTGAGCGCGGCGAGCAGCAGAACCAGTCCCAGCACAGGTCCGGGCAGCGGAAGAGAAAGCCCTCGCGACAGCAGTTCGCCGATCGATTGCAGGACCAGAAGCCAGGCCAGGCCGCGCAGCCCCTTCATCGTCAGAAGCGGGGCAGTTCGGCGTGCGGCATCGGCTGCCCAGCACGGAACACCTGCTTGCCGTACTCGGCGCAGCGCTGCAGCGTCGGGATGGTCTTGCCCGGATTGAGCAGGCCCGCCGGGTCGAAGGCGCGCTTGACCCCGAACATCTGCTCGTTTTCCGCGGCCGTGAACTGCACGCACATGCTGTTGAGCTTCTCGACGCCCACGCCGTGTTCCCCCGATACCGTGCCGCCCATCGCCACGCTGGTCTCCAGGATGTCGGCGCCGAAGAGCTCGCAGCGGTGCAGCTCGTCGGGGTCGTTGGCGTCGAACAGCACCAGCGGATGCAGGTTGCCGTCGCCCGCGTGGAACACGTTGCAGCAGCGCAGGTTGTACTTGATCTCCATCTGCTGGATCGCCAGCAGGATGTCGGCCAGGCGCTTGCGCGGGATGGTCGAATCGAGGCACATATAGTCGGGACTGATGCGGCCCGATGCCGGGAAGGCGTTCTTGCGCCCGCTCCAGAACTTCAGGCGTTCCTCCTCGCTCGTGCTCACCGAGATCCCGGTTGCGCCCGAGGCCCGCAGCACGTCGCTCATGCGGCCGATCTCTTCCTCCACCTCCTCGGGCGTGCCGTCGGATTCGCACAGGAGGATCGCCGCCGCCTCGAGGTCGTAGCCGGCGCGCACGAAGTCCTCGACCGCGGCCGTCATCGGCTTGTCCATCATCTCGAGGCCGGCCGGGATGATGCCGGCCGCGATCACCGCCGCCACCGCATCGCCGGCTTTGCGCACGTCGTCGAAGCTGGCCATGATGCAGCGCGCCAACTGCGGCTTGGGCACCAGCTTGACCGTGACCTCGGTGGTGACGGCCAGCATGCCTTCGCTGCCCACCACAAGGGCCAGCAGGTCGAGCCCCGCGCAGTCCAGCGCCTCGCTGCCGAACTCGACCGCCTCGCCCTCGGCAGTGAAGCCACGCACGCGCAGCACGTTGTGCAGCGTCAGGCCGTACTTGAGGCAGTGCACGCCGCCCGAGTTCTCGGCCACGTTGCCGCCGATGGTGCAGGCGATCTGGCTCGAGGGATCAGGCGCGTAGTAGAGATTGAAGGGCGCGGCCGCCTCGCTGATCGCGAGGTTGCGCACGCCGCACTGGACCACGGCGGTGCGGCTGACCGGGTCGACCTTCAGGATGTTGTTGAACTTGGCGAGCGAGAGCGTGACGCCCATCGCATGCGGCATCGCGCCGCCCGAGAGCCCGGTGCCTGCGCCGCGCGCCACCACCGGCACGCCGAGCGCGTGGCAGGTCTGGAGCACGGCCTGCACTTGCCCCTCGGTCTCGGGCAGGGCCACCGCCAGCGGGCGCTGGCGGTAGGCGGTGAGGCCGTCGCATTCGTAGGGCGTGGTGTCCTCGGGCTGCCAGATCAGTGCATGGGCGGGCAGGCGTGCCTGCAGTGCGCGGACCACCTCGGCCTGGCGTTCGGAAGCCTGCAGCAGGCCGCGGTGGGTGGTCGTCGTGGGCGCGTTCATGGACCCGACTCTACGGCAAGGGCCGCGGCGCGTGCTACTTGAAGACGACCGTGCGGTGCCCGTTGAGCAGCACCCGGTGTTCGCTGTGCCACTTCACGGCCCGGGCCAGCACCTGGGTCTCGGTGTCGCGGCCGCGGGCGGTGAGGTCCTCGACCGTGTCGGTATGGTCGGAGCGCTCCACGTCCTGCTCGATGATCGGGCCCTCGTCGAGGTCGGCCGTCACGTAGTGGGCGGTGGCGCCGATCAGCTTCACGCCGCGGTCGTGCGCCTGGTAGTAGGGCTTGGCGCCCTTGAAGCTGGGCAGGAAGGAGTGGTGGATGTTGATCGCGCGGCCGGCGAGCTGGGTGCACAGGTCGTTGCTGAGGATCTGCATGTAGCGCGCCAGCACCACCAGCTCGGCGCCCTCGGCCTCGATGATCTCCAGCTGCTTCGCCTCGGCCTGGGCCTTGGTGGCGGCCGTTACCGGAATGTGGTGGAAAGGCACGTTGTAGCTGGCGGCCAGCTGGTAGAAGTCGCGGTGGTTCGAGACGATGGCGCGCACGTCGATCGAGAGCAGGCCGCTCTTCCAGCGGAACAGCAGGTCGTTGAGGCAGTGGCCTTCCTTGCTGACCAGGATCACCGTCTTCATCGGCTCGGCCGCCACGTGCAGCTTCCAGCGCATGCCGAAGCTCGCAGCCAGGCCCCCGATCTGCTCGCGCAGCGCCGCTTCGCCGTGGTCGGCGCAGGCGAAGCGCACGCGCATGAAGAACAGGCCCGTGCCGTGGTCGTTGTACTGCGCCGCTTCTTCGATGTTGCCGCCGCGCTCGAGCAGGAAGCCGGACACGGCGTGGACGATGCCGGTGCGGTCGGGGCAGGAAAGGGTGAGGATGTACGCGGGGGTCATAAGGGGCAGGATTGTCGCAGGGCTGCCGAGGAACGCGGCCGGTGCCAAAATGCCCTTCCCCCAGCGTCCACCCTGCAGGAGCGACCCAGATGGCCTACAACGACTTCAGCATGGACAACCAGTGGTTGCCCTTCACCCCCAACCGCCATTTCCGCAAGGATCCGCGCGTCTTCGTCGCCGCCGACGGCATGGAGTTCACCACGCACGACGGGCGCAAGGTGATCGACGGCATCTCCTCGCTCTGGTGCGTGGGCGCGGGCCACAACCGCAAGCCCATCAACGAGGCGATCAAGAAGCAGCTGGACACGCTCGACTACGCGACGGCCTTCCAGGTCAGCAACGACAAGGCCTTCAAGGCGGCAGAGATGATCGCCGCAATGGCGCCCGGCGACCTCGACAAGGTGCTGTTCTGCAACTCGGGCAGCGAGGCGGCGGACACCTCGCTGAAGGTGGCGCTGGCCTACCACCGCGCGCGCGGCGAAGGGCATCGCAACGTCTTCATCGGCCGCGAGAAGGGCTACCACGGCGTGGGCTTCGGCGGCATGTCGGTGGGCGGCATCCCGGGCAACCGCAAGGTGTTCGGCTCGGCCTTCCTGCCGCGGGTGGACCACATGCGCTTCATCCACGATCCGGTGAATCACGCCTACATCCACAACGAGGAGCCGGTCTGGGCCGAGGATGCGCTGGCCGACCTGGAGCAGCGCATCCTGCCGCTGCACGACCCGAGCAATGTGGCCGCAATCATCGTGGAGCCGATAGCAGGCTCTGCGGGCTGGTACCTGCCGCCCAAGGGCTACCTGCAGAAGCTGCGCGAGATCTGCGACAAGCACGGCATCCTGCTGATCTTCGACGAGGTCATCACCGGCTTCGGCCGCATGGGCACGAACTTCGCGTCGGACTTCTACGGCGTGGTGCCCGACATGCTGAACTTCGCCAAGTGCGTGACCAACGGCGTGATCCCGCTGGGCGGCGTGATCTGCCGCGACAAGCTCTACGACACGATGATGAACACCTCGGCCCCCGAGCACGTGGTGGAATTCTTCCACGGCTACACCTACTCGGGCCACCCGGTGGCCTGCGCCGCGGCGATCGCGACGCTCGAGTTGCTGCAGCAGGAAAAGCTCTTCGCGCGCGCCGGTGAGATGGGCAAGGTGCTGGGCGATGCCTTCCACGGCACGTTCAAGGGCCTGCCCAACGTGATCGGCATCCGCAGCCTCGGGCTGGCCGCGGCGGTGGAGTTTGCGCCGATCGCCGACGCACCGGGCAAGCGTGCGTATGACATTTTCCTGGATTGCTTCCACAAGGGCTCGCTGGTGCGGCCGGCCGGCGACGTGATCGTGATCGCGCCGCCCTTCGTGGTGGAGAAGTCGCACATCGACACGCTGGTCAACACGCTGGCGGACTCGATCCGGAAGAACGCCTGAATCCGGATCGGCGCGTCATTCGCGTCTTGCGAGTCCTTCAGCTCCTGGGCCCGGTCTGCGCCCGGAGGGCCGCGCAATAGTCCTTTTCCGGCAACGCGGGCGTCTGCCACACGGCATCGAAGGCGCCCGGCTCGCGCGGCGGGTTCGGGCTGTCGCCGGCGTGCATCTGCACCGTCTTCACCGCGAGATCGCTGGGCAGGTGCTGCGGCACGCCGACCGCCTTGGCGGTGTGGCCGGCACCGCTCAGCAACAGCACCGTCTTGCCCGGCACGCGCGCCTTGACGATGGTCTGCGCCATCGCGCGGTCGCGTGCGATCTGGATGCGCGTCATCGGCCCGATCTGCGACTCCGGCAGCAGGTTGCAGTGGCCGCTGCGCACGGCCTCCTGCTGGGCCTTGTGTGCCTCGGCCCCAAGCTGCGCGTCGAGCGACACGTCGGCCATGGCGTCCTTCATGCGCTCGCGCGGCAGGTTGGCGCCGAGCACCGGCACGCCGGCGCGCACCGCGGCCATCACGGCGGGGCCGTAGGCGCTCCAGGGCCAGGCCTTCTCGTTCCAGCCGAGGGCGGTCTGCACCTGGGCTTCGGTCGCGGCGGGGCCGAGGTGGGCTGTGCTGCCGCCTTGCTCGGCCATCTCGATCGCCAGTGCAGCCAGGCGCCCGCGCGCGGCCAATGCCTCCACCGTCTCGCGCTCGATCGCGTGGTGCTCGGGCGCGTCGTGCTGTTCGCCCAGCAGCAGTGCATCGGCCGGCAGCAGGGCCATGGCGCGGCGGGCGACCGGCGCATCGGCCGGCCCCAGTGCCGAGCAGCCGGCGAGCAGCGCCGCGGCCAGCAGGGACGGCAGCCAACCGGGCGAGAGCAGGGGGCAATGCAGCATCGGGCCATACTACGCGAGGGCGGCCGCGCCGCGTCGCCATCCAACGTCCCTTCCGCCTGTCCGTGCCCCCGCTTCGATCGACGCTGCGCATCCTCGCGACACTGTTGCTTGCGCTCTTGGCCGCCGGCGCCTGCCTCGCGTTGCACACGCCGCTGCCCTGGATGATCGGACCGTTGCTGGCGGTCTCGCTGGCTTCCATCGCCGGGGCGCCGACGGCCAGCTACACGCCGCTGCGAAACGCGGGGCAATGGGCGATCGGGCTGGCGCTGGGGCTCTACTTCACGCCCCAGATGGTGGGGCTGGTGGCCGGCCTCTGGTGGGCCATCGTGCTGGCGATCGCCTGGGCACTTGGCCTGGGCTGGCTGTTTGGCCGCTGGTTGCATGCCGTGCATGCCAAGCGCATGCCGCATGTACCGGCGCGTTCCATGAGAGCCACGACTTACTTCTCAGGCGCGATCGGCGGCGCCTCCGAGATGACGCTGCTGGCCGAGCGGGCGGGTGCGCGCACCGACCTGGTGGCCGCAGCCCACAGCCTGCGGCTGGTGCTGGTCACGGTGGCGATCCCCTTCGCCATGCAGTGGAGCGGGCTCCACGGGCTCGAACTCCATGCGGCCGGGCCGCGCGAGGTGCGCTGGGTCGGGCTCGGCCTGCTGGCGCTGGCGACCGGGATGGGCGGGCTGGCGATGCAGCTCGCGGGGCGCACCAATCCCTGGTTCATCGGGCCTTTGATGGTGTCCGTGGGCTTCGCCGTGGCGGGCGAGTCGCTCTCGGCCGTGCCGGCGTGGTTGTCGAACGCGGCCCAGCTGGTGATCGCGGTCAGCCTGGGCGTGCGCTTCAGCCGCGAGTTCCTGCACACGGCGCCGCTCTGGCTGGCCACGGTGGCGATGGGAACCCTGGGGATGATCGTCCTGTGCGCCGGCTTCGCCTGGCTGCTGGCCTGGGGCACCGGGCTGCATCCGGCCACCTTGGTTCTCGGCACTTCGCCGGGCGGCATCGCCGAGATGGCGATCACCGCCAAGGTGCTTCAGTTGGGGGTGCCGGTCGTGACGGCCTTCCAGGTGTGCCGGCTGGTGGCCGTGCTGCTGATCGTCGGGCCGATGTATGCCCGTTTGTATGGGGCGAAAAAGAAGCCCGGCGCTTAGTGCACCAGCACGGGCGTGTGGGCGAGCTCGGCGTAGCCCTCGAGCGTGTCTTCCACCTCTTCCTGGGTCGGGGTGTTGACCTGCCATGCGGCGATCTGCTGCTGGAACAGTTCGGCCCACGAGCCGTCGAGGTAGACCTCCTTGCCGGAGCGCTTGTCCACGATCTCGAAGCCATGGCGTGCGAGCACGGGGATGTTCGGCGCCACCGGCGTGTCGCCTTCGGTCGGCTGCACGTGCACGACGACGAAGGAGTCGGAGTCGTAAAGCATTTGCATGGCGGGTCCAGTGAGGATGTCGATAGCGTTCATGGTCGTTAGATAGCAATCAACGCGCCAGTTTCAATAAGCGCAATTGTTTTGTAGGCATGAGCCTTTATTTTTTGTGCTTTGTTCGGCTTCAGGGCCGCGCGCCCTGGGCATCGCGCAGCTGGAAATCCGCGAAATCTCCATTGGCCAGGGTCTGCCGTATCCGCACCGGCAGGTAGCCGAGCTCGGGAGCGAGCCAGAGCTCCACCTTGTCGTCGAAGGGCTTGCGCGGGTTGCGCGTGAGCTTGCGGGCGTTGTACTGGCCGGCCGGGAGCGTGAGGTGCTCGTCCTCCTCGACCTTGAAGATCCAGAGGTCGGCATCGCGCGGGCCCACGGTCTGGATCGCGAAGGCCGCGCCAGGCGGATAACGCGCCGGGTCGCCGGCCATCAGGGCACCGAGCTGCAGCATGACGCTGAGCCGGTCCTGTGCGCCGGGCAGGAGAGGCACGCTCGGCGCGTTGTTGCTGAATACGACCTGGCCCTGTTCGCGCATGAAATGCGCGGCCACCTCGGTGCGGCGTTTGTCCGAGAAACGCGCGGGCTCGATGCCCCCGGCGCCGATCACGCCGTTGCTGTGCTGGCTGCGGATGGTCTTGAAGAGAAAGCGCAGCGACAGCTGGGCATCGTATTGCTGGCCGTCCTGCTGCCAGACCAGGGTGCCGAACACGCCTTGCATCGGCGCGCTTCCCATCTGGCCGGTGACCGCGAAGGCGAGCTGGACCGAGCCCGGGACATGCGTCGGCTGCGGGGGCTCGGCCTGGCCCGCGGTGGCGGCCGCGCCGGAATCGGCACCGGAACCGGCATCTGCACCTGCACCGTTGGAGGCCGCGCCGGCAAGGGCGCCCGCAGCCGGTTCGGGCGCCGCCTCTGCTGCGGGCGGCTCTGCCGGAACCGTGGCCTCGGCCGGGGCGGCCTGTTCGGGCGCCGGGCTGTCAGCAGGCGGCGGGGTTGGCGCGGCGGGCGCCTCGCGCCGGGCCGCGGGCCGCGGCCGCGCGGGCTTGGGCGCGGTTGGCTTGGAGGCGGCCGGCGGCTCTGGCGCTGGCGCCGTCAGCGGCTCCGGCGGCGGGGCGATCACGATGGTTCGGGTAACGAACCTGCCCGCCAGCGGCGAGGGATGCGGCCCTCCCGCCAGGGGCGCCAGGCCCAGCAGGGCCATGTGCGCGAGCAGCACGGCGGCAGCCAGCAGCGCCAGGGCGCGCCACGGCGGGCGCGGGACGCCGGGGAGGGCAGGAGCGGCGGGGCGCAGGTGCATCGGGAGTGGATGGGAGGCCGCTGCCAAGGTTCAGCTCGGTACACTGCCGGCCCGTCCAATCAGTTTAGTAGCAGCGATGCCGCGCCGGCATCCGCACCCCGCTTCATCCATGAAACTCGCCACTCTCAAAGACGGCTCGCGCGACGGCCAGCTCGTCGTCGTTTCGCGCGACCTGGCCAGCGCCCACTACGCCACCGGCATCGCCAACCGTCTGCAGCAGGCGCTCGACGACTGGGGCTTCATCAGCCCCCAGCTGCAGGATCTGTCGGACGCCCTCAACGCCGGGCGCGCCCGCCACGCCTTCCCCTTCGACCCCGCGCAGTGCATGGCACCGCTGCCGCGCGCCTACCAGTGGGCGGACGGTTCGGCCTACCTCAACCATGTGGAGCTCGTGCGCAAGGCGCGCAACGCCGAGGTGCCCGAGAGCTTCTACACCGACCCCCTGATGTACCAGGGCGGCAGCGACGACTTCATCGGCCCGTGCGACCGCATCGTGGTGCCCAGCGAGGCCTTCGGCATCGACTTCGAGGCCGAGGTCGCCGTCGTCACCGGCGACGTGAAGATGGGCGCCACGCCCGAACAGGCGCTCGACGGCATCCGCCTGCTGATGCTGGCCAACGACGTGAGCCTGCGCAACCTGATCCCGGCCGAGCTGGCCAAGGGCTTCGGCTTCTTCCAGAGCAAGCCCGCCACCGCGTTCAGCCCGGTCGCCGTCACACCCGACGAACTGGGCGAGGCCTGGCAAGGCGGCCGCGTGCACCTCACGCTGCAGAGCAGCTGGAACGGCCGCAAGGTCGGCATGTGCGATGCCGGCGAGGAGATGACCTTCCACTTCGGCCAGCTGATCGCGCATATCGCCAGGACGCGCAACGTGCGCGCCGGCAGCATCGTGGGCAGTGGCACGGTCAGCAACAAGGGCATCGAGAAGAACGGCCGGATGGAGTGGCCCAAGGGCTACAGCTGCATCGCCGAGAAGCGGTGCATCGAGACCATCCAGGACGGGCAGCCCTCCACCGAGTTCATGAAGTACGGGGACACGATTCGCATCGAGATGAAGGGGCGGGACGGGCAGTCGGTGTTCGGGGCGATCGATCAGGAAGTGGCGGCGCCCTGATCGCGCTATGTCGCTCCCGCATAGGGCGCGAAGTCGTTGCCGTCCCTCATCAAGAGCTGGATCAGCTTCGGGTGCGTGAAGAGCTTTTCCTTGCCCGCCTGGATTTCCGACAGGACCCGAGCGCCCACCAGATCCTTCAGGTAGCGTGAGGCCGCCTGCCGCTGGGCGATTTGCTTGTCGACCAGGTTGCCGATGCGGCAATAAGGCTGCTCGAAGATCGTCTCGACGAGTTCGCGGCTGTAGATCTTGGGCAGCCTCTCGCGCACGTGCTCGGTGGTGTGCTCCGCCAGGCTTCGAATCGCGGCGATTTTTCCCGTGGTCCATAGCGCGGTTTCTTCCACCGCGCGCAGCATGTAGAGCACCCATTCCTCCCAGGCCTGCTCGCTGGTGACTTTCTGCAGCAGCCGGTAGTAGTCGGTCTTGTGCGCAATGATGTAGCGGCTCAGGTAGAGCACGGGCAGCGTCAGCAGCTTCTCCTGGATCAAGAGCAGGATGTTGATCACGCGGCCGGTGCGGCCGTTGCCATCGGTGAACGGATGGATTGCTTCGAACTGGTAGTGGCCCACGGCCATGCGGATCAGGGGATCGAGCTCGCGCTCGTCCTGGAGGAAGCGCTCCCAGTTCGCCAGCAGCTTGCGCAGCAGCGCCTCGCCCTCCGGCGGTGTGTAGATGCTCTCGCCGTTGCGGTCGCTGACGAGCTGCGTGCCGGGCGTGCAGCGGATGTCCATCTCGACGCCCTTGATGGTCGTGCAGATCTCGACCGCGGTGCGTATGCACAAAGGACGATCTTCCAGCGAGCGGAAGCCCTGATGCAACGCCGTTCTGCAGCGAAGGGCCTCTTTCGTGGCCGGATCGGCTTGGCTATCGTGGCTGTCCGCGTGGCGAAAGAGGCGGTCAGTGGTGGTGACGATGTTCTCGATTTCGGAACTGTCCTTGGCTTCCAGCAGCGGGATCGTGTTGATCAGCACGGCCGGATTCGGGATCAGGTCGGCCGCCTGCTTGAGCTCGGCCAATGCAGCGCGAGCCGTGATGCACTGCTTGAGAATCGCCTTGGTCTCCAAGTCGCGGGAGGGTGGCAATTGAGGCAGTTCAACATAAGGCCTGTCGGGACTCCAGGGTGACTGCGCTGTCGTGTTCGAAAAAGACGGATTTGGCGACATGACTTCAGCATATGTCGCTGGCGGCATCACGTCAACCGAACGTGTCGCAATTTGTTCGTTTCAGCGACATGACAATCAGTTCATGTCGTTGACAGCGACATGAGGTCGGGGATGTGTCGCAGATCTTGGATTTTGGCGACACATCAAGCCGAACCGCCGCGCAGCAGATCTTTCAGGCCTCTGATTCCCAATCGCCGAAACGCCCGGTACTGGTGGGTCCGCACCGTCGTGAGTTCGACGCCGATCTCGCGCGCCGTCTCCTTGGCGGTCCTGCCGGCGAGCAAATGGCCGACGACCTCGCGTTCGCGCAGGCTGAGTGCGAGCAGGCGCGTGCTCAGTGTGGGTTCGGCCGCCTCGCGGGCGGCCATCGCGCTGCGGCCGTGCGCGAGGGTCGCATCGGCCAGCAGCGTCGCGTGGACTTCCAGCAGCGCGAAGTCCGCGTCGCCGAACTCGGGCTGCGCCAGGCTGCGGTAGAAGCTCACCGCCGTGCGTTGCCCGGTCGGCAATAGCAACAGCACCGAAACGCGCTCGCGGATGCCCACGTCGCCATAACAGGCCGCGCGGTAGGCCGGGTCCGCCACCTCCTCGGCGACCTGGTGCCCCATCCAGAGCTGGGGCCGCTTGGGCAGCTTGCGGGCCGCGAGCCACACCATGTTCGGATCGAGCCGGTCGAAGCGCTGGGCCACATAGCGCTCGGCCGTGCGCTCGGCGGTGCTGCCGTAGCTGCTCGCGGCCGACACGGTCTCGATGCGGCCGGCTGCGCTCACGGTGAAGACAGTGCAGAAGGTCACCGGCAGCACCCGATGCATGGCGCCCAGGTAGCTGGCTGCCAGGTGAGGCGTGCCGATGCCGCCGAGCACGCCGCTGACCACGGGAGTCGCGAGCAGGCGCTCTTGCGCGCTGTTCAGGGGCCAGCGCCTCATGGGCGTCTCAGGGTTAACACGTCGTACGAAGTTAGGACATCGCCGACCGCGACGCATCGGGACAATCCCTTCGCATGAACACCGCAGTCCTGTCCTCGCCGGCCGCGCGCCCTGGCGATGCCGCCACCGGCCCGCTGCCGCCCGCAGGCGGCGCCTTGCCGCCGCCGGTCGGCGACTTCCGCTATGCCCGTTTCGCGCCCTTGCTGCCCCCGCTCGAGAACGGGGTCGAGGGCGGCCGCCATCCGGTGGTGATCGCGGGCGGCGGCCCGGTCGGCATGGCGCTGGCGCTGGGCCTGGCCAACCACGGCATGCGCAGCGTGATCCTGGAGGCCGACGACACCGTCTGCGTCGGCAGCCGCGCGGCCTGCATCTCGCGCCGCAGCCTGGAGATCGTCGAGCGGCTGGGCGCGGTCCGATCGTTCCTGGCCAAGGGCCTGCCCTGGACCGGCGGGCGCAGCTTCTACAAGACCGAAGAGGTGTTCCGCTTCGAGATGCCGCACGACGAGCGGCAGAAGCTGCCGCCGATGATCAACCTCGAGCAGTACTACATCGAGCAGTACCTGCTGGACGAGATCGTGCGCCGCAACGCGGCCGAGCCGGGGCTGATCGACATCCGCTGGGGCACCGAGCTCACCGGCCTCGCGCAGGAGGCCGACGGCGTCTCGCTCCAGGTGCGCAATGCGCTGGGCAGCTATGCGCTGAGCGCCGGGTGGCTGGTCGGCTGCGACGGCGGCCAGAGCTTCGTGCGCAAGTCGCTCGGGCTCAACCTCGAGGGCACGGCCTATGAAGGCCGCTACGTGATCATCGACATCGAGCTGCACAGCACGCACCCGACCGAGCGCCGCGCCTGGTTCGACCCGCCGTGGAACCCCGGCTCGACAGTGCTGATGCACCGCCAGCCCGACGACATCTGGCGCATCGACTACCAGTTGCGCGCCGGCCAGAGCACGGAGGAGGCGCTGAAGCCCGACGCGGTGGCCGGGTTCGTGCAGCGCCACCTCGACGCCATCGGCGAAGGCCACCTGCCCTGGAAGACGGTCTGGACCTCGGTCTACCGGGCCGGCGCCATGACGCTTGAGAGCTACCGCCACGGCCGCGTGCTGTTCGCCGGCAATGCCGCGCATGCAATGCCGATCTTCGGCGTGCGCGGCCTCAACTCGGGCTTCGACGATGCCGACAACCTGGCCTGGAAGCTGGCGCTGGTGGCGCGGGGCGTGTCCGGCGATGCGCTGCTCGACAGCTATTCGCAGGAGCGCATCGCAGCCTTCCACATCAATGCCGAGAGTGCGATGCGCAGCACCGAGTTCATGTCGCCGCCCTCGCGCGGCTTCGATCTGCTGCGCGAGGCGGCGCTGTCGCTGGCGGGCGCGCAGCGCGGCATCGCGAACCTGATCAATCCGCGGCAGACGCAAGCGGTGCACTACGAGGATTCCGCGCTGTCCAGCCAGAGCGATGCGCTACCCGGCGGGCCCCGGCCCGGCGAGACCCTGCCCGAGCAGCCGCTGGGGCCGGGGTTGCATCTCACCGATTGGCTGGGCCCGCAGTTCACCGTTCTCGTGCTCAACATCGAGCGCCTGGATCCCGCCTTCGAGGCCGAGCTTGCCGCCGCGCAGGCCGGTCCGCTGAAGGCCGTGCTGCGCACGCTGCCGCCTTCCGCGGCGCATGGCCCGGTGTTCGAAGCGCTGGGCGCGCAAGAGGGCGCGGTCTACCTGCTGCGCCCCGACGGCCATGTGGCCGCGCGTTGGCGCCGCGTGCCGCCCGGGGCACTGGCGCAAGCCCTGGCACGTGCATCGGCGCTGGCCACGAAGGAGGCCGCATGACTGCCCTGAGCTTCGAGGCACGCGACCGGCTCTACGCCGAATGCGCCCGCGCCATCAGCGAAGCCGGCGCCGAGCGAGAATCGCTCTTCCTCGCGCGACTCGTCCTGCTGCTCTTCGAGCAGCTCGGCGACGAGGCGCGTTGCCGGGCCGCGCTGGCGGAGGCGCTGAGCGATTTGCCGGTGCCCTCGCTGTCGGCGGCAGCGCCGGACGACGCCGATACGGCTTGATTCATTCATTCGAACCCCCAGGAGACTTCATCGATGGACCGCAGAACCCTGCTCACCACCCTCGCCGCCACCGCGGCCGCCGGCGCCGCACCCTGGGCGCGCGCGCAGAACTATCCCGAGCAGCTCATCAAGTGGGTGGTGCCCTATCCGGCGGGTGGCGGCACCGACGTCATCGCGCGCACCCTGGCCGAGGCCATGCGCCAGCCCCTGGGCCAGCAGATCGTGATCGACAACCGCCCCGGTGCTTCGACCAACATCGGCGCCGACCTGGTCGCCAAGTCCAAGCCCGACGGCTACACCATCATGTCGGCCGACAACGCGGTGCTGGCCTTCAACGAATACCTGTTCGGCAAGCTGCCCTTCAACCCCGAGAAGGACTTCAGCTACATCGGCGCGATCGGCAAGTTCCCGCTGGCACTGGTGGTGCACCCGGACTTCCCTGCCAAGGACTTCAAGGCCTTCCTCGCCTACGTCAAGGCCAATCCCGGCAAGGTCAACTACGCCTCGCCCGGCAACGGCTCGCCGCACCACCTGGCGATGGAGATGTTCAAGAACCGCACCGGCACCTTCATCACGCACATTCCCTACCGCGGTGCCGCGCCGGCGATGGCGGACGTGATGGGCGGCCAGGTGCCTTGCATGTTCCTCGACCTTGCCTCGGGCCTGCCGATCATGCAGGGCCAGAAGGTGCGGGTGCTGGCCATCGGCTCGGGCGCGCGCTCCAAGCTGCTGCCCGACGTTCCGACGCTGGCGGAGGTGGGCGTGCCCAACACCGAGGTGTTCGCCTTCCAGGGCATCCTGGGCCCGGCCGGCCTGCCCGCGCCGGTGGTGAGCAAGCTCAACGCGGAACTCAACCGCGCCTTCAGTGTGCCGGCGGTGCAGAAGCGCTTCAACGACTTCGGCATGGAGGCGATGCCCGGCACGCCGCAGCAGTTCGCGGCGCTCTCGCGCGCCGAGTCGAAGCGCTGGGGGCCGATCATCAAGTCGGCCGGCATCAAGCTGGATTGAAGCCTCGAAGGGGCTACCTGGCGTAGGCCCTGCGGGAGCCGTCCTCGAAGACTTCGTCGTCGCGCTCCAGCTTGCCTTGGGCATCCCAGCTGCGCTCTCGCGTAACGCGGCCCTTGTCGTCGTAGCTCGATTCGGCGCGCAGCGTTCCGCCATCGCCGAAGCGCTGGTGCAGGCCGATCGGAATCTGGCGGAAGCGGCTCACGACCGCGAAGCGCCCCTGCGCGGCGCGCTGGCCGTTGTCGTGGAACTCGGTGATCTCGACCGTGCGCGCCTCGCTCCCCTCGCCGTAGACCGCCTTGCTGCGCGGCTGGCCGTTGAGGTAGTAGCTCTCGTCGGACAGCGGCTCGCCGGCCGCGCTCCAGCGCTGGTCGCGGACCAGCGTGCCCTTCTCGGAGAACTCCTGCTCGCGCCGCTTGATGGCGCCGCGTTCCAGCAGCAGATAGACGATCTCCCGGCGCTTGATGCCCTCGGAGGACCAGCGCCGCTCGGTGCGCTGGTTGCCGCTGATCTCGTCCTGCATTGCCGGCTTGCCGTTGTCGTAGAGCTCCTCGCTGCGCAGCCGCTTGCCGGCCAGGTAGGCGAGCCGCGTGCGCAGGATGCCCTTGGCGTCGAAGAGCTCGACCTGCGAAGGGGTGCTGCCCACGAAGCCGCACAGCCGCGCATCGTCGACCACGGGGGCGAGCAGGGGCTTGTCGCCGCAGCGCAGGGCCGACAACTGGCCGCGTTCGGTGAACTCGGCATACGCGCGCTCGCCCGGCTCGGCGTAGAAGGTGGCGCGGCGCAGCTGCCCGCCGGGGTGGAAGCTGCGGGTGAGGCCGGTCTCGTGGCCGTTGTCGTACACGGCCTCGCGCAGCACCCGGCCCGTTGCCGGGGAGAACTCGCGCGCGGGGCCCTCCATGTTGCCGCGCGCGTTCAGGCTGTGTTCCTTTACCAGCTTGCCGCGCTCGTAGTGGCGCACCAGGCCCATGAAGACGCCGTTCTGCAGCTGCTGCTCGCGCACCAGCTCGCCGCTGCCGCGCTCCTTGCAGCGCATCAGGCCGGTCTTGCCGGCCGTTGTGTGGCCGTTGGCCGGGTTCACGCCCTGGCCGTTGAGCTCGCAGTCCTGCACCGCCTGCGCCGCCAGCGGCAACAGGGCGAGCAGCGCGGCTGCGATTCCGGCCGGGCGCAGGAACTGGGGCATGGCGGATCAGGTGGCGTAGACGGCATCGAGGGAGCGGAAACCCTTGACCTCGATCGGATTGCCGAAGGGGTCGCAGAAGAACATGGTCCACTGCTCGCCGGGCTGGCCCTCGAAGCGCACCTGCGGCTTCAGGACGAACTCGGTGCCGGCGGCTTCCAGGCGCGAGGCCAGCGCCTGCCAGTCGGGCAGCTCCAGGATCAGGCCCAGGTGCGGCATCGGCACCAGGACGTCGCCGACATGGCCGGTGCGCGCGGTGGCGAAGGGTTCTCCGAGGTGTAGCGAGATCTGGTGGCCGAAGAAGTCGAAATCGACCCAGGTGTCGGTGCTGCGGCCTTCGGTGCAGCCGAGGCGGCCGCCGTAGAAGCGGCGGGCCTCGTCGAGATCCCGGACGTTGAAGGCGAGGTGAAATATGCTGCGCATCCGAAGAGCATAGCGGCGCGGCCGCCGTGTTGACACCCCTGGATACATTCACACCCTGGCCGCGTGCTGCCTCGCATTGACGACCGCCGGGCCTCGCCTCGCCGATAATCGCCACCCCATGTCCCGCCTGCGTCACGCCCACCGCCTCGGCCGCCTCGTGCTGCTGTGGTTCGCACTGTCGCTGGGCGCGGCGATCGCCTCGCCGATCGTGCATCCGCAGGCGATGGAGCTGGTGTGTTCGAGCGTCGGCACCATCAAGATGCTGGTCCAGGGCGAGGACGGTGCGCAGGACCTGGGCGCCACCCACCTCGATTGCCCGCTGTGCCTGTTGACCGGCGCACCGCCGCCGGCGCTGGCGGCGGCGCTGCCCCATTCCTTCCCGCTGGCCCATGCGGTCCAGCCCATCCCGGCCGCGCGCATCGCAGCGGCCACTGCGGCCCCGCTGCCCGCGCGCGGGCCTCCCGCGCTCTGAGCTTGCTGTCGATCTCGTAGCGCGCAGCGCGTCGATCCGGCGCGCTGCGCGCTGATCTCCCTGCAATGCACCGGCGCTCCGTGGCGCCGAGGAGCGCTCTCCATGTTCAAGAAAACCGTGCTGTCGCTCGCCCTGGGCGCAGCTTTCCCGTGGCTGGCCGGGCCGGCCTTCGCCCAAACCCCTCCGAGCCCTGGCGGCGACCAGCGGCCCGAGCGCATCAAGTCGCTCGGCGTAATGACCGTTACCGGCGGCCAGCCGACCTCTCTGCCCACGCAGATTCCCACCACCATCGAAGGCGTGACGCGCGAGGAGATCGAGACCCGCATCAACGCCACCGACAGCGAGGACGCGCTCAAGTACCTGCCCAGCCTGCTGGTGCGCAAGCGCTACATCGGCGACTACAACCACGCCATCCTCTCGACCCGCGCCTCCGGCACAGGCAACAGCGCGCGTTCGGCGGTCTATGCGGATGGCATCCTGCTGTCCAACTACCTGGGCAATGGCATCGCCAACGGCACCAACTACGCACCGCGCTGGGGGCTGGTCACGCCCGAGGAGATCGAGCGCGTCGACGTGATGTACGGGCCCTTCTCCGCCGCCTACCCCGGCAACTCGGCAGGCGCCGTGGTCGACTACGTGACGCGCATGCCGACCCGGCTCGAGGCGCATGTGAAAGCCGGCTACTTTTCGCAGCCCTTCGACCTCTACGGCACGCACCAGACCTTCGATGGCTGGCAGACCAGCGCCTCGCTCGGCAGCAGGAGCGGCGACTGGTCCTGGTGGATCGACGTCAACCGCACCGACAGCCGGGGTCAGCCGCTGACCTTCACGACTGCCACGCTGGCCTCTGGCGTGCCGGGCCGCGCCGGCGCGCCGGTGGCGGGCGCGGTGCCGGGACTGAACACCACCCGCACGCCCTGGTACATCCTGGGCACCGGCACCGCCTATCGCACGGTGCAGGATCACGCGAAGCTGAAGCTGGCCTACGACTTCTCGCCCACGATTCGCGCCACCTACACGCTGGGCTGGTGGCAGAACAGCGCGGAAGGCCGGCCGGCCAGCTACCTGGTCAATGCGGCCGGCCAGCCGGTCTTCAGCGGACCCATCAGCATCGGCGGGCGCGGCTACACGCTGGCGCCCACCGCTTTCCCCCTCACGAACGACGGCCAGACCCACTACATGCACGGGCTTTCGGTCAAGAGCAACACCCGTGGCGAATGGGACTGGGAAGTGGCAGCGAGCCTGTACGACTACGCCAGGGACCGGCAGCGCGCGCCCACCGGCGCGCTCCCGCTGGCGGCCATCGGCGGCACCGGGACGCTGCAGGACCAGGACGGTACTGGCTGGAACACGCTGGCCGCCAAGGGCACTTGGCGGCCCCAAGGCGTTGGCGGCGCGCACATCGTGGACTTCGGCATCGGCCGTGACGCGTACAAGCTGGCCATCGTGAAGAACAACGTGCTGGGCAGCTGGCTGGACGGTCCGGTCCTGCCCGGGTCCCTCGTCAGCAATGTCGGTGGCCGCAGCCGGACGCAGAGCGCCTGGGTGCAGGACAGCTGGGGCTTCGCGCCGCGATGGAAGGCAGTGCTCGGCCTGCGCTACGAGCATTGGGAGGCCAAGGACGGCTTCACCGCCACGGGCACCGGTTCGCAGGCCTACGCCGCGCGCAGCGAATCCGACCTGTCCCCCAAGGCGGCGCTCGCCTGGCAGCTGGCGAAGGACACGGTGCTGAAGGCCTCCCTCGGCCGCGCGGTTCGCTACCCGACCGTGGGCGAGCTCTACGGCGCGACCGCGGGCGGGGCGCTGTCCTTCATCAACGACCCGAACCTGAAGCCCGAGAAGTCGTGGACCGGCGAGCTCTCCGCCGAGAAGGACCTGGGCAGCGGACTGGCGCGCGCCACGCTGTTCCACGAGACCACCAAGGATGCGCTCTACAGCCAGCTGATCCCGAACTCCACCGTCTCGCGCGTGCAGAACGTCGACAAGGTGCGCACCACCGGCCTGGAGCTGGCCTATACCGGCCAGGACGTGTGGGTTCGCGGCCTTGACCTGGGAGGCAGCGTGACCTATGCGGATTCCACGATCGTCGCCAACGCCGCATTTCCGGCCAGCATCGGCAAGTGGCAGCCGCGCGTGCCGCGCTGGCGCTCCACGGTCTACGCCAGCTACAAGCCCGACGCGCGCTGGGCCTTCACCGTGGCGGCGCGCTACAGCGGCCGCCAATACTCGAACCTGGACAACAGTGACGTGAACGCCAATGCCTACTTCGGCGCCAGCCGCTACTTCACCGTCGACCTGCGCGTGCGCTACCGGATCGACAAGCACTGGTCGGCGGCGTTCGGCATCGACAACGCCAACAACGAGCAGTACTGGAACTTTCATCCCTACCCGCAGCGCACCTATAGCGCTGAACTCCGCTTCGACCTTTGATTCACACTTTGCCAAGGACCCAGCCATGAACACTCGCATTCTTCCCCGGTTTCCCCGCCGTATCGCCGTCTCCCTCCTCCTGCTGGCAGCCGCCGGCAGCGCCCTGGCCCAGGTGCCCTCGGTCGACGTGCGCGATGCCTGGGTTCGCGCCACGGTGCCCGGCCAGAGCGGAACCGGCGCCTTCATGAAACTCAACGCACCCGCGGGCGCTCGCCTGGTCGGCGTTTCCACACCCGTGGCCGGTGTGGCCGAAGTCCACGAAATGAAGATGGAGGGCGACACCATGCGCATGCGCGCGCTGGAACGCGGCCTCGAGCTGCCGGCGCGGCAGACCGTCGAGCTCAAGCCCGGCGGCTACCACCTGATGCTCATGGACCTGAAGCAACCCCTGGCCAAGGACAGCACCGTGCCTCTGACCCTGCGCTTCGAGGATGCGAAGGGGCAGAAGAGCACGATCGAACTCAAGGTCCCGGTGCTCGCCGGACCCGCCTCGCCCGCGGGCAGCGCACACAAGCATTGAGCGCTTCCAAGTTCATGCGCATGGAGTAAGCTGGCCGGACACAAGAAACCCTCTTGCAGGAGACCCTCTCATGAGCGACGCCAAGCCCTTTGCCTTCAGCCAGTTCGTTCCGGGCTTCGACTTCCTCCAGAGCCTTGCGAAGGGTGCTTCTGGCGGCACGAGCGCCTTGCCGGGCATGCCCAGCCTGTCGAGCTGGGTCGCGCCAACGCTGAGCGTGGAGGAGGTCGACAAGCGCATCCAGGAACTCAAGACGGTGCATTACTGGCTGGAGCAGAACGGCCACGCGCTCAAGGCCACCATCCAGGCGCTGGAAGTGCAGAAGATGACACTGTCGACCCTGCGCGGCATGAACCTGCGCATGGAGGACCTGGCCAATGCCTTCACCCGGTCGGCCGAGCCGCCGCCCGCGCCTGCGGCGTCTGCAGCCCAGGCTCAGGCGCCCGAGCCGGAAGCCGAACCCGAAGACGTCGCCGAGCCGGAGGAGTCGGCCGAAGTGCCGGCGCCCAGGCGCGGTGCCAAGGCCGAGGCCTCCAACGGACCCGCGCCGGATGCTGCCGGCGGCGTGGTCGACCCGCTTCAGTGGTGGGGCGCGCTCACGCAGCAGTTCCAGCAGATCGCGAGCTCCGCCCTGCAGGATGCGTCGCAACTCAAGATGCCCGCCGTGGCGCAGCCGATGGCCGATGCGGTGGGCGAGGCGATGAACGCGGCGGCGCGCCCCGCGGCGCGCAAGACGGGCGCCACCGCGAAGAAGGCACCGGCCACAGCCAAGAAGACGCCGGCGCGCAAGCGAACGCGCGCGCGCTGATTTTGCAACCCTTGCCTGGGATTCCGAGGCCATGAAGCTGTTCCCCACGGGCCACGCCACCCATCCCCAATGGCGCATGGCAGCCGGGCTCGTGCTCGCGCAACTGCGGGCGCAGATGGCGCTGCCGGACTATGCGCGTGCGCCCACGCTGGGCCTGCTCTACATCACGGACCACTACGCCGCCGAGGCGCAGGAGATCCTCGACCACCTGGGCGCCGAGCTGCCGGAGATCACGGACTGGTCCGGCACGGTAGGCATCGGCGTATCGGCCAACAACGCGGAGTACTTCGACGAGCCGGCGCTGTCGGTCATGCTGTGCATGCTTCCGAGCGACCAGTACCGCGTGTTCTCGGGCGTGGCGCCGCTGGCCGGCTCGGAGATGAGCGGCTTCGCGGCCCACACGGCCCTGGTACATGCCGATCCCGGCACACCGGACCTCACGGAGCTGGTGGCCGAGATGGCGGGGCGCACCGACACCGGGTACCTCTTCGGCGGCTTGTCCTCGGGCCGCAGCGGCGCGCTCCAGTTCGCGATCGGAGGCAACGGCAACATCCGCGGCCACGGGGCCGCAGGCGGTGTGTTCTCGGGGGGGCTGTCGGGCGTGGCCTTCGGCGAGGGGGTGCGCCTGGTATCGCGCGTCACCCAGGGCTGCCAGCCGGTCTCGCGCGAACGGGAGATCACCGAAGCTGAAGGCAACGTGCTGCTCAGGCTCGACGGCGAGCCGGCGCTCGACGTGCTGCTGGCCGAACTCGGCGTGTCGCTGGAGGCGCCGCAGGAAGCTATAGAGGCGGTGCGCGCGACGCTGGTGGGACTGGTCGACGCCGGAAGCGACGGTATCCGGCGCACCGGCGACCTCGGCGCTGACGTGCTGGTGCGCCACATCATCGGTCTCGATCCCACGCGCCGCGGCGTCGCCATCGCCGACGTGGCCGAGGCGGGCATGCGCATGAGCTTCGTGCGCCGCAACGCGCAGGCCGCGCGTGCCGACCTGATGCGCATCTGCGCCGAGGTCCGCGAGGAACTCGAGCCCCAGGAGCAGACGCTCGCGACCGCGCGCGCGGTCGCGGCCGGCGAGGCCGAGGCCGCGCCCCATCCGGCGCGCCGCATGGCGGGCGCTGTCTACGTGAGCTGCTCGGGGCGGGGCGGCCCGCATTTCGGCGCGCCGGGCGCCGAGCTGCAGATCGTGCGCCATGCGCTGGGCGATGTGCCGCTGGTCGGCTTCTTTGCCGCCGGCGAGATCGCACGGCACCACTTGTACGGCTATACGGGCGTGCTGACGGTGTTTGCTGCGAACGACTGACGTCTAGTTCAAGAAGCGCTCGGCCAGGAGCACCCAGTAGGCCGCTCCGATCGCCACGTTGCCGTCGTTGAAGTCATAGCCGGGGTTGTGCACCATGCAGGCGCCGTGGCTGTCGCCCTCGCCGTTGCCGATCAGCAGGTAGCTGCCGGGCACGCGCTCCAGCATGAAGGCGAAATCCTCGCTGCCCGGGAGTGCGGGCGCCTGCAGGGTGACGCGTTCCGGGCCGAGCAGTTCCAGCGCGATCTCACGCGCGAAAGCGGTCTCCGTCGGCGTATTGATCAGCACGGCGTAGCCGGGGCGCCAATCGATCTGCGCCCGCACGCCGAAGCTCTCGGCCTGCGCCGTGATCAGGGCCTTGATGCGCACTTCGAGCAGGCTGCGCACGTCGCGATCGAGCGCGCGCACGCTGAGCTCCAGCGTGGCGCTCTGCGGGATCACGTTGTTGGCCTTGCCTGCATGCAATGCGCCCACCGTCACCACCGCCATTTGCAGCGGGTCGATGTTGCGCGAGACCACCGTCTGCAGCGCCATCACGATGCTGGCTGCCGCCACGATCGGATCGGCCGTGCGGTGCGGCATGGCGCCGTGGCCGCCAATGCCGGTGAGCGTGACGGTGGCGTAGTCGGAAGAGGCCATCGCCGGCCCTTCGCGCAGCGCCAGCCGGCCCTGCGGGATGCCGGGCATGTTGTGCATCGCGAAGATGGCATCGCAGGGGTACTTGTCGAACAGGCCCTGCTCCATCATGCGCAGCGCCCCGCCGCCGCCCTCTTCGGCCGGCTGGAAGATCAGGTTCAGCGTGCCCGAAAAGCGCCCGCGCTCGGCCAGGTGGTGTGCGGCGGCCAGCAGCATCGCGGTGTGCCCGTCGTGGCCGCAGGCGTGCATCACGCCGGCGTGGCTGCTGGCGTATGCCAAGCCGGTGGCCTCGTCGATCGGCAGGGCGTCCATGTCGGCGCGCAGGCCCAGGCGGCGCTTGCCGTCGCCGCGCACCAGCCGGCCCACCACCCCGGTGCCGCCGAGGCCGCGCTCGACCTGGTAGCCCCAGGCTTCGAGCCGCTCGGCCACCAGCGCAGAGGTGCGGTGCTCGTGGAAGCCGAGTTCGGGATGGCGGTGGATGTCGCGGCGGATGCCGATGAAGGCATCGGCCTGCGCGTGCAGGTCTTCGAGAAGCGTGCTCATGGATTCCAGCTTACTGCGGTTGCAGTTGAATGGACTTGGCGATGTCCCGGTACCGCGCGGTCTCGGCCTCGAAGAACTTCGCCGACTCGGCCAGCGACATCGACGGCGAGGCGACCTGGGTCTGGGCCGCGAGCTGCGTACGGACGCTCGGGTCCTTCAAGGTCGCACCGATCGCCTTGTGCAGCTTCTGCACCACCTCCTCCGGCGTGTTCTCCGGCACCATGAAGCCGCTCCAGGTCTTGTAGGCGAAGTTCTTCAGCTCCTTGCCTTCGTTGGCGGTGGGCACGTTGGTCAGCAGCTCGGAGCGTTGCGCGCCGAGCTGCCCGATCACTTTGAGCCGGCCCTGCTCGGCCAGCGCGCCCATGGCGGCGCTGTACACCAGCACCGCGAAATCGACCTGCCCGCCGCCGATGTCCTGCAGGAGCGGCGCGTTGCCCTTGTAGGGCGCGTGCATCAGCTTGATGCCGGCGTCCTGCTGCACCTTCTCCAGGATCAGGTGGTAGAGCGATCCGACGCCCACGCTGCCATAGGAAAGCGGCTTGTCGGCAGACTTGCGCGCGAGTGCGATCAGCTCGTCCACGCTGTTGGCCGGCAGGTCCTTGCGCGCGACGAAGACCATCACCGCGTCGGCGACCGGATGCACCAGGCGGAAGTCCTCGGCCTTGAGCTTGACGGCCGCATTGGCCAGCGGCGAGAGGATCACCTCGTTGGGCGAGCCCTGGAAGATGTAGTGGCCGTCGGCCGGCGCCGCCAGCACCTTCTGGGCCGCCATCGCGCCGCTGACGCCGCCGAGGTTCTCGACCAGCACCTGCTGGCCCAGCTCCTTGCCCAGCGGCGTGGCGAAGATGCGCGCGGTGGCGTCGGATGGGCCGCCTGCGGGATAGGGAACCATCAGGTTGACCGGCTTGGCCGGATAGCCCTGGGCGAGGGCGGTGCCCGCTGCCAGCAAGAGGGTGCAGGCGAGAAGATGCGAGTGCTGGAAGATCGATGTCATCGGGACTCCGGATAGGGCTGGGTGGGGATGCCGGCTCATCGTAGAAGCGGCAAATGCGCACGTCCAATGCATTGTTGGCTGCGTTAGCATGAGTTCAATGCAGTTTTCTCGCAGGCCATCGCCATGACGCTGGTCCAACTCAGGCACCTCATCTCTCTGGCCCACACGGGCTCCTTCAGCAAGTCCGCGCAGGCCATGCACCTGACGCAGCCTGCGCTCAGCCGCAGCATCCGCGCGCTGGAGGAGGAGCTCGGCATGCCGCTGTTCGACCGCGTGGGCCGCCGCAACGAGCTCACCGCCTTCGGGCGCGAGGTGCTGGAGCGCTCGCGCCATCTGGTCTTCGAGGCCGACGAGTTGCGCGAAAGCGGCCGCCGGTTGCGCGAGGGGGAGGGCGGCACGGTGCGCATCGGCATGGGCTCGGGCCCGGGCGCGATGCTGATGACGCCCTTCCTGATGCACATGGCGAAGCACCACCCGAGGATGCGCGTGGCAGTGGCGCGCGGCGGGACCGATCTGCTCGTGCAGTCGCTGCGCGCGCACACCCTCGATGCGCTGGTGGTCGATGCACGCTCGCTGAAGCCCGCGCCCGATCTCGAGCTCGGGTTGGTGCGCGAGATGCGCGGCACCTTCATGTGCCGCCGCGGCCATCCTCTCGCGCGGCTGCGCGCCGGGGTGGGCTTCGACGCGGTGCGGCGCTATCCGATCGCCTCCACGCCGCTGAGCGACGAGGTGGCGCGTACCCTGGTCGAGGCCTACGGTCCCGAGGCGCACCCGGCGCACTGCGTGACGCTGCAATGCGAGGAGGTTCCCAGCCTGGTGGAGGTGGCGCGCCAGAGCGATGCCGTGCTGCTGGCGGTCCGGGCGGCCGCGCCCGGCCTGGTCGAGCTGAAGATGAATCCGCCTTTCGATGGCGTGGCCCGCTTCGGCCTCGTGACGCTGCGCCGGCGCACCGAGGCCCCGGCGCTGGGCATCCTGCGCGCGCTGATGCAGGCGCTGATCCGCGACAACTGAGCTCAGGCGCCGGCGAAGGCGAAGTCCACCTCGGGCTTCAGCCCGCTGATGATGCGCGCGATCGCGTGGCCCGAGCCGCAGGCATGGGTCCAGCCCAGCGTGCCGTGGCCGGTGTTGAGAAACAGATTGGCCAGGCGCGTCCGGCCGATCAGCGGCACGTTGCTCGGCGTGGCGGGGCGCAGGCCGGTCCAGAACTGCGCCCGAGTGGTGTCGCCGGCGCCGGGGAAGAGCTCTTCCACGCGCCGCACGATGGCCTCGCAGCGCACGCGGTTGAGGTCGCGGTCGTAGCCGTTGAGCTCGGCCGTGCCCGCAATGCGCAGCCGGTCGCCGCTTTCGGAGGTGTAGCGCGAAAAGACGAGCTTGTATTCGTCGTCGGTCAGCGAGACCTGGTGCGCCTTCGAGGCGTCCTTCACCGGTAGCGTGACCGAGTAGCCCTTGGCCGGGTAGATCGGCAACCGGATGCCGAGCGGCGCCGCATGGAGCGGGGAAAGCGAGCCCATCGCCAGCACGACGGCATCGCCGCGGATGCGCTGGAATCGGCCCTCGCTGTCGGTGGCTTCCACGTGGTCGATGCGCCCGCCCGCTTCGCGCAGCGCGGTGACGGTATGGCTCATGAGAAACTGCACGCCGTCGGCGACGGCCAGCGCGACCAGCTCCCGCGCGAAGCGGTTGGCGTCGCCGGACTCGTCCTCGGCCGTGTAGGTGGCGCCGGCGAGCCGCGGCCGGATGTGCGCCAGAGCCGGCTCGATGCGGACGGCTTCATCCGCCGAGACTACGCGGCGCTCGCAGCCCAGGGCCCGCATCTGCTCGGCCGGTTTCAGGGCTGCGTCGAATTCCTTCTGCGTCGTGTAGAAGTGCAGGATGCCCTGGGTGCGCTGGTCGTATTGCAGCCCCTTGTCGCGGCGCAGCTGCTGAAGCAGCTCTCGGCTGTAGGTGCCCAGGCGCACGATCTGCTCGATGTTGCGCCGGGTGCGCGCAGGCGTGCACTCGCGCAGAAAGGCCAGGCCCCAGATCCACTGGCGCAGGTCGGCGCGCAGGCGGAAGAGCAGCGGCGCATCTTCCCTGCCCAGCCATTGCAGCAGTTTGAGCGGCGCACCGGGATTGGCCCAGGGCTCGGCATGGCTGACCGAGATTTGGCCGCCGTTGGCGAAGCTGGTTTCGGCGGCTGGCGTGGCCTGCCGGTCGATCACGGTCACTTCGTGGCCGAGTTGGCGGAGGTAGTAGGCCGAGGTGACGCCGAGCAGGCCGGCGCCGAGAACGATCACGCGCATTGCAGAACCTTTCAGGTTGCAGCGCTCGGACGCGAGGAAGGCCACGGCAGCTTGTGAAGAAAGAAAAGCAACCGACGCACGCGTCCGAGTTGCCGCTCCCCCTGTCCTCGGTACCTGAGAGATTCATCCGCTGCGCCCGCAGCGGATTTGCTCCTTCGGTGCATCGCGCGTGGCGCGATGGCTCTCCAGACGGCTCTGACAGTTGGTGCAGTACAGGCTCATCATTGCGAGCCGACCTGAGCGTTTATGGGAGTTTGCGCCTTCGGTGGGGCCGTCTTGACGACGGCCCGCTCTCCTGCAGTGCCGAGGATTGTAGGGGGCACTTGCGCGCCACCAAGCGCTGCCCGCTACGAGCCGCGGAACGCGAACTCCAGCTCCGGCCGCAAGCCGCTCACGATGCGCGCGATGGACTTGCCTGCGCCGCACGCATTGATCCAGCCGCGCGCGCCCGGCGCGGTGTTGAGGAAGAGGTTGCGCAGGCGGGTCTTGCCGATGATCGGCAGGCCGCTCTTGCTGACCGCATGCAAGGTCGTCTCGAAGCCGGCCCGGCTGGTGTCCACGGCACCCGGCAGCATCGTCTCGATCCGGCGCAGCATCGCTTCGAAGCAATCCGGGTCGGGCTCGCTCGTGGCGCGGGGCTTGGCATGAACGGTCGTGGACACCCGCAGGAAGTCGCCGGCCGGTGTCTCGACGCGGCGAATGCGCAGCCGGCCCTGCCAGTCGCGCAGCGCCATGCGCGGAGCGCGGGCCGGATCCTTGATCGGCAGGGTGAGGATGTGTTCGCGCACAAAGCGCAGTGGCATCGCGATCCCCAGTTGCTCGGCATGCGCCACGCTGGAGGCGCCAAGCGCGAGAACATAGGCCTGCGCCTGCAGCTTGACGGGGCGGCCGTGGGCGTCCAGGGCCCTCACGTGGTCGATGCGGCCGGCGCGCTCGTGCAGCGAGAGCACCTGGTGCCGGGACAGGAAACGCACGCCCGCCGCGCGGCACAGGAAGACGAGGCCCGCGGCGAACTGGGCCGGATCGCGCGACGGGTCGTCGAGCGCATGGGCCGCGCCGGCCAGCGCCTCGCGCGCGCCGCGCAGCGCGGGTTCGAGCGCGAGTGCGTCTTCTGCCGAGAGCAGCCGCTCCTCGCAGCCCAGCGCGTCCCAGCGCGGCTGGCGCGCCAGGCGGCCCTCGAAGGCATCGGCATCCGTGTAGAAGCTCAGCACGCCCGCATTGCGCGCGCCGCCGGACACACCGACCTCGTCACGCAGGGCGCGGGCGCTGGCGCGACTGTAGGCACCCAGCCGCACCAGGTGCTCGAGCGGATGGAAGCGCGACGACGTGCCGAACGCGAGGTCGAGCCACCCGCCCAAGCGGCGGCGCAGCCGGTGGCGAAGCGCCTTCCAGCCGGTCTGCGCGGGCCGGGCGGCGGCCGACTGCTGCAGAAGACGGGCGGCATCCGGCGAGAGTCCCGAGGCGGCGAGGCCGCGGGCCTTGGCCGCCGGTGTCGCATGCCGGTCGATCACGGTCACTTCATGGCCCAGCTGCTGGAGGTAATAGGCCGATGTGACGCCGAGCAGGCCGGCGCCGAGTACGAGCACGCGCATGTCCGAATCCTTATGGGATGGCATGAACGGCGAGCCGCGGCACCCGGTTCGGGGGGCGCCTGGGACCCGGGTTCCAGTTTTGCCGCTCCCCCTGTCCTTGGTGCCTGAGAGATTCACCCGCTGCGCTGTCGCAACGGATTTGCTCCTTCGGCGCATCACGCGAGGTGATGACTCTCCAGTCGGCGATTGACGAAGGCAGCAGTGATCGAACCGCGTGGGTCTACCGCTTGGGCGTTCATGGGAGTTTTCGCCGACGGTGGGATGGCTGGCATCCGCTTGCCTGCTGCAAGCGCGGAATTCTAGCTTGAAACCGGTTTCTTCAAGCAGTCGTCATGTGCGGCGCAGGCGGGTGAACAGCTCGAATTCCCAGTTGCGCATGCCCAACAGCAGCGTGTAGCCCTCGCGTTCCTTGGGGGAGAGCTTCTGGTCGGTCTGGTGCTGCTGCGCGAAATCCTGCGCCACGCGCTGCAGGCGATCGAGGAAGGCCGGCGCCAGCGACTTGCTGATCGAGCCGTGTACGAGCAGCAGGCCCTCGGCCGGCCCGTCGAAGCCGCCGCGGTAATAGTCCAGCACGACGTTTTCGCGGAAGAAGTCCATCACCGGCCCGTGCGGGCGCCAGCGGAAGGTCTTGGCCAGCTTGAGCCGATAGCGGTTGAGCGGCCTGAGCTCGATGATGCCGATGCGGTCCAGCTGCGCCAGGTAGCCGATGCATTCGGCGTCGCTGAGGCGGTAGGCGGCGACGATCTGCTCCAGCGTCCACTGGCTCAGCACGCAGATGGCCATGAGCAGCAGCTTCTTGTCCTTGACCACGGCCTTTTCCTGCTCCAGCGTCAGCTCCTTGAGCAGCGGCTGCGCGTCGGCGACGCGCCGCGCCAGTTCCGCGAAGTCGATCTTCAGGGCGCGGCAGATGGCGTCGACCCGGGTCAATGGCATGTCGCCCTTGGCCAGCATGCGCTTGACACTCGATTCGGCCATGTCCAGCGACCTGGCCAGATCCGCATAGGTCATGCGAGCGGTCTTGAGTTCGTTCTTGAGAGCCTGGATGAGATCGACGGTGGTGCTCATGGGTCCGGGTATAGCGTCTTGATACCAAAGGGCGTGAAAAAGTACTCCGTATCGATTCTCGATGCTGCCCGAGGCGCTGGCAACCTACATTCCGCCGGACCGACATTCCACCCCTCGGAGCCGCCATGTCCCCCTTGTCTCTTCTCTCCCGCCGCGAACGCGCTCTCCTGCTCTTCTTCACCTTGCTCCTGCTGATCGGCCTGTTCGGGCCCGCGCTGGTCGCGCCAGGGGTCGGCGGCGGGCCCTTTGCCGACGAACGTGTCTGGGCCGGGGTGCCGCACGCCATGGACGTGTTGAGCAACCTGCCCTTCGCGGCGCTCGGCGTCTGGGGCCTGCGCTGGTTGCACTGGCACGACCGCACCCACGAGCACGTGCAGGACGCGGCGCCGCTGCACCACGCGGTGATTCAGCCGCCGGTCAACCTGCTCGACTGCGCCTGGATGTTCTTCGCCGGCCTGGTCATTACGGCTGCGGGCTCGGCCTTCTACCACCTGCAACCCGACGCCCTGCGCCTGGCGGCCGACCGTGCCGGCATGACGGTGGCCTTCGCCGGGTTGATCGGTTGCGCCGTCTGCGAGCGCATCAGCGCGCGCGCCGGCTGGCCCGCCGCCTGGTTCGTGCTTGGGGCCGGCTTGCTGGCGGTCGCGGTCTGCCAGGCCACGGACAACGTGCTTCCCTGGGCCCTGGTCCAGTTCGGCGGCATGTTGCTGGTGCTCGCGCTGGCGCTGGTCAGGCCCGCGCAGGGCGCCATCGGCCTGCGGCTGGGGTGGGTCATCTTCTTCTATGCGCTGGCGAAGCTCTTCGAGATCGCGGACCATGCCATCTACGAGGCGACGCACCATTTGCTGGCCGGCCACAGCCTCAAGCACGCGACTGCGGCCCTGGCGGCGCTGCCGGTGCTGCACGCGCTGCAGGCCATGGGCCGCCAGACGCTGCGGCACAATCCGGGCGCGGCCGCAGTGACGGCCTGAGGAGCCCGCCAGGGAGATCTCGAATGACGACATCCACCGATACCTCCCCGCTCGTCGGCGCGCCCGCGCCGAACCCCCACGCCAACCAGTTCTCCCTGCTCGGCCAGCGGCGCTTCGCCCCCTTCTTCTGGACCCAGTTCGCGGGGGCAGCGAACGACAACCTGTTCAAGTTCGCTTTCACCGTGATGGTCACCTACCAGCTGCAGCTCGGCTGGATGCCCCCGGCCATGGCGGGGCTGGTGATCGGCGCGCTTTTCATCCTGCCCTTCCTGCTGTTCTCGGCGACGGCCGGGCAGCTCACCGACAAGTACGACAAGACGAAGATGATCCGCTTCGTCAAGAACCTGGAAATCGCGATCATGCTGCTGGCCGCGTGGGGATTCATGCGTGCCGATGCGGTGCTGCTGTTGGGCTGCGTGTTCCTCATGGGGCTTCACTCGACGCTCTTCGGTCCGGTCAAGTTCGCCTACCTGCCGCAGGTGCTCGATGCGCGGGAGCTCACAGGCGGCAACGGCATGGTCGAGATGGGCACCTTCGTCGCCATCCTGCTGGGGCAGGTGGCCGGGGGCCTGCTGGTCGCGCTGCCGGGCATCGGGCATAGCACCGTGGCGGTGGCCTGCCTGCTGCTGGCGCTGGTGGGGCGTGGCGTGGCGCAGGCCATTCCGCCTGCGCCTGCAACCGACCCGGGCCTGGCGATCAACTGGAACCCGTTGGGCGAAACCTGGCGCAACCTGCGGCTCGCGCACGGCAACCTGGTGGTGTTCCGTTCGCTCCTGGGCATCTCGTGGATGTGGTTTTTCGGCGCCGTCTTCCTGAGCCAGTTCCCGAGCTTTGCCAAGGAGGTGCTGCACGGCAACGAGCAGGTCGCCTCGCTGCTGCTGGTGGTGTTCTCG
>NZ_LMTS01000027.1:18218-35473 GCF_001541225.1 Variovorax sp. WDL1 | reverse complement strand
GCATCGGCATCGGCTCGCTGCTGTGCGAGACGCTGAGCCGCCGCCAGGTGGAGATCGGCCTGGTGCCGCTGGGCGCGATCGGCATGAGCGTGTTCGCCATCGACCTCTATTTCGCCTCGCGCAGCCTCGCGCCGGCAACCGAGATGGGCTTGCAAGCTTTCGTGGCCCAGGTACCGCACTGGCGGGTGATGGCCGACCTGGGCCTGCTCTCGCTCTTCGCCGGCCTCTACAGCGTCCCGATGTACGCGCTGATCCAGCTGCGCAGCCAGCCCACGCACCGCGCACGCATCATTGCGGCCAACAACATCCTCAATGCGCTCTTCATGATCGCCAGCGCGGCAATCGCGGGGGCGCTGCTCAAGGCCGGCTTCACCATCCCGCAGATCTTCCTCTTCACCGGCATCGCCAATGCGGTGGTGGCCTTCTACATCTTCATGCTGGTGCCGGAGTACCTGCTGCGCTTCGTCGCCTGGGTGCTGACGCACCTGGTCTACCGCTTCGAGGTGAAGGGCGAGGAGCACATCCCTGCCGAGGGTCCGGCCCTGCTGGTCTGCAACCATGTGAGCTTCATCGACGCGGTGCTGCTGATGGCCGCCAGCCCGCGGCCGATCCGCTTCATCATGGACCACCGGATCTTCCGCGTGCCGGTGCTCGGCTGGCTGTTCCGGCTGGCCAAGGCCATTCCGATCGCGCCGCAGAAGGAAGATCCTGCCGCCTACGCGGCCGCCTTCGCCAGCGCGGTGCAGGTGCTGCGCGAGGGCGACCTGCTCGCCATCTTCCCCGAGGGCGCGATCACGCGCGACGGCACCCTGCAGCCCTTCAAGGGCGGGGTGATGAAGGTGCTGGATGACGCCCGCGCCGAAGGCGTCGACGCGCCGGTGATTCCGATGGCGCTGACCAATCTCTGGGGCTCGTATTTCAGCCGCATCGAGGTTCGCGACGGCGAGCGCGTGGCGATGGTGCGTCCCTTCCGGCGCGGCTTCTTCAGCCGGGTTGGGCTCCACGTCGGCAACGCGATGGCGCGCGCCGAGGTGCAGCCCGAGTCCCTGCAACGGCGCGTGAGCGGCCTG
Source organism: Variovorax sp. WDL1 (assembly GCF_001541225.1). Taxonomy (GTDB): domain Bacteria; phylum Pseudomonadota; class Gammaproteobacteria; order Burkholderiales; family Burkholderiaceae_C; genus Variovorax. The sequence continues at coordinate 34,403 of NZ_LMTS01000027.1, read as the reverse complement.
CTGGGGAGCCAGCCGGCCTGATGCTGTCCCTCCTCCCCGACGACTTCTGGTATTCGATTACGTGGTTCGGTGACAGCGGCTTCCTGCTGCCGGTCGCGGCCTGGATCGCCGTGTGGCTGGGCGTGCGAACGGTCACGCGGCCGATCGCCTGGCGCTGGCTTGCGCTTTTCGGCTCGGGGGGCGCGTTGGTGGCGTCCTCCAAGATTGCCTTCATGGGCTGGGGCGTCGGCAGCGCGATGCTCAACTTCACCGGCATCAGCGGGCACACCATGCTCTCGGCCAGCATCTGGCCGGTCGCCTGCTGGCTGGTCGCCGCGCACTGGCAGCCGCGCGTGCGCGCCGCCGCCGCTGCGCTCGGCTGGGTCTTTGCCGCGCTCATCGGGCTGTCGAGGCTGGCGATCTATGCCCATTCCAAATCGGAGGTGGCGGCCGGCTTCCTGCTAGGCGCGGCAGTCAGCTCTTTCTTCCTCTGGCGCCAGCATCACCGGCCGCCGCGGCTCCACTGGGTCCTGCTGCTGATCAGCATCGCATCGCCGCTGCTGTTCCTGCGCCCCGGCACACCGGCGCCCACGCACGACGCCCTTGAGGTGATCGCCCTGCGGCTGGCCGGGACGGAGCGGCCCTTCACGCGCGACGACCTGCTGCGGCGTCGGCAGCAGCGCATCGGTACCGATTGACGATACCGGTGGCGGCCAGATCCGCCACTGGTGCAGGAATCTGCGCCCCGCGGTGAACGGGCGAACCATCATTCGCGCACCTTCACTACGCCGCGAGGCATTCATGCAACCCTCTACCTCCATCGTCTCCATCCAGCGCGACACCCGCGCCTGGCAGGTCCAGGTCTGGATCTCCTTCGGGCTGGCCGTGTTCCTCTGCGCGACCGGTCTCGGATGGCTGCCGGGACAGGCGCTGGACCGGGCGTTCATGGTGATGGGCTACGTGTTCTGCCTCTCGGCTGCCTTCGTGCTCGCCAAGTTCGTGCGCGACAACCAGCGCGGCGTGATGCCCGGCGCCGGCGACACGCCGATGTGGAAGCTCGTGGTCTGGGGCGGCTTCTTCACCGCCATGGGGCTGACCGGTTGGGGCCTGCTACGCATGGAGATCGGCGAGACCTACAAGGCCTTCCTCGGCGTGAGCTGGCTGTTCCTGATCAGCAGTGCCTTCACGCTGGCCAAGACCCTGCGCGACCGCCATGAAGCCGACATAGCCGAAGCGCGCCTGCAGGGCCGCCGCGAAGCCCGTGCCGAAGCCGATCGAGGCGAATGAGCGCCCGGCCCCTTCCATCCCTCTTTTCCGGAGAACACATCATGAAGAAGTCCTTCGTCACGGCATTGATCACGGCCTGTGCCGCACTGGCGGGCGCCGCCGCCCCCTTGCAGGTGCATGCGCAGAGCGAAGCCTCGGCCGCGCTGTCGATGCTCCCGGTGGCCTCGGTGGTCGGAACGGCCTCGCTGGCCGGAAGCGCGGCGAGCGCGGTGGTGGCGGTGCCTGCAGTGCTGTCGGTGGGCGGGACGGCGCTCACGGTGGTGGCGGTCGAGGCATCGGTCGACGGCACCGTCTATCTGCTGGAGCGCGCATCCGACGGCGCCCGCGCCAGTGTCAAGGTGCTGGGCCGCGCCGTGCATGGCAGCGCAGTCGTGGCCGGCACCGTGGTGACGGTCAGCGTGATCGGCACCGGCGTCGTGCTGTCGGCGGCTGGCGATGTGCTGGCCTTCGTGCCCAACGCCATCGGCCGCGCGCTGCTTTACAACGAGAGGCTGTCGTGAAACGCATCCCCACCAATTTCGGCAGCTACGAGATCGAGTACCGCGGCCGCGTGTCCCGCGCGCGGCGTGGGGTGCGGGCGGTGATGCACCTGTTCGCGGCGGCGGTGGCGGTGGTGCTGGCAGGCCTCTTCCTCTTCCCGCTCAACGCGCATGCGGGCCGGTCCTGCAAGGAGCAGAGGGTGAGCGCGGCTTCGATCATCAAGGGCATGGAGCTTGCGCAGCGCACGGCGCAGCAGCTCGACGCCAGCGGCGCGCAGGTGGTGCTGCTGGCGCGGGCGGGGCAGGACCTGGGCAAGTACGGCCTGCGCTACTCCCACATGGGCCTGGCCTACAAGACCGAGGCGGGGGCTTGGCGCGTGGTGCACAAGCTCAACCAGTGCAACACTGCGACTGCGGCGATCTACCGCCAGGGGCTGGGCGAGTTCTTCCTCGACGACCTGTGGCGCCACGAAGCTGCCTGGGTGGTGCCGACGCCCGCCGTGCAGGCTCAGCTGCGGGCGGCGCTCGACGAATCGCCCTCGCGCGTCACGCGGTTGCACACGGCGCCCTACAGCATCGTGAGCTATGCCTGGGGCGACAGGTACCAGCAGTCGAACCAGTGGGCCATCGAGACGCTCGCCGCGGCGATGGAGCCTGCGACGATCCGTACGCGCGGTCAGGCGCAGGCGTGGCTGAAGTTCAAGGGCTACGAGCCCACCACGCTCAGGCTCGGGCCGTTGACGCGTCTCGGGGGGCGCGTCAGCGCGGCCAACGTGGCCTTCGACGACCATCCCAACGAGAAGCGATTTTCCGACCGCATCGAGACCGTGACGGTCGATTCGGTCTTCGCCTGGCTACCCCGCGCGGGCCTTGGCGCGTCGCCGGTGACGCTCAGGCTCTAATGCTGCAGCATGAATAACGAGGAGTGAAATGAGCAGTAAATCCTTGCGCCTGTCGGAGAAGTGGTTCCGCCGCGGCCTGTGGGTGGTGGCGCTGGTGTTCGCGAGCTTCCTGATCGGGCTGGGCAGCACCATCGTGGGCGATCTGCCGAGGGTCGAGCGCACGCTCGCGCTCGACGACTTCCTCGACCGCCCGGCGGCCGAGCCGCTGCGCCAGACCATCCGGGCCAGCCAGCGTACCGAGCAGGAATCCACGCGCGAGCGCGAGCAGGCCGAGCTCGCGCTGCTCGCCGCACAGCAGGCCAGCCGCGCGGCGCGCGAGACCTTCGGCAACTGGCTGGCCACGCGCCGCGCGACCGCCCAGCCCGACCAGGATAGCGAACTGATCGCGCGCACCAAGGCGCTCGACGCGCTGAAGGCCAAGGAAGACGAAGCGCAGCGCGCCGTGGGGACGCAGCGCCAGATTGCGCTCGACGCCCGCCAGGCTCGCCAGACGGCGCAGGAGAAGCTCGCGGTCCTGGAGGAGGCGGCGCGCAAGGCGCTCGAGGCGGAGAACCGGCGCGTCGAGCTGCGCGTGTTCGCGTACCGGCTGGCGCTCACCCTGCCACTGCTGGTGGTCGCAGGCTGGCTGTTCGCGAAGAAGCGCAAGAGCACCTGGTGGCCCTTCGTCTGGGGCTTCATCTTCTTCGCGCTGTTCGCCTTCTTTGTCGAGCTCGTGCCTTACCTGCCGAGTTACGGAGGCTATGTGCGCTACGCGGTGGGCATCGTGCTCACGGTGCTGGTCGGGCGCTACGCGATCATCGCGCTCAACCGCTACCTCGCGCGCCAGAAGCTGGCCGAGGCGCAGCCCGACACGGTGCGGCGCAACGAACTGAGCTACGACACTGCGCTGGCGCGGCTGGCCAAGAGCGTCTGTCCCGGATGCGAGCGGCCGGTGGATCTCAAGAACACCGAGATCGACTTCTGCCCGCATTGCGGCATCGGCCTGTTCGACCGCTGCCGTGCGTGCAAGGCGCGCAAGAGCGCCTTCTCGCGTTTCTGCCATGCCTGCGGGACCGTCGCGTCTTCGCCTGCGGCAGAGGGACTGCCGCCTCAGGTCCAGCCGGCGTCCACCACGTAGTCCTGCGCGCTGCACATCCGCGAATCGTCGGCCGCGAGGAAGAGTGCCATGCTGGCGATGTCCTGGGCCATCACGCGGCCTGGCAGGCACTGCGCGGCGTCGATCTGGGCCTCGGTCTCGGGCTTGACCCACAGCTTCAGCTGGCGCTCGGTCATTACCCAGCCCGGCACGATGGAGTTGACGCGGATGTCGGCCTTGCCGAGGTCGCGTGCCAGGGAGCGGGTGAGGCCGCGCGCCGCGGCCTTGCAGGCCTGGTAGACCGGATAGCCGGCGCCCTTGATCATCCAGCTGATCGAGCCGAAGTTGATGATCGAGCCGCCGCCGGCCGAGCGCATGTCCTGCGCCACGGCCTGCGCGGCGAAGAACTGGTGCTTGAGGTTGACCGCCACGAGCGCATCGAAGTCTTCGCTCGTGACATCGGCCATCTCGTGGCGGCGGTCGTTGGCGGCATTGTTGAGCAGTACGCGGATCGGCCCGAAGCGCGCACGGGTTGCGGCAATTGCCGCCTGCAGCGCGCCGACATCGGTGACGTCGCACTCGTGGAACAGCACGCTGTTGTCGTCTTGCAACTGGGTCGCGAGTGCGTTGCCCGCGGTGGCATCGATGTCGCAGAAGCCGATATGCGCACCCTGCGCATGGAAGGCGCGTACCAGGGCTTCGCCGATGCCGGTGGCGCCGCCGGAGATGAAAACGCCTCGGCCGGCGAGCGATGGATAGCGCGCTGAATAGAAGGAGTTCGTTGCCGTCATGAGATATCCCTGCGAGGAGGAGCGCGCCGCGGCGGGCGCGGCCGAGTGATTTTCTACGCCGCGGGCGGTGCGCGCCAGTCTGCGCACGGGCCTCGCGCGTGTGGCGTATGGCTTAGGTCGTGTTCCCGCGCGCGCAGCTTCTGGCTACGCTCGAAGCCCTCGATCCAAGGCATCCATCCATGTTCAGCCAGTTCCTCCGTCGCCACGCCGCCGCCGGCCTGTACCTTGCGTGCGTCATCGCCGCCCTGCTGTCGGCGGCGAGCATGGTCGCCAATGCGCAGTAGTCGGGCGACATCCGCCGCTTCGAGGCAGCCGCTGGTTCAGATGCCGCGCGCGCGGTCAGCCTTGAACTGCGCACGGAACTCCGAATAGCGGCCGGCGTCGAGCGCCATGCGGATCTCGCGCATCAGGTTCAGGTAGTAGTGCAGGTTGTGGATGGTCGTGAGCATTGGCCCGAGCATCTCGCCGCAGCGGTCAAGGTGATGCAGGTAGGCGCGGCTGAAGCCCTCTCGGCCGCCCTCATCCCACGACACGCCGGAGGCGCCTGCGCAGGCATGGCAGTTGCAGCTCGGGTCGATGGGCTTCGGGTCGCTCTTGTGGCGCGCGTTGCGCATCTTCAGATCGCCGAAGCGAGTGAAGAGAGTGCCGTTGCGTGCGTTGCGGGTTGGCATCACGCAGTCGAACATGTCGACACCCTGGGCCACGCCCTCCACCAGGTCCTCGGGCGTGCCGACGCCCATCAGGTAGCGCGGCTTGTGGGCGGGCAGCCGGTGCGGCGTGTGCGCCATGATCCGCAGCATCTCCTCCTTGGGCTCGCCCACGCTCACGCCGCCGATCGCATAGCCGGGAAAGTCGAGTTCCACCAGCTGCGCCAGCGACTCTTCGCGCAGGTTCTCGTACATGCCGCCCTGCACGATGCCGAAGAGTGCGTTGGGATTCGCGAGCCGCGCGAACTCGGACTGGCAGCGCCGCGCCCAGCGCAGGCTCAACGCCATGGACGAGCGCGCCTCGGCCTCGGTGGTGATGTGACCGTCGATGTCGTAGGGCGTGCACTCGTCGAACTGCATGACGATGTCGCTGTTGAGAAGGGTCTGGATCTGCATCGAGACCTCGGGCGTGAGGAAGAGCTTGTCGCCGTTGACCGGCGAGGCGAACCTCACGCCTTCCTCGCTGATCTTGCGCATCGCGCCCAGGGACCAGACCTGGAAGCCGCCCGAGTCTGTAAGGATGGGCTTTTTCCATTTCTCGAACTGATGCAGGCCGCCGAACCTGGCCATCACGTCCAGTCCGGGGCGCATCCAGAGGTGGAAGGTGTTGCCCAGGATGATCTGCGCGCCCATCTCTTCGAGGCTGCGCGGCATCACGCCCTTGACGGTGCCGTAGGTGCCCACGGGCATGAATATCGGCGTCTGCACCACGCCGTGGTTCAGGGTGAGCGTGCCGCGGCGGGCATGGCTGTCGGCGTCGGTGGCGAGGAGTTCGAAATTCAGCATGCGTCGTCTCATGTCAGGTCGCCCGGGCCAGCAGCATCGCATCGCCGTAGCTGAAGAAGCGGTAGCGCGCGCGGATCGCGTGGCCATAGATCGCCATCACGCGCTCGTGGCCGGCGAAGGCACTCACCAGCATCATGAGCGTGCTCTTGGGCAGGTGGAAATTGGTGACGAGCAGGTCCACGTGGGCGAAGGCGAAGCCCGGCGTGATGAAGATGCGGGTGTCGCCGCTGGCTTCGCCGCTCCTGGCCCACGACTCGAGCGTGCGCACGGTGGTGGTGCCGACGGCGACGACGCGGCCGCCGCGCGCCTTGGCCTGTGCGATCGCGTGCTGCGTCGCCGCGGGCACCTCGTAGCGTTCGGCATGCATCTGGTGCTCGGCGATGTTCTCGGTCTTGACAGGCTGGAAGGTGCCGGCTCCCACATGGAGCGTGACGCTGGCGCGTTGAACACCCCGCGCCTCGAGTGCGTCGAGCAGCGCCTCGTCGAAGTGCAGCGCCGCCGTGGGTGCGGCCACCGCGCCGGGCACGCGGGCGAACACCGTCTGGTAGCGGCGCTCATCCTCCTGCGAATCGGCGTGCGCGATGTAGGGGGGCAAGGGGACGTGGCCGCAGCGCGCCATCAGCGCATAGGGGTCCTCGCCCGTGGAACTGTCGAAGCGCAGGCGGAACAACGGGCCGTGCTCGTCGGGCCAGCGGCCCAGCAGCGTCGCCTGGAAGCCGCCCGCCATGGCCAGCACGGTGCCGACCGGTGGCTTCTTGCTAACCTTCATATGGGCCACGACCTCGTTGTGCTGGAGCACGCGCTCCACCAGCAGCTCCAGCTTGCCGCCGGTGGGCTTTTCGCCGAACAGGCGTGCCTTGACGACCCGGGTGTCATTGAAGACCAGGAGGTCGCCCTCGCGCAGCAGGGAGGGCAGGTCTTTGAAGGTGCGATCGGCGGGGGGGTCCCCAGTCGCGTCGAGCAGGCGCGAGGCGCTGCGTTCGGCTGCGGGATGCTGGGCCACCAGTTCGGGCGGCAGATCGAAATCGAAATCGGAAAGCGTGAAGGCGCGCATGAGTCTTGAGGGCCGGACGGGCCCGTGCCAAGGAGGCGAGGGAAGGGGAAGCCGGGGAGGCGGGCAGAATTGTCCCATGCCCGCCACCGCCAAGTCCTTGCCACCGGAAAAGCCCGCACAGCCGGCGGCGCCCGGCACCGGCCCGAGCCCGGTGCAGCGCGCGCTGCGCAAGCTGGGCCTGGTGCGCGACATCGACTTCGCGCTCTACCTGCCGATGCGCTACGAGGACGAGACCCGCATCGTTCGCCTGGCCGACACGTGCGATGGCGACTTGGCGCAGATCGAGGCGGTGGTGACCGAGAGCGAGGTGGTCTTTCGCCCGCGCCGCCAGCTGATCGTGACGGTGGACGACGGCAGCGACACCTGCCAGCTGCGCTTCTTCAACTTCTATCCCTCGCAGCAGAAGCAACTGGCGGTCGGTGCACGGGTGCGCGTGCGCGGCGAAGTGCGGGGCGGCTTCGTCGGGCGGCAGATGATGCATCCGAACGTCAAGGCGGCGGGCACGGAGCTGCCCCAGGCGCTGACGCCGGTGTACTCGACCATTGCAGGCCTGCCCCAGCCCGTGCTGCGGCGCGAGGTGCGCTCCGGCCTGGCGCGCGCCGCGCTGGACGAGACCGTTCCTGCCGCCTGCGCGCCGGATGGAGCCTGGGAGCTGCGGCGTGCGCTTCATTTCCTGCACTACCCGGCACCCGATGTCGCGATGGCCACGCTTGAGGATCACAGCCACCCGGCCTGGCAGCGGCTGAAGGCCGACGAGTTGCTGGCGCAGCAGCTGTCGCAGTTGCAGGCGCGGCGGGCTCGGAGTGCGCAGCGGGCGCCGATGTTGCAGGCCGTGGCCTCGAAGGACTCGCTCGGCGAGGCGCTTCGGGCCGTCCTCCCGTTTGCGCTGACTGGCGCCCAGCAGCGCGTGGTGGAAGAGATCGCTCGCGACCTGGCTCGCGAGGTGCCGATGCACCGGCTGCTGCAGGGCGATGTGGGCTCCGGCAAGACCGTCGTCGCCGCGCTTGCCGCCGCGCGCTGCATCGACGCGGGCTACCAGTGCGCCCTCATGGCGCCCACCGAGATCCTGGCCGCCCAGCATTTCGGCAAGCTGGTCGGATGGCTCGATCCGCTGCTTGCCGAGCGTGGCCTGCGGGTCGCCTGGCTCACCGGCAGTCAGAAAAAGAAGGAGCGCGACGCGATGTCGGCCGCGGCCGAGAACGGCGAGGCCGCGCTCGTGATCGGCACGCATGCGGTGATCTCGGAGAAGGTGCGCTTTCGCCGGCTGGCGCTGGCGATCATCGACGAGCAGCACCGCTTCGGCGTGGCGCAGCGCCTGGCTCTGCGAGGCAAGGCCGGCGGGCAGCTGGAACCTCACCTGCTGATGATGAGCGCCACCCCGATCCCGCGCACCCTGGCGATGAGCTACTACGCCGACCTCGATGTTTCTACCCTCGATGAACTGCCGCCGGGCCGCACGCCCATCGTCACCAAGCTGGTGGCCGAGCACCGGCGCGACGAGGTCGTCGACCGCATCCGCGTCCAACTCGAGCAGGGCCGGCAGGTCTACTGGGTCTGCCCCCTGATCGAGGAAAGCGAGGCCGTCGACCTGCGCAACGCGACCGAGACGCGGGACGAGCTCGCCTCGGCGCTTGGGGATCAGGTCGGCGTCGGGCTCCTGCATTCGCGCATGCCGACGGCCGAGAAGCAGGCGGTGATGGAAAGCTTCACGGCCAACCGGCTGCAGGTGCTGGTCAGTACCACCGTGATCGAGGTTGGCGTCGATGTTCCCAATGCCTCGCTGATGGTGATCGAGCATGCCGAGCGTTTCGGGCTCTCTCAGCTGCACCAACTGCGCGGCCGGGTGGGCCGCGGCGCGGCGGCCTCGGCCTGCGTGCTGCTCTATGCGCCGAACGAGGGCGGCCGCGTCGGGGAGGCAGCACGGGCGCGGCTCAAGGCCATGGCCGAGACCAGCGACGGTTTCGAGATCGCTCGGCGCGACCTCGGCATCCGCGGCCCCGGGGAGTTCCTCGGCGCGCGTCAGTCGGGGGCGCCGCTGCTGCGCTTCGCGGATCTCAGCACCGACCTCCTGCTGCTCGACTGGGCTCGCGCGCTGGCCCCGCGCATGCTGGACCGGCATCCCGAGCTGGCCGAAAGGCATGTCGACCGCTGGCTGGGCAGCAAGGCCGAGTACCTCAAGGCCTGAATGCAGGAATGCAGGTCAATGCGCGAGGCCGTCCGCGCGCTTCGGGAGCTCTTGCGCATAATTGACGGAAGCTATGACCCTCACGGAACTCAAATACATCGTTGCGGTCGCGCGCGAGCGGCATTTCGGCAAGGCGGCCGAGGCCTGCTATGTCTCGCAGCCCACCCTCTCGGTCGCGATCAAGAAGCTGGAGGACGAGCTCGAGGTCAAGCTCTTCGAGCGCAGCGCCGGCGAGGTCACGGTGACGCCGCTGGGCGAGCAGATCGTGCAGCAGGCGCAAAGCGTGCTCGACCAGGCCGCCAGCATCAAGGAGATCGCCAAGCGCGGGAAGGACCCGCTGTCGGGGCCGCTCAACCTGGGCGTGATCTACACCATCGGCCCGTACCTGCTGCCCGATCTGGTGCGCCAGAATATCGCGCGCACGCCGCAGATGCCGCTGGTGCTGCAAGAGAATTTCACCGCCAAGCTGTTGGAGATGCTGCGCGCCGGCGAGATCGACTGCGCGATCATGGCCGAGCCCTTCCCCGATACCGGGCTCGCGGTGGCGCAGCTCTACGACGAGCCCTTCATGGCTGCCGTTCCCGTCCACCATCCGCTGGCGGAGCGCGAGTCCGTGAGCTCCGACGAGCTCAAGAAGGAGACCATGCTGCTCCTCGGCACGGGCCACTGCTTTCGCGACCACGTGCTCGAGGTTTGCCCGGAGTTCGCGCGTTTCTCGAGCGATGCCGAGGGCATTCGCAAGAGCTTCGAAGGCTCCTCGCTGGAGACGATCAAGCACATGGTCGCGGCCGGCATGGGCGTGACGCTGGTGCCGCGCCTGTCGGTCCCGGCCGATGCGCTCAAGCCACGGGCCGCGAAGGGCCGCGGCAGGGAGCCCGAGCAGATCGTGCGCTACTTGCCGGTACGAGACCTCCAGGGCGGCGAGCCGCCGACGCGCCGCGTCGTGCTGGCATGGCGGCGCAGCTTCACGCGCTACGAGGCCATCGCGGCGCTGCGCAACGCGATCTACGCTTGCGAGCTGCCGGGCGTCAGGCGGCTCTCGTAGCAGCGGCGACATCCAGAAGGGCGCGCCATCGGTCTGCGCTTTTTGGACTCGGACGCAATCGCTGCTATAGAGTGCGACTGTTGCGAAGCCAGCCCTCGCCTTTTAAAGTTTCGTCCAGTTCCACAACCTCGAAGAAAGAACTTTCGCCATGGCCAAACTCGACAAGAAGTCCAAGTCCGCTGTCGCCAACGCACCGGCCACTTTCGCTGGCAAGGTGCCCAAGAAGGGCGGATCGCTGGTGGCCCAGGAATCGGGCGGCCGCAATGCGCCGATCATCAACATCGGCATCGACCGCGAGGACCGTGCCGCCATTGCCGAAGGCCTGAGCCGCGTGCTGGCGGACACGTACACGCTCTACCTCACGACCCACAACTTCCACTGGAACGTGACCGGCCCGCACTTCAACTCGCTGCATGCGATGTTCATGGCACAGTACACCGAGCTGTGGGGCTCCACCGACGTCATCGCCGAGCGCATCCGAGCGCTGGGCCATTACGCGCCGGGCTCCTATGCCGAGTTCAGCAAGATCGCGACCGTGCCCGATGTGCCGAGGGACCCGCCCAAGGCAATGGACATGGTGCGCATCCTGGTCAAGGGCCACGAGACGGTCTCCCGCATCGCGCGCGAGTTCATCCCCGTGGCCGAGGAGGCTGGCGACGACCCGACTGCCGACATGCTGACCGCGCGCTGCACCGTGCACGACCAGACGGCCTGGATGCTGCGTTCGCTGCTCGAAGACTGAACTGCAGCCTTGTACGCGTCGCTTGGGGCAGGCCCGGCGCGTGCAGCCTTCTTCGGTGACCGTGGCGCAAAATCGCGGCATGCCCGCATCCACCGCCATCGCTCCCCGGGGCCGCCTCTCCCTCTATCTCGACCTGATCCGCTGGAACCGGCCGGCCGGCTGGCTGCTGCTGCTGTGGCCTTCGCTGGCGGCGCTCTGGTTCGCGGCTGATGGCTTTCCCGGCTGGCACCTGCTCATGGTCTTCCTGCTCGGCACCATCCTGATGCGCAGCGCCGGCTGCTGCGTCAATGACGTGGCCGACCGCGATTTCGATCGGCACGTGAAGCGCACCGCGCAACGGCCGGTCACCAGCGGTGCGCTGTCGGTCACCGAGGCGCTGGTCGTTGGGGGCGTGCTCGCGCTGGCCGCTTTCGCGCTGGTGCTCACGACCAACCGTGCAACGGTGCTGTGGTCTTTCGCCGCGCTGGCGGTCACCCTGGTCTATCCCTTCGCCAAGCGCTTCATGTCCATCCCGCAGGCGGTGCTGGGCATCGCATTCAGTTTCGGCATTCCGATGGCCTTCGCGGCGGTGCAGTCCTCGGTGCCGGCCTTCGCCTGGTGGCTGCTGGCGGGCAATCTGTTCTGGGTGTTGGCCTACGACACCGAGTACGCGATGGTCGACCGCGACGACGATCTCAAGATCGGAATGAAGACCTCGGCCATCACCTTCGGGCGCTTCGACGTGGCCGCAGTCATGGCGAGCTACGCAATCTATCTCGGCATCTGGGCTGCCGCCGGTACGAGCCGCCAGCTGGCTCCCGTCTTTTACGCCGGCATTGCCTTGGCGGTGGCGCAGGCGCTGTGGCACTGGCGGCTGATCCGCGAGCGCACCCGGGACGGTTGCTTCAAGGCCTTTCGGCTCAACCACTGGCTGGGCTTCACCGTATTTGCAGGTGTCGTGGCCGGCTATCTGCTGCGCTGAAGCCGAAGGGCCACGGTCTCAGCCGCGGCCGAACTCCTCGGCCAACTCTGCCGCGCGCTGATGGGCTGCGCGGATCGCGGTCTTGAATTTCGCCTTGACATCGGCTTGCTCGAGTGAGGTGATAGCGGCGTAGGTGGTCCCGCCTTTGGAGGTCACGCGCTCGCGCAGCACGGCGGGAGGCTCGCTCGCGTCGTTCGCCAGTGTCGAGGCGCCAGTGAAGGTGCCGACGGCCAGCCGGTGCGCCTGCTCGGGCGTGAGACCCAGTTCGACGCCAGCCTCGGTCATGGCCTCGATGAAATAGAAGACGTAGGCGGGTCCCGAGCCGGATACCGCGGTGACCGCATCCAGCGCGCTCTCGGTGTCCACCCAGAGCAATTCGCCGGTGGCTTCGAGCACTTGCTCGACTTGCTTGCGCCCAGCGGAATTGACGGCTGGCCGCGCGAACAGCCCAGTCACGCCCTTTCCGACGAGCGCCGGCGTGTTGGGCATGGCGCGCACCACCTGCTCGGTCCCGAGCCAGCGCGCGATGCTGTCGGAGGGAATGCCGGCGGCGACGCTGAGATGCAGCGCGCCCTTGGCCAGTCCCCGGACGGCCCGCGCGGCCTGCGCAAAGCTCTGTGGCTTGACGGCCCAGACCAGCACCCCGCAGCGCTCGAGCGCTGCGTCGGCCTCGGCATTGGCCATGATGCCGAAGTCGTGCCGCAGCCGCTCGCGCGCCTCGGCGTGGGGTTCGACGATCTCGAAGGTTGTGGCCGGCACCTGGCGCTTGATCAGCCCGCCGATGATGGCGCTGGCCATGTTTCCGCCGCCGATGAAGCCGATTGGCGGAAGGGGAGCCCGCTCCTGGCGGGGCAGGAAGGTAACGGCGATGTTCATGCTCTATCCAGTCAATTCGAAAGCTGCTGGCTGGGGGCCCGCAACGGATTGAAATTGTCGCCGCTTGCCAGCTACGGCGCGGCAACCGCCGTCATGCCGCGACGGACGAGCCAACTGAGTGAAACAGGCGATTGCGAGATGACGAAGCTCAATGGATCACTTTTGAGAAGCTGGCACTTACCTTATTGCTCTCTGGCTGGTGTTCGATGGCGCGCAGCCTGGTCAATGCCGCGGGGGTTGGGTGCCGCGCAGCAGGGCGTTTGACAGCCAAGCACTGCCTGTGCAACAATCGCGGGCTTCGCTTTACCAAAGGCGAAAAACAGCGATAGAGCTTCTGCCCAACGGAGACGCACCGAAGTGGTTTCGATGCGAGGACGACGGGCCCAAGACTGACCGCGAGCTGCTTCCGGCATTTCGGTGTGGCGATCGGTACAAGTTGGGAATACACGAAATGATCCAAACTGAATCCCGGCTCGATGTGGCCGACAACACGGGCGCGAAATCCGTCCTGTGTATCAAGGTGCTCGGTGGCTCCAAGCGGCGTTATGCCAGTGTGGGCGACGTCATCAAGGTCAGCATCAAGGAAGCCGCTCCGCGTGGTCGCGTCAAGAAGGGCGAGATCTACAGCGCGGTGGTGGTTCGTACGGCTAAGGGTATCCGTCGCGCCGACGGCTCGCTCGTCAAGTTCGACGGCAACGCCGCCGTTCTGCTCAACGCCAAGCTGGAGCCCATCGGCACCCGCATCTTCGGACCGGTCACGCGCGAACTGCGCACCGAAAAGTTCATGAAGATCGTGTCGCTGGCCCCCGAAGTTCTCTAAGGACAACTCGCCATGAACAAGATTCGCAAGGGCGACCAGGTCATCGTGCTGGCCGGGCGCGACAAGGGCAAGCGCGGCACGGTGTCGCTGCGCAAGGACGACTCGCACCTGATCGTCGACGGTATCAACCTGGTCAAGAAGCACACCAAGCCGAACCCGCTCAAGGGTACGACCGGTGGCATCGTTGAGAAGGCCATGCCGATTCACCAATCCAATCTGGCGATCTTCAATGCCGCGACCGGCAAGGCCGATCGCGTGGGCATCAAGGTCGCGGACGGCAAGCGCGTGCGCGTCTTCAAGTCCAGCGGCGAAGAAATCAAGGCCGCCTAAGGGGTACTCACATGGCTCGTCTCCAACAACACTACCGCGAAAAGATCGCGAAAGACTTGACCGAAAAGTTCGGCTACAAGTCGCCCATGCAGGTTCCGCGCCTGACCAAGATCACGCTCAATATGGGTGTGGGCGAAGCGGTCGCTGACAAGAAGGTGCTCGACAACGCGGTCGCGGACTTGACCAAGATCGCCGGCCAGAAGCCCGTCGTGACCAAGTCGAAGAAGGCGATCGCCGGCTTCAAGATCCGAGAGAACCAGCCGATCGGCTGCATGGTCACGCTGCGCGGCGTCCAGATGTACGAATTCCTGGACCGCTTCGTGACTGTGGCGCTGCCGCGCGTGCGCGACTTCCGCGGCATCTCCGGTCGTGCCTTCGACGGGCGTGGCAACTACAACATCGGCGTGAAAGAGCAGATCATTTTCCCGGAGATCGAGTACGACAAGGTCGACGCCCTTCGCGGTCTCAATATCAGCATCACGACCACGGCCAAGACTGACGAGGAAGCCAAGGCGCTGCTCGCAGGCTTCCGTTTCCCGTTCAAGAACTGAGGTGCCTTGTGGCTAAAGTAGCTTTGATCGAGCGCGAGCTCAAGCGAGAAAAACTGGTCGCAAAGTACGCCGCCAAGCACGCGGAACTGAAGGCGATCGCCAACGACGCGAAGAAGAGCGATGAAGAGCGCGCAGCCGCCCGCCTGGGCCTGCAGAAGCTCCCGCGCAACGCCAACCCGACGCGCCAGCGCAACCGCTGCGAAATCACCGGCCGTCCGCGCGGTACCTTCCGTCAGTTCGGTCTGGCTCGCGCCAAGATCCGAGAGCTGGCCTTCAATGGTGACATTCCCGGTGTCACCAAGGCCAGCTGGTAAGCCAGGCAGGAGCAAAAAACATGAGCATGAGTGATCCCATTGCCGACCTGCTGACGCGTATCCGCAACGCGCAGATGGTGGCGAAGCCCACCGTGTCGGTTCCGTCTTCCAAGGTGAAGGTCGCGATCGCACAGGTGCTGAAGGACGAAGGCTACATCGACGGCTTCCAGGTCAAGACCGAAGCCGGCAAGAGCGAACTCGAGATCGCGCTGAAGTACTACGCCGGCCGTCCGGTCATCGAGCGCATCGAACGCGTGAGCCGTCCAGGCTTGCGCGTCTACAAGGCCAGCGCCGCGATCCCGCAGGTGCAGAACGGCCTTGGCGTCGCCATCGTCACAACTCCCAAGGGTGTGATGACTGACCGCAAGGCTCGCGCCAGCGGCGTCGGCGGCGAAGTGCTGTGCTACGTCGCCTGACCGAGACATCGAGGAGAACACTGAAATGTCCCGAGTAGGAAAAATGCCGGTTGCCATCCCCCAAGACGTGGATGTGGCGATCAAGGAAGATCAGATCAGCGTCAAGGGCAAGGGCGGTACGCTCAGCCTGCCGCTGAATGCACTGGTGAACATCGTCAACAAGGACGGTAAGCTGAGCTTCGAGCCCGCCAACGAATCGCGCGACGCGAATGCCATGAGCGGCACGGTCCGCCAACTGGTGAACAACATGGTGGTCGGTGTGACCAAGGGCTTCGAGAAGAAGCTGAACCTTGTCGGCGTCGGTTACAAGGCCCAGGCGCAAGGCGCCAAACTTAACCTGCAGGTAGGCTATTCGCACCCGGTCGACAAACTGATGCCCGAGGGCATCACCGTGGCAACGCCCACCCCGACCGAAGTCGTGATCAAGGGAGCCGACCGCCAGCGTGTCGGCCAGGTGGCCGCTGAGATTCGAGCTGTTCGTCCGCCCGAGCCCTACAAGGGCAAGGGCATCCGTTATTCGGACGAGAAGATCGTGATCAAAGAGACCAAGAAGAAATAAGGGGCAGCAAAATGATGTTGACCAAGAAAGCACAGCGTCTACGCCGCTCGCGCCAGACCCGCATCCGCATTGCGACGCAAGGCGTGGCGCGCCTGACGGTGAACCGTACCAACCTGCACATCTATGCTGCCGTCATCTCCGACGACGGCACCAAGGTAATCGCCTCCGCCTCGACCGCGGAAGCCGAAGTGCGCAACTCGCTAGGCGGTTCCGGCAAAGGCGGCAACGCCGCCGCGGCCACGATCATTGGCAAGCGCATCGCCGAGAAGGCGAAAGCCGCCGGTGTCGAGAAGGTCGCCTTCGACCGCGCCGGTTTCGCCTACCAC
>NZ_LMTS01000027.1:14947-18175 GCF_001541225.1 Variovorax sp. WDL1 | reverse complement strand
GGCCGCGTCAAGGCGCTGGCCGATGCGGCTCGCGAAGCGGGCCTGCAGTTCTAACCGGACACGAGATTCAACATGGCAAAGATTCAGGCAAGAACGCAGAGCGAAGGCCCCGAGGATGGTCTGCGCGAGAAGATGATCGCGATCAACCGCGTCACCAAGGTGGTGAAGGGTGGTCGAATCCTCGGTTTCGCAGCACTTACCGTGGTGGGTGACGGTGATGGCCGCGTCGGAATGGGCAAAGGCAAGTCGAAGGAAGTGCCGGCCGCTGTGCAAAAGGCGATGGAAGAAGCACGTCGCAATCTCGCGAAAATCTCGATCAAGAACGGCACGTTGCACCACCGCGTGACCGGCCATTGGGGTGCTGCCTCGGTGGTCATGATTCCGGCACCGAAGGGAACCGGCATCATCGCTGGCGGGCCGATGCGTGCTGTGTTCGAAGTGATGGGCATCACCGACATCGTGGCCAAGAGCCATGGTTCGTCGAACCCCTACAACATGGTCCGCGCCACGCTGGACGGTCTGCGCAACTCGACAACGGCTTCGGAAGTCGCAGCCAAGCGCGGTTTGACCGTCGAGCAACTCTTCGCCTGAACGGGAGCATCGACATGACGACGCAACAACAAATGCTCAAGGTGCAACTGGTCAAGAGCCCGATCGGCACCAAGCAATCGCATCGTGACACCGTGCGCGGCCTGGGCCTGCGCAAGCTCAACAGCGTGAGTGAGCTGCAGGACACGCCCGCGGTGCGCGGCATGATCAACAAGATCAGTTATCTGGTCAAAGTGCTCTAAACAGAGTAGCTGAGAGAGACGCATATGGAACTCAATGGCATCAAGCCGGCGGCGGGCGCCAAGCACGCCAAGCGCCGCGTCGGCCGCGGCATCGGGTCCGGCCTGGGCAAGACCGCGGGTCGCGGTCACAAGGGTCAGAAGTCCCGCGCGGGCGGCTTTCACAAGGTTGGCTTCGAAGGCGGCCAAATGCCGCTGCAACGCCGCCTGCCCAAGCGCGGCTTCAAGTCGCAATCGCTCAAGTACAACGCCGAAGTGACGCTGACGGCGCTTGAGAAGCTGGGTCTGGCCGAGGTGGACCTGCTTGCACTCAAGCAAGCCGGCCTGGTAGGCCAGATTGCCAAGGTGGTGAAGGTCATCAAGTCGGGCGCGCTAACGAAGGCTGTCAAGCTGACGGGTGTCGGCGCAACCGCCGGTGCCAAGGCCGCGCTCGAAGCGGCCGGCGGCAGCGTGGCCTGATCGCAAGCGAAAGAGGGTCATAGTGGCAACGAACGCGGCGACGCTCGCAAAGACAGGCAAGTTCGGCGATCTGCGTCGCCGGCTGGTCTTCTTGCTGCTCGCCCTCGTGGTCTATCGCATCGGAGCGCACATTCCGGTGCCGGGCATCAATCCGGACCAATTGGCGCAGCTGTTCCAGGGCCAGCAAGGCGGCATCCTGAGCCTGTTCAACATGTTCTCGGGCGGGGCGCTGTCGCGCTTCACCGTGTTCGCGCTGGGCATCATGCCGTACATTTCCGCGTCGATCATCATGCAGTTGATGACTTACGTGGTGCCGACCTTCGAGCAGCTGAAGAAGGAGGGCGAGGCCGGTCGGCGCAAGATCACCCAGTACACCCGCTACGGGACGCTGGGCTTGGCGCTGTTCCAGTCCTTCAGCATCGCGGTCGCGCTGGAATCTTCGGCAGGGCTGGTGATCTCGCCCGGCTTCGGCTTCCGCCTCACGGCGATGGTCAGCCTGACGGCCGGCTCGATGTTCCTGATGTGGCTTGGCGAGCAGATTACCGAGCGGGGCCTGGGCAACGGGATTTCGATCCTGATCTTCGCTGGCATCGCTGCCGGCCTGCCGAGCGCGATCGGCGGCCTGCTTGAGCTGGTGCGAACCGGCGCCATGAACGTGCTCGTCGCGCTGTTCATCGTTGCGGTGGTGATCCTGGTCACCTACTTTGTGGTGTTCGTGGAACGCGGCCAGCGCAAGATCCTGGTGAACTATGCGCGCCGGCAGGTTGGCAACAAGGTCTACGGGGGCCAGTCTTCCCACCTGCCGCTGAAGCTCAATATGGCTGGCGTGATTCCGCCGATCTTTGCCTCGTCGATCATCCTGCTGCCGACCACGGTGGTGAGCTGGTTCAGCACTGGCGACAGCATGCGCTGGATAAAGGACATTGCGAGCGCGCTGACGCCGGGGCAACCGATCTACGTGCTGCTCTATGCGGCCGCCATCGTGTTCTTCTGCTTCTTCTACACGGCTCTTGTGTTCAACAGCCGCGAGACCGCCGACAACCTGAAGAAGAGCGGTGCATTCATCCCGGGCATTCGCCCAGGTGATCAGACCGCGCGCTACATCGACAAGATCCTGGTTCGCCTGACGCTGGCGGGTGCGGTGTACATCACCTTCGTCTGTCTGCTGCCGGAGTTCCTGATCCTGAAGTACAACGTGCCGTTCTATTTTGGCGGCACCTCTCTGCTGATCATCGTGGTGGTCACTATGGACTTCATGGCCCAGGTGCAGAATTACATGATGTCGCAGCAGTACGAATCCCTGCTAAAGAAGGCCAATTTCAAGACTTCCTAGCAGGCGAGCGAGATGTCGAAGGACGATGTCATCCAGATGCAGGGTGAGGTTCTGGAGAACCTTCCGAATGCGACCTTCCGGGTCAAACTGGAAAATGGACACGTCGTGCTGGGACATATTTCAGGAAAGATGCGGATGCACTACATCCGCATCCTTCCAGGTGACAGGGTCACCGTCGAGCTGACGCCCTATGACTTGAGCCGGGCGCGCATTGTTTTTAGGGCGAAGTGAGTCGCCGGGTTGAACAGAGTTTAGGAGAGTGAAATGAGAGTTTCGGCTTCGGTCAAGACCATTTGCCGCAATTGCAAGATCATCCGCCGCAAAGGTGTTGTGCGCGTGATCTGTACCGATCCGCGCCACAAGCAGCGCCAGGGTTGAGTTAGAGATTTAAGAGGACGCACATGGCACGTATTGCTGGCATCAACATTCCGCCGCACAAGCACGCTGAAATCGGCCTGACGGCCATCTTCGGCATCGGTCGCACCCGCGCCCGCAAGATCTGCGAAGCGAGCGGCATCGAGTACTCGAAGAAGATCAAGGATCTGACCGACGCCGATCTCGAGAAGATCCGCGATCAGATCGCGCTCTTCACCATTGAAGGCGACCTGCGCCGCGAAACGACGATGAACATCAAGCGTTTGATGGACA
>NZ_LMTS01000027.1:11593-14890 GCF_001541225.1 Variovorax sp. WDL1 | reverse complement strand
CCCCCCCTGCCGATGCGCGGCCAGCGCACGCGCACCAACGCCCGCACCCGCAAGGGTCCGCGCAAGGCCGCGCAGTCTCTGAAGAAGTAAGGATAGACAAGCATGGCTAAAGCTCCTGCCAACAACGCCGCACAGCGCGTTCGCAAGAAGGTCCGCAAGAACGTGGCGGACGGCGTCGCTCACGTGCATGCCTCGTTCAACAACACGATCATCACGATCACCGATCGCCAGGGCAACGCCCTGTCGTGGGCGTCGTCGGGTGGCCAGGGTTTCAAGGGCTCGCGCAAATCGACGCCCTTTGCTGCGCAGGTTGCTTCGGAAGTTGCCGGCCGCGCCGCGGTGGAACAAGGTATCAAGAACCTCGACGTCGAGATCAAGGGCCCTGGCCCGGGTCGCGAGTCCTCGGTGCGTGCCTTGGCCGCGCTGGGCATCCGCATCAACTCGATCGCCGATGTGACGCCGGTTCCTCACAACGGTTGCCGTCCGCAGAAGCGTCGGCGCATCTGACGCGAAGGCGTTCGGCGCAGCCAGCTTTCGGGCCGGCTGCGCGTTTGTTTTTGTTTTTCACAAGCCCACCGCCATCGGCACGCCGCTGATGGCTCCCGCAGATCTCTGCGGCAGATGACACAAAGGAAGATCAAGTGGCACGCTACCTCGGCCCCAAGGCCAAACTCTCCCGCCGCGAAGGCACCGATCTGTTTCTGAAGAGCGCGCGGCGCTCTATTCAGGACAAGGCCAAGTTCGACTCCAAGCCAGGCCAGCATGGCCGCACCTCGGGTCAGCGCACTTCCGACTTCGGTCTGCAGCTTCGCGAGAAGCAAAAGGTCAAGCGCATGTACGGTGTGCTTGAAAAGCAGTTCCGCCGCTATTTCGAGGAAGCCGATCGCCGCCGCGGCAACACTGGCGCCAACCTGCTGTTCTTGCTCGAGTCGCGCCTGGACAACGTGGTCTACCGCATGGGTTTTGGCTCCACGCGCGCCGAGGCACGTCAGTTGGTCTCGCACAAGGCAATCACGGTGAATGGCCAGTCCGTCAACATCCCGTCGTACCTGGTCAAGACCGGTGACGTGATCGCGGTGCGCGACAAGTCGAAGAAGCAGAATCGCATCGTTGAAGCTCTGCAGCTGGCCCAGCAGGTCGGTATTCCGGCCTGGATCGAAGTGAATGTCGACAAGGCCGAAGGCATCTTCAAGAAGGTGCCTGATCGCGACGAGTTCGGGGCCGACATCAACGAGTCTCTGATCGTCGAGCTCTATTCGCGGTAACAGGCGATAGCGTGCCGCCATTCGGTGGCCCGAATTTTTGATTCTTGTTCCCTGTCGCGGATCGCGCGGCCGGGCACTTCACCAGCCTTACCGGTGTAACGAGCCGGGGGTATTGAGAGGAAGTCTGCATGCAAACCACCCTGTTGAAACCCAAGACCATTCAGGTCGAGCAACTGGCCGCCAACAAGGCGAAGGTCACGCTCGAGCCTTTCGAGCGGGGCTACGGCCACACGCTTGGCAACGCGCTGCGCCGTGTGTTGCTGTCGTCAATGGTGGGTTACTCCGCCACCGAAGTGACGATCGCCGGCGTGCTGCACGAGTACTCGTCCATCGATGGCGTGCAGGAAGACGTCGTCAACATCCTGCTGAACCTCAAAGGCGTGGTGTTCAAGCTCCACAACCGCGACGAGGTGACGCTGAGCCTGCGCAAGGACGGCGAAGGCGCTGTCACTGCATTGGACATCCAGACGCCGCATGACGTGGAAATCATCAACCCCGACCACGTGATCGCGCACCTGTCGCAAGGTGGCAAACTGGATATGCAGATCAAGGTGGAGAAGGGCCGTGGCTATGTGCCCGGCACCATGCGCCGCTATGCGGACGAGCCGACTAAATCGATCGGCCGCATCGTGCTCGATGCTTCCTTCTCGCCGGTCAAGCGCGTGAGCTACACCGTCGAAAGTGCTCGGGTCGAGCAGCGCACTGACTTGGACAAGCTGCTGGTCGAGATCGAGACCAATGGTGCGATCACCGCTGAAGACGCCGTTCGTGCCTCGGCCAAGATCCTGGTGGAGCAACTGGCCGTGTTCGCCCAACTGGAGGGTGGCGAACTCGCCGCCTTCGACCAGCCCGCGCCGCGCAGCGCCCAGCAGTTCGACCCGATCCTGCTGCGCCCAGTCGACGAGCTCGAGTTGACGGTGCGCTCAGCCAACTGTCTGAAGGCCGAAAACATCTACTACATCGGTGACCTGATCCAGCGTACCGAAAACGAGTTGTTGAAGACGCCAAACCTCGGTCGCAAGTCGCTCAACGAAATCAAGGAAGTGCTCGCCTCCCGCGGGCTGACCTTGGGCATGAAGCTGGAGAGCTGGCCGCCGGCCGGTCTGGACAAGCGATAAGCCACAAGTGCAAGGCTGCCGCGCGCGGCAAACCTTGCTTTCTCCTCCGCGAAGCGCCTTGCAGTACCTGACACGGCTGCAAGTCTTATAAAGAAAGGAATTCACCATGCGTCACGGACACGGACTCCGAAAACTCAACCGCACCAGTTCGCACCGTTTGGCGATGCTGCAGAACATGATGAACTCGCTCATTGAGCACGAGGTCATCAAGACCACGGTCCCCAAGGCCAAGGAACTGCGCCGCGTCATCGAGCCGATGATCACCTTGGCCAAGAAGCCGACGGTCGCCAACAAGCGCTTGGCATTCAATCGCCTGCGCGACCGCGACAGCGTAGTCAAGCTCTTCAACGAGTTGGGCCCGCGCTACCAGGCCCGCCCGGGTGGCTACACGCGTATCCTCAAGATGGGTTTCCGCGTGGGCGATAACGCTCCCATGGCGCTGGTTGAACTGGTCGACCGCCCCGAAATCGCCGATGTCCCTGCTGACGAGCAAACCGGCGAAGAATAAGCTATAATATTAATCTGCCGCGCGATGGAGCAGCCTGGTAGCTCGTTGGGCTCATAACCCAAAGGTCGCAAGTTCAAATCTTGCTCGCGCAACCAAATTTTTACGGGGTCAGTTCTCGTAAATCGCAAAACGCCCACCTTTGAGTGGGCGTTTTTGTTTTGCAATGGGATGCGACGGTATTCGCATGTGGCAGAACGGAATCTGCATACGCAGATGGCAGCAGTTGGTAAAAGGAGCTAGTCCCTTTTCGAAAACTGGCTGTACTCGTGTACTCGGACAATTTGGCCCAGTCGGCCAACTACAACGATCGGTCTTACCCGACCTCACCCCATTTTCGCTGCTGGGCATTCATTGCGCGATTGCGCGTTCATTGTTCCAGCTAAGAGTGCGTCCCGGTCCACGCGAC
>NZ_LMTS01000027.1:0-11538 GCF_001541225.1 Variovorax sp. WDL1 | reverse complement strand
CCGCCGCGAAGACGATATGGCGGGCCGAGCCGCGTATCGCGCTGATTCTTTGCCGTCAGCGCGCCGAGAACGACGCGTCCCGCCAAGTCGCGGCCGGGCTCAATCGGGCACGACGGCCGTGACTTCGATCTCCACCTTGGCCCGCGCTTCCACCAGCGCCGCGACCTGGACTGCAGTCATCGCCGGGAAGTTGCGCCCCATTGCGTCTCTGTAAACCGGGCCCAGTTCGGCCAAGCGCCGGTTGTACTCGTCGCGGTCGGTCACATACCAGGTCATGCGCACCATGTGCTCGGGCCCGGCTCCACCCTCGCGGAGGACCTCGGCAATGTTGCGCAGTGCCTGGCCGGCCTGCTCGATGAAGTCGTCGGAGACGAACTGCTGCTGCGCGTCCCAGCCCACTTGTCCACCGACGAAGATCATTGTGCCGCGGGCGGCGACCCCGTTCGCGTAGCCTTTGGGAGGTGCCCAGCCGGGTGGTTGCAAGAGTTTGTTCATGGTGTCATCTGCCTCAGTTTGAATCGTTGGAGCTTTCCGGTTTCGGTGCGCGGCAAGCCGCCGACGAACTCGATCTCCCGTGGGTATTTAAAGGGCGCTATGGTTGCCTTGACGTGATCCTGGAGCGCCTTGACCATCGCTGCGTCGCCGGTGTGGCCGGGCTTGAGCACGCAGAAGGCCTTGACGATCATGCCGCGCTCCTCGTCCGGCTTGCCGATCACGCCGCACTCCGCGACGGCGGGGTGCTTGAGCAACGCATCCTCGACCTCCGGCCCGCCCACGTTGTAGCCGGCCGTGATGATCATGTCGTCGGCGCGCGACTGGTAGAAGAAGTAGCCGTCTTCATCCTGGACGAAGGCGTCTCCGGGGTAGTTCCAGCCCTTCTTCACGTAGTCGGCCTGGCGTGGGTCGTCGAGGTAGCGGCAGCCGACCGGCCCGACCAGTGCCAGCTTGCCGACGGTGCCGCGCGGCAGTTCGTTCCCGTCGTCATCGACCACTTTCGCAGTGAAGCCGGGCACGACCTTACCCACTGCGCCACGCCGCACTTCAGTGCCGGCCGAAGAAATGTAGATGTGGAACACCTCGGTGCCGCCGATGCCATCAAGCATTTCGATGCCGGTGGCCTCCTTCCACAGTTGACGCGTCGCATCCGGAAGCGCCTCCCCGGCGCTCACGCTGATCCG
Organism: Variovorax sp. WDL1; assembly: GCF_001541225.1. GTDB lineage: Bacteria > Pseudomonadota > Gammaproteobacteria > Burkholderiales > Burkholderiaceae_C > Variovorax. The sequence continues at coordinate 10,360 of NZ_LMTS01000027.1, read as the reverse complement.
CAGCGTGGGAACGCCCAAGGCCTTGGCAAAGGGCGCCATCTGCCGATAGAAGGTGGGCGCGGTGTAGCAGATCGTAGCGCCTGCATCGCGGATGGTCTTGACCATGCTCTCCGGTGTGTAAGGGCCATCGTTGAAATAAACGGAGGCGCCGGCCCACATCGGGAAGATCAGCAGCCCACCGAGCCCGAAGGTGAAGGCCAGGGGCGGCGAGCCCAGCACGATGTCGTCACTCCGGGCACGCAGCACGTGGCGCGGCCAGGTCTCGCACATCGCGAGTACGTCGCGGTGGGTGGTCACCGGCGCCTTTGGCTTGCCGGTCGTGCCGGAAGTGAAGGCCAGCAAGGCGATGTCGTCTGCGGCAGTGGGGCATGCCTTGAACACGCCAGTCTTGGTAGCGGCGCGCATTTCAAGAGAGCCCGGCACATCGGGCTGATTGAAGGCGATCACCGTCTCGAGCACTGGATGAGCCCCCTGCGCGCTCTGGATCTCATCCAGCAAACGGCCGTCACACAGTGCGACCGTGGGCCGCGCCTTCTCGATGATGTCGCCCAATTCCTTGGCGCGAAGCAATGGCATGGTGGCGACCGCGATCAGTCCCGCCTTCACGACCGCGAGCCAGCCCAGTGCCATCGCAATCGAATTGCCGCCGCGTAGCAGCACGCGGTTACCGGGCACGAGGCCGAGGTCTTCAACCAGCACCTGGGCGATGCGGTTCACCTCCGCAGCGGCCTCGGAATAACTCAGCGTACGTGCAGGCGAGCGCAACATCGGCTGCTCCGCCCAGGGCTTGGAGGCAGCCTTGTCCAGCAGTTCCTCCACCAGGTTCAATCGGTCAGGCAACTGCAGCTCTGGCAGGTCGTAGCGCAACATCGGCAACTGCTCAGGCGGCGGCAGCCGATCGTGAACGAAGCGATCAACCTGCGCGCTCATGACATGCCCCGCAACACGGCCTTGCCGATGATCAGCTGCTGCACCTCGGTCGCGCCCTCGTAGATGCGCAGCGACCGGATGTCGCGATAAAGGCTCTCGACCTTGGTGCCCACCTTCACGCCAAGCCCGCCGTGCATCTGCAGCGCCATGTCGATCACGCGGCTCGCGTTCTCGGTAGCGCACATCTTGGCCATCGCGGCAGCCGCCGTGATGTCGCCCGCCGGTGGTGCGCCCCGGCGCTCGCTGTCGTCGCGCATCCAGGCGGCGCGGTAGGTCAGCAGCGCGGCGCCGTCGATCAGCGCGGCCATCTCGCCAAGCTTGGCCTGCGTCAGCTGGAAGTCCGCCAGGGTTTGCCCGAACATACGGCGGTTGCTCGCATGCCGAACGGCTTCGGCCAGCGCGCGGCGCGCCATGCCGAGTGCGGCGCCGGCGACCGATGCGCGGAAGATGTCGAGCGTGCGCATCGCGAGCTTGAAGCCGCCGTTCAGCTCGCCCAGTTGAGCCTCGCGCGGGACAGCGCACCCCTCGAAGCGCAGGGTGGCCAGAGGATGCGGCGCCATCACGTCGATATGCTCCGAGGTGTCGAGCCTTGACGTGCTCGCGTCGACGACGAAGGCCGTGATGCCGCGCGACCCTGCCGCCGGGTCCGTCTTGGCGAACACGCAGTAGAAGTCCGCGATGCCACCGTTGCTGATCCAGGTCTTCTGGCCGTCGAGGCGCCAGCCCTGCGGGGTGGCGACCGCCTGCATCGCCATTGCACCCACGTCGGAGCCGGCTTCGGGCTCGCTGAGCGCGAAGGCCGCGATCTTGTCGCCGCGCGCCACGGCGCCCAGGTAGTCGCGCTGCTGCGCGGCGCTGCCCGCCAGCGTGATCGCGCCGCTGCCCAGGCCCTGCATCGCGAAGGCGAAATCGGCCAGCGGCGAATGGTAGGCCAGCGTCTCGCGCAGCAGCACCAGCGCGCGCGAGTCCAGGCGCTCCAGCGCGCCGCCGGAGGAAGCGGGTACGCAATAGCGCAGCCAGCCGCCCTGGCCCAGGCGCTTCACCCAGTCGCGGCAGGCGGCGCGGTCGTCGCGCTCATCCACCGATTGCGCCGCAGCCCAAGGCAGCAGGTCGCGCGACAGCGCGCGGTGCGCGTCGTCGAAGAAGGGCAGCGCAAGATGCGCTGTGGAGGGGGGCGTTGCGGATGCAGCCATCGCTCAGTCCCCGCCGAACGCCGGCTTGCGTTTGGCCGCGAAGGCCTCGAAGGCGCGCTTGAAGTCCTCGGTCTGCATGCAGATCGCCTGGGCCTGGGCTTCGGCCTCGATCGCCTGGTCGATCGTCATCGCCCATTCTTGCGAGAGCATGGTCTTGGTCATGCCGTGCGCGAAACTCGGCCCTTCGGCCAGCTTGCGCGCGACGGTGGTGGCGGCGGACAGGAGCGCATCGCTCTCGTGCAAGGCATTGAAGAAGCCCCAGGCCTGGCCTTCCTGTGCCGTCATCGCGCGACCGGTGAACAGCAGCTCCGAGGCGCGGCCCTGGCCGATCACCCGCGGCAGCAACGCGCAGGCCCCCATGTCGGCGCCCGCCAGCCCGACGCGCGTGAACAGGAAGGCGGTATTCGTGGATGGCGTGCCGTAGCGCAGATCGCAAGCCAGCGCAATCATTGCGCCGGCGCCCGCGCACACGCCGTCGATCGCGCCCACGATGGGCTGCGGGCAATGGCGCATCGCCTTCACCAGGTCGCCCGTCATGCGGGTGAACTCCAGCAGCTCCGGCATGCGCATCTTGGTCAGCGGGCCGATGATTTCGTGCACGTCCCCGCCCGAGCAGAAATTCCCGCCGGCACCGGTCACCACGATCGCCTTGACGTCGGTCGCGAAGTTGAGCGCGCGAAACAGGTCGCGCAGCTCGGCATAGGAATCGAAGGTCAGCGGGTTCTTGCGTTCCGGCCGGTTCAGGGTGATGGTGCCGACGCCGGCCTCGAAGGCCCAGCTGAAGTGCTCGGCCCGGTAGGCGGATTTCGGTTCGAACTGCGCATGCATGGGATTGCCTGCGCCGATGTAGTGCTTCATAGGGCCTCCGCCAATTGCTGATGGGAATGCTGCTTGACCTTGCCGAGCAGCTTGTGCAGCTGCGCGATCTCCTTGGCATTGAGCGCCGCAAAGGCGTCGACGATCCATGCCTCGTGCTGCTGCGCCATGTCGTTGAAGAGCCGTCGCCCGCGCGGCGTGAGGCGCACGCGCCACGCGCGGCGGTCGCCCTCCACATCGACGCGCTCGACCAGCCCCTCCGTCACCAACTGGTCGGTGATGCCGGTAATGTTGCCGCCCGTGACCATCATGCGGCGCGACAGCTCGTTCATCTTGAGCCCGTCGGGTGCGCGTTCCAGCTGCGACATCAGGTCGAAGCGGGGCAGGGTGGTGCCGAACTGTTCACGCAGCTCGTTGCGCACCTGCTTCTCGATCAGCTGCGTGCAGGTCAGGAGGCGCAGCCACAACCGCAGCTCCTCCGGATGCTCGCTGTGGGCGCGTGCTTCGAGGTCCATGCTCATTGATCCTCTTCGGGATTGAGCGGCGCCGCGCTCGCTGCCATCGCAGCGGCGAGCTGCTGCTGCTTGGCGATCTCGCGGTACATCTGGTCGCGGCCGCTCAGGTACTGCTTGGGCCACTCGATGTCGCGGCTCTGCAGCTTGGCCGTCTCGTGCAAGGTCCACGCCGGATCGGCCAGATGCGGACGCGCGATGGCGCAGAGGTCGGCCCGGCCCGCGGCGATGATGCTGTTGGCCTGGTCGGCATCGGTGATCGCGCCCACCGCGATCGTCGAGATGCCCACCTCGTTGCGGATGCGGTCGGCAAAGGGTGTCTGGTACATGCGGCCGTACACCGGCTTGGCGGCGCGGGTGGTCTGGCCCGAGGAGACGTCGATGAAATCGCAGTCCGCGTCCTTGAACAGGCGTGCGACCGCGACGGCATCCGCATCGGTATTGCCGCCCGGCGCCCAATCATGGGCCGAGATGCGCACGCTCATCGGCTTGTCCGCGGGCCAGGCCGCGCGCATGGCGCGGAACACTTCCAGCGGAAAGCGGCAGCGGTTCTCGAGGCTGCCACCATATTCGTCGGTGCGCAGGTTGGTCAGTGGGCTGATGAAGGAGGCCAGCAGATAGCCGTGCGCGCAGTGCAGCTCCAGCCAGTCGAAGCCGGCTGCGGCGGCACGCCGGGTTGATGCGACGAATTGCTCGCGCAGCTCATCCATCTGGGCCCGTGTCATCGCGGCCGGCAACTGGTTCTGGTCTCCGTAGGCTACGGGGCTGGCGGCGATCAGCGGCCAGTTGCCTTCCGGCAGCGGCTCGTCGATGGCTTCCCAGCCCAGTTGTGTGGAGCCTTTGGGCCCGCTGTGGCCCAGCTGCATCCCGATCTTCGCGCTGGTCTGCGAGTGGACGAAGTCGACGATGCGCTTGAAGGCGGCCGACTGCGCATCGTTGTAGAGCCCCGTGCATCCCGGCGTGATGCGCCCTTCCGGAGTGGGACTGGTCATCTCCACGAAAACAATGGCCGCCCCGCCGAGCGCGCGTGCGCCGAGGTGCACGAGCAGAAAGTCCTGCGGCACGCCATCCACTGAGCTGTAGGTCGCCATGGGCGAGACCATGATGCGGTTCTTGAGCGTCAGGCCGCGCACCTTCAGTGGCATCAGCATCGGGGGCAATGGTTTCCCGCCCGAAAGCCATTTCTCGTATCCGCCCAGCCACTCCGTGTCACGCAGCCGCAGGTTCTCGTGGCTGATGCGCTGCGAGCGCGTCAGCAGCGAGTAGGCGAACTGCTCGATCTCCATGCCCGTGTAGCGCTTCACGTTCTCGAACCACTCGGTCGAGTTGCGCGCGGCGTTCTGGATCTTGAGGACCTCCACGCTGCGTCGCCCCTCGTAGGCCTCCAGAACGGCGTCGACCTCGCCGCCGCGCTCGAACTCGTTGCACAGGTCGATCGCGTCCTCGAGCGCGAGCTTGGTGCCCGAGCCGATCGAGAAATGCGCCGTGTGCGCCGCATCGCCCATCAGCACCACCGGTACGCTCTTGCCGTTGACGTCGATGCGGTGCGTCCAGTGCTTGCACACCACGCGCGGGAAGCGAATCCAGTTGGCCGAGCCGCGCAGGTGGCTCGCGTTGCTGATCAGCGCGTGCCCGTCCAGGTACTTCGCGAACATCTTCTCGCAGAAGGCGATCGCCTCGGGCTGCTCCATCTCGTCCAGGCCATGGGCCTTCCAGACCTCCTCGGGCGTCTCCACGATGAAGGTCGAGGTCTTGTCGTCAAACTGGTAGGCATGGGCCTGGAACCAGCCATGCTCCGTTTGTTCGAAGGCGAAGGTGAAGGCGTCGAAGGTCTGGTGCGTCCCCAGCCAGACGAAGCGGCACTGGCGCAGGTCGACGTCGGGCTCGAAGACCTCGGCGTAGCGCTGGCGGATGCGGCTGTTGAGGCCGTCGCTGGCAATCACCAGGTCGGCGTTGTACTGTGCGGCCAGCGCCTGGTCGTCTGTCACGTCGGTCTCGAACACCAGCTTGACGCCCACGGCCAGGCAGCGCTCCTGCAGGATGTTGAGCAGCCGCTTGCGCCCGATGCCGCAGAAGCCGTGGCCGCCCGAGCGCACCTGGCGGCCCTTGAAGAAGACCTGGATATCGTCCCAGTGGTGGAACTCGTTGCCGATGAGCGCGGCGGTCTGCGGGTCGGCCGCGCGCAGGTTGTCCAGCGTCTGGTCGCTCAGTACAACGCCCCAGCCAAAGGTGTCGAACGGGCGGTTTCGCTCGACGACGGTGACCTCGAGCCCGGGCTGCCTGGCTTTCATCAGGAGCGCGAAGTAAAGGCCGGCGGGGCCGCCGCCGATGCACAGGATGCGCTGCAAGGTGGGTTCTGAGCTATTCATGGATCAATAGTTTAGACCTAAACAATCTGATGTCAACTCCACAAAGGGCTTTCCCTGATGGTCGGTTGACGACTTTGCGCGTGCTGGCAAGAATGGCTCCATGCCAAGTCTGATGCCAAGCTCCATGCCAAGCCTGATGCCGAAGATCGAGTCGCAGCTTTCCGATCTGCCGGTTCCGCTGACGCTGCAGCTGCCCGATGGCAGACAGGTCAGCCGGCCCGGATCGCGCATCACGCTGGCCTTCTCGGACTGGTCGGCGCTCGCCAAGCTGGGCGCACGGCAGCTCGGCGCCATCGGAGAGGCCTACGTCGAAGGCAAGGTCCAGATCCAGGGCGCCATGCGCGACCTGGTCGATGTCACGGTCGGGCTGCTGCCGCGCAACCCTGTGGAGATCACGCATGGCTGGTGGAGCAGGTTGCAGCGGCATGCCCGCTCGCGCAGCTCGCATTCGCTGGGCAAGGACGCGCAGCAGATCGAGTTCCACTACGACGTATCCGACGACTTCTACGCGCTCTGGCTGGATCCGCGCCGAGTCTATTCATGCGCTTACTTCCGTGACGCGGACATGACGCTGGCGCAGGCCCAGGAGGCCAAGCTCGACCACATCTGCCGCAAGCTCATGCTGCAGCCCGGCGATCGCTATCTCGACATCGGCTCGGGCTGGGGGGCGCTGCTGCTGTGGGCGGCAGAGCACTACGGCGTCGATGCGACCGGCATCACGCTGTCGAAGAATCAGCATGCCTACGTCACGCGCCTGATCGAGGAAAAGGGCCTGGAGGGCCGGGCGCGGGTCGAGCTGCGCGACTACCGCTTGCTCGAGGAGGACAAGCCCTTCGACAAGATCTCTTCCGTGGGTATGTTCGAGCACGTGGGCAGCGCCAACATGGGCACCTACTTCCGCAAGATCCATGCGCTGCTCAAGCCCGGCGGCCTGGCCATGAACCATGGCATCACGTCCGGCCAGCTCGACTATGCGCAGTTGGGTGCCGGCCTGGGCGACTTCATCGAGAAGTACATCTTCCCCGGAGGCGAGCTGCTGCACGTCACCACCATCCTGCGCGAGACTGCCGCAGCAGGCCTCGAGATGGTCGACACCGAGAACCTGCGGCCGCATTACGCGCGCACGCTGTGGCACTGGTCCGACGCCCTCGAAGCGCACTTCGACGAGGCGCGAGAGGTCCTGGTGCGCACCGGCGGCGCCGAGAAGGCAGAGCGCGTCCTGCGCGCGTATCGCCTGTATCTTGCGGGCTCCGCGATGAGCTTCGAGCAGGGTTGGATTGCACTGCACCAGATGCTGTCCACCAAGCCTGACGGCAATGTCAAGGCAGGTCCGCTATTCGGCGCACAGTCGGCGTACCCTTTCGTCCGCAACTACATCTACAAGTAAAGCGAGGCACCCATGCTGTACCGATTCAAATCCCGCGCCAGCCCTCCCTTCGTGATGCTCGAGACGCACGCTCGGCAGCTGTTCGACATCATCGGCAAGGCGCCAGCGCCCAAGGGTGTCATCACGGGCGAGCAGATGCCGGCGGCCATTTCCGCGCTCGAGTCCGCCATTGCGCGCGAAAGCCGCAACGCCCACAACTACGACGACTATGCGGTCGAGGGCCACGACAACGAGGCCGAGAAGCAGCACATCGGGCTGCACCAGCGCGCCGTGCCGCTGCTGCACATGCTGAAAGAGTCCCTGGCCGACGGCAAGGACGTGACCTGGGAGGTGTAGTTCTCCCCCAGGGCTCCACACTTCGTGTGGTCCGCCCGCCCCCTCTCGGGGGACTTCGCGTGCCGAAGGGAACCCCTCCGCTCAGACAACATGGCCCCAGCCCGCGTTGAAGCGCGAGGGGCCACATAGATCCGAGTTGGGGGGTTGGAGGTGGTCTGCCTCCAGGCTTATCGTGGGCTGCGCACGGCGGTGCGTAGAGCCACATGCAGAACGCCGCAAGGCGTGATCTGCGTACGTCGATTCAGGAGGCAGACCATGGAAGACGATATCACTGCATTTGTCGGCTTGGATGTTCACAAAGACTCCATTGCAGTGGCAGTGGCTGATGCCGGCCGCGCTGCACCCCGGTTCCTGGGCACCTGCGGGCCGAGGGTGGGCGAGTTGCTCAAGACGCTGTCGCGTCTGGGCGAGGCGGCGCACACGCTGCTGGCCTACGAGGCCGGCCCCTGCGGCTTTGCACTGGCGCGCGAACTCCACCGCCAAGGCTGGCGCTGCCAAGTGATCGCGGTGAGCAAGATGCCACGCCGACCGGGCGAGCGCATTAAGACCGATCGGCGCGATGCGTTGACGCTGGCGAGCTATCTGCGCTCGGGCGAACTCACGCCAGTGACGCTGCCCGATGCGCGCGACGAGGCGATCCGAGACCTCTCGCGTGCCCGCGAGGATGCGGTGCGGGCGCGGCTGAAGGCACGCCAGCAGCTCAAGGCCATGCTGTTGCGTCACGGTATGCCTTACACGGGCAAGACTTCCTGGGGCTCGACCCATGAACGTTTCCTGGCACGCATTGCCTTCGAGCATCCGGCCCAGCAGATCGCTTGGGCCGAGTACCGCAGCGCTGTGCTGGAGGCCGGACAGCGGGTCGAGCGAATCACGGCGGCGCTGCGCGAGCAGATCGCCGGCTGGCGTTTCGGCGCTGCCGTGCGGGCCTTGATGTGTTTCAAGGGCATCGACTTCGTGGCTGCCGTTGCGCTGGTGTCCGAGTTGGGTGACCTGCACCGCTTCGAGCATCCCAAGCAATTGATGGCCTATCTGGGGCTGGTGCCCAGCGAGTTCAGCAGCGGCCAGTCCCGCTCGCAGGGCAGCATCACCAAGACCGGCAATGCCCATGTGCGTCGTGTGCTGGTCGAGGCCGCCTGGTGCTACCGCTATTCGGCGCGCATGAGCCGTCCCGTCACCGAGCGCCAGCAGGACCAGCCTCGCAGCGTGTGCGAGATCGCCTGGCGCGCCCAATTGCGGCTGTGCTCCCGATATCGGCGCCTGAGCGCACGCGGCATGCACGCCAACAAGGTCTGCGTGGCGGTGGCCCGTGAATTGGCTGCCTTCCTGTGGGAGGCCGCACGGCTGGTGCAGCAGCCGACCTGAGTTCGCACCCGATGGGCAGCGCGACACGCGAGCACGGCCAGGGGAATCCTCGTCTCGACTACGTGAGCGTCCTTGCGACGGCCTCCGACTATCAGATCGAGGCAGCCCCGCGACGAATCGTTGACATGCGGTAGCCAGTCCGCGGATATCAGACTGATCCACCGTCGCTTCAAGCTCGTGCGTCGCGCTGCCCATCGGGTGCCACCCTGCCGTCTGCTTCATCTCGTGCTCTCCACGAGGGAGATGACTGTGCCTCTTGACAAGGAGGTCCATATCAGTCGACCTTTGCGCCTGACGCCTTCATCTCCGTCGGCCGGCGCCAGCAGCCCGAACCACGAGCGCCCCTCGTAGGCCGTCAGCGCCGGGGTTGGCCTTGGCGTGCTTCACGAATTCCGCCACGCTGTCGACGTTGAGCGCCTTCGCCTTGCCGACGTTCATCTCCATCACGTTGGGCGCCGCCGCCACGAGCGTTGATCGGCAAGAAGTCTTTATGGGGTCCAAACGCCTGGCCGTCGCGGAAGGTGGAACCGATCGTGGTCGGCTGTTACCCAGTCTGTGCGAATAACACGACCGAAGGAGCCAAAAGCCCTGCCTGCCCGACAGTTCGGTCCTCGGATCATTGGCTGCGTCTCAGCCTATTCAATCAGACCCAGTGAACTTTCTTCAGCCCCACCCCGATCCTCAAATAGCGGGCATCGTTTCGGAATTGACCGCACAGTTGCGTCGCCTGAGTGAGCACCCGAACGAACTCCTTGCCGCCTTGCAGGCGAACCAGCCGCTGCCCGCCGGCGACCTGCCCGAGGGGAAGAACCCGGATGAGCTTTATCAGATCGCCGCGCGCCTATGCGATGAAGGCGAGTTCGCGCATGCGCTCCCCATCGCATTGCATCTGGCCGGCCGATCGGAACGCGATACGCGCTACGCCTTTCTCGCGGGCAGTTGCCTGCAGCGCCTCGATCACCCCCACGCCGCTCTAGGAATGTTCGGATTGAGCACTTTCAACGAAGGCGAAAGCCCCACGCCGGGGCCGTTGCTGCGTGCGGGCGAATGCCTTGCTGCCATGGGCCTGAAAGATCGGGCCATCGAGGCTTTCGAAGCGGCCGTCGAGATCGCGCGATTCGACTCCGAGTATGCGCAGCTGCAAGACATTGCCCTCGAAAAGGCAGCTCTGCTTCGGAGCGCTCACTAAGTACCCATTCAACAACTTCTGGAGATCCACCATGCAAGCCTCGTCTGCCACGACCAACAAGCCAACCAAGCTGATTCGCACCAACTCGGAAACGTTAGGCCTTCGCCCTAAGAACAACCCGCGGTCCCGCCCCGAGCAACCGTTTGGGAAATGGGATATCGGTGCGCCTGCAAATTTGCCGACAGCCGATGTCGTCGTCCAAGTGCCCCGCAACCTCGGCAATTCCTCTAGGGAAACGCTGATCAATAGACCGCGGCGGGCACGGC
>NZ_LMTS01000032.1 GCF_001541225.1 Variovorax sp. WDL1 | reverse complement strand
CGGGTGGCGCCGCTGTCGGCTGCAACGCTGCGGCACTCATGGGTCAACCTTTGATGGCGAGGTGGCCGATGACGCGGTGGTCGTCAGGGGCGCATCGCCGCCGGCCTGCCGCCCGGATGTGAGTGCGTCGGGGTCCCAGCCGCCGCCCAGCGACTTGTAGAGATTGACCAGGGTGAGCGCAGCGTTGGTGGCGCTGGCATTGAGGCTGGTCTGGCTGGCTAGGACGCCGCGCTGCGCGGCCAGGACATTCAGGTAGTCGGCAGCGCCTT
>NZ_LMTS01000209.1:916-1755 GCF_001541225.1 Variovorax sp. WDL1 | reverse complement strand
CCGAGCGCCTGTTGGGGCAGCAGCAAACAAGCTGCATGCGGCAGCGACCGCTTTCACGAGATGGGATGGCTGCGGCGGGGATGGCGTGCGGCCGGCGATGTGCGAGTCGGGAGCCGCGATGTTCGGGAGCGCGTGGAAGCCGGTGGACGCTGGTGGCGCTATCCCCTGGGGATAGCTCGCGATGACATGGGGGGCGGCAACGTACTGCGGCCGCCCCCCGCCGGATCACTTCCTGCGCTTGGGCTCCTTCGGCGCAGCCGGTTCCTGGGCGGCCTGGGGCTTGGGCTGCGCGTCCTGTGCGGTCTCCTGCGATTTGGGGCTCAGGACGACGGACTCGATGCGGAACGGCAGGATGCCGACGCTGCGCGCGTTGATCTGCCAAGTCTCACGTGGCTGATCCTCGTTGTCGGTCCAGGGTTCGCGCTCCATGCGGCCGACGACCAGCACGCGCATGCCCTTCTGGTAGAGGTCCTTCCAGTGCGCGGCGTCGCGGTGCCAGATTTCCACCGGCGCCCAGAAGCCGCCGCGATCCTCATAGTCGCCGCCCTTGGTGGGAACGGGGTTGTCGAAATACACGTTCAGCCGCAACAAGCGCCGCGGTTCGTCGTTGCCGTTGGGGAACTCCCGGTACTCGGGGGGCGAGCCGATGTTGCCTTCGCCCGAAAAATGCGTGCTCATGTTGCAATCTCCTTGGTGGTTGAAATACCCGCACCTGGTCGGCGCCGGGCGCGTGCTGGGATGCCCGGCGCAATCACCGATCGCGCATTGCGGCGGGAAAGGACGTGAGCCGGCGCAGGTAGGCGTCTTCCGCCTCGGCGGCCTTGCTGGCGCAATCCTGT
>NZ_LMTS01000209.1:0-830 GCF_001541225.1 Variovorax sp. WDL1 | reverse complement strand
GCAGCTCGATCGCGTGCAGGTCGGCCAGCAGGTTGACCGGCGTGCTGGTGCTCGCCATCAGCTCCTGCCACAGGGCCACGCCCATGGCCGAGCGGTCGTGCCTGCGCCAGCGCAGGAACGTCGTTCCCGAGCCAGTGGTCTGCTGGGCCAGTTCCACGGGCAGCAGGTGGAAGGGATGCCCACTGGCCTGTTGCAGCACTTGTCGCTGCGCCAAGCCGATCAACTCGTCGCGCATGGCGAAGCACTGGCTGGCCCAGGCCTCCAAGTCCCCTTTACCTTTAAAAGGCTTTAAAAGGCCTTTTAGAGAGGCCGCGTGTTCCAGGCGCATGAAGGCTCCCTGTTGCAGGCCCCGGAAGTAGCGGGTCGGCTGGTTCAGATCGCTCATGCGGATTCGTCCTCGCCGGCAGTGGCTGCGTTTTCGGATGGGTCGGCAGCAGCGGCCGCATCACCATCGACGCTGGTAGCGGCTGCGGCAGGACTCTCACCGCGCTGTTGCAGACCACGGCGCACGATGGGTGGCGCAAACTTCGAGCGGCGCGTGCCTTCGAGCACGTCCTGCGGCAACTCGCCGAACTTCTCCAGCGCGGCCCGCGCTGCGGCATTCTTCGCCGCGAAATCGTCGCGGGTGCAGCCCGAATAGCGATACTGCTGGGCCAGCGAGAACAGGCTGCGCAGCGCGTGCGCGCCCTCGTTGAGCCAGCGCTCTAAGGTGCTGCGGTCGATCAGCGCGGTGTGGTGGGCGAGGATCAGCTTGCGCGCGATGTCGTCGTAGTCGGCCAGGAGATAGACAGCGGCAAAGCCCAACTGCGCATTGACGAACAGCGGCAGCT
>NZ_LMTS01000033.1:33894-48689 GCF_001541225.1 Variovorax sp. WDL1 | reverse complement strand
GCCCGCTTGGCGGCAAGGTGACTTGGCCAGACGCATACGCTGTAATCAAGAAGCGGGGGGATGCGGTGCATCGGTCCAAGCCACCAGATGGGGGCATACCGCAACCGCATCTCATCAGGAAGGAAGACCTGGAGAAGGCGATCAAGTTTCTGAAATGCTTGGTCGATGCGACTGACGTCGCGACCGCTCTACCTGGGGCCGGATCCGCTCCAGGCTAAGCGCAGCCTGAGTTCACGCCGGCGACCTCGCGCAACAGTTGCATGCCCTCTCGGCTCGTACCAAGAGCAGCAGCGGATTGGCGGCGCACTGGAAAGCCAGCGCGAACTGGGCCGGCAACACCATCCCCCAATCAAACCGATAGTGTGTGTACCCAGGTTGAGATTCCCCAGACACTTGCGGCGTGCTCGAACATGGTCCCGAAACAACAACCGAAGACAAGGCTCCGAACGCACTCAGGGCACCGCACCTTGCGCAGCGGCGCTTCCGTTCATCCCTCTCGCTCATCCTCACAGAGAACAAAGACATCGAAGCACTTTGCGCACTGGTTCACCTGGGACAAGCCAATGCGGTGATGCAGGTCGTGTTCGACCCACGAGGCGGCGGCCCTCAGATCGGTCTTGTCGTGAGCGAGATCTCTCCTATAGGCTGGAAGGCACTCCGAATCCGGCTTGGCGAAGACCAGCTCAGGCGCTGGAAGATCAGCTGCTCAATGCCCGGCCGACCTGTTGCATGACCGTGCGGGCGAGCAGGCATGACGGAAGGCAGGACTTCCACGTGCCGATGCTAGTGACTGGCGGCCCCGGCAGCGGGCCGCGACCCCTCCTGCAAACTCACCGGCGCACCGTACCGTCAGCCACCCAATACCGCCGCCCAGCAAGCGAGCCCCCAAAGGTCGCAGCGATCGCCCCCACCACCATCGCGAGCAGTAGCGCGAGCGCAGCCTGCGATGCGCGCTTTGCGGCCTCGTCGGCCACCTGGCGCGCCTTGGCCTCGGCTTGCGCCTTTTGCTCTTCCGTGAGCGGTGCAGAAGGATCCGCAGGTGCCGCAGCGCCCGGGTTGGCCGCCTGGGCAAGACGCTGCTGGGCCTGGTTCTTCAGGTCGTCGATCGAAACGCCCGAAGGCATCTGGCGTCGCACTGCATCCGCCACAGGGCCGGAAGCGCCGGCGGCGCCCGCGGTCGCGGCCGTTCCCAGCACCTTGCCGCCGCCGCCGATGGCGGCACCGATCAGCGAGGTCACGAGGTAGGCGGTCACGATGGTGGCGAGGCCCCAGGTGAGCAGCCCGTGCAGCGAGGCGTCGGTCTTGTCGGGTGCGCCGGCCAGATGGCCAGCCACCCAGCCGCCCGCAAACAAGGCCAATGCGCTACTGGCGACCCACCAGGCGCCGGCTGCGATGCCGAAGGTGGCCGGATCGGGACTGCTGTATTTCATCGGATCGATCGTGCTCAAGCCGAGGCTTGCGCCGAGCAGGCTCAGCACCAGCTGGAGCACCATGGCGATGACGACGCCAGCGATGATGGCGCCCCATGACACGCGATGCCAGGGCCTTGGGCGCAAGAGCTCGGCTTCGGTGCGCACGGGCGCGTTGGGGCCGGGTGGGGTGTCGTAGGTGACTGTGCTCATGACTTGCTCCTCGGGTTGGTACGAGCGTGGAGTCTTGCCCCACGTTCGGAGCTTGGCCGAAGACGGCGCCGCGCTTGCACGTAGGTGGAGCCCCCCGCTGTGGATGAGCTGTCTCGAAGCCGCAGCCCGCGGGGTGTCAGGCAGGTACTACACCAAGACGCGGCGAAGTAGCTCTATCTCAACCCCGCCGCGAACGGACACCTCGACTGCTGCCACATGGCAGTGACACGGAGGCACTCATGCACCCGGGTCAACACCTTCCAGAGGAAACTGAGATGAACAAGGATCAAGTCAAAGGCGGCCTCGAGAAGGCCAAGGGCAGTGTGAAGCAGACCGTCGGCGAGGCGACGGGCAATGAGAGGCTGCAGGCCGAAGGCGCTGCCGACAAGACGGCCGGTGCCGTGCAGAAGAAGGTCGGCGACGTGAAGGAAGCGGCCAAGACCCTCACGAAGAAGCCCTGAGTTCCGGCAACTCCCGGTCGTGGTGAGAAGCGCCACGCGCGGCCGTCAGCGGCCGCGCGGCCGCAACGGCTATTGCGCCTCGATGTTCGCCACCTTCATCAGCTTCTCGGTCAGCGCGATTTCCGCCTGCAGGCTCTGCGCAAACTGCTCCGGCGTGCTCGGCACGACGGCTGCGCCATTGGCCTCGAGCTTCTCCCGCACCTCGGGCGTCGCAAGCGCCTTGGCGAGCGCATCACGTACCTTCTGAACCACGGGCGCCGGCGTGCCCTTCGGCAGGCCGAGCCCGCCGAAGGAGACGAGCGAGATGCCGGGCACGCCAGCCTCTGCGAGCGTAGGCACCTTGTCGAGCCGCGCGTTGCGCTCGGGCGAAAGCACCGCCAGCGGCACGAGCTTGCCGCCCTCGATGTGCGGCAGCGCAGGCGCGATGAGCGCGAGCGCAAAGTCGACCTGCTTGCCGGCGACGGCGTTGGTGGATTCCGAGGCACCCTTGTACGGCACATGCAGCGCCTTGGCGCCGGTGGCCGACAGCAGCAGCTCGGCGCCCATGTGCGAGGGCGTGCCGACGCCGCCGGAGGCATAGGCCATCTTGCCGGGGCTCTTGCGCAGGTGCTCGACGAGCTGCTTCACGCTGGTGATGCCGGAGTCGGGGTTGACCACGATGACCGAGTCGGACTGCGTGATGCGGCCGACGTGGATGAAGTCCTTCATCACGTCGAAGCCGGGCTTGCGGTACATGCGCATGTTGGTGGCCATGGGCGAGCCGCTGTAGACCCAGGTGTAGCCGTCGGCCGGCGCCTTGGCGGCGAGCTGGGCACCGATGTTGCCGGCCGCGCCGCCGCGGTTCTCGATGACGACGGGCTGGCCGAGGATTTTCGACATGGCGTCGCCGGTGATGCGCACGGTGGTGTCGGGCGCCGTGCCGGCGAGGTAGGGCACGATCCACTTGATGGGGCGGCTGGGGTAGTCCTGCGCGTGCGCGCCGGCGGTGGTGGCGAGCGCGGCGGCTGCGGCAGCGGCAAGGACGAGGGCGCGGCGGGTGGTGTTCATGGGTGTGTCTCCTTCGGGTGTTGTGCAGGCGTACAGGGGGCGTCAGCGGATGTCGCCGCCCAGCAGTTCGCGGGCGATGGTGTTGCGCTGGATCTCGCTGGTGCCGGTGAGCACGCGGTACATGCGCAGCATGCGGAACAGGAATTCGACGCGGCTGCCCTGGACGATGCCCTCGCCGCCGTGCACCTGCACGGCGCGGTCGGCAATGCGGAAGGCAGTCTCGGAGCAGAAGAGCTTGGCCATGGAGGCGTCGGCGCGGGGCTCGCCGCCGGCGTCGAGGGTGCGGGCCACGCTGAGCATGAGCGCGCGGGCGGCGGCAAGCTCGGTGGCCATGTCGGCCAGCATGTGCTGCACGGCCTGGAAGGCGCCGATGGGCTGGCCGAACTGGCGGCGCCGCGTGGCGTGGGCGACCGAGTCCTGCAGCGCAAGGCGCGCAAGGCCGAGCATGGCGGGGCAGTGCAGCAGCCGGTTGACGGTGATGCGCCCGAGCGCAAGGGCGAGGCCCTTGCCCTGTTCGCCTATGAGGTTGGCGGCGGGGATGCGGCAGTCGGTAAGGACGATGTTGCCGGTGCCGGACTGGCCGGCCATGGTCTTGTAGCCGGTCTCGACCTCGAAGCCCGGGCGGTCGCGCTCGACGAAGAAGGCAGTGGTCTCGCGCCGGGCCGGGTCGTCGCTGGTGGAGGCGATGACGACGGCGATGTCGCAGAAGGGCGAGCCGGAGATGAAGCGCTTGGTGCCGTTGAGGACGAACTCGTCGCCCACGCGCACGGCGCGGGTCTGCACGGCGCCGGCGTCGGAGCCGGCCTCCGGCTCGGTGATGGCGAAGCAGATGGCCTTCTCGGCGCGGGCCACGGGGAGGATGAAGCGGCCCATCTGGTCGGCCGTGGCGTGCCTTGCCAGCGCGCCGACGCGGGGCGGGCCGGAGAGTTCGCCGAGCACGTGCGCGGCAAGGGGCGAGCCGCTGGCGTAGATGGCCTCCTTGATGAGGCAGTGGTCATGCACGCTGAAGCCGGCGCCGCCCAGGGACTTGGGCAGGGTGACGCCGTAGAAGCCCTGTTCGCGCGAGCGGCGCCAGACCTCGTCGAGCACGGGGCGGGGCGCGCCGGACTCGTAGTCGATGCCGTGCTCGGCCACGAGGGGCTGCAGCTCGTCGCGGATGAAGGCCTGCACGCGCGCGATGAAATCGCGGGCGGCTTCGGAGCCTTCGAAGCGCGCGGCCTCGGCGCTGCGCGGGGCGGGGGTGGTGGTCGCGTCCATGGCGTGATCCTGTGTTCAGTTGACGCGCCGTTCGCGGCCGCGCCAGTAGGGCTCGCGCACGTCCTTGCGTGAGAGCTTGCCGTTGGCGTTCTTGGGCAGGTGGTCGATGAATTCGACCGAGCGCGGGCGCTTGAAGTCGGCGAGCCGACCGCGGCAGAAGTCCATGAGCTCGCCGGCCTCGGCCTCGGCGCCGTCCCGCAGCACGACGATGGCCTTGACCGATTCGCCCCAGTGGTCGTCGGGCACGCCGATGACGCAGACCTCGTACACGGCGGCATGCTGGGCGAGCACGGCCTCGACCTCGGTGGGGTAGACGTTGAAGCCGCCGGAGACGAGCATTTCCTTCTTGCGGTCGACGATGTGGATGTAGCCCTCGCGGTCGACGCGGGCGAGGTCGCCGGTGTGCAGCCAGCCGTCGTCGCCGAGCGCTTCGCGGGTGGGCTCGGGGGCGCGCCAGAAGCCGGCGAAGACGTCGGGGCCGCGCACGCAGATTTCGCCGATGCCGTCGCCCTCGACGGGGCGGCCCTGCTCGTCGAGCACCTGGATGTCGGATTCGCAGGAGGGGCGCCCGCAGGCAGAGAGCAGCTCGGGGCGGCCGCCTTCGATGGCGAGCGCGTGGTCCTCGATGCCGAGGGCGATGACGCCGCCGGTGGTCTCGCCGGCGCCGTAGCCTTGCGACAGCACGGGGCCGAAAGCGGCCCAGGCCTCGCGGATGCGCGCGGGGGACATGGGCGCGGCGCCGTAGGAGACCAGGCGCAGGCTGCTCAGGTCGCGGGTGCGGATGGTGGGCTCGGCGAGGAGGGCGTTGATCATCGCGGGGACGAAGAAGCACATGGTGACGCGGTGCTTCTCGATGGCCTCGAGGATCTCGGCGGGCTGGAAGCGCTCCATGAGCAGCACGGAGGCGCCCTGGTAGAGCATGGGCTGGATGAACATGCCGCTGGCGTGGGTGATGGGGCCGCAGAGCATGAGCACGTCGCCCTTGCCCGCATGCATGCGGCCCATGACGATCTTGCGCAGCGAGGCCATGCGGTTGCCGACGGTCTGCATGGCGGCCTTGAGCTTGCCGGTGGAGCCCGAGGTGTAGTGCAGCACGGCGAGCTCGTCGGCGCGCATGTCGACGTGGATGTGCGCGTCGGCGGCCTGGGCCAGCAGGGCTTCGTAGTCGAGCCAGCCGGCCTCGGCGGGCGCCGGGGCGAAGGCGATGCGGTGCTTCAGGCCTGCGAGCGGGGCGGCGGCCTCCTCGACCATGGCGCGGTGCTCGGGGCCGGCGAGGCAGGCCGCCGGCTCGGCATTGGCGAGCGCATCGGCCAGCTCGGCGGGGGCGAGGCGCGCGTTGAGCGCGACCTTGACCAGGCCCAGCTTGTAGAGCGCGCACTCGAGCTCGACGATCTCGGGGCGGTTGGGCGAGACGACGGCGACGCGGTCGCCGCGCTGCAGGCCGAGCGCGAGCAGGGCGTGCGCAAGGCGGTTCGATCGCCGCTCCAGCTCGGCGTAGCTGACCACGCGGTCGCGGAAGAAGATGGCGGGCCGGTCGGCCCAGAAGCGCGCACTGCGCGCGGTGTACATGCCGAGGTTCATGGTGATGGTGTCTCCGTATGGCCTGAAGTCTAGGAAGACGAGGGGCTGCGTTGGATAAGCGAGCGGGCGGCTTTGATAAGCTGGCGTGATCACCCGACAAGGGGCCCCGCGCAGGGCCCGGAGGCAAGCGACATGGGCGTGCGGCTCGACGACATCGACTATTTCCTGGCGGTGGCGCATCACGGCAAGGTGCGGGCCGCCGCTGCGGCGCTGGACGTGTCGCAGCCGGCCATCACGCAGGGGCTGCAGCGCCTGGAGAAGGAGCTGGGTTTTCCGCTCTTCGAGCGCAGCAGCCGCGGGATGCAGCTGACGGCGGTGGCCACGCAGTTCCGCGAGCGCACGCAGGCGCTGCGCGCGAGCCTGGGGGATGCGATCAAGGAGGCGGCGGACATGCACCTCGGCGAGCTGGGCCTGCTGCGCGTGGGCGTGTCGCCGCTCTATGCGCAGCGGCTGTTCGTGCCGGCGACGGTAGCGCTGCACCGGCAGCGGCCGGCCGCGCGGCTGCGGCTGATGCTGAATTTGAACGATGCGCTGGTGGCGGCGCTGCGGCTGGGGGACATCGACCTGTCGATCAACGCGCTGCCGGGCGTGGTCCCGCCGGACCTGCATGCGCTGCCGCTGATCGACGACGCGCTGTGCCTGGTGGTGCGCGAGCACCACCCGCTGCTGTCGAAGCGGCGCCAGCGGCTGCAGGACCTGGTCGATGCGCGGTGGATCCTGCCCGGGCCGGCCGTTGCGGCGCGCCGCAACGTGGAAGGCCGGCTGGCCGAGGCCGGGCTGCCGCCGCCGCGCGTGACGGTGGAGGTGAGCAACACGGCGGGCGGGCAGCTGAACCGGCTGGTGGCGCAGAGCGACCTGGTGTCGATCATGAGCGAGTCGCAGCTGGGCATGGCGATCGGCGAAGGACTGGCGCCGCTGCCGATGGCGGATGCGCGCTTCACGCGCACCATCGGCGCACTGACGCGCAAGGGCGCTGCACTGCCACCGCTGGCGCAGCGCTTCCTGGAGCTGCTGGAGGAGACGGCGCGCGCGGAGGCCGCGCCGGCGCGTCGCGCGGCGCGCAGGGGCGGGCGGGCTTAGCCGCCAGGCCAGCCCGGGCGCCGGGCCGCTCCGGCCTCCAGCGCCGTGTAGGCCGGCGCTGATTGCGCACGGCGCGATCGAGCGCAATCATTCGTCGGAATATCGAGGACTGATGTATGAACCTGTTGAGCGTCGACCTCTACCAGAGTGCTACCAATCCAAAGAAATTCCTGGCGCTTCCGGCGGGAGTCGATCCGGCCGAGCTGACGGGCCCGATGGTCTTCGACAAGGACTACGCGGAAATCGTCCGATATCAGGAGGCCTTCGAGTTCGATCCTGCCGAACCGTATGCGGGGGTCAACGCCGCCAAGATCGCTGCAGACCTCTTGACATTGAAGTGGGCGATGTACCAGCGCACGTAGAGCAGTCCAGGCGGCAGAACAGGGTCTTCATCGCCGAGTCGCCGCGCTTGTCGCGTGTGATCGGCTACTTGCGCGCGAACAAGGGCTGCTCGAAATGCGCGACGCGCGTCACGCGCCCTGCGAAGCACAGCTCGCGGAACTGGTAGAGGAAGGCCGCGGTCGGTGCCGCGATCCAGGTGTCTCCCACCGGCATGCGCAGCACCGGATGAACGCTGTCGTCGATGGCGTCCAGCAGCGGCGCATCGGCGCGCTTGAACTCGGCGATGGGAATGCGATGGATGCTCGCGACCTCGGCTTCGCTCGGCACCAGCTCGCGCGCGGCGCCGGCCCAGACGACGACGGGCGTGATGGCGAAGCCGGAGCGCGTGACGAAGTCGTCGAGACGGCCGAGGATCGTGGCCTCGTCGAGCTTCAGGCCGACTTCTTCATGGAGCTCGCGCAGAGCTGCCTGCTCCGGCGTTTCGTCGCCGTCGATGCTTCCGCCGGGCAGTGCCCACTGGCCCGCGTGGTTGCGCATGTGCGAGGGACGCCGGGTGAGGAGCACGGCGGCTTCGCGGCTCCACGCCGCCGGGGCGGGGATGCCGGGCAACGCGGCGCCGAAGCCCTCTTCGACGATTGCCAAGGCGACGGCTGCACGTCTGGCGCCGCGTGCGTGCAACGCCAGCAGATCGAAGCGGCGAAGAAGTTCGGCGATCGAAGCACGCAGCGCATCATCCAATGGCATTCACGATTCTCCAGGTGCGGCCGGCAAGAGCGCCAACGCGGCACCAAGTGTCGCTCGGCAACCTTGCAGGTCCTCTCAAGCATGGAGCCCGAGTTTCTTCTTGATCTCCTCGACCCGCGTCTTGTTGCGCCACCGATCAAGATTCATGTCGATGTGGGCTGCGTAGCGGCGCAGAGCCGGCGGTATGGCGGTAGGCAGCAAGTGAAGAATGCGTAACGCGTCTCCTCCCATGAGAAAAAGCGTCGCCACAAGCTGGGATGCTTCCTCGTTCTTTGGCTTGAGGTGGTTCGCAATGGTGAACAGGCTAGTCCATTGAGGGCGATTCAGCCCGAGCAGATACTCGACGACTTCGCTGACTGTCTCCTTGTTCGCCAGTTGAGCCATGACTCCCTGTGCCAAGGTGTAGTCATATTGCTTGAAGGCCAGCAACAGCACCTGCTGCGACGCGACGACCGAGGGCTCCTCGCTGGGCGGCGGCAGAGAAGAAGCCTCCACGGGTGTCGTAGGCAGCAGAGACTGCTCTGGCGCGACGGAAGCGGCCTTGTCACCGGGCCCTGACCACGCCGGCTCGCGCCTTCCCCTCGGCGTCGGCTCTTGGACAGGCACGTCAGGCGCTGCGGAAAGCGCGATCTGTCCCGCATCTCTCTTCCTCGACGGCTGGGGCTGCCCGACCGTCAGCAGCGCCTGGTCGACCTGCTCTTGCGACGGTGTTCCCACGGCCGGGACATGCGTGGCACCGAGGTTGTCCAGTGCCAGGAAAACGTAACACATGTATGCCTGGTGAAGGTCCTGCGGCCCATGTTCACCCAGCGCGAAGGATTGGCCGAGCAGCTGTTCGAATGCATCCTTGATTTGCAGCGCCAGAATCTGCGGGTCCATCGGTGGCGCCACTGCGCCCAGCCCCAGCTCCAGCCGGTTGTCCAGCCATCGCGCCTGTGCGATCAGCAGTGGCGGCAACGCTTCGTCCGCCGGCGAGGCCTTGTAAAGCCGATCGGCCGTGCCCGCCTCGACGCCGCCCATCTCGCCGTTCAGCCAGGGATCGGTGTACTGGGTCCGCGCGTCGAAGCAGCCGTGCATCGCGGAATCGGAGGTCACCGTTTCAACAAGAGAGCCCACGTGCTTGAGCGCATCTTCAATGCCTCGGCGCTTCATCTCGGCGGCCGCGGAGTGGGCCAGCGACCACACATCGTCGATCGACAGGCAACCACGATGGTCGAACACTTCCTGCTGCAATGCTTTCGCTACATTGCGCCACACGTCGCGCTTGGAGGTCTTGGGGAACGGCTGCTGCGCGATCAGCTGGCGCAGGGGCCTGGCAGCGTAGCCGGCGCGCAGCACAGTCATCTGTTGCGGGGTCAGCCGAAGCACATCGCGCAGCGCAGGAACGTCGAGGCCGATGCTCGGCCCGTTGCTGATCGCCTCGAGGATCGATTCCCGGTCGGCGGGGTGTGCCCGGCGCAATACCCATTCGACCCGTCGCTGCGCTTGGGTCGCTACGGCGATTTCACTCGAGTGATCGACCTCGATGAATACCTGGCCGTTGCTGATCCGGAAGCCCGGGGCAGAGAACCGGAAGCCTTCCACCACCGGCGTTTGCGAGCCGGGCCAGCGGTTCGGGTTGAAAGGTACGAAAGGAGTGGTATGGGCGGATGTGGGTCGCATTGGGAAGTGGCTGGTTGGATGTCGGTCCAACTGAGTAACCCGAAAGGATCAACCGCTCCCTCGCTTTTTCTCCCAACGCGAGTAATACCAAAGCTCATGTGCCGCATCGCGCAATCACTCTGCTGCGCTCGATTCGACTCGACCTGTCCGCCACTGCCGGCGCTGAGCGTCAGCCTTCCTCGACGAAGGCCTCTTCGCGCTTGGACCTGACCGCCGGCATCAGCACGATCACCAGCATCAGCCCCGCCGCGATCAGCAGGCCGGCCGAGATGGGCCGTGTGACGAGCACCTCCCACGAGCCGCGCGACAACAGGAGCGCACGTCTCAGGTTCTCTTCCATCATCGGCCCGAGGATCAGCCCCAGCAGCAGCGGCGCCGGCTCGCACCCCAGCTTGTGGAAGGCATAGCCGACGATGCCGAACAGGCCCACCATCCATACGTCGAAGGTGTTGTTGTTGGTCGAGTACACCCCGATGGCGCAGAACAGCACGATGGCCGGGAAGAGCCACTTGTAGGGGATGGAGAGGAACTTGATCCAGATGCCGATCAGCGGGAGGTTCAGCACCACCAGCATCAGGTTGCCGATCCACATCGAGGCGATCAGGCCCCAGAAGAGCTCCGGGTTGCTGGTCATCACCTGCGGGCCGGGCTGGATGTTGTGGATGGTCATCGCACCCACCATCAACGCCATGACCGGATTGCCGGGAATGCCGAGGGTGAGCAGCGGGATGAAGGAGGTCTGGGCGCCCGCGTTGTTGGCCGATTCGGGGCCGGCCACGCCGCGGATGTTGCCCTGTCCGAAGGGCACCTCCTTGGCGCCCAGCTTGAGCTTCTTCTCGAGCGTGTAGGAGGCAAAGGCCGACAGCAGCGAACCGCCGCCGGGCAGGATGCCGAGCGAGCAGCCCAGCGCGGTCCCGCGCAGCGCCGCAGGGATGATGTGCCTGAAGTCCTCGCGGGTGGGCCACAGTCCGTGCACTTCGGCGGTGTAGATCTGACGCTCGTCGTCGGGCTTCGACAGGTTGGCGATGATCTCGCCGTAGCCGAACACGCCCATCGCGATCGCGATGAAGCTGATGCCGTCGGTCAGCTCCGGGATGTCGAAGCTGTAGCGCGCCACGCCCGAGTTCACGTCGGTGCCGACCAGGCCCAGCAGCAGGCCGAGGATGATCATGCAGATGGCCTTGAGCAGCGAGCCCGAGGCCAGCACGACGGCGCCGATGAGGCCCAGCACCATCAGCGAGAAATACTCGGCAGGGCCGAACTTGAAGGCCAGCTCGGTCAGCGGCGGCGCGAAGGCCGCGAGCACCAGCGTGGCGACGCTGCCCGCGAAGAACGAGCCCAGGCCGGCGGTCGCGAGTGCCGCGCCCGCCCGGCCGCGCTTGGCCATCTGGTGCCCGTCGATCACCGTCACGACGGAGGACGATTCGCCCGGCAGGTTGACCAGGATGGCGGTGGTTGAGCCGCCGTACTGCGAGCCGTAGTAGATGCCCGCCAGCATGATCAGCGCGGCCACCGGCGGCAGCGCGTAGGTGACCGGCAGCAGCATGGCGATGGTGGGCACGGGCCCGATGCCGGGCAGCACGCCGATCAGCGTGCCCAGCAGGCAGCCGACGAAGGCGTAGACCAGGTTCTGCAGCGAGACGGCGTGGCTGAAGCCGAGCGCGAGGTTGTCGAGAAGCTCCATGACGATTCGCGTCCTTAGCCGGTGATGAAAGTGGGCCAGACCTGGAACTGCAGGCTCAGGCCGAGGATGAAGGTGAGATAGCTGCCGATGGCCAGCACGGTGGCGAGGATCAGCGCCGACTTCATGTGGAAGCTGGATCCCGCGAGGCTCGCGACCACGACCAGCGCGTAGATCGCGACGATCAGGCCCAGGGCCGGCAGGCCGATGCTGGGCAGCCCGCCCAGCAGCACGCCGAAGACGAGGTTGGCGCCGATGACGAACAGCAGCGGCTTCCAGGCGATGCGGCCGACGGGCTCGCCGTCCACGGTGTCGATGGTCATGGAGCTCAGGATGACGCCGAGGCCCAGGATGGCCAGCAGCACGCCGAGCATGAGCGGGAAGTAGCCAGGTCCCATGCGGGCGCCGGTGCCGATGCTGTAGTTGGTGGCGCCGATCGCGAACGCGGCGCCGACGACGGCAAACATCAAGCCCGAGAAGAAGTCTCGTTGACTCCTGATTTTCATGAGTGTGCTTTCGAAGGGTCGGAGAAGGGTCGGAGAGGGGGAGACGACCGCCGTCCGGGCCAGGCCGGTTGGCCATGCAAAGCGCGAGAGCCAAGCAGAGGCGGCGCCCGGTCTCGCCTGCGGATGCAGGCGCTTGACGGCGCCGCGATCGAATTACGTCATGTTATGAGGCTTTTTACCTCACATCATGAGTAATTACCCTGAGCCCCCGGCGCTTCCGCCGCGCCAGCGCGCTGGCGGCGCCTTGTTACATTGCGGGGACTTCCAGCAGGTCCAACACCATGTCCAAGAACGAGCAGAGCGCGTCGAAGCTGCGCCTGGAGGCGCTGTCGACATTCAGGCACCGGCTGCGCAGCTTTCTGCGATTCAGCGAGGATGCGGCGCGCGAGGCCGGCATCACCGTGCAGCAGTACCAGGTGCTGCTGCACACGCAGGGCTTCCCCGGCCGCGAATGGGCCTCCATCAGCGAGATCGCCGAGCGCCTCCAGGCGCAACCGCACGGGGTGGTGGCGCTGGTGACACGCTGCGAAGAGGCCGGCCTGGTCAGGCGCCAGCCCAGCACCGTCGACCGGCGGCTGGTCGAGGTGCACCTGCTGCCCAAGGGGCGCAAGGTGCTGGCAAAACTCGCGCGGCAGCACGCGCTGGAGCTGTCGCACCTGGCCGAGGCGGTCCGGCTCGCGAGCGAGATCGGCGGCGAGATCGACGAGAGCTAAGACGGGCTGGCCTGGTCTTGTTGCGCAGGCAGCGCCCCTTGTGTCCGCCGGCCAGAGCGACGGTGAAGGCAGCCGCCGGCCGGCATGGGTATCGCCACGCGGCAAAGGGGAACACAATGGCCGGCTCAGCGCTCGCAGGGGTAGCCCTATGCAGAATGATTCAAACCCGGCCTTGGCCCTGCGGCGGCTGATCGACGGCTACCAGCTGTCGCAGGCGCTCCACGTCGCGGCGACGCTCGGTATCGCCGACCTGCTTGCCGAGGGCGAGCACAGCGCCGACGAGCTGGCGGACTCCACCGGCACGCACGCACCGACGCTCTACCGGCTGCTGCGCGCGCTGGCGAGCGTAGAAATCCTGCACGAAGGCGAGGCGCAGCGCTTTGCGCTCGCGCCGCTGGGCCAGCCGCTGCGCTCGGATGCGGAAGGCTCGATGGCCGCCTGGGCCGCCTTCGTCGGCGGGCCGACGTATTGGCAGGCCTGGAGCGGGCTGCTGCACAGCGTGCGCACCGGCGAGAACGCCTTCGTCCACATGCACGGCCAGGACGTCTGGAGCCATCGCGCAGCGCATCCTGAGAACGGCGCGGTTTTCGATCGCGCGATGGCGGCGCTGTCGAAGCGGGCCTCGGCCGCGGTGCTCGCGGCCTACGACTTCTCGGACCTGCGCACCGTCGTCGACGTGGGCGGCGGCAACGGCGCGCTGCTGGCGGCGGTGCTGGCCGCGCATCCTCATCTGCAGGGAACCTTGCTGGATCTGCCCCAGGTGGTCGGGAGAGCACACGAGCGGCTGGCCGACGCGGGCGTTGGCGATCGGTGCCGCGTCGTCGGCGGCAGCTTCTTCGAGCAGGTGCCGGCGGGAGCCGATGCCTACCTGCTGCGCTCCGTCATTCACGACTGGGACGATGGCGACGCGGTGCGCATTCTCACGACGGTGGCGAAGGGATTGGCCCCGCACAGCCGGGTGCTGCTGCTGGAGCGCGTGATTGCACCGCCGAACGAAGGGCGCGACGCCAAGTTCTCCGATCTCAACATGCTGGTGTCGCCGGGCGGGCGCGAGCGCACGCAGGCGGAGTTCGAAGCCGTGCTCGTGGCCGCAGGGCTGAGGCTGCGCCGCGTGGTCGACGCGGGCGCCTTCTCGGTGCTCGAAGCCGGCGCGGCGGCGCCCTGAGCTTCGTTCAGGCGATCAGCGCATCCAGCAGCCGCGCCACGTGCACCGCCTGGCGCTGCGCGCCGTCGGCGATCTGGTGGCGGCAGCTGGTGCCGTCGGCCAGGACGATCGCGTCGGGCTGGCTGCGCACCGCGGGCAGCAGTGCGGCCTCGGCCATGCGCATCGACACCTCGTAATGCGCGGCCTCGTAGCCGAAGCTGCCGGCCATGCCGCAGCAGGAGCTCTCGATGAGCTCGGGCTTTGCATCGGGGATGAGCTTCAGCACCTCGAGGATGGGGCTCACCGCGCCGAAGGCCTTCTGGTGGCAGTGGCCGTGCAGCAGGATGGGCTTGCCGGCGGGCTTGAGGCCGAGCTTGAAGCGACCCTCGCGCATTTCGCGCGCGATGAATTCCTCGAACAGCAGCGCCTGGGCCGCGACGGTCCGCGCCTTGTCGCCCAGGCCCATCGCCAGCGTCTCGTCGCGCAGGGTCAGCAGGCAGGAAGGCTCCAGCCCGACGATGGGCACGCCCTCCTCGGCCAGGGGCAGCAGCGCGTCGACGAGCGCGCCGGCGCGGGCCCTGGCCTCGTCCACCATGCCGCTGGCAAGGTAGGTGCGGCCGCAGCAATGGTGGCCGCTGAATTTCTCGACCGTGTGCAGCAGGTAGCCGGCCGCCTTGAGCACGCGGGCGGCGGCCCAGGCGTTCTCGCTTTCGAAGCCGCCGTTGAAGGTGTCGACGAAGAGCACCGCGGCCTTGCGCCCGCTGCAGGCAGCGGCGATGACCATGTCGCTGCTGGTGAAGAGCGTCGCGTCGCGCTCGCGCCAGAAGGTGTCGCCGCGGAACTCCGGCAGCGAACGCCTTGCCGACAGGCCGAGCAGCCGCTCGCCCAGCCAGGCGGCGCCGGGCAGCCGGTTGCGCAGGTTGAAGAGCCAGGGCATGCGGCTGGCGGTGTGCAG
>NZ_LMTS01000033.1:0-33855 GCF_001541225.1 Variovorax sp. WDL1 | reverse complement strand
GGCAGGCGGGCGACCAGCCGCTCGGCGAGCGTGTGGCCGTGCTTCCTCTTGTAGTGGGCGAGGAACTCGATCTTCATCTTCGCCATGTCGACGCCGGTCGGGCAGTCGCGCTTGCAGCCCTTGCAGCCGACGCACAGGTCCATGGCGTCGCGAACGGCGTCGCCGGTGAAGGCGTCGGGGCCGAGCTGGCCCGAGAGCGCCAGGCGCAGCGTGTTGGCGCGCCCGCGCGTGAGGTGCTGCTCGTCGCGCGTGACGCGGTAGCTGGGGCACATGGTGCCGGCGTCGAACTTGCGGCAGTGGCCGTTGTTGTTGCACATCTCGACGGCCTTGGCGAAGCCGCCGGTGACGTCGCCGCCGGTGCCGGGCGGGGTGGTCTCCTCGGTCACCGGATCGGCCTGCACGTTCCAGGCGGACCAGTCGAGCACGGGGGTGATGGGGATGCGCTTGTAAGGCCGAGGCGCGGAGGCGGGGGCGAAGCGGAAGAGGGCGCCGTCGTCCATCTTCGGCGGGTCGATGATCTTGCCGGGGTTGAAGAGGCCGATCGGGTCCAGCTTGTTCTTGATGGCGCGGAAGGCCTCGTTGATCGCAGGGCCGAACTGCCACTCGATCCACTCGCCGCGGCACAGGCCGTCGCCGTGCTCGCCGCTGAAGGCGCCCTTGTACTTGCGCACCAGCTCGCCGGCTTCCTCGGCGATGGCGCGCATCTTCGCGGCGCCGTCGATGCGCATGTCGAGAATGGGCCGCACGTGCAGCGTGCCCACCGATGCATGGGCATACCAGGTGCCGCGCGTGCCGTGCTTCGCGAAGACCTCGGTGAGGCCGTCGGTGTAGGCGGCCAGGTGCTCGAGCGGCACGGCGCAGTCCTCGATGAAGCTGACCGGCTTGCCGTCGCCCTTGAGGCTCATCATGATGTTGAGGCCGGCCTTGCGCACCTCCCACAGGTTCTTCTGCGCGGCCTCCTCGGGCATGCGCACCACGCTGTCGGGCAGGCCCAGGTCGCCCATCAGCTCGGCCAGCTGCTGCAGTTGGCGCAGCAGGGCGGCGCGGTCCCCGCCCGAGAACTCGACCAGCAGGATGGCGGCGGGCTTGCCGATCAGCGCCTTCTCGATGGTCGGCTTGAAGGCCGGGTTGGCGAGGCTCAGCTCGATCATCGTGCGGTCGACCAGCTCGACGGCGGTGGGGCCCAGCTTCACGATGTGCTGGGCCGAATCCATTGCGGCGTGGAAGCTCGCGAAGTTGACGACGCCCAGCACCTTGGCGCGGGGCAGCTCGGCAAGCTGCAGCGTCAAGCTGCGGGTGTAGGCCAGCGTTCCCTCGGCGCCTATCAGCAGGTGGGCCAGGTTGACACTGCCGTCGGCGGTGTAGGGCCGCTCGCTCTGGTTGTCGAAGATGTCGAGGTTGTAGCCGGCGACGCGCCGCATCACCTTGGGCCAGCGCTCGGCGATCTCGGCGCGGTGCTGCCGTGCCAGCTGCTGCACGTGCTGGGCGATGCCGGCGGCGCGCGCGCCGAGCGTGGCGACGGGGCCGAAGTCCACCAGTTCGCCGTCCGACAGCCAGGCGCTCGCGCCGAGCACGTTGTGCACCATGTTGCCGTAGGCGATCGAGCGCGAGCCGCAGGAGTTGTTGCCCGCCATGCCGCCCAGCGTCGCCTGGGCGCTGGTGGAGACATCGACCGGGAACCACAGGCCGTGCGGCTTGAGCTGCGCGTTGAGGTGGTCCAGCACCAGGCCCGGCTCGACGGTGACGCGGCGCTGCGCCACGTCGAGCTCGAGCACGCGCCGCATGTGCTTGCTGTTGTCGATCACCAGCGCCGCGCCGGTGGTCTGGCCGCACTGGCTGGTGCCGCCGCCGCGCGCCAGCACCGGCACCTGCAGGTCGCGCGCGATGTCGATGGCGGCGGCGACGTCGCGCTCGGTCTTCGGCACGAGCACGCCCACCGGCATGATCTGGTAGATGGAGGCGTCGGTGGCGTAGCGGCCGCGCGAGGCATCGTCGAACAGCACTTCGCCCTCGGTCTCGGCCGCGAGGCGGCGCGCGAGCCGGGCGCAGACCTCGTTGGGAGGCAGCACGGTGCCGGCGGGCTGCAGATGGCTGGCGGGATCGATGCGCATCAGCGCTTGCCCGCCTGGGCTGCAGGGTAGATCTCGCCGGCGCGCAGCAGCGCCAGCACCGTGTCGCGCTTTCGATCGAGGTGCTCGGCCAGCACCTCGCGCATGGCCGCGGCGTCGTGGGCGGCGAGCGCCTCGATCATGCGTTCGTGCTCGGCCACGGCGAGCCTCCACTTGGCCTCGTCCTGGTTGGTGCGAAAGCGCAGCGACTGCACGCGCGCATTGATCGCGCGGTAGGTGCTGGTGAGGACGGGGTTCTTGGCGGCGTCGTTGATGGCCGTGTGGATGCGCGCGTTGATGCGGTAATAGCCCGAGAGATCGCGGCGCGCGAAGCAGGCCATCATTTCGTAGTGCAGGGCGCGCAGCTCGGCCAACTCGGGATCGGTGATGCGGCGCGCCGCCAACTCGCCCGACAGGCCTTCGAGCGCGGCCAGCAGCTCGAAGGTGTTCTCCACGTCGGCCTCGGTCAGCTTGACGGCCACCGCGCCGCGGTTGGGCAGCAGGTCGACCAGGCCCTCGGCCGCCAGCAGCTTGATGGCTTCGCGCAGCGGCGTGCGCGAGACGCGCAGCTGCTCGCACAGCTCGCGCTCGTTGAGCTTGGCGCCCGGGGCGATCTGGCCTTCGACCAGCATGGTGCGAAGGCGCGCCGCCACCTGGTCGTGCAGCGCCAGCCGCGAGATCTCGATCACTTCTGCCATGGCTTATTTTCCTCCGGATGCATTTTGAATGCAAAAACTGGAGGTTTCAACAGGGTTGCTTCAGGGTAATCCATCATGGTCCAATGCATTTTGCATGCAAAACTGAAAAGGAAAGGACCGCCCATGCTGCAACTCGACCTCCACCCGACCGGCCGCCACTTCCTGCAGATCCCCGGCCCCAGCCCGGTGCCCGATCGCATCCTGCGCGCCATGAGCCTGCCCACCATCGACCACCGCGGACCCGAGTTCGGCGCGCTCGGCCTGAAGGTACTCGCGGGCATCCGCCAGATCTTCCAGACGCGGCACCCGGTGGTGATCTATCCCGCCTCGGGCACCGGCGCCTGGGAAGCCGCGCTCGCCAATGTGATGAGCCCCGGCGACGCGGTGCTGATGTACGAGACGGGCCACTTCGCCACGCTGTGGCAGAAGATGGCGCTGCGCCTGGGGCTGGCGCCCGAGTTCCTGAGCCTGCCCGGGGTGGACGAGACCGGCCTGCCGCGCAGCTGGCGCCACGGGGTGCAGGCCGACCTGATCGAGGCGCGCCTGCGCCAGGACACGGACAGGAAGATCCGCGCGGTGTGCGTGGTGCACAACGAGACTTCCACCGGCGTGACCTCCGACATCGCGGCGGTGCGCCGCGCGATCGATGCGGCCGGGCATCCTGCCCTCTTGATGGTGGACAGCATCTCGGGCCTGGCGAGCGCCGACTACCGGCATGACGAGTGGGGCGTGGACGTGACCATCAGCGGCTCGCAGAAGGGCCTGATGCTGCCGCCGGGCATCAGCTTCAATGCGGTGTCGCCCAAGGCGATGGAGCGCAGCAAGACCGCGAAGCTGCCCAAGGCCTTCTGGGCCTGGGACGAGATCGTGGAAATGAACCAGGGCGGCTACTGGCCCTACACGCCCAACACCAACCTGCTCTACGGGCTGAGCGAATCGCTGGACATGCTGCTGGGCGAGGGCCTGCCGCAGGTGTTCGCGCGCCACCAGCGCTGGGGCGCAGGGGTGCGCGCGGCGGTGAAGGCGTGGGGCCTGCCGACGCAGTGCGCCGACCCTGCCGTGCATTCGCCAGTGCTGACCGGCGTGATCACGCCCGAGGGAGTGGACGCCGATGCGCTGCGGCGGCTGATCCACGAACGCTTCGATCTCTCGCTGGGCACCGGCCTGGGCAAGCTCAAGGGCCGCATGTTCCGCATGGGCCACCTGGGCGACAGCAACGACCTCACGCTGGTCGCGATGGTGGCCGGCGTGGAGATGGGACTGAAGCTCACGGGGGTGAAGCTCGCGGGCAGCGGGGTGCATGCGGCGATGGAGTATTTCGCGAGCCACGCGGCGCCGGCGGCGCTGAAGAAGGCGGCCTGAATCAAGGCCGAAGAAACCGAACCCAACCAGGAGACCCACCGATGCAAAGACGTTCCCTCATCCAGGCCGCAGGCGCTGCCGCGGCCACGCTCGGCGTGCCGCGGGTGTTCGCACAGGAATGGCCCAACGGGCCGGTGCGCATCGTGGTGGGCTTTCCGCCGGGCGGGGGCACCGACGCCCTGGCGCGGGTGGTGGCGCAGAAGCTGACGACGATGTGGAACCAGTCGGTGATCGTGGAGAACAAGGCCGGCGTGGCCGGGGTGCTCGCGGCCGAGTACGTGTCGACGCAGCCGAGCGACGGCTCGACGCTGCTCATGGCGCACATCAACAGCCACGCGCTGGCGCCCAACCTGCAGCCCAAGCTGCGCTACAGCGTGGAGCGCGACTTCGTGCCGATCGTGCTGGTGGGCGTGACGCCCAACCTGCTGGTCGCGGGGCCGGCGCAGAAGGCAGTAGGGGTGAAGGACATCGTCGCGCTGTGCGCCGCGGAGCCGGGCAAGGTGAGCTTCGGCTCGGCCGGCGCGGGCTCGGCCCAGCACCTGGCGCTCGAGATGTTCAAGCTGCAGGCGAAGGTCGATGCGCTGCACGTGCCCTACAAGGGCAGTGGCCCACTGCTAGCGGACCTGATGGGCAACCAGATCCAGTACAGCTTCGAGACCATGACCGCCGCCACGCCGCATGTGAAGAGCGGCAAGGTGACGGCGGTGGCGCAGACGCGGCTGAAGCGCGCCAAGGGCCATCCGAATGTGCCGACCATGCAGGAGCAGGGCTTCGAAGGCTTCGAGGCCACCACCTGGTACGGACTGGCCGGGCCCGGCAAGCTGCCGACACCGATCGCCGACAAGATCAACCGCGACGTCAACACCGTGCTCGCAATGCCCGACGTACAGGAGCGGCTCGACACCTACGGCGCCGAGGACGGCGGCGGCTCGCGCGAGAAGTTCCGGCAGTTCATTGCCTCGGAGATCCAGAAATGGGGCCGGGTGGTGCGGGACGGCAAGGTGAAGGTGGACGCCTGAACGCACGAAGGGTCTGCAGTCCTCGAGCCAGGGCATGAGTGAAATGGCCGCGAGCCTCGCTCAGGTCAGGTCAGGTCAGGTCAATGGTCCACTCAACCCGAGCTTGGCCAGCACACGACTGCCGCGATCTCTCTCACGCCAGGTCAAGACGTTTGCTTGTATCGTCTTCCTGTAAGGCACGAGGCATGGCGGTACCTCGGAAGGCAACAATTCGAGCAGATCACCGTTGACGCGATCGTGTCCCCCCCGCAGGAGGTACAGCGCCGCAATGTGCTGAGAACCTGTCACGTTCGATGAACTCACTGCGCGAGATATCGTGAGCAGCGATCCGAACTGCTTGGGGTCGAGGTCGATCCCAAGGACATAGTCGATGATCTTCTTGCCTGTATCGAACTTGGGGATCGGGTTGGTCCATACGTTCAATCGATAGCGCTCATACATCTTGCAGGCAAGCAACAGCGTCTTCTCCGATCTGGCAATTTCATCCTTGCCTGGGCGAGGCAGGACTGACGCGTCCACGACTGCCACCGGCGCAAGCTCCTGAACTGCACCTGGAGCAAGGGCAGGCGAGGACGACGGGGCAGCAGGCGCCACCAGCGTAAGGGCACGGGCAAAGCCGGCGCGTTCCTTGTGTTCGTCGGGAGCGAGTCCCTTGAACAGCGCTTGTTGCCCGTCCAATACCTCGAGCAAGGAACGCCGCGACATGGACGCGCTGTCGAGTGCAAACCATTCCCCTGTGGCGGCGCGCACCACTGCAGTCACCATCGGGTCGGTTCCTGTCCAGAGGATGGCCTCGTTGGTCCCGAGCGTGCCGAGCCAATCCACGATGGCTTTGCTGCGGCCATTGCCGTGCGGGACATCCGTTTCGTGACTTGTGGCATTCGGGAGAGAAAGGCCACTCCGGCAGAATTCCGCCGCAAAGTCCGAGTCGATCTGACGCGCCGCGTCCTCCATTCCACCCACGGGAAGAAACTTCGCGAGTTCGATGATGGGCTGCTTGCCCAGCAGGACTCCGAGCGCTTCGCAGGTTTTCGAGAAAGCTTCGATGGCCATCAGTTTCACGTACTTCGACAGCGCATTGTCGGCACCCCGGATGGCCATGTATGCACCGCCCTGCAGGCGCTCGAAGTAAGCCCGAAGGTTCGGAATCCAGCACTTGCCCGCCTGGGCATTCGCGGCCAGCGACTCCAGTTCGAAGTGCACGTCATTCACCTTGATCAAGGCCGTGTAATGGTGGGTCTGGTCGACCCGCGAGTCGCCGAAATGCAGGTTCGTGGGGCCCTTGAAGACGATCGCGAGGTCCAGATGGGCTTCGAGTTCGGGCATCAGCGCGCGGAGTTGCCCAGGCATGAGCCTCAGCCTTTGCATGGGATGTCCGTCAGGGCCATCGATGGCGTCGATGCGGCCCAGTTCATGGGCTTGATCGGGCAGAGAAAGCCGGGCGAACGGCGTCCCCGGACGGTAAAGCGCCAACCAGTTGGACCAGCCGTTGTTGAAGGCATGCTGCAGGCAGCGCAGGCCTTCCTGCAATTCAAATTCACCCGTCAACTTTGCGCGCGCAGTGGCCGCCACGTGCAGTACGTCAGCGAGCGCTTGTTGCCGTGAGTTCTCGATGGACCACGCCGCCGCCGGAGGTGCATCTAACTGCCCCGCCTTTCTCTTTCTGGACGTGTCGGCCGGTTCATCTTCGGTCTCCAGCATGTCGAGTGCCGCGCGCACGTGATGCTGGAGCAGATCATGCATGCGCTGGGGCCCAGCGTCGCCCTCCGCGAAGCAGTGACCGAGCAGCACTGCGTAGGCAGTGAGGATGCTCTTCGCCAGGTTCTTCTTCTGCTGCTGGGGCAATGGCGCCGCTCCACTCGCCGCTTGAGAGAGCAGCCAGTCCAACCAGCGCGCAGATGCGTTCAGCAGGGGGGCGAGCGCGTCTTTCGCCTTCGCGGGTTGGTTGTCCACTTCTCCTTCGATCGGTCCCATCTCGCGCTTCAATAACGGATCGTCGTCCAATGCCCGACCCTTGAAGCAATCGGACATGGCCATGCTCTTGTACAGATACAGTGCCTGATGCTCGGTCGGAACCTGCTCACCGGAGGATCGTCGTTCTATTTCACTTGCGGCAAACTTGGCCAGCGCCAGTACATCCCGCATCGACAGACAGGAGTGCATGCGCTGAACTTCCTGCTGCAGTGCTTCGACAACGGCTTGAGGTGACGACGAACAGGGCAGCTGCTCTGCGCGCAGCCGGCGCAAGTGGCTGTTTTCGAAGCCGTTGCGAAGCACATCCATCAGCCGCGAGCTCAGCCGAAGCCCCTCGCGGAGTGCAGGGATGTCCACCCCCGTCCGATTGCTTTCAATCGCTTTGAAGATGAGCGCACGTGTATCGGGGTCCTCCCTGCGCAGCACCCAATCCACCATCCGGTGGACGTGGGTTGGGCCGTCTGTCGAAACTGGAGGCGCCAAGAGCACCGTGCCATCGGCGAGGATCTGAAAGCCCGGCCTGCTGTAAAGGAGGGGCTGGGTGGCTTGGGGTCGCTCAGGGCTGCACAGGCCCTTTTTCTGTCTGCAGTCAGGGATGGTCAATGAATCGATTCGCATGCTGGGTGTGCCGTAGGATGCTCACTTCCGAGGCAGTGGTGGGATGGTTCCGGTGAGTAACCCAAAAGCATCGATGATTCCCCCAGCTCTTAGCCCTCCGCGCCCCTCGTTCCCGGTCGCGGCGGCCCTCTTGCGCAACGTCCCGCCCTGTCAGACAAAGCCGCCACCGTTCTGCCGAAGATGACTGGCCTGTTGCGGCGCAACATAATGACAAAAGGCAGGGTCCCGTTCTGTTGCCCCACCCACGATGTGACCCTGTCAAACGCCGGGCCCGTTCCTATACATGTTCAATACGCCGTCGCTCGAAAGCTTGCCGCCCGCCGCCCGCGGACTGTCACAAGACACCCTGGCCTTTGTCTTCGAGGAGCAATGCGCGACACGGCCGACGCAATTGGCCTACGGCTTCCTGGCGGAGGACCTGTCCCTCGCGCAGCAGTGCAACTACGCCCAGCTGCGTGACGATGTCCATCACATCGCTGCGTGGCTGACTGACGCGAGCCGCCCGGGCGACCGCGTGCTGCTGGCCTTCCCGCCAGGGCTGGATTTCGTGCGGGTGTTCTGGGCCTGCCTGCTGAGCGGCCGGGTGGCGGTGCCGGTGCCGGCACCCGATCCGATCCGCCTGCATCACGCGGCACCGCGCCTGCGCAGCGTGATCGCCGATTCGCGCGCGGCCCTGGTGCTGACCAGCGCCAAGCTGCTCGACGCCGCGGCCGCCGCGCTGGACCCCGCCACCTTGGCAACGGCCCGATGGACCGCGCTGCCCGATGCGGAGCAGCTGGCAGCGGTGGCGCAGGACTTCGTCCCGCCGGTGATCGAGGCGCAGGCACTGGCCTACCTGCAGTACACCTCCGGCTCCACCTCCGCGCCGCGCGGCGTGCGCCTGTCGCACCTGAACGTGCTGGCGAACGTGCGCGCAATGATCGCCGCGGGCCACGGCAGCACCGCCTCGCGCTCGCTCAGCTGGCTGCCGCACTTCCACGACTATGGCCTGGCTTTCGGTGTGCTGGCGCCGGTGGTGGCCGGTGCCACCGGCTACCTGATGTCGCCGGTGGCCTTCCTGCGCCGGCCGCTGCGCTGGCTGGAGGCGATCGAGACCTATCGCATCACGCACACGGGCGCACCGGACTCGGCCTTCGTCGCCTGCCTGCAGGCGCTGGCCGGCAAGCCGCTTGGCGCACGCCTGGACAGCCTGGCGTCGCTCAACTGCGGCGCCGAACCGGTGAAGGCAGACACGGTCGAGCGTGTGCTCGCGGTCTTCGGTGCGGCGGGCATGGCGGCGCGGGTGTTCGCGCCGTCCTATGGCCTGGCCGAGGCGGTGCTGGGCGTCAGCGCGAGCACGCTGGAAGCGGCGCCGCGCGTCGTGTGGGCGGACGCCAGGGCCCTGATGGCCCACCGCTTCGACCCGCTGCCCGAAGGCGCGGCGCAGGGACGCCGGCTGGTCGGCTGCGGGCAGGCGATGCGGGACACGGAGATCCTGATCGTCGACGAGGACCAGCACGCCTGCGCCGACCGCTGCATCGGCGAGATCTGGGTACGCTCGCCCGGCGTCGGCGGCGGCTACTGGATGCAGCCCGAAGCCACCGAGGCCACCTTCGGCGGGCACCTGGCGGACGGCAGCGGCCCCTTCCTGCGCACAGGCGACCTCGGCTTCCTCGATGGCGGCGAGCTGTTCGTCACCGGCCGCTTGAAGGACCTGATCATCGTCCACGGCGAGAACCACTATCCGCAGGACCTGGAGTGGAGCGCGGAGCGCGCCCATCCGGCGCTGCGGCCGGGCTTCGGCGCGGCCTTCGCGGTCGAGACGCCGGCGGGCGAAGGCGTGGTGCTGGCGCTGGAGCTGGACCGGCGCGCGCAGGCCGAGGCGGATGCCGAGGCGGTATTCCGCGCGGTGCGCCGCGCGATCGCGGTGGAGCACGGCCTGCCGGTGCATGCCGTCGCCCTGCTGCGCGCGGGCGGGTTGCCGCGCACGTCCAGCGGCAAGGTGCAGCGCCACCGCTGCCGCGAGGCCTTCCTGGCCGGCGAGCTGCCGCTGGTGGTGCCG
This sequence comes from Variovorax sp. WDL1, assembly GCF_001541225.1. Taxonomy (GTDB): domain Bacteria; phylum Pseudomonadota; class Gammaproteobacteria; order Burkholderiales; family Burkholderiaceae_C; genus Variovorax. The sequence goes on along the minus strand of NZ_LMTS01000033.1, from coordinate 24,035 downwards.
ATCGATGCCGGCACGGAACCCCTCCACGAGGAAAGCGCTGAAGAGGGCGGGCAACGCGAGCACCTCGGCTACGTGATGCCGCGCGACGAGCGCGAGCACGCGGTGTGGGACATCTGGTGCGAGGTGCTGGGCACGCGCGCCTTCGGCGTGCACGAGAGCTTCTTCGAGCTCGGCGGCAACTCGCTGCGCATGACGCAGGTGCTCTCGCGGCTGTCGGCGCGCTTCGGCGTGGCGCTGCCGCTGGCCGAGCTGTTCGAGCATGCGAGCGTGGCCGCGATGGCGGCGCACGTGGCGAAGGCCGAGCAACAGCCGCTGGAGAGCCGGGCGGCGGCACCGGCCGGCATCGAGCCCGTGCCGCGCGGCACGCCGCTGCCGGCCTCGCTCTCGCAGCGGCGCATGTGGGTGATCCAGCATTTCGACCCGGCAACGACCGCCTACAACGTGCCGATCGCGATCCGGCTGCGCGGCGCCTTCGATCCGGCGCTGTGCCAGCAGGCGCTCGACGCCATGGTGCAGCGGCACGAGGGCCTGCGCACCTGCTTCGTGATGGGCGAGCACGAGCCGATGCAATCGATCCTCCCCGCGCTCGCGGTGCCGGTCGAGCAGATCGACCTCAGCCGTCTGCCCGAGCGCGAGCGCAACGCGCAGGCGCGCGTGCTGCTCGCCGAGCGCGCGGCGCAGCCCTTCGACCTGGCGCACGCCCCCCTGCACCGGGCGACCCTGATCCGCCTGGGCGAGCGCGAGCACGTGCTGTTCTGGCTGCTGCACCATGCGATCACCGACAACTGGGCCGGCGCGCTGCTGATGCGCGAAGCCCTCGCCGCCTACGGCGCGCTGGCGGCCGGGCGCGAGCCGCTGTCGGCGCCGCCTGCGATCGGCTATGCCGACTATGCCGCCTGGCAGCGCAGTCCCGCGGCGGTGGAGGCGCGCCGGCCGCACCTGGACTACTGGCTGGAGCGCCTGCGCGACCTGCCCGACCTGGACCTGCCCACCGACTTCCCGCGGCCGGCCAAGGCCAGCCACCGGGGCGCGCGCGTCTCCGCCGGGCTGCCTCCGCGACTGCGCGAGGCGATGCACGCCTTCGGCGGGCGCGAGGCAGTCACGCACTTCGTGGTCTATCTGTCTGCCTTCGTGCTGATGCTGTCGCGCCACGCGAAGAGCGAGGACATCGCGGTCGGCACGCCGATCGCGAACCGCCACCGCTTCGCAGCCGAGCCGCTCGTGGGGACGCTGGTCAACACGTTGGTGATGCGCACCGACCTCGGGGGCGATCCCAGCTTCACGCAGCTGGTGCATCGCGTGCGCCGCAATGCGCTCGAGGCCTACACGCACCAGGACGCGCCGTTCGACGAGCTGATCGACGCGCTGGGGCATGACCGCACGCTGCACCCCGAGGGCCCGGTGCGCGTACTCTTCAACGTGCTCAACGCACCGGTGGGCGAGCCGGAACTCTTCGGCCTGGAGGCGGATGAGTTCGACTTCGAGCGCGTGGCCGCGCAGTTCGACCTGTCGATGCACATCGACACCGAGTTCTCGCACCGCATCCACCTCGAATACGCGAGCGATCTCTACAGCGAAGCCACTGCCGCGCGCATGCTCGAGAACTACCTGGCGCTGCTCGAGCGGCTGCTGGCGCAGCCCGAGCGGCGGATCTCGACGCACGAGATGCTCGCGCCCGCGCAGCTCAACCTGCTGCGCCACGGCTGGAACGGCGCGCGCTCGCCGCTGCCCGCGCGGCAACTGGTGCACGACTATCTGGACCTGGGTGCGCCGGAGGTGCGCGAACGCGTGGCGGTGATCGACGCGACAGGCCGCACGCTGAGCTATGGCGAGCTCGAGGCGCGCTCGAACCGGCTGGCCCATGCCTTGCGCCTGCGCGGCATCGCGCGCGGCAAGCGCGTCGGCCTGTGCATCGCGCGCAGCCCCGACATGCTGATCGCGCAGCTGGCGGTGATGAAGGCGGGCGCGGCCTACGTGCCGCTGGACCCCGACTACCCGGCGGACCGCCTGCGCTTCATGGCGGCCGATGCCGACCTGGCCGCGGTGCTCGCGCAGCAGGACACGCACGAGATCCTGGAGGGACTGGCGATCCCCATGCTGGCGATCGACGACAAGCAGCTGGCGGACGGCCATCCGGAACAGCCGCTGCCACCCGACCCCGCGCTCGACGCCACGCCGCTGGACGAGGCCTACCTGATCTACACCTCGGGTTCCACCGGCCAGCCCAAGGGCGTGCGGGTGCCGCACCGCGGGGTGGTCAACTTCCTGGCCGGCATGGTGAAGGCGCCGGGGCTGGCGGCGGACGACTGCGTGCTGGCGATCACCAGTCCTTCCTTCGACCCTTCGGTACTGGACCTGCTGCTGCCGCTGGTGGTGCGCGCGAAAGTGATCATCGCCTCGCAGCAGCAGGTGCACGATCCGGCGGCGCTGCGCATGCTGCTCGAAACGCACAAGGCCACGCTGCTGCAGGCCACGCCCTCGGCCTGGCGCGGGCTGATCGAGACCGGCTGGGCCGGCGCGCCGGGCTTCCGCGGGCTGATCGGCGGCGAGTCGCTGCCGCCGGTGCTGGCCGAGCAGCTGCTGGCGCGCATGGCCGAGCTCTGGAACATCTACGGGCCCACCGAGACCACGGTCTGGGCCACCGGCTGGAAGGTGGCCGAGCCGCGCAAGGCGATCGCGATCGGGCGGCCCATCGACAACGTCATGGTCTGGGTGCTCGACGAGCACGGGCATGCCTGCCCGATCGGCGTGCCGGGCGAGCTCTACATCGGCGGCGCCGGCGTCACGCTGGGCTACTACCATCGCGACGAGCTCACGGCCGAGCGCTTCGTGCCCGACCCCTTCGGCGAGGCGCCCGGCGCCCGGCTCTACCGCACCGGCGACCTGGGCCGCTGGCGCCACGATGGGCAACTCGAGCTGATGGGCCGCGCCGACCACCAGGTGAAGCTTCGGGGCTTCCGCGTCGAGATGGGCGAGATCGAATCCGCGCTGCTCGACCACCCCGAGCTGGCGCACTGCGTGGCGGTGACACGCGCCGAGCGCGAGGACGATGTACGGCTGGTGGCCTACTTCGTCTCGCGCGGCCCGGTGCCGCCGGCGCCGCCGGTGCTGCGCGAGCACCTGCGCACGCGACTGCCGCACTACATGATCCCGCAGCACTTCGTCTCGCTCGACGCGATGCCGCTGCTGCCCAACGGCAAGGTCAACCGCGCCGCGCTGCCGGCGCCGGTGATGGACGTCACCCTGGCTGACGGCCGCAGCTATGTGGCACCGGCCACGCACGGCGAGCAGATCATCGCCGGCATCTGGTCGGAGCTGCTGGGTGTCGAGCAGATCGGCCGCACCGACAACTTCTTCGACCTGGGCGGGCACTCGCTGCTGGCCATGCGGGCGGTCGCGGCGATCGAGGCGCTGATGGGCTGGAAGGTCGCGCCGCGCCGGCTCATCTACGAGAGCCTGCAGCAGATCGCGCGCGAGGAGAACCTTCAGGCGCGCTGAGCCTTGCCGCGGCTGAAGGGCTTGCTCAGGAAGGGCGAAGCCTTTTCCCCGAAGCGCCAGGGCACGTCGGCCGCCTTCGAGATGCCGATGCGCGGCCCGGCCTCGACCACCACGGCCGGGTGATCGTCGGGCGCAGCGAGCAGGGCAAAGGGCGGCCGGTCGAGCCTCTTGCCGTTGAAGCCGCCGTCGATGCCCAGCGCCTGCGCCACCCGGCCGGGGCCTGCGCACAGCAGGCGGATGTCGTCGAGGCCGCGCCGCGCGCGCATGCGCTCGAGCCCGGCGGTGGGCGCCAGTGCGCGGATCAGCACCCCGGCGCCATGGCCTTCCTCGCGGCAAACGAAGTTGAGGCACCAGTGAAGGCCGTAGGAACGGTAGACATAGGCCCGGCCGGGCGGACCGAACATGGCGGCATTGCGCCGCGTGAGGCCGCCGAAGGTGTGGGAGGCCGGGTCGTCGCGGTCGTACGCTTCGGTCTCGACGATGCGGCCGCCGATACCACCGACCAGCAGCACCAGGCCGAGCAGGCGCGGCGCCACCTCGTGCGAAGGTGCGAAGAAATCGATGTCAGCGGGGATGCGTGCTTTCACGGCGCCACCGTGCGGCTCATAGTCCCTTTTCCACCATTTCCAGGAGCTTGCGGCCCAGTTCGTCGGTTTGGTCGCGGGGCACGCCGCGCAGCGGGCCATCGATGATGAGGAGCGCCAGGCCATGCACCGCCGACCAGGCCAGGAACTCGGCGCCGGGGCGGCGTTCGGGGGGCAGGACACCGGCGGCGACCATCTGGTCGAGGGCGGCGCCCAGCAGCTCGAAAGGGTTGAGGCCGCTCGCGCCGCCCTTGGCGTCGGTCGGCGGGTCCTCCAGTTCTACAGGAGCGCCGAAGGCGGTGCGGAACAGGCCGGTCTGCTCCTGGGCGAAGCGCAGGTAGCCGGCGCCGATGGCGCGAACGCTCGCGCGGGCGATTTCCGCGGGCGACCCGTCGCGTGGCACGGCCGCAAGCTCGGCCTCCATCGCGCCAGCCGCCGCCGACAGGGCCGCGGCACGCACGGCCAGCAGCAGCGCCTGGCGACTGGTGAAGTGCCGGTAGGCCGCGTTGGGTACGACACCGGCACGCCGCGTGGCCTCGCGCAGCACCACCGCCTCCGGGCCGCCCTGGCGAGCCAGCTCGACACCCGCTTCCAGCAGCGCCCGGCGCAGATCGCCATGGCGATAGGTGCTGCGCGCCGGGGGCGCGGAGCTGGCGGGCGTGGGGTCGTTTTTCATGTGGACAGCGTCCATTATCTTTGTTATTGTTTTGTGGACGTTGTACACAACAACGGAATTTCCCTCAACCGACGCGTGTTTTTCTCCAAAGGAAGCCGACATGGGCACCAAGATCTTCGTGAACCTCCCCGTCAAGAACCTCGAGAAGTCCAAGGCCTTCTACGGGGCCCTGGGCTACAGCTTCGACCCTCGCTTCACCAACGAGCAGGGCGCCTGCATGGTGATCAGCGAGGACATCTACGCGATGCTCCTGGTCGAGAGCTTCTTCAAGACCTTCACGCCCAAGGCGATCGCCGACGCCTCGAAGAGCACCGAGGTGCTGCTGTGCCTCTCTTGCGAGAGCCGGGCCGAGGTCGATGGCCAGGTCGCCAAGGCCTTGGCCGCTGGCGGCAGCACGCCCACCCAGGCGAAGGACCACGGGTTCATGTACCAGCACGGCTTCGAGGACCTGGACGGCCATATGTGGGAGCTCGCGTACATGGACATGAGCGCCTTCCCGCAGGCCTGAGCGCCGCACGAATCGAATCACCCACCCACCCCACCCACAAGGAGATTGCCATGCATGTACAGCCTTACCTCTTCTTCGAAGGCCGCTGCGAAGAGGCGCTCGAGTTCTACCGCGCCAAGCTTGGCGCCGAAGTGACGATGCTGATGCGCTTCAAGGACAGCCCCGAACCAGCGGGCAGCGCCGAGATGTGCGGCGGCGCCGAGATGTCCGCCCCGCCCCCCGGGAACAACGTGATGCACGCCGAATTCAAGCTCGGCGACACCACGCTGCTGGCCTCCGACGGCCTGGCCAAGGAGGCGCCCGTCTTCCGCGGCTTCTCGCTGTCGCTGACGGCGGCGGACGAAGCCGATGCCAAGCGCAAGTTCGCGGCGCTCGGCGAGGGCGGGCAGGTGCAGATGCCGCTGGGGCCGACCTTCTTCGCGCCCTGCTTCGGCATGGTGCAGGACCGGTTCGGGGTCAGCTGGATGGTCGGTGTGTTCGAAGCGCCGAAGGGCTGAGCCTTTCGAAGCACGTTCGAACGGCGACGAAGGCTCCGTCGCCGGCAAGGCACGAAAGCAAGGCTGAGCCGAACGTGCCGATCCTGTGAACGAGTAGGCGGCCAGCGCCTGAACCGGTGGAACATGGCTTCTCGGACGGCTCCGAACTCAGTGACAGCCGACCGTCGTCGGCCGAAAGAGGAAGCTTTCCATGAGAGCCGTCGTTTCGAATACCGTCACTGTTCAAATCCGGCAAGGATTCCGCTGCTGAACAAGGTCGGCTTCTCCATTGCACCGATCGATGAGCAGAGCTCCCCCGAGGAGAAGGCGGCCTGCTACCAGGCGGTCGCCTTGGCCATGGACACTCTCTGGAAGGAGTTTCGCGGTCGGCATGGCGACGAATTGGCGGCCAGCGGATTGTTCGCCCAGCTGCCAAGGTTCCTCGCGGATTGAAGTCTTCAGGTCCTGATCCGCCGGGCACTGCGCCGCGAGCGCGCCAGGGCGACAAATTCGATCAGTCCCCAAACTAGCGCACCGCCGAGCGCGCGGAAGGCATGGGGATTCGGAGGCCAGAAGAGGGAGGGTTGCATGGTATGGCGGGTGCCGCCCTCGATGGGCGTCCCCTTTCGTCACGCTATGGGATTTGTATGACATGTTGATGGCACGCGTTGCCGCTATCCTGCGCCCACCTTTTCCCCGGCCATCGACGCGTGAATTCCACGGACCTTCCCGAATTGATGGAGCTGGCGCAGCTGATCCCGCTGGCCGGCGCGCACCTTGAGACGCGCATCCTGTGCGACGTGGCTGCCGGCGCGCGACGCTTTCCGATCCAGGCCTTTCTGCTCGGCAGCACCCGGCCGGACGCACCCGCCGTCGGCTTCTTCGGCGGGGTGCACGGACTGGAGCGCATCGGCGCGCAGGTGGCGATCGCCTACCTGCGCAGCCTGGTGATGCGGCTCGCCTGGGACGAGACGCTGCATCGCCAGCTGGAGACGATGCGGCTGGTGTTCATGCCGCTGGTCAATCCGGGCGGCATGTGGCTCGGCACGCGCGCCAATCCCAATGGCGTCGACCTGATGCGCAACGCGCCCGTCGAGTCGAAGGAGCGCGTGCCCTACCTGATCGGCGGCCAGCGCATGAGCGCGAAGCTGCCCTGGTACCGGGGCGCCGCCGGCGGACACATGGAATGCGAGAGCGCGGCACTGTGCACGCTGGTCGAGACCGAGCTGCTGGGGCGGCCGCTCAGCGTGACGGTGGACTGCCACTCGGGCTTCGGCCTGACAGATCGCATCTGGTTCCCCTATGCGCACACCGCGCGGCCCATCAGGCACCTGGCGGAGATGCACGCCCTGTGCGAGATCCTCGACCAGAGCCTGCTGCACCATCGCTACAAGCTGGAGCCGCAGAGCCGGCAGTACCTGGCCCACGGCGATCTCTGGGACCACCTCTACCTGGGCGCCGACCACCGGGCGGGCGTGTTCCTGCCGGTGACGCTGGAGATGGGGTCGTGGCTGTGGGTCAAGAAGAACCCGCGCCAGCTCTTCTCGCGCCACGGCATCTTCAACCCGGTGATCGAGCACCGGCACCAGCGCGTGCTGCGCCAGCACATCGGATGGCTGGACTTCATCACCCGCGCCGTCGGCAGCCACGAACGCTGGCTGCCCACCGGCACTCGACGAGCGCATCATGAGCAGCAGGCGATGATGCGCTGGTACGGGAGGCACTGATGGAGACCTGGGTGCTGATGCGCGGGCTCACGCGCGAGAGCGGGCACTGGGGACGCTTCATCGGGCTGCTGCAGGACCGCTTTCCCGCCGCGCGCATCGTGGCACTCGACCTCCCCGGCAACGGGCGGCTGAACGAGCTGCGCAGCCCGGTGCGCATCGAGGCCGCGATGGAAAGCTGCCGCGAGCAACTTCGCGCGCTCGGCATCGCGCCGCCCTACCACCTGCTGGCGATGTCGCTCGGCGCCATGGTGGCGGTGGACTGGGCGGTGCAGCACCCGCACGAGCTCGCGGGCTGCGTGCTGATCAACACCAGCCTGCGGCCCTTCAGTCCGTTCCACGAGCGCCTGCGCCCGGGCAACTACGGCGCCCTGCTCGGCCTGGCTTTCGGGCGCCAGGGCGCTCGCGAGCGGGAGGCGACGATCCTGCGGCTCACCACCCGCCACCCCGACGGCGGCATGGCCCTGCTCGACGACTGGACCGCGATTCGCGAAGCGCGGCCGGTGTCGGCGTCGAACGCAGTGCGCCAGGTGCTGTCGGCGGCGCGCTACCGGGCGCCTGCGCAGGCGCCTTCGGTTCCGCTGCTGGTGCTGGCGAGTGCCTGCGACGGCCTGGTGAATCCGCACTGCTCGCGGCGGCTGGCACGCCAATGGGGGTCGGACATCGCGGAGCACCCCAGCGCCGGGCACGACCTGCCGCTGGACGATGGCGCGTGGCTTGCAGCGCAGGTGGGACGCTGGGCCGCGCAGCGCCTCATGGGGGCATCAGCTGCTCCACCAGGCCATCCAGGCGCTCCTTGACCCGGCGCCAATCGGGCATCAACGTGTCCAGCAGCCGGTGGAAGCGCGGACCATGGTTGTGCTCGCCGAGATGGCACAACTCGTGGATGAGCACGTAGTCGATGCATTCGCGCGGCGCCTTCACGAGATTCGGGTTGAGCGTGATGCGGCCTTCCGGCGAGCAGCTGCCCCATCGCTTCTTCGTGACGCGCAGCTGCATCGGCGGTGGCGTGCAGACCCAGCTCAGCGAGGACGCCACGGCAGCGAGGCGCGCGGCCAGCACCTCGTCGGCGCGCTTCCGGTACCAGGCATCGAGCAACCCCCTCACGCGGGCCGCATCGCCATTCGCGACCGCGACTTCAATGCGCGTGCCGCGCAAGCGCACGTGGCCGTCCCGCCCTTCATCGACGACGACCTTCAGCAGGTAGCGCCGGCCAAGATAGAACAGGGACTCGCCGCTGACATGCGCGCGCGGCAATGCATGCGCGAGCCGCGCTCGAACAGCCGCGACCTGGCCGCTGATCCAGCGTGCGCGCCGCTGCACGGCCGCCTGCACCGCGGCATCGGACGTCTCTTTCGGCACATCGACCACCACGCGTCCATCGGGTTCGACGTGGATGGCGATGCGCTGCACCCTGCGCGCCGGCTGGACGCGCAAGCTGAACGCAATGCGTTCGTCGCCGTAGCGAAGACTTCGATGGACTGCAACGCTCATGCACGCCGCCCCATGTCGACACGGATGATCCGCAGCACATGGCCGATCACCTCGTTCGCCCTGGCCAGGCCCAGCGGCGCATAGAGCCGCTGCAGCAGGCCCTTGCGGACGGCGGCTTCGATGTTCTGCGGATTCAGCGAATGCTCGGCCATCGCGGCGTGCATCACCTGGCTGATGGCGATCGCATGATCGATGTGCTTGCTGCGCTGCGCCTCGTTCAGCCTCGATGCCTCATCGCCCAGCGCGATCAGGATCGCACCGTAGCAGGCCCTCGCCTGCGGGTTGGAGGCCAGGATTTCCGGCATGCCGGGCGTGGCGCGCCGGTCTACGTCGCGCTCGAACTCCCTCAGCAGCGCGTACTGCCTGCGCGGATGGTCGAACATGGCCTCGGCTTGCTCGATAGCGCCCTTCAGGAGCTCGGAAAACACTTTCTGCGCGTAGGGGTCGTCAGCCAGGTCCTGCTCGATGGTCTTGCGCAAGCGGGTCTTGATCAGGTCGGCCTCGTTGCGCGCCTTGTCCTGCGACCAGGTCTCGGAAACATCCGGCACGCCGAGCTTGTGCACCACGTAGGCCCCGTCGATCTCACGAACTCTCGTACAGATGACCTGGTCGTCGACCAGCCTGCGGATCTGCTCGTCGTATTCGCTGAAGTCGACCGTCTCGCGGGCGTCGCGCTGCGCCATTTGCCGCACCTGGATCAACGCCTTGAGATCCGCCTTGTACTGCGCGATCAGCGCTTGCGAAACACTGCGGTCGCTGAAGAAGCCGCGTGACGCGAGTGCGGTCTGGAGGCACGTGCCGAAGGCAGTCAGGGCAGCATGGAAGTCGTCACGAAGCTTCTGTCGTTCGTCGTATTCGCCGCCCTGCCCATCGCTCACGAAGCGAGGGCTCAACGCCTGGCGCAGCTGCTCGGGGTCCTTGCGATTGGCGACGTCCTTGAAGAAGGACCACACCGCCTCGTGCCGCATCGGCAATAGCTTGTACTCGGTGCTGACCTGCGCGTAGAGCCCTTCGAGGTCGCCGATGTCGAAGCCGCCCTGTGTCCGGGCTTCCAGGTCCTGGTAGGCACGGATTGCCGTGTCCAGCGCCTTAAGGATGCCGCGGTAGTCCACCAGCAGGCCGTGGCGCTTGGCATCGTGCAGGCGGTTCACGCGGGACACGGCCTGGATCAGGTTGTGGCCCTTGAGCGGCTTGTCGATGTAGAGCACCGCGTTGCGCGGCTCGTCGAAGCCCGTGAGAAGGCGATCGACCACGATCAGCAGGTCGGGATCGCCATCGGTTGCGAAGGCCTGCAGCACCTGCCTTTCGTAGTGGATCGCATCGCCGTGGTCCAGCACGTTCTGCTTCCACCATTCCTGCAGCTTGGGCATGCCGTCTTCGTCGATCGCGGTGCTGCCCTCGCGCATGTCGGGTGGGGAGATCACGATGGCGCTCGTGACCAGACCTGTCTGGTCGAGCGCTTTCTTGTAGCGGATGGCATCGAGCTTGCTGGCGGTGGCGACCTGGCCCTTCAGGCCCGACCCGATCCTCTTGAAATTCTGATGGAAGTGTGTGGCGATGTCCCATGCGATCAGCTCGATGCGGTTGGCCGCGCCATGGACCGCGCCGCTGCTGGCGTACTTCTTCTTCAGGTCGGCGCGTTGCGCCTCGGCGAGGCCCGCCGTGATCCTGTCGAACCACCGATCGACCGCCTGCGCATCGATGGACAGCTCCGGCACCCGCTCTTCGTACAGGAGCGGAGCGACGGCATGGTCCTCGACCGCGCGCTGCATGGTGTACGCGTGGATGATGGGGCCGAACTTCTCCTCGGTCTTCTCGGCCTTCAGCAGCGGCGTGCCGGTGAAGGCCACATAGGCCGCGTGCGGCAAAGCCCTCTTCATGCGCTCATGCGTCTCCCCGCCATGGCTGCGATGGCCTTCGTCCACCAGCACCACGACGTTGGGCGAATCGTTGCGACACTCCGCCAGTCTGGAGGCAGTATTGAACTTCTGCACGAGCGCGAAGGTGATGCGCTTCGCGCCGTGGCCGATGCGGCGGGCCAGATCGCGCCCCGTGAGGGCCTTGCTGTGCTCGCCCTCCTTGTGCGTCGCGATGGACGATCCGAAAGCCCCGCCGCTCATGAAGTTGCGTGCGAGCTGCTGCTCGAGATCGCGCCGGTCGGTGATGACCACCAGCCGGCATTCCTTCAGGTCTTCGTTCAGCAGGAGCGCCTTGGCGAGAAAGACCATGGTGAAGCTCTTGCCCGAGCCCGCGGTGTGCCAGATCACGCCGCCATTGCGCCCGCCGTCGGCCCGTAGCCCGGACAGTCGATCCCGGAGGGCGCGCACAGCAAAGAACTGCTGGTGGCGCGCAACGATCTTCCCGATCCTGCTGTCGAACAGCACGAAGCCGCGCAGCAGGTCGAGCAGCCGCTGCGGCGTCAGCAGAGACACCAGCAGGCGGTCCTGCTCGTTAGGCTGCATGGGCAGGGAGCCGAGCGAGTCGAACCAATCGCGCATCAGCGCGGGCTTGTCCTCGAAAAGGGCGGCATGGGCCGAGGCGGGCAGCGGTGCGTTCTTCAAGGTGCCGACATGCGCATCGTCGAATTCTTCTTCCTTGTTCCAGAGCGCCCATAACTTGGCCGGCGTGGCCGTGGTGCCGTAGCGGCCCTCGGTCTGGCCGATGGACAACAGCAGCTGGGCGTAGGCGAAGAGATCCGGGATCTCGTCGTGGCGCTGGTTGCGCAGCTGCTGGCTGATGCCTTCGAGCACCATCGCGTCGGCCATGCTGCCGCTGTGCCGCCCATGCGGCTGCTTGGCCTCGATCACGACCAGCGGGATGCCGTTGACGTAGCCGACGATGTCCGGTGCGCGGTGGTGGGTGCCGTGGCTGGAGAGCACGCGCAGCTCTTCCGTGACGTCGAAGCGATTGGCGCTCGCATCCAGCCAGTCGATGACGTGGATCGTCGGCTGGTGTCTGCGGCCGTCGGGCATGAATTCGGTGACCGTCATTCCATACGCCAGCTTCGCGTAGAGGCGCTCATTGGCTATCAGCAGGCCCTCGCCGAGGCCGACGGTCGAGAGCTCGCGCAGGATCTGGTCGATCGCGCTGGGGGAGAGGTGATGGGGATTGCCTTTGTAGTCGAAGCGGCGGGTCTGCAGCACCTCGATGAGGCGCGGCTTGAGGAGCACTTCGCGCGTTGAGCCGCGCAGCGTGGCGCAGTCGGCTGCACTGAGATAGTTCCACCCCAGATTGCAGAGCATGTGCAGCGCGAGCATGCGAGCGCGGTACTGCTCGCGCGTAGAAGGTGAGACCATCGGCGGGATCATTCAGCGTTGGCGAGTGACCCACGCTCCGTGCCAGCCCCACAGTCGTGAACGCGCCGCTTACCGGTCAAGAGATCGGCCATTAGCACGCTTTTCTGGGCTCGGAGCGCGCTCACCTGCTTCTCCAGGTTTCTCTCCTCGGCGCATGCTGTCTCGATAACGTCGGCAATCGCCTGTTGCTCTCGCAGATCGGGCAGGAGGATCTCCACGCGGAGCAGATCCGATGGATTGACCCGACGCGCCTTGCGACCTCCGTTCGCCAACCCCAACTGACCCCGATAGAACTCTTCGCGAGCCACGTGATGTAGAAGCCAACGAGGACTGGCCCGTTCAAGGTTGAAATCGAACGCGGGCAAATCCAACGTGCTCTCAAAGCCATCCAGATGTTCAGGTATGCAGCCAAATGCTCCATTCAAGAAGTCGAGCTTGCTGTAGATGAACTGGCCTGCTGATCGACGGTAGTACTGTGTCGATTCACTTCCCATGCGCTTTTCGGTCTTCTCGACCACGCCCCGACCGTAGAGCTTGACCGTAAGCTTGCGGGCAGTATTTCCGCCCGAGCCACGGACACGGCTTTCGACGATGAGCTCACCGAGCTTCGCTGCCGACCAAACGGGTCCGGGGGAAAGCCTTCGTTCGCCCGACAAGAGTACCTGCGCAAGCCCGCGCCTTTGCCTTGAGCTATTCGCCAGCAACCGCGTGGTGAGGTTGATCGCCCGATCCCACGTGCTCAATATAGCGGCGATGCGTTGCTGTTCCCCGACCGGCGCAACGGGCACAGCTATCTGCTTGAGCAAACCGGCGTTCAGGTGAGAGACGCCACCCGAGTGGCCGGATTCCCGAATACTGTCGTACTGCCAAGACAAAAACTGGAAGTAGAAGTCTGGATCGTGCCCATCGTCGAGCAGGATCGCTGCCGAGTTCTGGTTCGTGGTTGCCTCGATCCCCAGCTTGGCCACTTGTCCTCTTGTCTTACCCTGCCCATACATTGCCAACAGCAGGGTGCCCGGCGCTAGTAGCTTGGCCGACGAGTTCTTCAGGCCCGCCTCGGTAATCTTCTCTGCTGTGTCAGTGATCGTGTTGAACTCGATTTCGCCGGTCGTTACCCAAGGAATCGAGCCACCCCAATAGCTCGGCTCGGCACGAGCAGGCGTACCACCCGACGTGATGTGCGCGATTTGTCCTAGCGTGCTGCGACGCCAACCTTCTGGGAGCATCACTCACCCTTCTTCTTGAACAAGAGGCGCTCGGCTTGCTTTAGGGCGAGGAGATCGGTAGCGTCCGCATCTGATGCATCCGCAGCACGCCGTTTGGCATCGAACTCGGCATATCTCTGGTGCGCCACCTGCTCCATGCGTTCGTGGCTGATCTTGCCGCTGCCGAGCAGCAACGGACGCTCATTGAATTGCAGGAAGCTGTTGACGTACTGGCGCCAATCAGCCACGCGAAGGCCCTGCCGCCTCCTGGCACGATCCTCGGCATAGTCAAGGAACATCGATGCGATGCGATTCAGCTCCTCGACTTCAGCCTCCGAAAGGTAGTTTTTCGCAATCACCACGTCCATCTTGCGAACATGCCCAGCTTTCCAACTGGTCAGCGCCATGTTCGGTTGAGTGGGATCCGCTCGCTGAACAACGATCTCGGCGGCGGTGAGCCGAGTAACGGCAAAGAGCATCTTGTTCTGGACTTCAGCGAAGAAGAGACTGACAGCCTCCGCGTCATTGTGGTAGTCCGTCGAAAGGGCAAAAAGCTCTCGCACCTTCTGATAGAAGCGCTTCTCTGAAGTGCGGATTTCACGAATACGCTGAAGAAGCTCATCGAAATAGTCCCATCCTTCTGGCTCCTTGAGCCTGGCATCGTCCATGACGAAGCCCTTGATGAGGTACTCCCTCAAGTGCGTAGTGGCCCACTGGCGAAATTGCGTACCACGGGGCGAGCGCACCCGATAGCCAACTGCAAGGATGAGATCGAGGCTGTAGAGCTGAGTGCGGTAGCGCTTGCCGTCTGCCGCAGTTGTCAAGTCTTCCTTGACAACTGCGCCGGCATCGAGCTCCCCCTCGCGCAGCGCGTTCCGAATGTGAAGACTGACGTTTTGCTTGGTTGTCTGAAAGAGGTTCGCAAGCTCCAATTGGGTCAACCAGACTGACCCGCCTTCGGCGCGGAGGTACAGCTGGGCACGGCCGTCATCGGTAGAGTAGAGAACGAACTCGCCCTTACTCATAGCCCAGCTCCCTCAAGTAGCCCAGCATCTGCACCTCGATTCCGGCCCATTCCCGCTTGAGCTCCTCCCGTTCCCCGCGAACTTCGATCATGTCGATCTTCTTCGCCTCCCCGGCCGTGTTGACGTAGCGCGGAATGTTCAGGTTGAAGTCGTTCGCGGCGATTTCCGACGGCGTGGCAAGGTGGGCATACCTTTCGACGGGTTCGCGCGCGCCGCACGTATCCAGCACACGCTGCAAATCTGCTTCACGCAGCTGATTCTGGTTCTTGCCCGCCTCGAAATCGTGACTGGCATCGATGAAGAGCACCTTGTCATCAGCCTTGTTCTTGCGGAACACCAGCACGGCCGTCGGAATGCCCGTGCCGTAGAACAGCTTCTCAGGCAGCCCGATGACGGCGTCGAGCAGGTTCTCTTCCACAAGCTTCTGCCGGATGCGCCCCTCGGCGGCGCCGCGAAACAAGATGCCGTGGGGCACGACGACGGCCATCCGCCCGGTGGCGGGTTTCATGGTCTCGACCATGTGAAGGATGAAGGCGTAGTCGCCCTTCGTTCGCGGCGGCAAGCCGCGCCGGAACCGGCCGAACTTGTCTTTCTCTGCGGCCTCGTACCCCCACTTCTCGAGGCTGAACGGCGGATTGGCGACGACCACGTCGAAGTGGCGCAGGCTCGTGTCGCTCGCCAGCAGCTTCGGGTTGCGCAGCGTGTCGCCCCACTCGATGCGATGGTTGTCCTCGCCATGCATGAACATGTTCATCTTGGCCAGCGTCCAGGTGTTGCCGATGGCCTCCTGGCCGTAGAGTGCGTAGCGCTTGGAGCCGGTGCGGTCGCGGATCAGACGGCCGCACTTGAGCAGCAGCGAGCCGGAGCCGCAGGCCGGGTCGCAGATCTCGTCGCCTTCCTGCGGGTCCATCAGGCGCGCCATGAGGCTGGAGACCTCGGGCGGGGTGTAGAACTCGCCGGCAGTCTTGCCGCTCGACGACGCGAAGTGGCTGATCAGGTATTCGTAGGCGTTGCCGATCAGGTCGAGTTCGCCGATGCGGCTTGGGCGAAGATTGAGCTCGGGCTTGGCGAAGTCCTCGAGCAGGTGGCGCAGGATGTCGTTCTTTTGCTGCTCGTCGCCGAGCTTGTTGGAGTTGAAGCCGATGTTCTGGAACACGTCGCGCAGCTTGGCGATGTTGGCGTCCTCGATGGCATGCAGCGCGCGGTCGATACGCTCGCCGTTGCCGGGCTCGAAGCGGGCGGCATGCAGGGCGTAGAAGCTGGCGCTGGGCGGCAGGACGAAGCGCTCGGTCTTGAGCAGCTCCTCGATGAGGTCGTTGGCGCTGTCGCCGTACTGGGCCTTGTAGCCGTCGTAGTGGTCCTGCCAGACGTCCGACACGTACTTGAGAAAGAGCATCGGGAGCACGTAGTCCTTGTAGGTGCTCGGATCGACAACGCCGCGAAAGGTGTCGCAGGCTGCCCACACGGTGGCGTTGATGCTGTCCTGGTTGATGACTGTCTGGTTCATGCGTTCTTGATTTCCCTGGGTTGTCATGCGTTGCCCGAAGCGCTGGCGAGCGCTTCGGCGATCGATTCGAACTGCCGTTCGCGGTTGCGGATGAGCAGGTCGTGCAGCTGCCGCTCTCGTTGCGCAAGGCGGGCCAGCGCGACGATTCGCTCCTGGTCGGCCAAGGACGGCAGGCCGATGCGCAGGGATTCAAGCACAGGTCGGCGCACGCTCAGCTGGCTGGAGCCCTCGGCCGCGCGCTGCAGGTCGCGCTGGAACGGCGCCTGGTTGATGTGCCACGCGAGGAAGGCCGGCAGGAGGTTGCGCCCGGGCTTGACCCGCAGGTGGAAGAGGTGCGGGCCGCACACGGCCGGCCCGGGCAGTTCGCCCACGCAGCTCGCATAGAAGCGCGTGCCGCGCGCAACGAAGAGCAGGTCTTCGGGCGCGAGCCAGTCCGGCTCGCGGCGTCCAGCAAGCCGGGTACGGATGACGCCGCGCCAGTCGACGACGCCTTGGATCCGGTCCACGTCTTTCATTTGCACGGCGCGGACCGGGCCATCCGGAACCTCACCGATGGCGCCGCGGAATGGATAGCCAGCTCGGATGCTGACCTGCTCGCCAAGGAGGGCTGGAAATGCATGAATGGGCATGATGCACATAGTACTTGCACGCAAGCGCGTTCTCGCCCAAACTCTGCGCTCAGAACAATATATATTTTTTGCATCACGTGGTTTGATGCAGATTGAAACGGGAGTTCTCGTGGGCTACGAAGTCGACTTTTTCCCTGCGGAAGGCGGGGGCACCGCCATCCTCGTGCGCTGGGGCATGCCCGGCAATTACAAGCTGCTGGTCTGCGACGGCGGCACACGAGACTCGGCCCAGCGCCTGGTACAGCATGTCCGGACGTACTGCCTCAGCTCGCACGTGGACTACGTGGTGAGTTCGCACCCCGACGCCAGGCATGCCGAGGGCCTCGAGCTGATCCTCGAAAGGCTCAGCGTCGGCGAGCTGTGGGTGCATCGGCCCTGGGCGCACACCGAGCGCACCTGGACGGGCATGGCCACGGCCCAGAAGCTGGAGAAGCTCGCGCTGGCGCGACAGGTGCCGGTGCACGAGCCCTTCGCCGGCGCGGTCATTGGGCCATTCACGGTGCTGTCGCCGAACCGGAGCTGGTACGTCGAGGGCCTGCTGCCGGCCTTTGGAACCGCCCTGCCACGCGGGGCCGGGCTGACGCTGGCCGATGCGGCGCGATGGGTACTCCTGGCAAGTGCAGGCATGGGCAGCCGCTGGGATTTCGAGCCGCTGCCCCGCGATGCGGCGACGTCGGCGGAGGACGAGTCGAGCGTCGTGCTGTACGGCGAGTTCGAAGGTCGGGGCGTGCTGCTGACGAGCAATGCAGGCATCCGGGCGCTGAGCGATGCCTCCACCTTCGCGGAACACCTGGGCCTGGGCCTGCCGATGAATATCCGGCTGATGCAGGTGCCCAATGAAGGCAAGCCCGACCATCTCTCGAGCCGTGTGCTGGACCGTCTGGTCGGCGAGCGCCAGCCGCGTGAGCAGCGCGAGTACACCAAGACGGCGTTCATGTCGGCGCCCCAGAACTCGCTCCCGATGGGCTCCCGGATCGTGACCGACGCCCTGAAGCGCCGAGGTGTCCTGACCTTCCTGAGCCAGGGCACGCAACTGCACCACGCCTACGACATGCCGGAGCGCAGCTGGTATCCGGCCAAGCCGATGGGGGCCGACGCTTGAGCGTCGCAGGGCCAACCGCCGGGCGCTCGCACAACAAAAAACGCGCCCAAGGGGGCGCGTTCGATCTGGAGCGAAGGCGGCTTACTTGGCCGCGACCACGCGGACCATTTCCAGGCACTTGTTGGAGTAGCCCCATTCGTTGTCATACCAGCTCACCAGCTTGATGAAGGTGCCATCGAGCGCGATGCCGGCCTCGGCGTCGAAGATGGAGGTGCGCGGGTCGCCGCGGAAGTCCGTGGCGACGACCTTGTCTTCGGTGTAGCCAAGGACACCCTTGAGTGCGCCCTCGCTCTGCGCCTTCATCTCGGCACAGATGTCCTTGTACGTGGCTTCCTTGACCAGCTCCACCGTCAGGTCGACCACAGAGACGTCGGAGGTCGGCACGCGGAAGCTCATGCCGGTGAGCTTCTTGTTGAGCTCGGGGATCACCACACCCACTGCCTTGGCCGCGCCGGTGCTGGAAGGGATGATGTTCTCGAGGATGCCGCGGCCGCCGCGCCAGTCCTTGTTGCTGGGGCCGTCCACGGTCTTCTGGGTGGCGGTGGCGGCGTGCACGGTGGTCATCAGCCCGCGCTTGATGCCCCACTTGTCGTTGAGCACCTTGGCCAGGGGGGCCAGGCAGTTGGTCGTGCAGCTGGCGTTGCTGATGATGGCCTCGCTGGCGTACTTCTTGTCGTTCACGCCGTAGACGAACATGGGGGTGTCGTCCTTGCTGGGTGCCGACATGATCACCTTCTTGGCGCCGGCGTCGAGGTGCTTCTGGCAAGTCTCCTTGGTGAGGAAGAGACCGGTGGATTCGAGCACGACCTCGGCGCCGACTTCGTCCCACTTGAGGTTGGCAGGGTCGCGTTCCTGCGTGAGGCGGATCTTCTTGCCGTTGACGATCAGGGTGTTGCCCTCGACGGTGATCTCGCCCTGAAAGCGGCCATGCACCGAGTCGTACTGGAGCATGTAGGCCAGGTATTCAGGCTCGAGCAGGTCGTTGACAGCGACGATCTCGATGTCGTTCTTGAAGTTCTGCACCGCCGCACGCAGCACGTTGCGACCGATGCGGCCGAAGCCGTTGATGCCGAGTTTGATAGCCATGTGGTTTGCTCCTGGAAGTTGAAAACTGGGGTACGGCCGGATCAGCGCGCGAGCGCCGCCTCGACCGTGGCAGCGACGTTTTCCGCCGTGAAGCCGAAATGCTTGAACAATACGCCGGCGGGCGCCGACTCGCCGTAGGTGTCGATGCCGACGACGGCGGCCACGCCGTACTTCCACCAGCCGTCGGTGGCGCCCATCTCGACCGCGATGCGTGGTGTGCCCTGCGGCAGCACGCTCTTCTTGTAGGCGACGTCCTGGCGGTCGAAGGTGGTGGTGGACGGCATGGAAACCACGCGCACGGCAATCTTCCTGGCGGCCAGCAGTTCCTGGGCCTTGAGCGCAAGCTGCACTTCGGAGCCGGTGGCGATGATGATGGCGTGCAACTTCTTGCCCGGTGCCTCGGGCTCGGCCAGCACGTAGGCGCCCTTGCTGATGTCGCTCAGGTCCTTCTTGGGCGAGTAGGGCAGGTTCTGGCGCGACAGCAGCAGCGCGGTCGGGCGCGTGGCGTTCTGAAGCGCGACGGCCCAGGCCACGGCAGTCTCGGCTGTATCGGCGGGGCGCCAGACGTCGAGGTTGGGGATGAGGCGCAGCGAGGCGGCGTGCTCGATGGACTGGTGCGTGGGGCCGTCCTCGCCGAGTCCGATGGAGTCGTGGGTGAACACGTGCACCACGCGCTGCCTCATCAGCGCCGCCATGCGGATGGCGTTGCGGCTGTAGTCGCTGAAGGTCAGGAAGGTGCCGCCATAGGGGATGAAGCCACCGTGCAGTGCGACGCCGTTCATGATGGCGGCCATGCCGAACTCGCGCACGCCGTAGTTGATGTGGCGGCCCGGCAGGCCGTCGGGCAGTTGCTCGTTGCCCTCGGTGCGCACCACGGCGCCGGTGGCGTCGAAGCGCAGGGCCGGGGTGCTCTTGGTGTTGGTCAGGTTGGAGCCGGTGAGGTCGGCACTGCCGCCCAGCAGCTCGGGCAAGGCGGCGGTGAAGGCTTCGAGTGCCAGCTGCGACGCCTTGCGCGAGGCCACGGTCTCGGCCTTGGTGTGGGCCGTGACGACGGCATCGAAAGCGGTCTGGTGGAAGTTCTTCGGCAGCTCGCCCTTCATGCGGCGGGTGAACTCGGCGGCCAGGTCCGGGTACTGCCTGGCATAGGCGGCAAATTTGTCGTTCCAGGCCGCTTCGCGCTGTGCGCCGGCTGCCTTGGCGTCCCATTCGGTATAGACCGCCTGCGGCAGTTCGAAGGGCTCGTGCGGCCATTGGAGCGCCGTGCGGGTGAGGCCGATTTCGTCCGCTCCGAGCGGCTCGCCATGCGCCTTGGCGGTGTTGGCGCGGTTGGGGCTGCCCTTGCCGATCTGCGTCTTGCAGATGATGAGCGTGGGGCGCTCGTCCTGCTGCCGGGCCTGGTGGATGGCGTCCGACACTTCCTTCACGTCGTGGCCGTCGATGGGGCCGATCACGCTCCAGCCGTAGGCCTTGAAGCGTTCCGCCGTGTTGTCGATGAACCAGGGCTTGACGGGACCATCGATCGAGATGCCGTTGTCGTCGTAGAGCGCGATCAGCTTGCCCAGCTTCCAGGCACCGGCCAGCGCAGCAGCTTCATGGCTGATGCCCTCCATCAAGCAGCCGTCGCCCAGGAAGGCATAGGTGCGGTGATCGACGATCTGGTGATCGGGCCGGTTGAACTCGGCGGCCAGCAGCTTTTCGGCCAGCGCAAAGCCGACCGCGTTGGTGATGCCCTGGCCGAGCGGGCCGGTGGTGGTCTCCACGCCGGGTGTGATGCCCGTTTCGGGATGGCCGGCCGTCTTGCTGTGCAGCTGGCGGAAGCGCTTGAGCTCCGCCACCGGCAGCGCATAGCCCGTCAGGTGCAGCACGGCGTAGATGAGCATCGAGGCATGGCCGTTGGAGAGCACGAAGCGATCCCGGTCGAACCATTGCGGGTTGGCGGGGTTGTGCTTGAGGTGATCGCCCCACAAGGCGACCGCCATGTCGGCCATGCCCATCGGGGCACCCGGATGCCCCGAGTTCGCGAGTTGAACGGCATCCATGGCCAGCGCGCGGATCGCGTTGGCCATCAAGGCTTGGTTGGCCATGTGGTCGGGGCTTTCTTGGGGGAGCAGGTTGGGGAGCCCGGCATTTTAGCGGGCGGGCCCGGCGGCGGTCCGGAGACGGGGCAGAGGGCTGATAGAGTGCCGGCCATGCATGGCCTGCACCTGACCGCCGACCTCCACGATTGCCGTTGCGAGATGCGTTGGCTGGTCGACGCACAGGACCTGGGTGCCGCATGCGTGAAGGCAGTCGAGGCCGCGGGCCTGCAGGCCGTGGGCACGCTGTTCCATCCCTTTCCGGCCGGCCCTGGGGGACCGGGCGGCGTGACAGCCACGGTGCTGCTCGCCGAGTCGCACCTGTGCGTCCACACCTGGCCCGAGCAGCGCGGCGCGACGCTCGATGTCTATGTCTGCAATTTCGGCGCCGACCACTCCGCCAAGGCGAGGGCGCTGATGGCGGCGCTGGAGATGCTGTTCGCGCCCGGCCGCGCGGAGCGGCATGCGCTGCAACGCGGCGCGATCGGGGCAGGGGTCATCGCGTGAGCATCCGGGCCATGATCCTGGCTGCCGGTCGCGGCGAACGCATGCGGCCGCTGACCGACGAGCGGCCCAAGCCCCTGCTCGAGGTGCAGGGCAAGCCGCTGATGCAATGGCCCATGGAGGCGCTGGCGGCAGGCGGCTTCGGGCAACTGGTGGTCAACACCGGCTGGCTGGGCGAACAGATCGCGATGCGTTTCGGGGCGCGCCACGGCGCTTGCGACATCGTCTATTCGCATGAGGGCCGCGACTTCGGCGGTGCGCTGGAGACCGCCGGCGGGATCGTGCGCGCGCTGCCGCTGCTGGGCGACGTCTTCTGGGTGCTGGCAGGCGACGTGTTCGCGCCGGATTTCGCGTTCAGCCGGGCGGCGGTGGACCGTTTCGTGGCCGGCGGGCGGCTCGCACACCTGTGGCTGGTGCCGAACCCGCCGCACCATCTGCGCGGCGACTTCGGGATCTCGCCCACCGGGCTGGCACTGAACGATGCGCCGGCGAAGCACACCTTCTCGACCATCGGCCTGTACCGGGCGGCACTGTTTGCGCCGCCGTACTGCGACATTCCGGCCGGCAATGCCGGCGGCATCAAGGCGCCGCTCGCGCCGTTGCTGCGCGCCGCCATGGCCGATGGCCTGGTGAGCGCCGAGCTCTACCAGGGGGCCTGGACCGACGTCGGGACCCCCGAGCGGCTGGCCGCGCTGAACGCAGAAAAAGCGCGGCCCGCACAGGGCGGGCCGGATCGTCGCTAGAACGGGGCAGTCAACGCATCAGGGCACATTGGCCGTCCGGATATGGAAAGGCCGGCCTTCCATCGCATGGCTGCCGCCGAATTCCATGTTCATGCTGCCGGTGGGCTGGACGGGACACCCGGTGGGCGGCTGGCATGCCCATGAGGTGCCGCGGTTCGCGAAGATCACCGCCCCGTAACGGTAGTTCGACACCGACCTGCCCGTGTAGTCCGCAATGCTCAACACCATGTTGTCGCTGGCGAAGTTGTCGGCGTCTTCCACCGCGATCGGGTCCACGATCCGTGAGTCCTGCAGGGTGCGCACCACGCTGCCGCTGTTGCCGTCGGACCCGAACCTCACCCACTGGATCTTGCGATCGCCGCGCGCAGCCACCAGCACCTGCTGGTTCAGCGGCTCGATCGTCTTGTTCTCCGGATCGATCTTCGAGAGCGCCAGCGAGGTCGGGTTCCTGCCGACGGCCACGCGGCCCTTCTCGACGACGTCCGTCGCGGTGGTACCGGTCGGCACGTTGCCCAGCCCGTAGATTCGCAGCGAACCACTCTCGGTGGCGATCCATGCCCGGTGGACCGGACCGAACAGCGTGGTGCGCACTGCCGTGGGCCGGTCGTCCAGCGTCACGGTGGCAATCACCGTCGGCGTCTGCTGCGGCTTGCTGGCGAAGGTGTATGGCCACTGGGTATCGGCGTAGCCCAGGTTCGTGAACTCGGTCGGGCCCGTACCGAAGTAGACGCTGTTGACGTAGCTGAACAGCGGCTTCAGATCGATGAAGGCGGCCTTCTTTTCCGACTTGGAGATGACCACCGCCACGCCCGCCTTGGCATATCGGTTGGCATTGGTTCCGGTGCCGCTGAAGGTCGCGCGCTTGACCGGGTCGGTCAGGGGTGTGTAGGTCTCGCCCATGAACTCGCCGTACTTCTCGGGCAGCGCCGTGTGGAACTGGTCGAAGCCGGTGGTGACCGCGATCTCGGTCGGGGCGTTCATGCCCGGCAGGTCGACGTAGCCCAGGACCTTCATGAAGGCGGTATTGCCCATGTTGGGCAGGCCGGGGTAGACGGCTCCCCACTCGTGCCACCAGTCGTACCAGGCGCTGTAGGTGGTGCTGCCGATGCCGGTTGGGGTCCCGCCATTCGGATTGAAGGGATCGCAGTTGTTGCAGAGCCCGGCCAGCGAGATCACCGCGACCTGGCCCTTCAGCGCCACGGTATCCCATACAGTGACCAACGCGTATTCGCTGTTGTTGGTCACTGCCATGCCGGTCGGCACCTTGCCCTCGGGCAGCTTCAGCGAGGTCCGGTTGTTTGCCGTGTTGCTGCCTGCAGTGCCGATCAGGCCGTTGTTGAAAGCCACCAGGGAGGTCGCGCAGAAGCCTGTGCGGCCACCGCAACGCGTCACAGCTACCGGATCGCCGGTCACCAGGCCTGCGTTCTTGTAGGTGGTGATGTTGTAGTTGTTGCGCCCGGCGCTGCCATCCCATGCCATCGCTTCCTGCCATGGCAGCTGCGGCGCCTGCGAGAAGGTGTTGCGATCGACCGCCGAGACCTGCAGGTCTCCGACGCCGACGCGCGCTGTCGGATCGTCGGCCACGAAGCCGACGTGCGCCTGATTGGTCGAGTAAAGGCCCGGGTCGGCCGAGACCGGGCCGCCGACCTGCCAGGTGCCGGCGTGGTAGCTCATGGTCTGGTCACTACGCTTGAACAGCGTCAGGACGCCGCTGTTGTCTACGGATGGCGCGCTGCCGTACCGATAGCTGATGCCCTCGGCCTTCGCCAGCCGGGACGCCAGGGAGCGGTAGGCGTCGGCAATGACGCGGCCGGTGCTGTCGACGACGTCGCCGGTGATCGGCGCTGGGGCTGGAGCTGGCGCTGGCGCTGGGGCTGGGGCTGGGGCTGGGGCTGGCGCTGGG
>NZ_LMTS01000009.1:15774-49857 GCF_001541225.1 Variovorax sp. WDL1 | reverse complement strand
GACTTCTTGCCCGACATGGGCAGAATGACCCAGTGATTGCGGGTGCGGGGACCTGGCAGCTGTTCTGCCATGACCCCAACGGGGCGAAGGTGGAGCTGGACTTCGACGCTTCCGAGAAGGCCGGCTGAAGGCAGGCCAGGGTTTAGCTCAGCGGCGGGTCGGAAGGCGTGTGTTCGCGCCCGTCCGCGCTGGCCAGCAAGCGCGCCGCCGCGCCTGCGGCGACTTCGAGGCGCCGCACGTCGCGCTCGTCCAGCTCGGTCAGGCCACCGCTCATGTTGAAGCCGCACAGCATGCCGTAGAGCCTGCCGTCCGCCATACGGACGGGCACCCCGACGTGCGTGCCCATGCCCTCGAAGGTGCGCGGCAGTCCCTGTGCCTCGCGCACGGCCTCGACGTCGCGCACCAGGTTCGGCATGCGGCCGTCGAGGATGCGCTGGCAGATGGTCTTTTCGAGCGGGGCGGATTGGCCGGGCTGGATGGGCGCCGCGCCGTCCTGCGACTCGATGTAGCGGAAGACGCGCCGGCCGTCGACGACTTCGCTGACGAACACCACCTCGAGCTTCAGCAGATCGCGCACGAGGCTCAGCAGTTCGCCGATCGCGCGCTGCACCGACACCTCTCCGGCATGAAAGCGCCCGGCAGCGGTGATGATGCGCAGCTGCGTCACCCATGCCTCCGGGGCGGGGTTGGTGCGAGGATCCGGGTAAGTTTCCATGTATAACGATCTGGAGAGTGCGGCCATCGTAAGTGCGGGCTTGCTCCGCGGGGTGTGAAGGACGACGCAGAAACGTGGCCCGCGCTGCAACTTGTCGCTCGGACGTGAATTCCGTCGTCGGGCATTGGTTCTAGCGCGTGGCCGGGAAGCGGCTGCGGCGCCTGGTCGCCTCAGGCGATCATCAGTTCGAGGTCGGCGGCCAGCTCGGAGGGCGTCGGCATGTCCTCGAGGCTTTCCCGCGAGAGGCCGGCCGCGCGCCCGACCTCCGAAGGCCAGGCCTCGAAATCGCATGACAGCGCCGGCCCGTCGCGCTCCAGTGCCACGCGCCACACGGCCACGTGCATGATGCCGGCCAGCGCATCGAAGGGCTGCACGCGCAGCGGCCGCGCGAACCCGCCGAGCGCGGTGACGAACTCGTCGGAGAAATTCCAGCGCGATGCCAGCCTCGCGCTGACATCGCCGAAGTGGTAGCCGAAGGCCTGCTCCTCGGCGTCCAGCCGGCCCATCGCGTCGATCGGGCAGGCCTTGTTGAGCGGCCCCATTTCGTCGGGCATGACGATGCACATGATCAGGTGCCCGATCGCATGCATGCTGCCCACGGTGAAGGCGAGGTTCGGGTCGGCGGCGCGGCTCGCGCCGGCCAGGTGGCGGCAGGCGGACGCGACGCGCAGGCTATGGCGCCAGAACTTCGGCAGGTCCACGTGAGGTACTTTCTTGAAGGTACCCGTGAGGTTGGCGCTGATGACCAGGGTCCGGATCGATGACAGGCCGAGCATCCGGATCGCCTCCTCCATCGTCGAGATCTTCCGGCGCACGCCGTAGAAGGGCGAGTTGGCCAGCCGCAGCATCCTGGCTGTGAGCACCTGGTCCACGTCGATCTTGCGGGCCACCTGGGACAACGTCGCGTTGTCGTTGCTCAGGACTTCGATCAGGTCCCGGACCACCTTCGGGACCGAGGGGAGCGAATGGCTCTCGGAGAACAGCTCGTCCAGGCTTGCTGCGGTCATGTCTCGGTGGGCTCGAGTGAATTGTTGGAGGAGGCGGCCATTCTCCTATAGCGCCCAGGCCTCGGGCGCGCGATCAGGTCAAGCCGGGGATGTCTCTCTGGATGTGCGAGCCATAGGGTCGCGTCACCACGATCAGGATCTTCGCGCCGGCCGCCGTCGCAGCCAGGTAGGCATGCGGCGTCGTGCTGTCGAAGAGCGCGCTGTCCCCAGCCTTCATGATGCGGGGCTCGCGACCCTCGATGTGCAGGGCGAGCGCGCCGGACAACACGTAGCAGAACTCCTCGCCCTGGTGGCCGACGAGACCGCCGGTGTCGCTGAGCTTGCGCGAGTGCACCTCCACCAGCAACGGCGCCGACTGGGCCGACTCGTCGCTGTGCAGCACCTCGCAACGCTCGCCGCGCACCTGCGTCACGATGCCGCCGCCGGCCTCGGTGAAGCTCATGACAGGCTCGCCGGGAGCCGGCTTCTTCGGCCCGACCAGGTCGACCCAGTCGACCTCGAGCGCGACCATGATGCGCGCCAGCACGCTGAAGGTCGGCGACATCTTGCTGTTCTCGATGCGCGAGAGCGTGGCGCCGGGCACGCCCGACAGCTCGCTCACCTGCGCGAGCGACAGGGCCTTCTCCTCGCGCGCGGCCCGGATGCGCAGCCCCAGCTCGTGGATCATGGTCTGGTCGCCGCCGGCGCGCCGCCAGGCCTTGCCATCGTTGGCGGCGACTGCGGCCGCAGGAGCCTTGCGGGCCCTGGCGACGCTCGCCCGCTTCGCTTCCGTCTCTGCTTTTCTCGGCATGGTTCCTCTCTCGTGCCCGTCGATCGGCGGTCGCCTCAGGGAAAGCCCGGGCATCGGACTCTCTTGACTTACCGATCCGTAATAGACACATTACGTATCCGTAACGGCGATTCTATGGCGAAGCCTGGAGACGCCGTCCGAGTTCCGCCATCCTTTTTCTTTTCGGCCACTGCATGTTCACCACCCGCCCTGAAATCATCGGTACGCACGGCGTCGCCTCTTCCACCCACTGGCTGGCTGCGCAGACTGCCATGGGCGTGCTGGAGCGCGGCGGCAACGCCTTCGACGCGGCGGTGGCCGCCGGCTTCGTGCTGCAGGTGGTGGAGCCGCATCTCAACGGGGTAGGTGGCGAGGTGCCGATCCTGTACTGGAGCGAGCGCGAGCGCCGCGCCGTCGCCCTGAAAGGCCAGGGCTGCGCGCCGGCCGAGGCCACGCGCCAGGCCTTCGGGCGCCTCGGGTTCGAACAGGTCCCGGGCATCGGCCTGCTGGCGGCCACGGTCCCTGCCGCCTTCGCGACCTGGATGACGATGCTGCTCGAGCAGGGCAGCTGGCCGCTGCAGGAGGTGCTGGCGCCCGCGATACGCTATGCACGCGAAGGTTTTCCCGTATCCACCCGCCTGGCGGAGGCGATCCTGGGGGTGCGGCCCCTGTTCCTCGAGGAGTGGCACTCGTCGGCGGACGTGTGGCTGGACCAGGGACGCGTGCCCCGGCCCGGCAGCCTGATGTGCCTGCCCGCATGGGCGTCGACGATGGCGCGCGTGGCCGAGGAGGCACAGCAGGCCGGCCCCGGCCGCTGCGCCGTGATCGAGGCCGCGATGCGCATCTGGCAGCAAGGCTTCGTCGCGCAGGAGATCGATGCCTTCTGCCGCACGCAGAAGGCGCGCGACACCAGCGGCGAGCGCCATGCGGGCCTGCTGCGCCTGGACGACATGGCTTCGTGGCGCCCCGACGCGGAGGCGCCGCTGACCCTGGGCTTCGGCGCATTCGAGGTCGCCAAGTGCGGCTTCTGGAGCCAGGGACCGCTGATGCTGCAGAACCTCGCGATGCTGCGCCACGCGTCACTCGAGCAGCATGCGCCCACGAGCCCGGGCTTCGTCCATTCGATCGCGGAGGCCACCAAGCTGAGCCTGGCCGACCGGCTGGCCTGGTACGGCAGCGCGCCGGGCGCCGACCCGGAGGCCCAGCACGCACTGCTGGGCGACGACTACGCGCGCGAACGCTGGGGGCGCGTCGACATGCTGGCGGCCGCACGTGCACTCGACCCCGGCTGCCCGCTCGGCCATTCCCCGCGCCTGCCCGACCTGCGGGTGTGCGAACGCAGCCTGCGCGCCGCAGACACCCGCTACGGCGTCGGCGAGCCCACCTTCCTGAAGCTGCCGCCGGTGGCGCAGTGGGCCGACCGCGAGCTCTTCGTCGGCGACACCTGCCAGATCAGCGTCATCGACGGCCAGGGCAACATGGTCGCGGCCACGCCCTCCGGCGGCTGGCTCTCCTCGAGCCCCGCGATCCCCTCTCTCGGCTTCGCGCTGGGCACGCGGCTGCAGATGGCCTGGCTGGACGAAGGCCTGCCCAACAGCCTGGCGTCCGGCGTCGCGCCCTGCACCACGCTGTCGCCCACGCTGGTGATGCGCGATGGCGAACCCTGCATGGTGTTCGGCACGCCCGGCGGCGACCAGCAGGACCAGTGGTCGACCGCTTTCTTCCTGCGCCATGCGGTGCACGGCATGAACCTGCAGGAGGCGATCGACGCACCGGCCTTCCACGTCAAGCACTACCCCTCGTCCTTCTGGCCGCGCGCGCTCACGCTGAACCGCCTGAGCATCGAGCCGCGCTTTCCGGAGGCGACGATCGCGCAGCTGCGCGAGCTGGGTCATGACGTCCACCTCAACGAGCCCTGGTCGGAGAGCCGTATCTCCGCGTGCAGCCGCGTGCGGGACGCGCGCGGCCGCCTGGTGCTGCGCGCGGCCGCCAGCCCGCGCGGCATGCAGGGCTATGCCGTGGGGCGCTGAGCCCGCGGCGATGAACAGGAACCAAGGAGAAACCACGTGAACACCACCCGCATCCTCATCGTCGGCGGCGGCCCGGTCGGCCTATCGATGGCCGTGCTGCTGGAACGCTTCGGCATCGACTTCGTGCTGGTCGAGCGCGCCGAGGGCGTCACCACCCATCCAAAGGCGCGCGGCTGCAGCACCCGCACGATGGAGCTGTTTCGCCAGTGGGGGATCGAGGGCCGGGTGCGCGCGCGCGGCCTGCCTGCGGGCACCGACGTCTTCGCCATCGTCGATTCGCTCTCCGGCTACGAGTACGGACGCACCAACCCCGAGCTGAACACCGGGCAGTCGCCGTCGTGGAAGAGCATCGTGTCGCAGGACGTGGTGGAGGAGGAGCTGTTCCGCCTTCTACAGTCCGCGAAGCACGGGCGCATCCTCTACCGGACCGAGTTCGCCGGCTTCTCCCGGCAGGACGACGGCGTCGTCGTCACCACCCGTTCGCTCGCCACGGGCGAGACGCAGCAGTGGCAGGCCGCCTACCTGATCGGCGCCGACGGTGCCGGCAGCAGCGTGCGCCGGCAGGCCGACATCGAAATGCGCGGGCCCTCGACGCTGGCCGTAATGGCCAACGACTACTGGATGGCCGACCTCTCGCACCTGCCGCGCATCGACACCACTGCCGGGTACCGCGTCGTGCCCGGCACGCCCGACGGCTCGATCGGCACCGTGCTCAACACCAACGGCCGGGACCGCTGGCTCAGCGTGGTGCAGGTCGGGACCGAGAAGGACGAGCGCCCGCTTCCGCGCACCGACGATGAGGTCGTCGCGCTGGCGCGCCTGCACGCCGGCATCCCCGACCTGGCGGTGAAGGTGATCAGCCGGTCGACCTGGCGCCTGAGCCGGCAGGTGGCGGCGCGCTTCAGCCGCGGCAGGGTGTTCCTGATCGGCGACGCCGCGCATCGCTTTCCACCCAACGGCGGCTTCGGCATGAACTCCGGCATCCAGGACGCGCACAACCTCGCGTGGAAGCTGAGGCTGGTGCTGGACGGCCGCGCCGGAGCGGGGTTGCTCGACAGCTACGACGCCGAGCGCCGGCCGGTGGCCGAGTCGAACGCCGACTTCAGCCTGGGCAACCGCTCGCGCTTCGACCAGACCGACCGGGCCCTGCGCTCGCGCAACCGCGAGCAGATGGACTTCTGGATCAAGGACACCGACAACCACGTCCACAGCTCGGGCCAGGACCTGGGCTTCAGCTACGACGCGGGCGCGGTGGTGCCCGACGGCACCGTCAAGACGCCGCACCAGCCGCGCTACTACCAGCCCTCGGACCGCCCCGGCGGACGCTTCCCGCACCTTTGGACCGACCTCGCACGGCTCGGCTCCACGCTGGACTGGTTCGACAAGGATTTCGTGCTGGTGGCGGGCCCGAGGGCAGATGGCTGGATGGATGCCGCCCGCGCGGTCGCGCAGAAGGCCGGCGTGCCGATCCAGGTGCGCCAGATGACGACCGCGCACGAAGCCGATGGCATCCACATGGGCCAGCGCGGCGCGGTGCTGGTGCGGCCCGACGGCCACGTCGCCTGGCGCATGGCCTGGCTGCCCCACGATCCGGTGGCCGAGCTGGGTGGCAGCCTGCAACGGATCCTCTCGCTCTAGCAGGAAAGGAACAAGGCACCATGCAAGTCTCCGGCCTCAACCATTTCACCATCCGCTGCCAGCAAGACCAGTTGCCGGCGCTGCTGGACTTCTACACGCGGCTGCTGCAGCTGACGCCCGGCGCGCGCCCGGTCATGCCCTTCGACGGCTACTGGCTCTATGCCGAAGGGCAGCCGCTGGTGCACCTGGCGGCCTTCGCCGACGAGCGGCCGGCATCGAACACGGGCCCGCTCGACCACATCTCCTTCCGGGCGCACGGTATCCAGCAGACGCGCGACTTCCTGGTGCAGCAGGGCATCCAGTTCCAGGAGGCGCCGGTAGAAGGCTGGCCGCTGCACCAGATCTTCCTGCACGACCCGCAGGGCCTGAAGGTCGAGCTGACCTTCGACACGCGCGAGGAGGCGCAGCGTGCTTGAGACCCGCAGGACGGGTGATGCCCGTACGGCCTTCACGCGCAGCGGCGCCGGCCCGCTGCTGCTGTTGATGCACGGCGCCGAAGGCAGCCACCGCATGTTCGATGCGATCACGCCGCACCTGGCGCGCGACTTCACGGTGCTGGCCTACGACCAGCGCGATTGCGGCGAGACGCAGGGACCGGAAACGCCCGCGACCCTGCTGCAACTGGCGGACGATGCAAAAGCGCTGCTCGAAGCCCTGGGCCATGAGCGCGCCCATGTCTACGGGACCTCCTTCGGCGGTCGCGTGGCGCAGGCGCTCGCGATACGGCATCCGCAGTGCGTGCAGAGGCTGGTGCTCGGCAGCACCTGGCCGCTGCCCGAACGGCTGGAGGCGCTGAACCCCGAAGGCGTGGCGCGCATCGGCGAGCTCCGCAAGGGGCTGCCGGACACCGCCGAGGCGCTGGCCGAGCTCTTCTTCGCCCCCGCCTTCCTGGCCGCGCAGCCGCAGTGGAAGGACATCTTCCGCAGCACGCAGCCCGCATCCGCGCGCTCGCAGCGCCGCTTTGCCGCGGTCGCCGACTGCCCTGCGCTGCCACCGCAGCGCATCGACGTGCCCACCCTGCTGCTCGCCGGCGAGCTCGACCGCGTCGTGCCGCCCGCCGTCACGCTGGGCATGGCGCGGGCCATCCCGCGCTGCGAGGCGGTCGCGTTGGCCGGCGTCGGCCATGCCGGAAGCATCCAGGCGCCGGAACTTGTCGCCGGCCACATCCGCCGTTTCTGCCTCGCATCGCCGAACCAGGAGTCCTGAACATGCCAGTCCTCGA
Organism: Variovorax sp. WDL1; assembly: GCF_001541225.1. Lineage (GTDB taxonomy): Bacteria > Pseudomonadota > Gammaproteobacteria > Burkholderiales > Burkholderiaceae_C > Variovorax. The sequence goes on along the minus strand of NZ_LMTS01000009.1, from coordinate 42,476 downwards.
AGCCAGCCGCTCGCCGGCGCCCGAATTCATCCGCGTGCAGCGGCTCAGCAAGACCTTCGGTGCGCCTGGCCCGGGCGCGGTGCAGGCGCTGCGCGACATCAACTTTTCGATCACCGAGGGCAGCTTCGTCACGGTCGTGGGCCCGAGCGGCTGCGGCAAGAGCACGCTGCTGCGGATCGTCGCCGGCCTGCTCGACTACTCGGACGGCAGCGTGAGCCTTGACGGCCAGCCGATCCAGGGCACGCGGCGGGACGTGGGCTTCGTGTTCCAGAACTCGATCCTGCTGCCCTGGCGCACCATCCTCGAAAACGTGATGCTGCCGGCCGAGGTGCTGGGCCTGGACATGAAGGCGGCGCGCCAGCGCGCCATGGAGCTGCTGCACATGGTGCGGCTCGACGGCTTCGAGGACAAGCTGCCGCGCCAGCTCAGCGGCGGCATGCAACAGCGTGCCTCGATCGCGCGGGCCCTGCTGCACGACCCCAAGATCCTGCTGATGGACGAGCCCTTCGGCGCGCTCGACGCCATGACCCGCGAGCAGATGAACCTCGAGCTGCAGCGCATCTGGAGCGCCAGCGGCAAGACGGTGATCCTCATCACGCACTCCATCCCCGAGGCGATCTTCCTGGGCGACGTGGTGTTCGTGATGACGCCGCGACCGGGCTCGCTGGAGCGCGTGATCCAGGTCGACCTGCCGCGCCCGCGCGACCTCGACGTGACCGGCTCGCCGGTGTTCACCGCGGCCGCGCACGAGATCCGCGGCATCTTCCACCACGAGGCCTCTCTGGACTGAACCCGCCACGGAGCGAACGAACCATGTCATCCCACAGCACCCCCCTGTCCGCCCTGCATGACCCAGCGGCCCGTCGCCCCGCACGCGCACGCCGGTCGGTCTTCCGCTCGATGCGCTTCAATTCCCTCCTGCTGCTGGTCGTGCTGCTGGCGGCGTGGGAGTTCGGCGTGCGCTTCTTCGAGGTGCCGAAGTTCCTGCTTCCGCCCTTCAGCGACGTCGCGGTCGCGATGTACCAGGGCTTGGCCACGGGGCCGTTGGCACGCGACGGCTTCTGGTTCCACTCGTACATCACGCTGGTCGAAATCCTCCTCGGCTTCTTCGTCGGCAGCGCCATCGGGCTGCTGCTGGGCATCGTGATCTCGGAGCTCGATTTCCTCGAGGTGCTGCTGCGGCCGTACATCGCTGCGCTGCAGAGCCTGCCCAAGGTGGCGGTGGCGCCGATCATCGTCATGTGGATGGGCTTCGGCATCGGCTCCAAGGTGGCCATCGTCAGCATGCTCACCTTCTTCCCGGTGCTGGTGACCAGCATCGCCGGCTTCAAGGCCATCGACCTGGACCGCATCGACCTCCTGCGCTCGCTGTCGGCCACGCGCTGGCAGATCTTCGTCAAGGCCAAGTTCCCGAGCGCGCTGCCCTATATCTTCGCCGGCCTGGACATGGCCGCGGCCTTCTCCGTGGTCGGTGCCGTGGTGGGCGAGTTCATCGGCGCGCAGGCCGGCCTGGGCGTGCTGATCCTGCAGATGGACGCACGGCTGGACACCGGCGGCAGCTTCGCCGTGTTCGTGATCCTGTCCCTCATCGGCGTCGCGCTGACCGGCGCGCTGCGGCTGGTGCGCCGGCGCGTACTGGGCTGGATGCCGGTCGAGGACGCGCACAAGACCGTGAGCGCCTGATTCACAACCCCCAATCCCATCTTCTTCAGAAAGCGAGGGCACCCCATGATCGATCGACGTCACTTCAACCTGGGACTCGGCGGCCTTGCGGCGGTCTGGGCCGCGGGCGTCACGGCCCAGGGCCGCAAAGTGTTCCGCGGCGCGAATTCCGTGGGCATCGTCGATGCGCAGCAATGCTTCATCACCTGCGGCCGGCATCCGAAGCTGCGCTACTTCGAGCAGGAGGGAGTCGAACTCGACTTCGTCAACATGAGCAGCGTCAACCAGGCGATGGTCGGCATCGCGCGCGGGCAGGCCGAATTCGGATCGCTCGCGCCCGGGGTGTACCTGCCGGCCATCGCCAAGGAGCCGCAACTGGGCATCATCGCGGTCTACAACTGGCTGCCTCGCAACGCCAACGTGGTGGTGGTCAAGCCTGATAGCCCGGTGAAGACGATCAAGGACCTGGCGGGCAAGCGCATCGGCATCCGCAACCAGGGCGACGGCGGCGTCTTCGCGCTGCAGACCATGTACGGCGAGCTCGGCATGAACGCGTCGGACATCAACTTCATCGCCGTCGGCGATTCGGGCGTGGCCGGCACCGCGCTGACGCAGGGGAACGTCGATGCGATCGTCACCTACGACACGGCCGCCGCGCGCATCGAGGCGGTGGGCATGCCGCTGCGCTACCTGGACCTGCCGCCCAACTATGCGCGGCTGGGTGCCGGCTGGATGGGCATTCGCAAGAAGGACCTCAAGGAAGACCGCAAGGCGGTGGTGGGCTTCTTCCGCGCGGTCGCCAAGTCCACCCTGTTCGCGCACACCAACCTGGGCGAGGCGATCAACATCCACTGGGCGCTTTACCCCGAGACGAAGTCGAGGAACAAGTCCGACGCGGAGAGCCGCAAGGAGATCGAGCTCATCCTCGGGCGGCGCAAGGACAACTGGATCCGGCGCCCGGACGACCCCGACCAGCGCTGGGGCGCGTCGAGCCAGGAGGAATGGCAGCAGATCGTCGCCATCACCGCGCGCTCGACCGCCAACCCGCAGCTGCCGCAGCAGCTGGGTGACCTGCGCAACGTGTTCACCAACGAGCTGATCGACGAGATCAATGCCTTCGACAAGGCGGCGGTGGTGAGGCAGGCGCAGGAGTTCAGGTTGGCGTGAGGGCGGTGATGGCGCGGTGATGACGCGGCTTGTACATCTACCTGCCCACGGCCAACGGGCCGATGCCGATTGCGGCGGTGATCAACGGCCAGATCTACGCGGTGCACAGCGACCACCTCAACACGCCCAGGCGACTGACCGATAGCAACGGCCAAGTGGTTTGGCAATGGAGCTACTCGGCATTCGGCGACACGAAGCCGACCACGGCACACAACAGGTTTGCCGACCTTGATGTCACGCCGAATCCTGGCGTCACGAGCTTTGCTGAGTTCGTGTTCAACCTGCGTTGGCCAGGTCAGTATTACGACAAGGAGTCGGGCTTGTTCTACAACTACTTCCGAAGCTACAGCGCCGCGCTGGGCAGATACCTGCAAGGCGATCCGCTCGGCCTATATGACGACCTGAACAGGTTCGGCTATGTGCACGGAAATCCGCTGCGATACTCCGATCCGCTGGGGTTGATGGGCGGCGGTAGTCCACAGGGGCGGAGTCGGGGCGCGCCTAACGTGAACGCATTTGGGTGCATGGGCCTGGCTTGCATTACGGGGGGGATGGAGCCGACGTCGATGAGCGCCGAGCCCACGTTTGGCGGAGGCGTCGAGATTTGTGATGCCCCCCTCCCTCCGCCACCGCCTCAGAGCTGCAAGCATGAGGGCGGCGTGCCGAAGCAGATGGATCCGCCCGGAGCCCCTGTTCCCAAGAGATTTGGAGGTCTCTTCATTAGCCCTGGTGTCAAACGCGATGCGCGGATATGCCTCCGTTTGGGTGTCTTTGTGTCGCCGCCAATTCCGCTGCCCTCCCTTGACATGGGGCCTATGGAGCCTTTGCCATGACCATCTGGACTTTGATTCTGCTGATCGCCTCAGCGGCTTTTGGAGTGACCTACATCGTGCTTGGTTTAAAGGCCAACGATCACCTCAACGAGAAAGCCTCCAGTTCTGATCGCTCGGTCGGATGGCTCTTCTGGTGGTCATTCAGTAAGGACAAGTACGACGAGGAAGGAAAAAGGCTGTGTGCCCAAGGGCAGATGCTCGCACTTGTGCTGCTTGCCCTCTACGTCGCTTGGTACCTCGTTCTGCTGAAGAAATAGCGGATCTAACTCTCCTTACCAAGCTGTGTGGGCCGAGTCCCCGCGACGCCGAGAAGCTGGGCTTCGCGTTCATGTACGACGAGGACGGAAGCCTGCTCGCCGAGACCGGCATGGGCGGAGCCAACAGTGCGGGCAGCACGCAGTACATCTACCTGCCCAGGGCCAACGGGCCGATGCCGATTTAGCGATGGTGATGACGATGGGACTTGGCCGCCAAATGCAAAGAAGCCTTGGCCTGGACAGAAAAAATTGAAGGACGGACAGTGTGAGGCGGACCCGAACGGCGATGCCGAGCCATGGGATCCGACGAAGTATGACTACGCTCCGGACAGCCCTGGGCTCTGGATTCCGCAGTGGGCGAATCCGCGCAGCCAGATCACACCGAGATACAGCCCTAGCCCAAGGTTCGTTCCCCGGCTTGTCTTACCGTAAGAGAAATCATGTATCCGAATCAACACATCCGACGTGCCAGGACGGCCCTGTGCCTGAGCGAGCAGGAGACGGCAGTCCGGGCCAATCTAACGATCTATGAAAAGGTTGGCTACGCGTCAGGATTCACTCAACAGGTTGAAGACGGCAGCATCGACCTGCTTGCCTACCCTATCGAACTGGCGCTGGACCTTGCAAGCTCTACCAGGTCTTCTCCATTTGAAATGGTCAATGATTTGGAGCAGGCATTCAAGAAGCTATAGCTTTCCTCACGGGCATCGTCTGGGACCGGGCGTTCGTACCGTGGCTTGGATGGCCGACACACGCCGGCGCAGAGCCAGAGTAACGGCAAGCATCCGGCAATCGAAATTGCCCACCTCAAGGCGCCACGTAATCCGACACCACCTTCCACTTCCCATCCACGATCTGCGACAGCCGCGACAGCTCGTTGCCCAATCGCTTGGTGGCGGTGTACGTGCTCTTCGGCGCGCCGAACATGTCGGGCTCGAAGGTCATCGTGTCCATCGCCTTCACGAAGCTGTCGGTCGTGAGATTGGGCCCGGCCTTCTGCGCAGCCTTGATGAACTGGTCGATGATCGCGTAGCCGTAGACCGAGAACACCGTCGGGTCCTCGTTGAACTTGGTCTTGTACTTGTTGGCCCAGAAGCGCAGCGGCTGCGAAGCCTCGTCGAGATAGGGATGCTGCACCGTGTGGGTGGCGTAGACGCCCTCCACGGCCTTGCCGCCCAGCTTGTGAATCAGGTCGGTGTAGGCGGCGCTGGAGCCGAGGAAGGTCGGGTTGAAGCCGGTCTTGCGCGCCTCGCCCACCGTGCCGATGGTCTCGCGGATGATGGTGCCCAGCACGACCAGGTCGCAGTTGGCGGCTTTCATCTTCGCGACCTGTGACGAGAAGTCGGTGGCGCCGCGCTTGTACGAGGTCTTCTCGGCCAGTTCCATGCCCACGGTCTTGAGGCCGGCCTCGGCGCCGCGCTGCACCTCGAGGCCGAACTCGTCGTCCTGGTAGATGGTGCAGACCTTCTTGGCGCCCTTGTCCTTGATCATCTTGGGCAGTGCCAGGCGGATCTGGTCGTAGTAGGTGGCGGCGAAGGAGTACTTGAGCCTGTGGTGCGGCTCGTACATCTCGCGCGCCGCGGTGATGGGCAGGAAGTTGACGACGTTCTTCTCGAACTGCACCGGCATGGCCGCCATGTTCTGGGCGGTGCCGATGTGGCCGGCCATGATGAAGATCTTGTCCTGGTTGACCAGCTTCTGCGCGGCCAGCACCGCCTTCTTGGGGTCGTAGCCCGAGTCCTCGACGAAGAGCTTGAGCTTGCGGCCATTGACGTTGCCCTGCTCGTTGAGCTCATCCACCCGCAGCTGCATGCCGTTGCGCGCCTGCTTGCCGAAGCCGGCAAGTGGGCCCGACAGGTCCTGGATGGTGCCGATGCGGATCTCGTCCTTGGTGACGCCCTGCGATTGCGCGCCGGCCAGGCCGGAACTCAGTGCAAGGCCGGCAGTCGCTGCCAGCGGAATCAGAGCCTGGATCTTCATGGCGTGGTCTCCTCGGTTGTGGCAAAAAACTAGGCGTACATGGCGTCGATGCGCTCGGCGTACTTGGCCTGCACGAGCTTGCGCTTGAGCTTCATGGTGGGGGTGAGCTCCTCGTCCTCGGCGCTCAGCTGCGTCTCCAGCAGGAAGAACTTCTTGATCTGCTCGACGCGGGCGAACTTCGCGTTGACGCGGTCGAGCTCCCCCTGGATCAGGTCCTGCACTTCCTGTGCGCGCGTGAGGCTCTGGTAGTTGCTGAAGGGCACGTCGTGGTCCTGGGCGAATTTCTCGACGTTCTCCTGGTCGATCATGATGATCACCGTCAGATAGGGCCTGGCATCGCCGATCACCACGGCGTCGGTGATGTAGGGGCTGAACTTGAGCTCGTTCTCCAGCTCGCTGGGCGTGATGTTCTTGCCGCCTGCCGTGATGATGATGTCCTTCATCCGGTCGGTAATGCGGAAATACCCGTCCTCGTCGACGGTGCCGACGTCGCCGGTGTGCAGCCAGCCATCGGCGTCGATGGTCTCGGCGGTCTTCCCGGGCAGGTTGAGGTAGCCCATGAAGACGTTGGTGCCGCGCACCAGGATCTCGCCGGTGGCGGGATCGAGACGCACCTCGTTGTAGCCCGCGGCCGGGCCGATGGAACCGGGCTTGATGCGCCCGGCCGGCACGCCGGTGGCGGCGCCGCAGGTCTCGGTCATGCCCCAGACCTCGACCATGGGGACGCCGAGCGCCAGGTACCACTTGACCAGCTCGGGCGAGATCGGCGCCGCGCCGGTGACCAGGAAGCGCGCGCGGTGGATGCCGATGAGCTTGCGCACGTTGTCCAGCGCAAGCCAGCGCGCCAGCCGGAACTTGAGGCGCCATCCGGCACCGACCGGCCGGCCCGCGAGCACGCGCTCGGCGATGGCGCTGCCCACGCCGATGCTCCAGGCGTACGCCGCCTGCTGCAGGCCGCTCGCCTCCTTGAGGGCGATCATCACGCTCGAGTAGAACTTCTCCCACACGCGCGGCACGGCAGTGAAGACGGTGGGCGCGATCTCGCGCACGTTCTCGGGCACGGTCTCGGGGTTCTCGACGAAGTTCAGGATGGCGCCGGTGTACATCGAGAAGTACTCGCCGCCCAGGCGCTCGGCGATGTGGCACAGGGGCAGGAAGCACATGCGTTCGTCGTGCTCGTCCTGCGCCACGAGGGTGTTGTAGCCGCGCACGGTGTGGACCAGGCCGCGGTGGGAGTGCATCGCGCCCTTGGGCTTGCCGGTGGTGCCCGAGGTGTAGACCAGGATCGCGAGATCTTCGGGGCGGCAGGCGGCGATGCGCTGCTCGAGCGCCTTCGGGTGAGCTTGCAGGTGCTCGCGGCCGAGGGCGCGCAAGGCCTCCAGGCTCATGACGCCGGGATCGTGCAGATCGCGCAGCCCCTCCATGTCGAACACGATCACCTTGCGCAGGAGCGGCAGCCCGGTGCGCACCTCCAGCGCCTTGTCGAGCTGCTCGTCGTCCTCGACGAAGAGCACGGTGGTGCGAGAGTCCTCGCAGATGTAGTGCGCCTGCGAGGCGGCGTCGGTCGGGTAGATGCCGTTGGCCACGCCGCCGCAGCTGAGCACGGCGAGATCGGCCAGCACCCATTCGACGACTGTGTTGGCGAGGATGGAGGCGCACTCGCCGGGCGCGAAGCCGAGGGCCATCAGGCCGCCGGCGATCTCGCGCACCGCCTCGGCGGTCTGCCGCCAGCTCCAGCTGTGCCAGATGCCGAATTGCTTCTGCCGCATCCACACGCGGTCGCCGCGCGAGGCAACGGCGTTCCAGAAGACGGCCGGGATGGTCTCGCCCGGCATGACGATGTCGTGGCGCGGCTGGATGTGGGCGGTGTCCCAGAGTCCCTGCATGGCCTTCACCTCCAGGTCTTCTTCTTCCAGCGCCGCTCGCCGCGCACGCCCTCGTCCTTCAGGCCGAGGTAGAACTCCTTGATGTCCTCCTTCTCGCGCAGGCGCTCGCAGGTGTCCTCCATCACGATGCGGCCGTTCTCGAGCACGTAGCCGTAGTCGGAGGCGTTGAGCGCCATGTTGGCGTTCTGTTCGACCAGCAGGATGGTGGTGCCGCGCTCGCGGTTGATGCGCACCACGATCTCGAAGATCTCGCGCGTGAGCTTGGGCGACAGGCCGAGGCTGGGCTCGTCGAGCAGGATCAGCCTGGGCGCGGCCATGATGGCGCGCGAGATGGCGAGCATCTGCTGCTGGCCGCCGGAGAGCAGGCCGGCGTGCTGGGTGGCGCGCTCGCGCAGGATGGGAAAGTAGGCGTAGACGGTCTCCATGTCGCGCGCCACGCCGTCGCGGTCGCTTCGGGTGTAGGCGCCCATCAACAGGTTGTCCCTGACCGACAGCAGCGGGAAGACCTCGCGGCCCTCGGGGACGTGGCTGAGGCCCTGCTGGACGATGTGGGCCGGGTCCTGGGCGGTGATGCTGCGGCCCTCGAACTCGATGCTGCCTTTGCGCGGGTCGATGATGCCGGAGATGGTCTTGAGGATCGTGGTCTTGCCGGCGCCGTTGGAGCCGAGCACCGTGGCGATCTCTCCCTGGCGAACCTTGAGGCTGACGCCGCGGATGGCCTTGATGGGGCCGTAGGCGCTTTCGACGTTGAGCAGCTGGAGGACGGTGTTGTCGTCGCCCGGCCCGCACCGCATGCCGGGCGCCCGTCCATGGGGGACTGCCTCCATCAAGCCACCCTCCTCAAGCTGCTCAGATCGTCCACAGTCCCCAGGTAGGCCTCCACGACACGAGCATCCGACTGCACCTCCCGAGGCGTCCCGGAAGCCAGCGCCTCCCCCATGTTCATCGCCAGCACCCGGTCCGACACCTTCGACACCAGCGACATGTCGTGCTCCACCATCAGCACCGAGATGCCCAGCTCCTTCTGGATGTCCTGGATCCAGAAGGCCATGTCCGCCGTCTCCTCCACGTTGAGCCCGGAGGACGGCTCGTCGAGCAGCAGCAGCTTCGGCTGGGTGCACAGCGCGCGCGCCAGCTCCACCACCTTGCGCACGCCATAAGGCAGCCCCGCCACCATCGAATCGCGGTAATGCTGCAGGTCCAGCAGGTCGATCACCTGCTCCACCTTCTCGCGCGCCTCGATCTCGGCGCGCCGGGTGGCCGGGGTGAAGAAGATCTCGCTCCAGAAGCCGGAGCGCCGATGCGTGTGGCGCCCGATCAGCAGGTTGTGCAGCACCGTCGCATGCTCGAAGAGCTCGATGTTCTGGAAGGTGCGCGCGATGCCCAGCGCCGCAATCTCGTGCGGCGCATGCGCGGTCAGCACGACCGGCGCGCCCTCCCCGCCGTGCCACAGGATCTCGCCCGTGGTCGGCGTGTAGATGCGGCTGATCAGGTTGAAGACTGTCGTCTTGCCCGCGCCGTTCGGCCCGATCAGCGTGAACACCTCGCCGCGCCGCACCTCGAAGCTCACCTTGTTGACCGCCAGCACGCCGCCGAAGCGCACGCTCAGATCGTTGGCCGAGAGGAGCACGTCGGCGCCGGCCACCGCCGGGCCGCCCCAAGGCGGCCGGGCCTCCCCCTCGGGGGCGGGCGCAGCAGACGAAGTCGCAAGCTGGGGGGCAGTCATCATCTCAAGCGGTCCGACTTGGTGAAGGCCTTCTGCCGCTTGAACAGCCCCTTGCGATAGAACGGAAAGAGCTGCAGGTAGGTGCGCACCTTGAGCCAGCGCCCGTACAGTCCCAGCGGCTCGAAGAGCACGAAGCCGATCAGCACGAGCCCGTAGACCAGCCCCTGCAGCCCCGGCGCCTGCCCGATCACCGGCGGCAGCCAGTCCTTGCCCAGCGCGATCAGTTGCGGCATCGCGATCAGGAAGATCGCGCCCAGGAAGGCGCCATGCACAGAGCCCAACCCGCCGATCACCACCATCAGCAGGAGATCGATGGACTGCAGGATGTTGAACTGGTCCGGCGAGATGAAGCTGAGCTTGTGCGCATACAGCGCCCCGCCCAGCCCCGCCAGCGCCGCCGAGATGGCGAAGGACATCGTCTTGTAGCGCGCCAGGTGGATGCCCATGCTCTGGGCCGAGATCTCCGAGTCACGGATGGCGACGAAGGCACGGCCCGTGGGCGAGCGCAGCAGGTTCAGGATCGCGAAGGTGCACAGCACCGCGATCAGCAGGCACACGATGTAGAAGCTTTCGCTCGAGCTGATGTCCAGCCCGAAGAGCCTGGGCGACTTCACGTGCAGCCCCGAGTTGCCGCCGGTCACGCGCTCCCAGCGGGCGAATACCTCCTCTACGATGAAGCCGAATGCCAGCGTGGCAATGCCCAGGTAGATGCCCTTCACCCGCAGCGCGGGCAGCGCCACCACGACGCCTACCGCCGCGGACAGCGCCGCCGCCGCCGCCAGCGCAATCGGAAACGGCACGCCCGCATTGGCCAGAACCGCCTGCGTGTACGCACCCGTACCGAGAAAGGCTGCATGCCCGATCGAGAACTGCCCGGTGAAGCCGGCCAGCAGCATCAGGCCCAGGCCGACGATGCCGTAGATGAGCACGAAGGTCAGCTGCGCCAGCCAGTACTCCGGCAGGACCCAGGGCGCCGCGATCAGCACCGCACCCAGCAGGCCGTACCAGAACACGTGGCCGCCGTGCCTGGCCAGGGCGATGTCCTGGGCGTAGCTGGTCTTGAAGATGAAACGCATGCCGGCCTAGACCTTTTTCCTGAGCTTCTCGCCGAACAGCCCATTCGGCTTGACCATCAGCATGACCAGGACCACGATGTACGGCGCCGTGTCCTTGAAGCCGTCCGGCAGGTAGAAGCCGGCGAAGGACTCGACGATGCCGATCACCAGCCCGCCGACGATCGCGCCCGGCAGGCTGCCGAAGCCGCCCACCACCGCCGCCGGAAAGGCCTTGAGCCCGATGAAGCCCATGTTCGCGTGAACGAAGGTGATGGGCGCGAGCAGCATGCCGGCGATGGCGGCCACCGCCGCGGCCAGCCCCCATACCAGTCCGTTGAGCCGCTTGACCGGGATGCCCATGTAGTAGGCCGCCAGCTGGTTCTGCGAGGAGGCCTGCATCGCGATGCCCAGCTTGCTGTAGCGGAACATCGCAAAGAGCAGCCCGCACAGGACAGCCGTGGCGCCGATGATCGCCGCCTGCTCCACGTTGACGACCAGCGCGCCGAGCTTCCAGATCTCGTCCTTGTAGGGCACGGCGAGCGCGTGCGTGTCGGTGCCGATGCCGGGGATCATGGTGATCAGCCCGCGTGCCACGTAGGCGATGCCGATGGTCAGCATCACGATCGAGAACTGCGGTTGCCCGAGGATGGGCCGGATCACCACCAGCTCCAGCAGCACGCCGAAGGCCGCCATTGCCGCGATGGCGAGCAGCGCCGCCAGCCAGAAGGGCATGCCCGCCATCGTGACCCCGGCGAAGGCGCAGAAGGCGCCCAGCATCATCAGGTCGCCCTGGGCGAAGCTCACCGTCTCGGTGGCCTTGTAGATCAGCACGAACCCCAGCGCGATCAGGCCGTAGATGCAGCCTTGCGCAATGCCTGAGAGCAGGAGTTGGAGGATTTGAAGCAACGGCGCCTCGGTGGGATTGGCGGTTTATAGGGCCGCCCGTCCATGCGGGGCAGAGGGTTCTCCCGCATGGCCTGCCCGGCCGCCGGGCGCAGCCTCATCGATGCACTGCGAGGCGGCGCGATCCGGCGAGGATGTCGCTGGGCCGCAGGCCGTAGACCTGGCGGATCGAGTGGCTGAAATGGGTGGAGTCGGGGTAGCCGGTGTCGAGCGCGATGTCGGTCAGGCTGCCCGGCTGGTCCACGTGGTAGAGCAGGCTGCGGGCGCGCTTCCAGGCACGGAAGGCGCGGAAGGTGACGCCGGTCTGCGCCTTGAACAGATGGAGGAAGCGCGAGAAGGACAAGCCCACCGCGGCAGCGCATGCCTCGGCCGGGCTGGGGGCGGCGGGGTCGGCGTTGATGCGCGCGATCGCCTCGCGGATGCGGGCGTCGAGCGCCGGCGGGGGCAGCGTGCCGCCGAAGAAGAGCTCGTCGAAATCGGGGAAGCCGGCCGGGCCTTCACGGCGCGCGAGCAGTTGTGCATGCCCGTCGCGCACGCGCTGTGCGATGGCGGGGGCCTCGACCGGCCCGCAGTGGCGCAGGAAGGGCGGCAGGCGGGCCGCATCGACCGATTCCGATTCGAGCAGCAGGTTGAGGACCAACGGATGCTCGGTCGCCACCTGGTGCGACACCCGGGCCGGCACCGCCAGCAACTCACCGCTTTGCCACGCCCCGCCGGCCACGCGCATGCGCAGCGGCTCGCCGGTGGGGGAGACGTAGATCCCATGGCCACCCAGGCTGCGGTGCGAGGTCGCGCCCAGGAGGCCGGCATAGAACACGCGCGAGGGGCCGAGCCACATCAGCCGGCCGTCGGTGCCGCGCAGCACTGTCTTCGATTGCCGGGTTGCCACGATGCGCGTTCTCCTGCAAGGGACGCGAGGCCGGAGCGCATCGCGCCAGGTCATCGTAGCGACGCGTGCCGGCCTTCCCTTGCCCAATGGGGCGGGGATTTCCCCTAGGGCACGCCACGAATTGCCGGCTTCACTTTGAAGCGCCATCTTCTCGAGGGAGGCGATGGCTCGCGTCCAATGCCTCCTTGTTGACCGAGGACAGGCGCAAGGCGTCGCCCTCGTCCAGGTACCGTGCCCCTTTTTCAACCAGGTGATCGAACAGGTCGTTCGAGAGCCGATGCCCCGAACTGTTCAGCATTGCGCGCAAAACAGAAGCCTTGAAGGCCTCTCTGTTGCGCTTGAGACAAGCAAGGAGGGCACGGCAGTCGAGACCGGGAGCAGCCTCGAATCTGAGATGGCGCAACGTCGTGTTGTGCTCCAACGCCCCGGTCAGCATCTTCAGTTTGCCGTGATTGATGACGTGTTTAGCACCGTCAAGGGCGGACTTGGCATCTTCGAATGAGAGTGACAGCAGCGTCCTGTTGCTCATCAGCAGGAATGCCATCGCAGCAACAGTGCCGTCTCCGATGAAGTTGCCGCGCAGGTTCAGATGCCCAGGCAAGTGCCGTTTTGTCCCAGCGTGTTGAGGATCCACGCCGTCGTCCTGGCCGAAAGACGGCTTCCGCCCAGATCCAGCAATCGAAGGCTGGGCATCTTGTCCACGGGTATCTTGTGGACAAGATGAGGCCCTGAACCTTGCTCAGGATCCCATTTCCCCAGGACATTCGCCCAGGCGATGCACTGCTTGATCCGCAACACCTGCAATTCGGATTGCCGGCAGATCGCCTCGCCCAGGCTTGCGTGCTGGTCGACCGTGACAACCGGCCCCTGCTTCAGCCATTCATTCATGCCAGAAACTTCGAAACGCAAGCCGCTGATGCTCAGATTCTGGACTTGGCAAGCCCCCAAAACCTTGACCAGCAAGTCACAGACGCTGAGTTTGTTTTCTGGAGCGTAGTCTGGTTCCAGAAAGCCAGCTTCAACGACGCTAAGGGCCTTGAGCTGTTTAAAGGCCAGACATTCCGAAGCATTCATCACTCCAGCCTCGGCTCCGACCCTGTGGAGGCGCAGGTCGACGAGCGCAGGCATCTTGCTCAGCGCCTGGAACAGCGGCTCGACTGCGAATCTGTCAATGACAAGATCCGAAAGCGTCAGCACTGCGAGGGAGAAGCCATGGGGAATTGCCATGGCCAAGGTTTCCCACCCTGCCTCATCCATCGGGCCCTGTATGTGCAAGTCCCCCGTCTCCTTGAAGAACGCCAGAACCTCGCGCAGCAGGCCCAACTTGCGGTGCTTCATGCATTCGCAGACGACGTGGCTCGGGTCCGGCAGTCGGCCATTGCCGTGGTAGTCGCGGACCAGCTCGTCGAACGCGGCCATTAACTCGCGAGATCTCGACGATAGGGTAGTGGCCGAATCGGGCACGTTCGTGGGTACTGCTCGTGCAAGTGCGAAGTGATTGAGAGAAGCGCTGAAACAGTTCAAGATGCGTGTCCTAGGTTGATCGTTGTCATGAGGCACTCCCGCGTGATCGCCAAAGCCTTGATGGGTAACGCAGGATGCGTGAACCGTTCCATGCGATCGGGATTACCCCGGCGCCAACGATCCGGACTACGCGCGCTGACCGGTCAATGCGCGGCGGTGCGAGAGGAGCAACGATTGAGCGACCGCATGAGCACGGCGGCCCGAGCCGCCCAGGGCGCGTTTCGAGCGCGTTTCTCTGCCGCCCGTGTTGCTAAAGGCGCTCCCGCAAGATCCGATCGCTCTCTTCGCGCAAGATCTTTTCGCGCAATGCCCATGCCTCCTTGTTGACCGAGGATGCGCTGAAGGCGTCGCTCATGGTCAATCCTTGCCGGAAGACGGCGTCCGCGACGTCGTACGGCACTTTAACGTGATGGCTATTTCCGATCGCGTACACGCCGCCTCTCACGGCGGCGGCGATGGCAAGCTGTCTGTTGCGCTCGAGCGACTTGCTCAGGCGGTCATGAGAGTCCTTTGGGACTTGAGTCCAGCGGATATCGAGTTGCTGCACTACGAGGTTGCGCTCTACTGCTTCAATCAACTCCTCGAGCACTTGAGCGTCTTGGCCGACATACGACGTGAACGCGGGGGGTTTGAGCAAAAGGTGACGGAGCTTCTCGTTGTCCCTCAGGAAGCAAGCCATCGCGGAAAAGGTTTCATTCCCGACCTGATTTCCGCTCAGGTTCAGGAACACGAGGTGGTTTTTCTTCAGCGCCATGAGCAATGCCTCCGTCGTGCCTGCTGGAAGATCATTGATGCTGAGATCCAGATACTGAAGGCTCTCCATCCGGGTCAGGGACAAGGTGTTGACGCTGACCTGCTCCTTGCGCTTCTCACCAAAAGCCACCCTGCACTCGCTGAGGAGGAGACTCTTCAACGCAGGCTGGTTCTTCGGCAGCGCTTCCATCAGCAGTTTGAAATTGGAGGCTTGGATACGACAACCGCGCAGGTCCAGTTCAACGAGTGGGGTTGGTGTCTTGCCGCAAAGAAACGGCATATAGCACTCGAACTCCTCCGGCTCGTTGCGGTACGAGATCTTCAATCGCAGTGAATCGAGCCGGGTTTGCTGGCTGAGCGCCTCGGCCAGCTTCGCATGCTGGGCGGTGCTGATCGCTCCAGCGTCTTCGATGCTCACGCGCCGAACTTGGCGAGCAGCCAGAAGAATCTTCAGCACCAGCGGACCAACGCCGAGTTTCTGATCGGATTTGGCGCAGACACTCAGATCCTCGAGTGATGGCAAGTCGGCGCAGACCAATCGGCCGAAGAAAAAGCCATCCTCGACCTTGATGTTGGTCAGGGACACGTCCTTCAAAGCAGGCATGTGACTCAGGAACTTGAACAGCAGCTCGCCCGTGGAAGCGTTGAAGTCCAATTTCGACAGCTGCAGCACCTCGACACGGAGACTGTCCGGCATGGCCTTGGCCAAGGTCTCCCATCCCTCCTCATCAACAGGCCCCTGTATGCGCAGGCTCTTGATGTCCTCGTTCGCCAGAACGTAGGCAAGCACGTCCACGTTACCGTGCCTCATGCATTCGCAGACCAGGAAGCTCAGGTCCGGTTTCTTGTCCTCGGTGAGATAGTCGCTGATCAGTTGGGCGAATGGAGACCCGTCATGCGCCAACTGCTGGGCGAGCTTGGCCTTCCAGACGCCGGGGTCTGTCGGTCTTTTCACCACGGTGACCTGGCGCCCGAATATCTGTTGAAGGGTGAAGGATACGGATTGCATATTTGTATTGCTGTTGGGGTTTGATGGGGCCGTCAAAGGCGTTCCGCGTGGCTCGCGAGAACTCTGATAGGTGGCACCGGGGTGCCAAGCGTTCCATCCCCGCTCACCAGCAATGGCTGCAGCAAGACGTCGTGCGCCCCGCCCCTGCATTCACTACTCGGACCTGCTTCCCAGCACCCGCCGCAGCTCGGCCGCGCACATCGACACCGCCGCATTCGCCTCGTCCATCAGCCGCCCCATGGTGATGAAGCCGTGGATCTGCCGCTCGAAGCAGACGTACGCCGCGCGGTTGCCGGCCGCGGTCAGCGCGCGCGCATAGTCCAGGCCCTCGTCGCGCAGCGGGTCGTAGCCGGCCGTCAGCACCAGCGCCGGCGGCAGGCGCGAGAGGTCGGGGTGCAGCAGCGGCGAGGCGCGCCAGTCGAGGTCGTGCCGCGGGTCATCGATGTAGTTGTCTTGGAAGTAGCGGATGCTGTCGCTGGTCAACACAAAGCCCTGGCCGTTGCTGGTGTGCGAAGGATGCACGCAGCGCATGTCGGTGGCGGGATAGATCAGCAGCTGGAAGGCGATGGGCAGGTCGCCGGCATCGCGCGCTGCGATCGCAACGACGGCCGCGAGGTTGCCGCCTGCGCTGTCGCCGCCGACCGCGAGGCGGCTCGCGTCGATGCCGAGCGTCGCGGCCTGCTCGCGCACCCAGTAGGTGGCGGCCAGTGCATCGTCGACCGCCGCGGGAAAGCGATGTTCCGGGCCCATGCGGTAGTCGACCGCCACCACTGCGCAGCTCGAGAGATTGCAGAGTTCGCGGCACAGCGTGTCATGCGTGTCGAGGTCGCCAATGGTCCAGCCGCCGCCGTGGTAGTAAACGAGCACCGGCAGCATGGCCCCGGCCTCGCTGCCGAGCGGGCGGTAGTAGCGCAAGGGGATCGCGCCCTGCGGGCCCGGCGCATTCAACTCGCGCACTTCCGCGACCTCGCCGGGCTCGGGCTGCGTGACCGCGCGGCGCTCGCGGTAGAACTTGCGCGCGTCCGCCGGCGTCAGCGTGTGGGTGGGCGGCACCTTGCGTTCGATGAGCAGATCGATGAAGGCCTGGGCCTGGGGATGCAGCATGGCAAAGACTCCTGCTTTTGGGGGATTCAGGCGACGCGCGGCTTGACGCGCGAGGCGGCTTCCTTGGCGTTGCGGCGCGCCGTCTCGACGTCGGCGGCATGCGCCAGCGCGACGCCCATGCGCCGCTTGACGAAGCTCTCGGGCTTGCCGAACAGGCGCACATCGCTGCCCGGTACCTGCAGCGCAAGCGCCACGCCGTCGAAGACGATGCCCTGCGCATCCACGCCGCCGTAGATGACGGCGCTGGCACCCGGGCTCTTGAGCGCGGTGTCCACCGGCAGGCCGAGGATGGCGCGGGCGTGCAGCTCGAATTCGTTCTGCCACTGGGTGGCCATGGTCACCATGCCGGTGTCGTGGGGCCGCGGGCTGACCTCGCTGAACCAGACCTCTTCGCCCTTGACGAACAGCTCCACGCCGAACAGGCCCTGGCCGCCGAGGTCGGCCGTCACGGCCCGGGCAATGCGCTGCGCCTTCTCGAGCGCGGCCGGCGCCATCGGGTGCGGCTGCCAGCTCTCGACGTAGTCGCCGCTGACCTGCACATGGCCGATGGGCGCGCAGAACTGCGTCTGCACCGTGCCGTCGGCGGCGAGCGCGCGCACGGTCAGCAGCGTGATCTCGTAGTCGAAGTCGATGAAGCCCTCGACGATCACGCGGCCGTGGCTCACGCGGCCGCCGGCCATCGCGTAGTCCCAGGCTTTCTGCACGTCGGCCGGGCCGTCGATCCGGCTCTGGCCCTTGCCCGAGCTGCTCATCACGGGCTTGACGATGCACGGATAGCCAATGCCGGCGTCGATAGCGGCCTGCAGCTCGGCCAGCGAGTCGCAGAACTTGTAGGGGCTGGTGGGCAGGCCCAGCGTCTCGGCGGCGAGCCGGCGGATGCCCTCGCGGTCCATGGTGAGGCGCGCGGCGCGCGCGGTGGGGATCACGCGCACCGTGCCGGCCTCCTCCAGCTGCTGCAGCATGGGCGTGGCGATGGCCTCGATCTCGGGCACCACCAGCTGCGGCTTCTCGGCCTCGATCAGTGCCTTGAGCTGCGCCGGGTCGCTCATCGCGATGGTGCGCGCATGGTGCGCCACCTGCTGGCCGGGGGCGTTCTCGTAGCGGTCGACCGCGATGGTCTCGACGCCCAGGCGCTGCAGCGCGATCAGCACCTCCTTGCCGAGCTCGCCGGAGCCGAGCAGCATCACGCGGGTGGCATTGGGGGAAAGGGGCGTGCCGAGGGTGGTCATGGGGCGGGTCCGTCGCGTTGGGTCAAAGCCGATCGCGCCATTTTGAATCACCGCGGCTGTCACCGGCAGCAACACCTGGCCGGCGCGGCGTGTTCCACAATCGCGGGTTTCAGTTCAAGGAGCATTCACATGGCTATCCAGACCGTCGGCATCATCGGCGCCGGCACGATGGGCAACGGCATTGCCCAGGCTTGCGCCGTCTCGGGCGTCAACGTCGTCATGGTCGACATCGCGCAGGCCGCGGTCGACAAGGGCCTGGCCACGGTGGCCGGCAGCCTCGACCGGCTGATCAAGAAGGACAAGCTGAGCGCCGCGCAGAAGGATGCGGCGCTGGCGCTGATCAAGGGCTCGACGAACTACGAGTACCTGAAGGCCGCCGAGCTCGTGATCGAGGCTGCGACCGAGAACCACGAGCTCAAGCTCAAGATCCTGAAGCAGATCGACGGCCTGCTCGCACCGGAGGCCATCATCGCCTCCAACACCTCGTCGATCTCGATCACCCAGCTCGCCGCCGCCACCTCGCGGCCGGACCGCTTCATCGGCATGCACTTCTTCAACCCGGTGCCGATGATGGCGCTGGTGGAGATCATCCGCGGCTACCTGACGAGCGATGCCACGCACGACGCGGTGAAGGCGCTGGCCGTGCGCCTGGGCAAGTCGCCGATCACGGTGAAGAACGCGCCGGGCTTCGTGGTCAACCGCATCCTGGTGCCGATGATCAACGAGGCCTTCTTCGTGCTGGCCGAAGGGTTGGCGACGGCCGAGGACATCGATGCAGGCATGAAGCTGGGCTGCAACCAGCCGATCGGCCCGCTCGCGCTGGCCGACATGATCGGGCTGGACGTGTGCCTCGCGGTGATGGAGGTGTACCTGGCGCAGTTCGGCGACTCCAAGTACCGGCCGTGCCCCTTGCTGAAGGAAATGGTGGCCGCGGGGCAGCTGGGGCGCAAGACGGGGCGCGGGGTGTACACCTACTGAGCGCGGACGGCACCATGACCACCACGCCCACCACGCCGCCGCCCGAAGGCTGCATCGACACCCAGGTGCTCGACCATGTGCTTCTGATCGGCATCAACCGGCCCACCAAGCGCAACGGCTGGACGCCGCGCATGTTCCGCGAGCTGGCCGAGGCCTACACCCGGCTCGACGACGACCCGGCGCTGCGCGTGGGCGTGCTGCATGCCTTCGGCGATCACTTCACAGCCGGCTTGGACCTGCCGGCGGTTGCCGAGTACATGAAGCGCGGCGAGAAGGCGATACCCGAGGGCCTGGTGGAACCGCACGACTTCGGGCTGCCCAACTATCGGCGCCGCACGAAGCCGATGGTGGTCGCGGTCAAGGGCATCTGCTTCACCGTCGGCATCGAGCTGATGCTGGGTGCGGACATCGTGGTGGCGGCGGACAACTGCCGCTTCTCGCAGATGGAGGTTCAGCGCGGCATCATGGCCACCGGCGGCGCCACGCTGCGCATGGCCGAGCGTGCGGGGCTGGGCAACGCGATGCTGCACCTGCTGACGGCGGATGAATTCGACAGCGCCGAAGCCTATCGCCTGAACTTCGTGCAGAAGGTGGTGCCGGCCGGGCAGGAGCTGGACGAGGCCCTTCGCATCGCGCAGCGCATCGCGGCCCAGGCGCCGCTGGCGGTGGTGGCAACACGGCTGAATGTGATGAAGGCGATCGAACAGGGGCCGCTGGCGGCCGTGGAGGATTTCATTCCGGTGCAGCAGCGGCTGGCGAACAGCGAGGATGCCGCGGAAGGGGTGCGCTCGTTCGTCGAGCGCAGGCCCGCGCGCTTCAGCGGACGCTGATCGTCCTGTGCCCTCTCCTCCGGGAGAGCGGAAAGCCATGGGCCGGAATCGAATTCTCACCATTAAATTGCACGCAACTCAATTGATCGCTACAATTCAGCCCATGCCCTCCAAAGCCCCCACCGCCGACGAGATGCTCCAGCTCGACAACCAGCTGTGCTTCGCAGTCTATTCCGCCTCGCTGGCGATGACCAAGCTGTACAAGCCGCTGCTCGACAAGCTCAAGCTCACCTATCCCCAGTACCTCGTGATGCTGGTTTTGTGGGAGCGTGACGGCCTGATGGTCTCGGAGCTCGGCGAGCGCCTGTCGCTCGACTCCGGCACGCTGACGCCGCTGCTCAAGCGCCTCGAGGCCAATGGCTTGGTGGCGCGCATCCGCGACGTGGCCGACGAGCGCCGCGTGCACGTCAGCCTCACCACCGCCGGGCGCCGCCTCAAGGCGCGCGCGGCTTCCGTTCCGGCCTGCCTGATGGCTGCCAGCCAGTGCTCCATCGAGGAGCTCGTGGCGCTCACGCATCAGATCCAGCAATTGCGCGACCGCGTGAAGGCGGCCGCCTAGGTTCTTCCTGTTCCCCACCCGCTTCGGCATCGAAGCATTCTTTTTCACCACCAACCCGAAGGAATCATCATGGTCAAGCAGCTCGACAAAGTCCTCTACACCGCCCAGTCCCACACCACGGGCGGCCGCGACGGCGGCGCCGGCAAGTCCAGCGACGACGCGCTGGACGTCAAGCTCAACCCGCCCGGCTCCGGCAAGCCCGGCACCAACCCCGAGCAACTGTTCGCAGTCGGCTACTCGGCCTGCTTCATCGGCGCGATGAAGGCGGTGGCGCCCAAGATCAATGTCAAGGTGCCGGAAGACGTCGCCGTCGACGCCAGCGTCTCGCTGGGCCCGACGGACGGCGGCAAGGCCTACGGCATCGCGGTCAAGCTGGCGATCTCGCTGCCGGGCCTGGACGACGCGCAGAAGAAGCTGCTGGTCGAGACCGCCCACCAGGTCTGCCCGTACTCGAACGCCACCCGCGGCAACATCGAGGTCGAGCTCGCGATCGCCTGATAGCGAAGGCGGGCCCGCCCAGGCTCGCACGGCCCGGTGCCGCGTCACGCAGGTGACGCGGCACCGGGCTTTCTTTCATGCAAAGGACGCGGCTTCGCGCTAAGGTGCATTCATGAGCACGACTACGCAGCTGCTGATCCGCAAGGACGATCTTTCTTCCACCCGGGTGCACACGACCGAAGACACAGCGCTGGCCGACGGCCAGGTGCGGCTGCGCATCGACCGCTTCGCGCTCACGTCCAACAACATCACCTACGCCGCCTTCGGCGAGTCGATGAACTACTGGCAGTTCTTCCCGACGGGGGAAGAAGGCTGGGGCTGCATCCCGGTCTGGGGCTTCGGCTCGGTCGTGCAGTCGCTGCACCCGGGCGTGGCAGTGGGCGAGCGGCTCTACGGCTATGTGCCGATGGCCTCCGGCATGGTGCTGACGCCGCAGCGGCTCTCGCCGGCCCGCTTCTCAGAGGGTGCACCGCACCGGGCCGCGCTGCCGGCGGTCTACAACCAGTATTTCCGCTGCGCCGGCGACCCGCTCTACACCGCGGATACCGAAGACCTGCAAGCCTTGCTGCGTCCGCTCTTCATCACCTCCTGGCTGATCGACGACTTCTTCGACGACAACGATTTCTTCGGCGCGCGGCCGGGCGTCGCCCTGCTCTCCAGCGCCTCGAGCAAGACGGCCTACGGCACCGCCTTCCAGATGCACCGGCGCGACGGCATCGAGGTGGTCGGCCTCACCTCGGCAGCCAACAAGGCCTTCTGCGAAAGCCTGGGCTGCTACCACCGCGTGCTGGGCTATGAGGAGCTCGGCCGGGTCGCGGCCGACGCCCCCTGCGTGTACGTGGATTTCGCGGGCAACGGCGAGCTGCGGCGGGCGATCCACACGCGCTTCTCGCAGCTGCGCCACGACTGCGTGATCGGCGGGACGCATGTGGACCAGCTCGCGCCAGCCGGCAGCGCCAAGGAACTGCCCGGCCCGCGCGCCACCTTCTTCTTCGCTCCGGCCCAGATCAAGAAGCGCACCGAGGAATGGGGCGCCGAGGCCTTCGGCCAGCGCATGGTGCAGGCGTGGCAAGGATTCCTCGCGAAGGTGGCTCAGCCCGAGGCGCCCTGGCTGGTGGCCGAGCACCACGACGGCGCGCAGGCCGTGCAGGCGGCCTATGCGCAGGTGCTGTCGGGCCGGGGCGATCCGCGCATCGGCCATATCCTGTCGCTCTCCAGGTAGCGACAATGGGCGGATGACTTCCGAAGAGAAATCCGCCAGCAACCATCCTTACGAATCGCTCGGACCCGAGGTGGTGCTGGACGCGCTCGCCGGGCTGGGCCTCTATGGCGATGGCCGCCTGATGGCGCTGAACTCCTACGAGAACCGCGTCTACCAGGCGCACCTGGAGGATGGCCGCGCGGTGGTGCTCAAGTTCTACCGGCCGGGCCGCTGGAGCGATGCCCAGATCGCCGAGGAACACCGCTTTTCCGCCGAACTTGCCGCGGCCGAGATCCCGGCGGTCGCGCCGCTCGCGCTGGAGGGCAGCACGCTGCACCACCATGGGGGCTTTGCCTTCAGCGTGAGCCCCTACCGGGGCGGGCGCCAGCCGGAGCTGGACGACTTCGAGGTGCTCGAATGGGTGGGCCGCTTCCTCGCCCGCATCCACACGGTGGGCGCGGCGCGGCCCTTTGTCGAACGCCCCGCACTCGACCTGCAGACATTCGGCCTGGCTTCGCGCGACTGGCTGCTCGAGCACCAGATGATCCCGCTGGACGTGCAGCGCCATTGGGAGAAGGCATGCACCGAGGCCTTCGAGATGATCGCCCTTACCGCCCTGGGCGCCGACACCTACACCGAGATGCAGAAGCTTCGGCTCCACGGCGACGTGCACCCCGGCAACATCCTGTGGACCCCGACCGACCGCCCCGACGGCGGCCCGCACTTCGTCGACCTCGACGACGCCCGCACCGGCTTCGCAGTGCAGGACCTCTGGATGCTCCTGTCCGGCGACCGCGCCCAGCGCACGGCACAGCTCAGCGGCCTGCTCGAGGGCTACGAGCAGTTCCGCCCCTTCGACCGCCGCGAGCTGGCGCTGATCGAGCCGTTGCGCACTCTGCGCCAGATCCACTACAGCGCCTGGCTCGCGCGGCGCTGGCAAGACCCGATCTTCCCGATCAACTTCCCCTGGTTCGGCTCGAGCGACTACTGGAAGGAGCAGATCCAGATGCTGCAGGACCAGTGCGAGGCGATGGCGGAGGAGCCGCTGTACGCGTGAGCGTGTCGACGAAGCTCTGCACCACGAGGTTCTCCGGGCCGTTGCGCCAGACGCAGTAGGCGTCCGAGCGCGCCACATCGTCTTCCAGCGGCCGGAACACCGCCCCGCGCAGCATCGCATGCCGCAGCGCGCTGGGCACCAGCGCCACGCCCAGGCCCTGCGACACCAGCGAGACCACCGACAGCCAGTGGCGCACCTCGTGCCGCACCTCGGGCCGAAAACCTGCGCCGGCGCAGATGGCGAGGATGCGCTCGTGGTAGTCGGGCGAGGCGCTGCGCGAGAACAGCACGAAGGTCTCGTCGCGCAGCCTCGACAAGGCGATCGAGCGCCGCCGCGCCAGGCGATGCGCCGCCGGCAGGCAGGCGACGAAGGGTTCCGACAGCAGCAGTGCATGGCTCAGCTCGGCCGGCATGCGGCTGGTATGGACGAAACCCAGGTCCATGCGGTCGTGCAACAGCTCGGCGATCTGCTCGCCCGAGTTGAGTTCCGCGAGCGTGATGCGCACCCCCGGGTGCTTGGCCTGGAACTTCGCGAGCGCCTGCGGCAGGCCGCGGTAGAGCATGGCGCCGACAAAGCCGATGCGCAACCGCCCGGCCGCGCCGCGTGCGATGTCGCGCGCCTCCAGGGCGGCCTCCTCGGCCTGGCGCAGCAAGCGGCGCGAAGAGGCCTGCAGGGCCTCGCCGGCCGGCGTCAACCGCACCTCCTTGCTGTTGCGCTCGAAGAGCCGCGCGCCGACCGCGTCCTCCAGCTGGCGGATGGCCACGCTCAGCGGCGGCTGCGAGATCGCCAGCCTTCGGGCCGCGCGGCCGAAATGCAGCTCCTCAGCCAGCACGACGAAATAGCGCAGGTGGCGCAGTTCCATGCTCGTCTCCGGACGATAGTTGAATCGAATCGAACCAGACCCAATCGATATTAGACAGGAATCGTCAGGCGCCCAAGAATCCGGTCGAAAGGAGACAAGCCGCCATGACCCGCGCCGCCGAACACCCGGTCCCCGACCGCCACGGGCAGAACCTCTACAGCACCGACGCCGAGCTGCTGAAGCTGCTGCCGCTGTACCTGCCGCCTGCGCTGCTCGCCCACATGCAGCCGCACTTCGAGCGCCTGGGCGCGCTGGCCGGCGGCCCGCTCGACGAGCTGGCGCACACCGCCGACATCAACCCGCCCACGCTCTCGCAGCGCACCCGGACCGGGCTGGACGAGCAGAAGGTGATCAAGCACCCGGCCTATGTCGAGATGGAGCGCCTCGCGCTCAGCGAGTTCGGCCTGGCGGCGATGTCGCACCGCGAGGAGACGCTGGGCTGGAAGGGGAAGATGCCGCCCCTGGTCAAGTACGTACTGACCTATCTCTTCGTACAGGCCGAGTTCGGACTGTGCTGCCCGGTCTCGATGACCGATTCGCTGGCGCGCACGCTGCGCAAGTTCGGCAGCCCCGAACTGGTCGAACGCTTCCTGCCGCGCTTCCAATCGCTGGACTTCGACACCCTGGCCCAGGGCGCGATGTTCATGACCGAGCAGGCGGCAGGCTCCGACATCGCAGCCACGGTCACTCGCGCCTGGAAGGACGACGCCGGCCGATGGCGCCTCAGCGGCGACAAGTGGTTCTGCTCGAACCCCGATGCCGACTTCGCGATGGTGCTGGCCCGCCCCGACGACTCGCCCGCGGGCATGAAGGGCGTGTCGCTGTTCCTGCTGCCGCGCCGGCTGGACGACGGCACGCCCAACCACTACCGCATCATCCGGCTCAAGGACAAGCTGGGCACGCGCTCGATGGCCAGCGGCGAGATCCGGCTCGAAGGCGCCATCGCGCACCTGGTGGGCGAGCCGGGGCGCGGCTTTCAGCAGATGGCGGACATGGTGAACAACTCGCGCCTGTCCAACGGCGTTCGCGCTGCCGGCCTGATGCGCCGCGCGGTTGGCGAGGCCGAGTACATCGCGAGCCAGCGCCGGGCCTTCGGACAGCGTCTGGACCAGATGCCGCTGATGCAGCGCCAGTTGCAGAAGCTGCGCATGCCGGCCGAGCAGGCGCGAACGATGGTGTTCCAGACCGCGCTCGCGTTGGCGCGTTCCGATGGCGGCGACGCGAGCGCCTATCCCCTGCTGCGCATCCTCACCCCGCTCATCAAGTTCCGCGCCTGCCGCGACGCACGCAAGGTCACGGGCGATGCGATGGAGGTGCGCGGCGGCTGCGGCTACATCGAGGAGTGGGCCGACCCACGGCTGGTGCGCGATGCGCACCTCGGCTCGATCTGGGAAGGCACCAGCAACATCGTCGCGCTCGACGTGATCCGCGCGGTCCAGCGCGAGAACTCGCTGCCGGCCCTGCAGGCGCACTTCGGCGCCCTGCTCGACGAGGCCAGCATCGCACCGGCATTCGCCGCCGCGTTGCGCGGCGCGCTGGCACGCGCCGGCGACCTGGCCGGCAAGGCCGCGCAGGAGGGCGGCGCCGTGCTCGCCCGCCAGGCGGCCTCCGCGCTCTACCACTGCTGCAGCGCGATCGCGATGGCCTGGGAGGGCGCGCGCGCCGGCTCGGCGCAGCGCATCGGCTGGGCGCAGGCGGTGCTGCTGCACCGCGTGCTGCCGCGCGACCCACTGGCCGCGGAGGCCGTACCGGGCGAGTGGACCAGCGCGGCTTGATCGCGGCCCGGGATCGAACACCGAACATCCGTACGCAGAGGACGCAAGGAGCCTTCGCATCCTCTGCGTCCGGCACCCCGATTTCAACTGGAGACAGAACATGCGACGACTCGCCACCTTCACCCTCGCTTGCGCAGCAGCCCTCCTGCTGCTGCCCTCGACCAGCGCGGCCGACTTCCCCGACAAGCCCGTCACGCTGGTCGTGCCCTTCCCGCCCGGCGGCCCCACCGACGCGATGGCGCGAACGCTGGCCGCCGAGATGAAGGAGCGCCTGGGCCAGCCCATGGTCGTGGAGAACCGCGCCGGCGCAGGCGGCAACATCGGTGCCGAGTTCGTGTCGCGCGCGCCGGCCGACGGCCAGACCATCCTGTTCGGGACCTCCGGGCCGCTCGCGATCAACGCCAGCCTCTACCGCAAGATCGGCTATCACCCGGTCAAGAGCTTCGCGCCGGTGATCCAGGTCGGCCACCTGCCGAACATCCTGGTGGTGCACCCCTCCGTGCCGGCCAGGGACGTGAAAGAGCTCATCGCCTACGCGAAGGCCAACCCCGGCACGCTGAGCTATGCCTCCTCGGGCAACGGCGCCTCATCGCACCTCGCGGGCGTGCTCTTCAACTCGATGGCGGGCATCGACCTGCAGCACATCCCGTACAAGGGCACGGGGCCGGCGCTCAACGACCTGCTGGGCGGCCAGGTCGGCATGAGCTTCACCGACGTCCTTACCGCCCTGCCCTACGTGAAGGCCGGCAAGCTGCGGGCGCTCGGCATGGCCAGCGCGGCGCGCTCGCAGGCGCTGGGCGAGGTGCCGACGATCGCCGAGCAGGGCCTGAAGGGCTACGACGTCAGCGTGTTCTTCGGCATCGTGGCACCCGCGGGCACGCCGGCCGACCGGGTGAAGAAGCTCAACCGCGCCTTCGCCGAGGTGCTGGACTCACCCAAGGTCAAGCAGCAGTTCGCGGCCCAGG
>NZ_LMTS01000009.1:0-15730 GCF_001541225.1 Variovorax sp. WDL1 | reverse complement strand
GAGCCGCCGCCGGCCACCACGCCCGAGCAGCTCGCGAAGTTCATCCCGGCCCAGATGCAGATGTGGGCGGCGGTGGTCAAGCAATCCGGCGCGCAGCTCGATTGAGCAAGGGAGCCCTCGCATGAACAACACCACGCCCGGCGCGCTCTCCGGCATCCGCGTGCTCGACCTGTCCCGCGTGCTGGGCGGCCCCTACTGCGGCCAGGTGCTCGGCGACCACGGTGCCGACGTGCTCAAGATCGAGCCGCCTCAGGGCGACGACACGCGCACCTGGGGCCCGCCTTTCCGTGACGGCGTGTCCTCCTACTACCGCGGCCTCAACCGCAACAAGCGGGTGCAGCACCTGGACCTGGGCTCGGAGGAAGGCCGCGCCGCGCTGATGGCGCTGCTGCCCGAGGCCGACGTGCTGATCGAGAACTTCAAGACCGGCACCATGGAGCGCTGGGGCATCGGCTACGAGGCGCTTGCGCAGCGTTTTCCGCGCCTCGTGTGGTGCCGCGTGTCGGGCTTCGGTGCCGATGGCCCGCTGGGCGCGCTGCCGGGCTACGACGCCGCGGTGCAGGCCATGACCGGGATCATGAGCATCAACGGCGAAGCCGAGGGCGGGCCGCTGCGCGTGGGCCTGCCGGTGGTGGACATGGTGACCGGGCTCAACGCCACCCTCGGCGTGCTGCTCGCGCTGCAGGAGCGCGCGAAGAGCGGCCGCGGCCAGTTCGTCGAGGCGGCGCTGTACGACAGCGGCCTGTCGCTGCTGCATCCTCACGCGGCCAACTGGTTCCTCGACGGCGCGACGCCGAAGCGCACGGGCAATGCGCATCCCAACATCTATCCCTACGACGCGCTGGCTACCGGCACCGATCCGATCTTCGTCGCCGTGGGCAACGACCGGCAGTTCGCGAGCTTCTGCGGCTGCATCGGCCTGACCGGGCTGGCCGAAGACCCGCTGTACCGCGACGCCCGCTCGCGCTCGGTGAACCGCGAAGGGCTCAAGCAGCAGCTGGAAGCCGCGCTCGCAGGCTTCGACGGCCGCACGCTGGTCGACGCGCTGATGGCCGCCGGCGTGCCCGCCGCGCCGGTGCTGCCGGTGGATGCGGCGCTCCAGCACCCGCATACGGCGCATCGCGGGATGGTGGTCGAGCTTGAAGGCGGCTACCGCGGCATTGCCTCGCCGATCAAGCTGAGCCGCACGCCGGCCAGCTACCGCCACGCGCCGCTGACGCCGGGAGAACGGTTTCTCGAAGGCTGAAGCAGCCAGCGTGGTCAACCGGCTTAGGACTCGATCGGCAGCCCCAGGCTCAGCGGCACGCGCAGGTAGCCGCGAAAGCGCACGCGCCCACCGCGAACCACCGGCCCGCAAAGCCGGTAGTCCGGGAAGCGCGCGAGAAATGCGGAGATGGCAACCCGCGCCTCCAGCCGCGCGAGGTTCATGCCGACGCACTGGTGCGTGCCGGAGCCGAAGGCCAGGTGGCGATTGGGCGAACGCGTGATGTCGAGCCGGTCCGGCTCGGCGAACACCGCGGGGTCGCGGTTGGCAGCACCGATGCACAGCGTGATCCGCGTGCCGGGCTGCACCTCGACGCCGCCCACGCGGGTCGCCACGGTGGCAATGCGATTGCCCAGCTGGTTGGAGCTCTCGAAGCGCAGGAACTCCTCGATCGCACTGCGGATGAGTGAAGGGTCATCCAGCAGCCGCTGCTTCTCCTGCGGCCATTCGAGCAGTGCGACGAGGCCATTGCCGATCAGGTTGGTGGTGGTCTCGTGCCCGGCGTTGAGGATGAAGATGCAGTTCTGGTAGAGCTCGTTCTCGGTCAAACGGTCACCACCGTCCGCCTCGCCCTGGATCAGGCGCGTGAGCACGTCGTGCGCGGGGTCGCCCGGGTGCCTGCGGCGTTCGAGCACCAAGCCGCGCAGGTAGGCCACCATCTCCGTCACGGCGCGGTTGCCGGCTTCCAGCTGTGCCTCGCTGGGCTGCGGCTCCAGGGCGCCGAGGATGGCGAGCGACCAGTGGCGCAAGGGGCCTCGCTCCTCGCGCGGCACGCCGAGCAGGTTGCCGATGACTTCCACCGGGATGGCTGCTGCGAAGTCCTCGATCAGGTCCACTTCGCCGCCGGCGCGCTGCCGCTCCTCCATGCGGTCGAGCAGGCCCGCGACGAGGTGCGTGAGCCCGTCTTCCATCGATTCGATGGCGCGCGCCGTGAGCGCCCCGGCGATCAGCCCACGCACGCGCGTGTGCAGCGGCGGGTCGTTGAACACCAGGCTGGTGGTGTGGTGCTCGTAGAGCGGGCTGCCGACGCCGTACTTGGGTGCGTATTCAGCGCGCTTGTCAGAGCTGAAGCTGTGCGTATCCTTGTAGACCGCCACGCAGTCGGCATGGCGCGTGAGCAGCAGCGAGCCGTCGGGCATGCGCCGCACGGGCGTCGCCTCGCGCAGCGCGGCGTACCACGGATACGGGTTCTCATAGAAGGCCGGGCCGGGGCTGCGCAGGTCGAAGCCCGACAGGTCGGGGGAGGCAGGGGCCA
This sequence comes from Variovorax sp. WDL1, assembly GCF_001541225.1. Taxonomy (GTDB): domain Bacteria; phylum Pseudomonadota; class Gammaproteobacteria; order Burkholderiales; family Burkholderiaceae_C; genus Variovorax. The sequence continues at coordinate 13,211 of NZ_LMTS01000009.1, read as the reverse complement.
GAACGCCCGATCGCGGAGCACGCGACGGTTTCGCAGGAGGCGCAGAAGAAGACATCGAATGGGCTCCTTGTCTCTTTCGCGCACTTTGCGCTTGTTTGCGCCTCTTGCGTCCCCTGCGTTCGGTCAGCCCGAGTTCAGACCAGCAGCGCGTTGACCCTGCGCACATAGGCGGCCGGGTCGGACGGCAGCCCGCCTTCCGCGAGCAATGCCTGGTCGAAAAGGATGTTCGCCAGATCCTCGAAATGCGGCGAGCCCTCGAGCTTCTTCACCAGCGGGTGCTCGGCATTCACTTCGAGCACCGGCTTGAGCTCGGGCGCCGGCTGGCCGGCCTGCTTGAGCATGCGCGCGAGCTGGGTGCTCATGCCACCGTCCTGCACCACCAGGCAGGCGGGCGAATCGACCAGGCGGGTGGTGACGCGCACGTCCTCGGCCTTGTCCTTGAGCGTTTCCTTGAGCCGCTCCAGCAGCGGCCTGAAGGACTCGGCCGCTTCCTCGGCGGCCTTCTTCTCGGCCTCGTCCTGCAGCTTGCCCAGGTCGACGGCGCCCTTGGCCACGCTCTGAAGCGGCGTGCCGTCGAATTCGGTCAGGTAGTTGAGCGCCCACTCGTCGACGCGGTCGGTCATCAGCAGCACCTCGATCCCCTTCTTCTTGAAGATCTCGAGCTGCGGACTGTTGCGGGCCGCGGCCAGGGTCTCGGCCGTGATGTAGTAGATCGCCTCCTGGCCTTCCTTCATGCGCGCCTTGTAGTCGGCGAAGCCCACGCTCACCGTGTCGCTGGTGCTGGAGGCGAAGCGCAGCAGCTTGGCAATGCGCTCGCGGTTGGCGAAGTCCTCGCCCAGGCCCTCCTTCAGCACGGCGCCGAACTCGGCGTAGAACTTGGCGTACTTGCCCGATTCGTCGCCGTACTCGGCCGCGGCTTCGGCGGCCAGGGTGGTGTCGGCGTTCTTGTCGACCACGTCGGTCACGCCGTCGGCCGGGTTGGGTGCGGGCACCGACTCGCCGGAGCCGATGTCGAGCTTGCCGTCATCGCCGCCGCTGCTGGTGGTCTTGCGCTGCTTCTTCGCCAGGTCTTCGAGCATGCCGAGCACGCGCTTGGTGCTGCCCTCGCGGATCGCCTTCACATCGCGGCTTTCCTGCAGCAGTTCGCGGCTCACGTTGAGGGGCAGGTCGGCCGAGTCGACCACGCCGCGGACGAAGCGAAGGTAGCTCGGCAGCAGGGCCTCGGCCTCGTCCATGATGAAGACGCGCTTGACGTAGAGCTTGACGCCCGCGCTCTTCTCGCGGTTCCAGAGGTCCATCGGCGCCTTGGAGGGGATGTAGAGCAGCTGGGTGTACTCGGTGTTGCCCTCGACGCGGTTGTGGCTCCAGGCCAGCGGCGGCTCGTAGTCGTGGCTGATGTTCTTGTAGAACTCGACGTACTGCTCGTCCGTGATGTCCTTCTTGGGCCGGCTCCACAGCGCGTTGGCCTGGTTGACCGGCTCCCACTCGCCGGTCTTGACCATCTGGCCGCCCTTGTTGTCCTCGCCCTCCTTCCACTCCTCTTTCTCCATGAGGATGGGCAGGGAGATGTGGTCGGAGTACTTGGAGATGATGGACTTGAGCTTCCAGAGGTTCAGGTACTCCTCGGCGTCTTCGCGCACGTGCAGCGTGACGCTGGTGCCCCGCTGCGGGCGGGTGACGGTGTCGACCTCGAAGTCGCCGGCACCGGCGCTGACCCAGCGCACGCCTTCCTCGGCCGGCAGGCCGGCGCGGCGCGACTCCACCGTGATCCGGTCGGCCACGATGAAGCCTGAATAAAAGCCCACGCCGAACTGGCCGATCAGCTGCGCGTCGGCCTTCTGGTCGCCCGAAAGCCGGCTCATGAACTCCTTGGTGCCGCTCTTGGCGATGGTGCCGAGGTTGTCGATGGCCTCTTGCTGCGACAGGCCGATGCCGTTGTCAGCGATGGTGAGGGTCTTGGCGTCGTTGTCGAAGGACACCCGCACTTCCAGCGTGGGCTGGTCTTCGTAGAGCGCCGGCTGGTCGATGGCCTCGAAGCGCAGTTTGTCGCAGGCATCGGAGGCATTCGAGATCAGCTCGCGCAGGAAGATTTCCTTGTTCGAGTAGAGCGAGTGCGTGACCAGGTGGAGCAGCTGCGCGACTTCGGCCTGGAAAGGAAGTTTGGTCTTGGAAAGCGTCATGACTGGCTGGAGCGGAATGGAAACGTGGGAGAGCTCGGGGCGAACAGAGAACTTTACAAGAGCGCGCCTGCGCGGGACCAACACGGAAGCAGGCCCAGCGGATCGCCGCCCCGACCGGCAAGGGCGGCCGGCGCGGCACCTAGGGAAAACCCCTGCAATGACGAGCAAACAAAAGCACTCACCCTGCAATAAGTGAGTACCTAAGTTCCAAAAAAAGGGCAAGTTTCTCGCCTACATTTGCCCACCTTTCGCCCAGAGCAACATGATGAAACGATTTCTTCTGGTGGCCGCTCTTGCCGCTGCCGCACCGCTGGCAGCGCGGGCCGAATCGAATTCCGTGACTGGCGCCAGCGCCCTTTCGGCCAGCGCGCGGCTGGACTTCGCGGTCACCATTCCCAAGGTGCTGTTCCTGCAGGTGGGGACGGGTAGCAGCTACAGCGACACCGCGGCGGTGGACAACATCAAGTTCACCGTACCGGCCACCAGCGTCGGCAACGGCGAGGCGTTGGCGGGCACCGGCGGCGACCTCTTCTCCTCCAGCGTTGTGACCGTACGCTTGCTCGGCAACAGCGGCGACATCTCGCTCAACAACACAACCACTGGCGCGCTGGACAGCGGCATCGCCGGCCATCCCACGGTGCCGTGGAGCGACATCCTCGTGACGACGAGCGCCCTGCCGAGTGCCACCTTCCGCTTCACCAACGGGGCCATCGCCCACCCTGTCTTCAACACCGGCGCGAGCGGCGGTCCGGGCGTGCCGGTCACGGTGGCGGCCACGGGCCGCATGGTGCGCCGGGAAGGCCTCTGGTTCTACAGGTACGCCAACAAGAAAGCACTGCCGGCCGGCACCTACGGCGGCTCGGTCGCCAACAACGGCCTCGTGGTCTACAGCGCCACCGTGCCCTGATGCGGGAGCAAGAGACGCCTTCCGGGTAAACACTTTTATCCACCCATCGCGGATTGTCCAAAGGCACTGCCACAACTTTTTAACGGAAGCATTTGATATCAATTTACTGAAAACTAAAGTATTCACTTTTAAGGCGAATAGTCACCTACATTGCGGCCACCCGCAACTCACCTCTTTCGGAAAGACATGAAAAAACTTCTCCTGATCGCTGCTCTTGCCACCATGGCACCGCTCATGGCCCAGGCCGAGTCCAAGTTCGTCACCGGCAGCGGCGCCCTGTCGGCCAGCGCGAAGCTCGATTTCAGCATCACCATTCCGCAGGTGCTGTTCCTGCAGGTGGGCACGGGCAGCTACGCGGACAACACCGCGGTGAACAACATCACTTTCGACGTGCCGGCCGGCAGCGTCGGCAACGGCACGCAGGTGGCCGGCACGGGTGGCGACCTGCCCGGCGGCAGCGGCGTCACGGTTCGCGTGCTGAGCAACAGCGGCAACGTCACCCTGGACAACACGACCAACGGTCCGCTGAGCAGCGGCGCCTCGGCCGTGCAATGGAGCGACATCCTCGTGACCGCCGACGCCCTTCCGGCGACCACCGCCGACTTCAGCAACGGCGCCATTGCCCATCCGCCATTCAACGCTGGCACCGGCGGCGGTACCTCGACAGCGCCCACCACCTTGACCGCCACCGGCGGCCTGGTGCGCCAGGAAGGCAGCTGGACCTTTGCATACGCCAACACGGCAGCGCTGCCGGCAGGCACCTACGGCAGCACCGAAGCCAACAACGGCCGCGTCACCTACACCGCGACCACGCCCTGATCCTGGGGGAGTGCCCAGTTGGCGCGCAGAAGCACGCTGCGACAACCCTGCGCCCCAGCACAGGCAAATGCCCCTTGAAGACCCCGCCCTGCTCCTTCCACCGCGGCCGGCAAGGCCCGTGGGTCCTTGCAACCCTGGTGCTCGGCGGCCCGGCGGGACTGCCCGCAGCGCACGCTTTCACGGTCGACATCACGCCCGGCCCGCGGGCGCTTTTCCTGCAGGTCGGCACCGGCACGATGACGGGAGGCACCTTCGACAACAACGGCACGCCGGGGGACAACGGCACCGTCAACACGGCGTCGGTCACGGTGCCCGGCGGGCAGCTCGGCTCCGGCAGCGCGCAGGCGATGACCACCAACAGCACCGTCACGGCCAGTGCGTGGAATGGCGCCGCGCTCTGCGCCTCGCCAGCTGCCACGGGGCAGGTGTACGTGGGCGGCTTCTATCGGAGGCCGGGCAACGGCGGCGGCACCGCCACGCTGAGCGTCAGCACGCCTGCCGGCCTGATCAACGCCAACGGCGACACGCTTGCGTTCGGCAACGTCGCCTGGACCTCGTCCGGCAACGGAGACGCCACGCCAACCATCCCGAACGGCTCGTTTACCGCGGGCGCCCAGACCTTGCTCGCGGTCACGCGCAACACCTGGTTCGAGAGCTGCCTGGCGTTCCGCTACCTCAATACCCAGTTGGTTCCCGCCGGCACATTCACAGGGCGTGCGATCTTCACGCTCGCGGCGCCATGAAGGCGCGCCGCGCGTCCTGCATCGTGGCCGCCTCGCTGCTCGCGCTGGCGGCCGCGGCACCGGCCGCCACCACCCATCGCGTGGACGACACCGGCACCTACCTCAGCCCACCCACGACGCCGATGCGCTGGCGCCAGCTGGCGCCCGGCCGCGCCGGTGACAACACGGTGGAAGGGCGTGCCACGGTTGCGCTGCGGCTCAACCTCTCGCCCTGGCTGAACCGCCCCGCACGCCTCTACATGGGCCTGGCGCCGACCGAGGGCGAACAGATGATCGCCGCCTGGCGCACCCAGGGCCGGCTGCTGCCCGGCTCCGTGCGTGGCGGCGGACGCACCCTGGTGTTCGAGGGCGTGGTACGCGAGCCCTTCCTGCAGGAAAGCATCGAGCTCGACCTTTCGGCCGACGGGCGAAGCGTGGACCGTGCGCAGTCCCTGCAATTCTTCTTCGAGATCGAGGTCACGCCGTGACGCATCCTTCCGGTTTCCTGCGCCGGCACCGCGCCGCCTTCCGCCTTGCCCTTGCCCTGGCGTCATCGGCGGCGGCCGTCCTGCCGGCCCAGGCCCAGTTCTCGCTGGCGGTCTCGCCACCGCGTTTCGAGCTCTCCACCAAGCCCGGCGAGCGGCTGCGCGAGGTGCTCGAGCTGACGCACAGCGACGCGCGCGCAGGCGCCTACAAGCTCAAGACAGCCGACTGGACGCTGCGTCCCGACGGCTCCGTCCATTTCAGCGACGAGTTGCTGCCCGGCAGCTGCCGCCCCTGGGTCGCGATCGAGCGGCGCGAGCTCAGCATCGCGCCAGGGCGCCCCTATCGCTTTCGATTCGAGATCGCACCGCCGGCCGACACGCCGCCCATGGAGTGCCGCTTCGCCGTGATGATCGAAGGCCGGGAGCCGGCGACCGCGATGGGCATGCCCATCGCACTGGGGGCGCGCATCGGCGTCATCGTGTACGTCGCCATCGGAGACGTTTCGCCCGTGCTTGAACTGGCGGGGACCGCCGTCAAGACCATCAATGGCCGTCCCACGCCAGTGATCAAGGTCCGCAACACCGGCAACGCGCACGGGCGGCTGGCCGGCTTCCTCGGCGGCAAGGATGCCGACGGCACGGCACTGGAGGTGCAGGCTTCCAACACCCCCATCATGGCAGGCGAGACACGCGAGATCGCGCTGGTGGCGACCAGGCCCGGCGACACCGAGACCGCTGTCGCGATCCGCTACCCCCTCGGCGTCAGCGGCAAGCTGGAATGGGGCCGCAAGGGCTCCATGGCCGTCGAGCAGCGATTCGCGCCGTGAGACGGAGGCTCGCGCGTGCCGCCCTCGGACTGTGCTGGGCGGGCGCCACCCTGGCCGGCGCGGCCGCGTGGGCGCAATCCGCGCCACACCCCGCGGCGCCGGCGGCACCGGCGGCACCGGCGGCCGGTGAGTACGTCGACCGCGTGCTCGACGACAGTCCGCAGGCCGCAGAGACCGACGACGAGCCGGTCGCCCGCGACACCGGCTGGCCGCGCGGCTGGAGCGTGGAGGCGCAGTCGACCCGGCAGAGCGGCATGGTGCGCCAGGCCAGCCAGTCGCTGCTGTTCTCCGGCCACCTGGACACGCCCGGCTACGGCTCCTTCTCCGCCAACCTCAGCCTGAACCGAAACAGCGCGCCGGTCGCGCCTGCCGGCCTCATCGGCAGCACCGGCAGCAGCTGGCGCATCGACCAGCGCCGCATGCCCTTCGACGGCGGCTGGTTCGGCAACAACAGCGTGGGCAACATCAACATGGCGAGCACGCCACTGGCGCGCGGTATCGGCCGCGTCTACCTGCCGAGCCTGCCGATCGAGGGCGTGGCCGCCACGCTGGAGCAGCCCGGCCGCACCAGCCTCAATGCCTCGGCGGGCCGGCTGGGCTACTTCGACGGGCTGAACTCCCAGGGCTTCACGACCGGGCGCGGCACCGCTGCCGGCCTGGGCGCGCAGACGCAACTGGCAGGCGCCGGGGCCGCGCTGGCGCTGGACCGGGTGGACGCGGCGGTGCAGGCAATCGAGACGCGCGACTTCACCCTCAACGGCGTACCCGGCTATGCGCAGAACACGCGCTCGGCCTGGACCGCCGTGGCCTGGCAGGGCCTGGCGCCGTGGGCCGATACGCTGGGCAGCGGCTTCGGCAGCCTGGCCGACAAGGTGGGCGGCATGCGCATCCAGGCCAACCTGGCGCGCAGCGAGGGCCGGCCCTCGCAGCCCGGCTCGCTGGCCCGGCACGACTCGGCCACCGGCGCCTGGATCGACGCCGCGTGGCGCAGCGAGCTGCTGCAGCAGGCCGCCTCGGTGTTCCATTTCGAGCCATCGCTGCGCTGGGGCGGCGACTCGCTGCCGAACGATCTGCGCGGCGCCTCCTGGCGAGGCGATATTTCGACGCGCCAGTGGCAACTGGGCGGCAATATCGAGTTCAGCGACAGCGTCAGCGGCCCGCCGCGCAGCTCGGCCTTCGGCAACCTCTTCGGCCGCTGGCGCTTCGACTCGCGCGATGCGGTTTCCGCCACCCTGGCCGCGCGCTCCGGCAGCTTCGCTGCGCAATCGGCGCAGGCGAGCTGGGAACACAAGTCCGATTGGGGCTACACGCAGTGGCGCACCGATCTCGCCCACGGCAACGCGCTGCGCGTGCTGCGCAGTGGGGTCGACCATGCATGGGCGGTGGGCGAGACGCAGTCGCTGTCGACCTCGCTGGCCCTGGAGCATTCGCGCGTGCAGGGTTTCAGCAAGCGCACGATGCACTGGGGCGTACTCGGCACCACGCCGCTGCCGGCCGGCGCGCGCCTGGACCTGAGCTTGCGTGGCAGCAACGGAACGGGCGACAACAGCGCGCGCTTCGTGAGCGCCAATGCCCGACTGAGCTGGCCGCTGGGCCTGGGCTGGTCCTTCATCGCCCAGTACACCGCTGCCCGCGGGCAGGAATCGCTGAACCCGGCGGTGATCTCGGCGCTCTCCGCCGCGACGCTGGCACCGGTGCTGGCCACGCCCTCCAGCCGCAACTTCATGGTGGCGCTGCGCTACGAGAACCGCAGCGGATTGGCCAGCGCCCCGATCGGCGGCATGCCCGGCAGCGGCGCGGGCCGGCTCGAGGGCCATGTGTTCTTCGACCACGACAACAACGGCCGGCACGAAGCCAGCGAGGGCGGCGTGGCCAACTTGACCGTGGTGCTGGACCGCCGCTACGTGGCGCGCACCGACGCCCAGGGCTTCTACAGCTTTCCACAGGTGGTGGCCGGCCCCCACGAGATCGAGCTGATCCAGGACAACCTGCCCCTGCCGTGGAGCAGCGCCGGCGCGGCCTCGCGGCGCATCGAGGTGCGCGTGCGCGACACTGCGACGGCCGACTTCCCTGTACAGAAAGAGCGCTGAGAAGCCGCAAGCGCCCCCGGCCACGCGATCTTTCGTGCGGTCATGTGAGCTTCCGGCCGGTTCGATCCGGGAGTGAAGGCTGCATCAACGGCGTGCTCTACGTCACAGACCTGAGGACACTCTGACCAGGACGCGCCTCGGGAAGCCGAGACCCGTTCGGGCATGCGCCGTCCTGCCGTTGCGCACCATCCTCCGCGCGCAGGACCACGGCGCCGCCGATGAAACCCGCGGCCAGCACGGCCGCCACGCTGGCGAACATGCGACGCCGGTTGACGTCGGGTCCGACGCCGATGGTGCTTCGATCCCACTTCGCTTGCGACATGTACGTTCCTCCTGGCCGAGTGCTTGACCGGCCTGCGCCACCAGCCCAGGGCGGCGAGCGGTGCAACATTGCGGCAGTTGACGCCGGGCGCCTCGTCCTGCCGTCCGCCCGTCGACGGGCGGACGCGCATCAGAGCCGGCTGCCGACGTTGGCGTTCGAGGTGCGCAGGTCCATCGGATGCGGCATGGTCGAGATGACCTTGCTGTTCACGCGCGAGCCGGAGGACACGTTCTGGTCCGGCGCCGCGGCTGCGCGCATGGCTTCGCGTGCCACGGCCTTGGAATCGGCGACCGCCGCGAAGGGCTCCGCGCCGCGCGAGCCGCGCACGACGTTCTGGTTGGGAGCGGAGGCAGTGCGGACCGCTTCCGCATCCACCTCCGCGCGGCTCAGGGCCGAGGTGTGCGCTTGCACGCCGTCATAGGTTTCGGCCAGGGCAGCCACCGAGGCCATGCCCGCGAGGGCGCTCAGGGTGGTGACGGCGAGGAACTTCAGGGAGGCTTGCATGGCGATCTACTCCAGGTGACTGGCAGGTCTCGCGCCGGATGCGACATGCGTCTCGGCTGACCTGGATAGCACTCTAGGCAGCCACACTGAGACGATCGTTAGGGAAAACTTAGCCCGGTGTTAGGGCCCCCGGCCCCCTCGGCGAGCGCCCGGACTCAGGCGCGCGCAACCGAAAGCAGCCCGTCGATGGCATGGACCACGCCTTGCCGCGCCTCGACCGTCGGCGTGCCCTCGACCAGCATCTTGCGGATCAGGCCCAGGGTGTTGAGGAGTTCGGCTTCCATGTCGGTGAGCAGCGGGATCACCTCGTAGCGCGGGTACTGGCCCCGCGCGCCCAAGGGACGGCCGGGTCCGGACAGATCCACGTTGTAGCCTTCGCAAATCGCTTCGGTCTGGGTCTTCATGGCTCGAGTTTGCCGAATTCCGCACGGGGCGGGGATTGCCTCAGCTCAGCTGCATGAGCTGCGACAGGCGGCGGCCTACGGTCTGCATCCGCGTGCCCTTTTCCCGGGCGCGACGCCGGGCCAACTGCTCGAGCGCCATGGCCACGGACTCGGCGCCCTCGTCGCCCTCCTCGGAGCGGCGGCGCCACTTCTGCGCGAGCGCCGAAAGCTGCTCGCTGCTGAGACGCTTGGGCGGCGAGTCCAGCTCGGATTCGGCCTGCGCCCGGCGTCCACCCACCGGCGGAAGCGTGGCGCGCAACAGGCGAAGAAGGCCGTTGGACGACCACTGAGTGCGGGTGTTATCGTGAACTTGCATGTAATACATTGTGCCTAGTTAAACACAAAGTAACAAGCAAAATTTTACTACTTTCGCCTGCTTTCAACGCAACAGATCTCAGGCGGGCAGATAGACCCGAGCGATCAGCCCGGTCCCGCCTTCCTCCTGCTCGCTGCGGTTGCTGAGCGCAATGCGCAGCCCGTGTCGCAGCGCCGCGGTACGCGCGATGGCAAGGCCCAGCCCGCTGCCGCCGGCCGAGGTGCCGGGCACGCGGAAGAAGCGGTCGAACACCCGCGCCATGAACTCCTGCGGAATGCCCGGCCCGTTGTCCACCACGTCCACCACCGGCTGGCCCTGCACCTCGTGCAGGCGCACGTCGACCACCCCGCCCTCGGGTGCGTGGCGCAGCGCGTTGTCGATCAGGTTGTCGAACACGCTGCGCAGTTCGGCGGCGGGTGCGCTGACCACGGGCGTGACCGTGCCGTCGAAGCCGACGTCGATGCGGCGCCGATCCGCCACCACCATCAGCTGGCCCAGGCTCTCGCGCAGCAGCGCGGCGACGTCCACCGGCTCGGCGGACGCAGCCGGTGCGGCGCTTTCCTGGCGCGACAGCCGCAGCAGTTGCTCGATCAGGTGCTGCGCGCGGGTGACGCCAAGTGACTCGCCCGCCGGGGCGAAATCCCGGCTCCGCACTCAACCCAACAGCAACGTACGAAATCAAGCGCAGGCAGACACCCCCAGCAGCTCAAAAGCCCAAAAGCCCAAAAGCTCAGAATCGCTCGTTCGCCCCCAGATACCGCCACTGCCCCACAGGCAGGTGTCCCAGCACCACGCGCCCGATGCGGATGCGCTTCAACCCCACGACCTTGAGCCCCACCAGCTCGCACATCCGCCGGATCTGACGCTTCTTCCCCTCGGTCAGCACGAAGCGCAGCTGCTCGGGGTTCTGCCAGTCGACCAGCGCCGGCTTGAGCGGCTGGCCGTCCAGGCTCAGGCCATGGCGCAGGCGCTGCAGCTGCTCGCGCGGGAAGGCGGCCTGCGGGTTCTGCGCCACCTCGCCGTAGCTCACGCGCACCAGGTATTCCTTCTCCATACCCGAGTCCTCGCCGATCAGCTGGCGTGCGATACGGCCGTCCTGCGTCAGCACCAGCAGGCCCACGGAATCGATGTCCAGCCGGCCGGCCGGCGCCAGCCCGCGCAGCTGCGGCGGCGAGAAGCGCAGGCGGCTCGGATCCTCGCGCCAGTGCGTGCGCGGGTTGATCAGCACCACGGCCGGCTCGTGGCCGTCCTCGGCCTGGCCGCTGACGTAGCCCATCGGCTTGTGCAAGAGGATGGTGACCTGCTGCTGCTGGTGGTCCTGCGCCTTGCGGTCGACCTCGATGCGATCGGCAGGCCCGACCTTGAGCCCCATCTCCGCGACCCGGCCGTTGACCTTGACCCACCCGTGCGCGATCCAGTCGTCGGCCTCGCGGCGCGAGCACAGGCCGAGCTCGGCCATGCGCTTGTTGAGTCGGGTCGGTTCGGGGGTATCTGACATGTGGAACGAGGGGCTCGGACGCGGCGCGCCATTGTCCGCCATTCGACAGAGCGGGCGCCGGGCCCACTGGCCGGATGGCACATCGCATTTCGGCAAGCCGGCGACCATACTGGAGCCAGCGCTTCGCCACCCTTCACCGGAGGACACGCCATGCCACGCTATGTCATCGAACGCACGCTCCCGGGCGCCGGACAACTGTCGGAACGCGACCTCAAGGCGCTCTCCATCAAGTCCCGCGGCGTCCTGCACGAGATGGGCCCCGAGATCAACTGGGTCGAGAGCTTCGTCACCGACGACAAGATCTACTGCATCTACGTCGCGCCCAACGAGGAGATGATCCGCGAGCATGCCCGGCGCGGGGGCTTCCCGGCCGACAGCGTGTTGCAGGTACGCGCCATCATCGGGCCGACGACGGCGGAGTGAGCGAGCGAGCGAGCGTCTCAACGTACCAAGCGGCAGCCGACGGCACCAGTACCGAGAGCCGGTACTCGGTGGGCGTCTGCACCGGCGCGCCGAAGTCATAAAGGCCGCAGGCCGTGCGCATTTGCACACTCGCGGGCTTTCTGTGGCTCGGCGGGGCGCCGCTTTGTGAATTCCTCGCTACCGGATCGTCCTCGGCTTGCGTACAACCGGCGCATGAACTGAAAGACGAGGAATCACGTGGAAACAGAAGCCATCGCACTCATCGTGGACGAACCGATTGCCGGCCACTTCTACTGGGTGCTGCAGAAGCAGGACGGCAGCGACTGCCGCCCCATCGACGCCGCCGAGGGGCCGATGCCCACCTACGGCGCGGCCATGATGGCCGGCATCGCGGCGCTGCAGCGGCGCGCCGATGCGCGCGGCCCCAGTGGCGCGCAGACGATGCACTGAGGACAGGCAACTCGAATCGAACTTTCGCGTGTTTCAGATACGCGAAAAGCCCATGATCTAGGTTGTTCCTTCGTTGCACCGCGAGCCCCGGCATTCGCGCTTCGATAAGATCGCCATCGCGAATCGCGCACCCTTCATTGCGCCCGATCCGGCACACTGCCCGCCCATCCTGCGCAGCCTTCAGGCTGCGCCTGAAACGAAGAGACAACACCCCATGATCCGAAAGCTGCTGACCTTCGCGGCCTTGGCACTGGCGTTCACCGCCGTGCAGGCCCAGCCCTACCCCGCCAAGCCCGTGCGCCTGATCGTGCCCTTCCCTCCCGGCGGGGGCACCGACATCCTGTCGCGGCTCGTGGCGACCAAGCTCACCGAGGTCAGCAAGTGGACCGTGGTGCCCGACAACCGGGCCGGTGCCGGCGGCACCATCGGCATCGCCGAGGCCGTGCGTGCGCAGCCGACCGGCTACGAGATCGTGATGGGCCAGAAGGACAACATGGTCGTCGCGCCCTGGCTCTACAAGAACCTCAGCTACGAGCCGACCAAGGACCTGATGGCCGTGGCGCACGTGGCCTATACGCCGGTGGTGATCGTCACGCGTACCGAATCGAAGTTCAAGACGCTGAAGGACGTGGTCGATGCCGCGCGCGTGGCACCCGACACCATTACCTACGGCTCGCCCGGCAATGGCACCACCATTCACCTGGCCGGCGAGATCTTCAAGAGCGCCGCCAACATCAAGATGCGCCACGTGCCCTACAAGGGTTCCAACCCGGCGATGATGGACGTGCTGGCCGGCAACGTGGACCTGATGGTGTCCTCGCTGCCCTCGGCGATGGGGCAGATCAAGTCCGGCAAGCTGCGCGCCCTGGCCGTGACCTCGGCCAAGCGCAGCAGCTCGCTGTCCGATGTGCCCACCGTCGCCGAGCTGGGCTACAAGGACTTCGACGTGAGCACCTGGTACGGCCTCTTCGCGCCGGCGGGCACGCCCAGGGAGATCATCACCACGTTGAACGCCGAGGTGAACAAGCTGCTGGCCACGCCCGACATGAAGGCCGCGATCATTGCCCAGGGCGCGGAGCCGCAGGGCATGACGCCGGAGCAGTTCGGCACGCTCCTGAAGACCGACTACCTGAAGTGGCGCGACATCGTGAAGGCGTCGGGCGCGGTCATTGAGTAGATAAGCCCACCCCCAGGTTGGCTCACTTCGTGTAGCCGCCCACCCCCT
>NZ_LMTS01000219.1 GCF_001541225.1 Variovorax sp. WDL1 | reverse complement strand
CCGTCGAGCTGGCCGGCGTAGACACCGGCGCGCCAGTGGGGATTGGTCCAGAGATCGGTGCCGGCCTGCAGTCCGCTCAAGCGGCCCTCGCTGTGCGGGCTGACGGTGCCGCGCTGCTGGAGGGTGCGGCCGGTGCTGAGCACGCGGCCCCAGGCGCGGCGCTCGCCGGTGGCGGAGCTTGCAGCGGTGATCGGGGCGCCGGTCGCGGTGCGCACGTCATCGTCGCCGGTGCGCTGGTGCAGGCTGCCGAGCATGGCCAGGTTGCCCTGGCGCAGTTGCTCGGGCAGGGCCGCGAACAGGGG
>NZ_LMTS01000114.1:40940-44970 GCF_001541225.1 Variovorax sp. WDL1 | reverse complement strand
TCATCGACGGCATCGCCTTCCAGACCAACATCCTCGCGCTGAACGCCGCGGTGGAAGCCGCGCGTGCCGGCGAGCAGGGCCGCGGCTTCGCGGTGGTGGCCTCCGAGGTGCGCAACCTGGCCCAGCGTTCCGCAGCAGCCGCCAAGGAGATCAAGGGCCTGATCGACGACTCGGTAGGCAAGGTCGATGCCGGCACCGTGCTGGTGGGCGAAGCGGGCCAGACGATGGAAGACATCGTGGGCAGCATCCGCCGGGTGACGGACATCGTGGGCGAGATCAGCGCTGCGAGCCACGAGCAGACGCAGGGCATCGAGCAGATCAACCAGGCGATCACGCAGATGGACCAGGTGACGCAGCAGAACGCGGCGCTGGTGGAAGAGGCCGCTGCCGCGGCGCAATCGATGCAGGAACAGGCCGGCAGCCTGGTGCAGACCGTCAGCGTGTTCAGGCTCGCTGCATGACATGAGCCGCACGGCCGCTCCGAAGGTGAAGGTGCTCCAGTGAGGCCGCCGGGCCCGCCTTCAGCTTCGGCCGCCGCTGCCGATAAACAGGAAACGGCCCGGCCGCCGCGCCGCGCCCCCATCCAGAACAGATATCCATACAGGTAAAGCAATGTCGATGTTCTATACCGGCCTGACGGGCCTGAGCGTGGCCCGCAGCGCGCTCATGACCACGGCGCACAACACGGCCAACGTCTACACCGCGGGCTACAGCCGCCAGACCTCGATGATCGCCACCAACGGGGCCATCGGCCTGGCCTCGGGCTTCGTCGGCACGGGCGCCCGCGTCACCACGGTGGCGCGCAGCTACGACGCCTACCTCACCTCGCAGCTCAACGGCGCCGAGGCCTCCGGCGCCGCGCTCGCCAGCTACAACGCGCAGATCAGCCGCATCGACTCCCTGCTGGCCGACAAGACCTCCGGGCTCTCGCCGCTGATGCAGGGCTTCTTCGCCGGCGTGCAGGGCGTGGCCAACACGCCGGCCGACCCGGCGGCGCGCCAGCAGCTCATCAGCGCCGCGCAGGCGCTGGCGAACAAGTTCCGCGCCACCGACCAGTACCTCAGCGATCTCAACACCTCGGTCAACGAGCAGATCCAGGGCAGCGTGGGCGAGATCAACACCTACGCAAAGCAGATCGCCACCCTCAACCACCAGATCGGCCAGATGAGCGCCGTGGCCGGCGGCCAGCCGCCCAACGACCTGCTGGACCAGCGCGACCAGCTGGTCAACCAGCTGGGCAAGCTGGTGGACGTGAAGGTGCTGGAACAGGACGGCGGCAAGTACAACGTCTTCATCGGCAACGGCCAGTCGCTGGTGCTGGGCGACCAGGCGATGTCGCTCAGGGCCGGCCCCTCTGCGGCCGACCCGACGCGCACGGCGCTGTCGCTGGTGGGCATCAACGGCACTGCCACCGAGCTCGCCGACAGCGTGTTCAGCGGCGGCTCCATCGGCGGGCTGATGGCCTTCCGCAGCGAGACGCTCAGCACCTCGCAGAACGCGATCGGCCGCCTGGCCATGGCGCTCACCGACACCTTCAACGACCAGCACAGGCTGGGCGTCGACCTCAAGGGCGTGCTGGGCACCGACTTCTTCTCGCAGGCTGCGCCGGGCGTGTTCACCAACGCCCACAACAACGGCGACATGGTGCTCGGCGCGAGCATTACCGACCCCTCGCAGCTCAGCATCAGCGACTACTCGGTGGAGGTGAAGGACGTGGCGGGCACGCTCACCTACTCGGTGACGCGGCTCACGGACAAGCAGGTGGTCGGCAACTACACCACCTTCCCGATCAGCTTCGATGGCGTCAGCCTCGGCGTGGCCAGCGGCACGGCCCAGGCCGGCGACCGCTTCCTGGTGCAGCCCACGCGCACCGGCGCGCGCGACGTCGACGTGCTGGTGATCGACCCGGCCAAGGTAGCCGCGGCCTCGCCGCTGATTGCGGGCAACACCGCCAGCAACCAAGGCAGCGGCGCGCTGGGCGCGCCCACGGTCGACGCTGGCTACCTGGCCGCGCCGCTGGCGGCGCCGGTGACCCTGAGCTTCGACGCCGCCACCGGTGAGTTGTCGGGCTTCCCGGTGACTTCCGCGGTGACCGTGACCCTGGCCGACGGGACCACGACCGTCCATGCCGCCGGCGATCCGGTGCCCTACACGGCCGGCGCATCGATGAGCTTCGACGGGATCACCGTCAAGATGACGGGCGCGCCCGCCGATGGCGACACCTTCACCATCGGGAACAACAGCGGCGGCGTCTCCGACGGCAGCAATGCGCTGCTGCTCGGCGCGCTGCAGAAGAAGACCACCATGGATGGCGGCACCTCCACCTTCGGCAGCGCCTTCGCGCAGCTGGTGAGCGCGGTGGGCAACCGGACCATGGAGATCCGCACGGCCGAGAAGACGCAGACCAGCGTGACGGAGCAGATCCGCGCCAGCCGCGATTCGATCTCGGGCGTGAACCAGGACGAGGAAACCGCCAACCTGCTGATGTACCAGCAGATGTACCAGGCGAACGCCAAGGTGATCCAGACCGCCTCGACCATGTTCGACGCCATCCTCGGCATCCGCGGCTGACAGCGCGCGGACCACCCACCATCTTCCAGGAGCCGCGATGCGCATCAGCACCCAATCCTTCTACGCCCGGAGCATGAACGACATCGGTTCGCAGCAGCAGCAGCTGTTCCGGATCCAGCAGCAGCTCGCTGCCCAGAGCAAGTTCCTGACCCCGGCCGACGACCCCGTGGCATCGGCCCGCGCGCTGGGCGTCTCCGACGCGCTCGCGCAGTCCTCGCAGTACGCGACCAGCCGCGGCCGCGCGACCTTGTCGCTGTCGCGGGAGGAGGACGCGCTCAAGTCCGCCACCGAGATCCTGCAGAACGTCAAGACCATGATCGTGCAGGCCGGCAACGGCACGCTGTCCGATGCCGACCGCGCCTCGCTGGCCACCGCGATGCAGAGCAACCTCGACCAGTTGGTGAACGTGGCCAATGCCGACGACGGCAACGGCCAGTTCCTGTTCGCCGGCTACAAGAGCGCCAACCCGCCCTTCGTGGCGCAGGCCGGCGGCGGGGTGCAGTACATGGGCGACCAGGGGCAGCGCCTGATCCAGGTCGACGTCGCGCGCCAGATGTCGGCCGCCGACGACGGCCGCAGCGTGTTCCAGTCGGTGCAGGGCAGTGCGGGCTACGTCACCAGCGCGAGCGCCGCCAACACCGGCTCGGGCGTGTTCGGCGGGGTCGGCGTGACCGATGCCTCGGCTGCGCTCTACGGCAAGGACTTCAACATCAGCTTCGCCGGCGGCAACTACACGGTGACGACCAGCGACACCCCGCCCGTGGTTGCGGCCACCGGCGCCTACACGCCCGGCACGCCAATCGCCTTTGCAGGCGTTCAGCTGAGCATGAGCGGCACGCCGGCGGATGGCGACAGCTTCCGGGTCGCCACCGCGAAGAACGCGGGCACGGACGTCTTCGCGGCCATCGGCGACATGATCAGCGCGCTGCGCCAGCCCCTGGCCGATGGCGGCGCTGCGGCGCAGGCCCGCCTTCAGAACGCGCTCTCCACCGCCAACGTGAAGATCACCAATGCGCACGACAACGTACTGACCATCCGCTCCTCGGTCGGCTCGCGCATGAACGAGATCGATGCCCTCGACGATGCTGGCGCCTCGCGCGACCTGATCGACAAGAGCTATCTGTCCGACCTGCAGGACCTGGACCCGGCGGCGGCGATCTCGGAGTTCCTGCAGCGCCAGACCTCGCTGCAGGCGACGCAGCAGACCTTTGCGCGGCTGCATGGGATCTCGTTGTTCAATTACCTTTGAAAGGGCCTGCAGGCCACGCCTGAAAAGCAGCGCGCAGGTTGGCGCAAGCAGCAGCTTTCCTCCGAGAATGTGGGTGGCTGGGTCATTCTTGTCTCGGCCTTCAGGAAGTCCTTCGTCGAAATGCAAACGCCGACCTTCCATGCGGGGCTCGACTCCGGCGCGCGCGACGTGCTCGCTGATCGTGCTCGGCAGACAGCTGCAGCCGCTGCG
>NZ_LMTS01000114.1:0-40879 GCF_001541225.1 Variovorax sp. WDL1 | reverse complement strand
CCCGCCGATGCTGCAGCTGGCGCGCGGCTCTCCGCCTCGCGCTGCGCATCCTGCCACTCGTCCAGCGAAGCGATCCACTCGACGGTGCCGCTGCTCGAAGGCCAGCCCAAGGCCTACTTCATTGCCCAGTGGCGTGCCTTTCGCGAGCGCAAACGTACTGCCCCGGTGATGGTGACCCTCGCCGCGGAGTTGAGCGAGCAGGATGTCGATGACCTTGCCGAACACTTCGCGGCACTGGTGCCTCCTCCCACGGCGCAAGCGGCCGGCAGCGATGCCGGCCGCGCATTGGCCGATCGCTTGCGATGCGCCGTCTGCCACGGTCCGGGGTTGAAGGGGACGAGCGCCGGCGCGGCACGGCTCGCCGGGCAGAAGGTGCGCTACACCACCTGGTCGTTGCAGTTGATGCGCAGCGGAACGCGGCCGCACGGAAGTGCCGCGAAGCCGGATCCGCTGCTTGCCGACCTCAGCAATGCCGAGGTCGAGTCGTTGGCCGCGTATCTGGCTTCTCTGCACTGACCTTGGGGCAGCTGGTGCGTCGAAAGCTCAATGCTCGTGCCGGTGGTGCGCATCCGGCACGTGGGCGTGGCTGTGGCGCGTTGGCTCGTGTGTGTGGAGATGGCTGTGCGACCCGTGCGGCATCACGTCGTGGCTGTGCGTGTGATGTCCGTCGTCGTGCGAGTGGGCATGTTCATGGACCAGGGGCTCATGTGCATGTTCGTGTCCGTGCGATTCGGCCAGGTGAAGGACCACGCCGAACATCATGAGCATGCCGCCCGCGGCCATCACCCATGTCCCGCTGCGGTCTCCGAGCATGATTGCAAGGGCTGCGCCGATGAAGGGTGCGAACGCGAAAACGGAGCCGGTCCGCGCAGCGCCGAATGCGCGCTGCGCAAGCAGGTAGAAGCGCAGGCTCAGGCCATAGCCGCTCGCGCCGACGAGGAACAACGCGATCGCGGCACCCAAGGTCGGCATCGGGTCCCTGAAGACCCACGCGAGCAGGGCCGTCGCCGTTGCGCCGAGCACGGCCTTGCCCAGGACCACTTGCCCAGGATCTCGCTCGGCGAGCCCGCGGGAGAGCGTGTTGTCCGCACCCCAGGCTGCAGTGGCCAGCAACACCGCCAGCATGCCCCAGAGCTGTGTTCCGCCGCTGCGGCCCTGGTCCAGCACCAGCGCTGCACCGCCAGCCAGAAGCAGCAGCATGGCGGCCCAGACGCGGCGGTCCATCATCTCCTGGTACAGGAAGCGCGCCAGCACCGCCGTGAAGAGTGCTTCGAGCGTCAGCATCAGCGAAGCGCTCGTGCCGCTGGTGTGCTGGAGGCCCCAGGCCATGGCCACGGGTCCCAGCACGGCACCGAATGCCGCCATGGACATCAGGCGGGGCAGGTCCCCGCGCACCATCTGCGCCTCGCGCTCCACGTGCCGGCGCGAGAGCGCGCCGACCGCGGCCGCGCCCGCGTAGAGAAGAGCGGCGGTCGTGAAGGCGCCCAGCCCTGCGCCGAATCGCTGCACGAGGGGTGTGCTGACCCCGAACAGTACGGCCGCCAGCAAGGCCAGCAGACCGCCGCGCAGAGCAGGCAGACGGGTCAGGCGACTTGCCATGGGTGCATCACTTCATCGTGAGGCGGCTTGCCGCCGGTGCCGTTGGGGTCGAACTCGTCGCCGCTGTCGATCACGTAGAGCGCTTTTACAACTGCTGCAAAGGTTAACAGCGCCCCACCTGCTCCGGAATCCCCGAAATCCCGGACTCCCGCCTGGGCGGTAAAGCGGTGCCGGCACTCGCCGTATCCGAGGGCGCTCTCGCCGCGGCAAGTGACTGCGCCACCTGTACACTTCAGGGTCCATGCCTCCCCGGGTCGTCGCGCTGTTGCTTGCCGTCATTTTTCTGTGGTCAGGCGTCGCCATGACGGAAGAGCGCTTCGCCCTCGTGGCTGGGGATCTGTCCCAGGGTCATGGTCAAGCCGTTGCGGAATCGCTGCATACCGATTTCAGTGGGTCGCTTGATGATCACCTGATCGACGACCAACCGCACGCAGAGCATGTGCTCGACCTTGCCGCACTGTTGAACATCCAGCATGACCGCGGCGAACAAATGCTCACTGCAGCACGCCCCCGGCCACCGGCCGACGTGATCCTGCGGTCACCCTACCTCGAAGGGCCGCAACGGCCCCCTTGCGCGGCAAGCGTCCTGATCGTCTGACTCTTAGGCGGCCACTCTTGGCCTGGGATGTGTTCGCATCCCGCAATCGGCATGCCGCCGGTTGATGGGTCGACGGCCGCGCCTGGAGCCTGAACCGAGTGTTCCCTTTTTAGTGCCTGCTACACATCTCTATGGAAATAGCCATACTTTTTGCTCTCATCCTGCTCAATGGCCTGTTCGCCATGTCTGAAATCGCGCTGGTCACCGCGCGCAAGGCCCGGTTGCAGAAGCTGGTCGATGAGGGCAACCGTTCGGCCGCTGCGGCCGTCAAACTGGGCCAGGATCCGACGCGTTTCCTGTCGACGATCCAGATCGGCATCACCTCCATCGGCGTGCTCAACGGCATCGTAGGCGAGGCGGCGTTGGCGGCGCCCCTGGCCCTTTGGCTCGCCTCGCTGGGGGTACCGCCAGCCTGGGGCAACTACGGTGCGACAGGACTTGTGGTGCTGCTGATCACCTACTTTTCGATCGTCGTTGGTGAGCTGGTGCCCAAGCGCATCGGCCAGTCGTATCCGGAAACCTTTGCGCGGCTGATGGCACAGCCCATCAACTGGCTGGCCGTCGCGACCAAGCCCTTCGTGGTGCTGCTGTCGATGTCGACGCGCACGCTCTTGCGCCTGCTGGGCGTGAAGGAGACCAGCGGCAGCCCGGTGACCGAGGAGGAAATCCATGCCATGTTGGTCGAAGGCACGACCGCGGGCGTGATCGAATCGCACGAGCATGTGATGGTGCGCAACGTGTTCCGGCTCGACGATCGCCAGATCGGCTCGCTGATGGTGCCGCGCGGCAGTGTGACAACGCTCGACATCGACCTGCCGTTCGATGACAACCTGGCGCGCATCGAGGCCTCGGATCACGCGCATTTCCCGGTGGTTCGCGGTGGCCTCGACAATGTGCTGGGGGTCATCAATGCAAGAAAATGGCTGTCGCAGGCATTGCGGGGCGCACCACGGGAGCTGGAGAGCCAAACGCTGCAGCCGCCGTTGTACGTCCCCGAAACCCTCACCGGCATGGAGCTCCTCGACAACTTCCGCTTGTCCGACGTTCACATGGCATTTGTGGTGGACGAGTACGGCGAGGTCCAGGGCATCGTGACCCTGCAGGACCTGATCGAGGCGCTCACAGGCGAGTTCCAGCCGCGCGATCCCGAGACGTCATGGGCCGTGCAGCGCGAAGACGGGAGCTGGTTCCTCGATGGCCACATCCCCGTGCCCGAGCTGAAAGACCGCCTGGGACTCGACCAGGTGCCCGAAGAGGACCGCGGCCGCTACCACACTCTGAGCGGCATGATGATGCTGCTGACCGGCCGCCTGCCCCGGATCACCGACGCGGTGGAATGGGAGGGATGGCGCTTCGAGATCGTCGACATGGACGGCAAGATCATCGACAAGGTGCTCGCGAGCCGAGTACCCGTGGCGGCCGCGAAGGGAGCAGAACAGGGCGGTGTAGCGGAATGAGCGGCGTGGTGCGGGTACGCCAATCCCGGACCAACCTGGGGAGGGTGCGCTGGAATGCGATGCTGCTTTTCTTCCTCGCTCTTCTTTGGGTGGCGTGCTCGGATGCTCGTTGCAGAACTTGATCGAGCAGAGGTCGAGATGCGCTTCGACGATGGGGATGAAAAGTTCGATGTCCATGTACACCCGTCGGTCACCCGCGTGCGGCCGGCATCGCAATGAAAGACCCGGCACACGGCCGCCAGGCTGGCCCTGCACGCAAGCGAGTCGAACACGGGAGACTCTGCTCCGTCATCCTCGCGATAGGCGCTGCCGCTTTGCTTGGCTGGCTGGCGGTAGAACTCTACGTCAAGGTGGTGACGCTCGACTGAGGCTTCATCAGTGCTCGTGCCTATTGGGGCATCCGGAGCATCACTTCATCGTGAAGCGCACAGTGACCGCCTTCTTGGCAGGGGTCGTCAGTACGGCGACCACTTTCGAGCCCTTGGCCAGCTTCACGCCCTTGGCTTCCAGCTTGTTGCCGCCGGCGGGCTTGAGCTCGGCCTCGGACCTGTCGGCGCCGTTCAGTGCCGTGAGCTTGCCGCTGGTCCCGGCCGTATCGAACTCTGCATCGTGGTCGATCACGTAGAGGGTCGCGCCGTCGCCCGTGGGCACCAGCTCGAAGGACAGGTCGCTGGCGCTTTGCACCACGCCGCCATGCTTCGGCTTGGCCGCCCCGTGGGCGAACGCCTGCGTGGCGGCCAGGGCCGAGGTACTCATCACCACCGCCGCGACCAGATGGCGCAGGGATCTGCTCTTGATAGTCATGGAATCATTTCCTTTGTTTCGTTGTGGCGCTCTTTGGCAGGCGGCGCCGACGGCCTTTGGAATCCTGCTTGCTCAGTAGGTGATCTGCGGGATCGGCCGCGGGCCGGCTTCGCTTTCCTTGTCTTCGTCGACCAGCCGCTCCATCCCGCGCCGGCCGAACATCCAGAAGAGGACCGGCGTGAGCAAGGTGTCGAGCAGTGTCGAGCTGACCAGGCCGCCGAAGATCACCACCGCCACCGGGTGCAGGATCTCCTTGCCCGGCGCGTCGGCGGACAGAAGCAGCGGCGTCAGCGCGAACGCCGCCACCAGCGCCGTCATGAGCACGGGCGTCAGGCGTTCCAGCGAGCCGCGCACGATCATTGCCTGGCTGAAGGTCTCGCCCTCGAACTTGCAGAGGTTGATGTAGTGGCTGATCTTCAGGATGCCGTTGCGTGCGGCGATGCCCGCCAGCGTGATGAAGCCCACCATGGAGGCCACCGACAGGCTCACGCCGGCCAGCCACATCGCCACCACGCTGCCGATGAGCGCGAGCGGAATGTTGACCATCACGATGCCTGCCAGGACGGCGGATTTGTAGCGCGCGTACAGCACGAGGAAGATCATCGCGAGCGAGACCATCGAGAGGCCGACGATCAGGTTCATCGCCTGCTCCTGGGCCTGGAACTGGCCTTCGAGGCTCACGAAGGTGCCAGGCGGCAGCGAGGTCCTGGCGATCACGCCCCGGATGTTCTCGATGACCTTGCCCATGTCGGAGCCGTCGGTGTTGGCGTAGACCACGATGCGCCTGCGCCCGTTCTCGCGCCCGATCTGGTTGGGGCCGTCGGTTTCCTCGACCGTCGCGATTGCGGAGACCGGCAGGCGGCCGGCCGGCGTGTCGATCAGCGTGGCTGCGAGGTCCTGCGGGCTGCGGCGTCCGTCCGGCAGGCGCAGCACCAGGTCGTAGCGGCGCTGGCCGTCGACGATCTGGGCGCCGTGCGCGCCATCGGTGAGGGCCTGGAGAATCCGGATCGCCTCGCCCGGGGAAAGGCCGGTCTGCGCAAGCTTGCGCTGGTCGAGCCTCACGGTGATCTGCGGGATCAGGACCTGCTTTTCCACGGTCAGGTCGACCAGGCCCGGAACGCCCGACAGCCCTTGGCGCATCTGCTCGCCCAGGCCGCGCAGGGTGTCGGTGTCGTCGCCGAAGATCTTCAGCGCGATCTGCGCGCGAACGCCCGACAACAAGTGGTCCAGCCGGTGGGAAATCGGCTGCCCGATCGCGACCTGCGCCGGCAGCACCGAGAGCCGGGCCCGGATGTCCGCCATCACGGTCTCGCGGCCGCGGTCGGAGCGCTTCAGGTCGACGTCGATCTCGGCCGAGTGCACGCCCTCGGCATGCTCGTCGAGCTCGGCGCGTCCTGTGCGCCGCCCGACCTGGATCACCTCGGGCACCTGGGCGATCAGGGTCTCCGCAAGGGCACCCATTCGATTCGCCTCGGTCAGGGCCGTGCCGGGATTGAAGACCATGCCGAGCACCAGCGATCCTTCGTTGAAGGCAGGAAGGAAGGCACGGGGAAAGAAGGGCACGCTGGCCGCGGCAGCAGCCACGGCCAGCATGGCGACTGCGAGCAGGAGCCTGGCGCGAGCGAAGGACCAGGCCAGGACCCTTTCGTCCCAGCGCTTGAGGCGCACGACCAGCGGGCTGTCGCCATGGCCGAGGCGATTCATCTTCGGCAGCAGGTAGAGGCACAGGACAGGGGTGACGGTCATCGACACCAGCATCGAAGCCAGGATCGAGACGATGTAGGCGGTACCGAGCGGCGAGAACAGCCGCCCCTCGATGCCCGGCAGCGCGAACAGCGGCACGAAGACCAGCACCACGATCACGGTCGCGTAGACGATGGCCGAACGCACCTCGATGCTGGCGCGGCGCACCACTTCCAGCGCCGGCAGCGGATCGCCGCTGGCACGGTTCTGCTTGAGTCGGCGAAGGACGTTCTCCACGTCGACCACCGCATCGTCGACCAGCTCGCCGATCGCGATGGCGAGGCCGCCCAGGGTCATCACGTTGATCGATTGACCCAGCAGCTTGAACACCAGTGCCGTGACGGCCAGCGACAGCGGGATGGCCACCAGCGAGATCAGCGTAGTGCGTGCCGACAGCAGGAATGCGAACAGCACGATCGCCACCATGATGGCGCCGTCGCGCAGCGCCTCGCTCACGTTGCGGATCGATGCCTCGATGAAGTCGGCCTGGCGAAACAGCACCTTGGGGGCAGTCAGGCCGGGCGGCAAGCCCTGCTTCAGCTCGTCGAGGGCGGTCTCGATGGCTTTGGTGAGCTGCACCGTGTCGGCGGCGGGCTGCTTCTGCACGCTCACGATGACCGCCGGCGCACCGTTGTAGCCGGCATCGCCGCGCTTCATGCCGGCGGCGAACCTCACGTTGGCCACCTGGTCCAGCAGCACCGGGCGCCCATCTTTCCACGCCACGGCGATGCCCTGCAGGTCCTCCACCCGATTGGTGCGGCCGAGGTGCCGGATCAGGAACTCCCGGCTGTTGAGATCGATGAAGCCGCCGCCGGCATTGCCCGCGAAGCCGCGCAAGGCCTGCTCGACCTGGGTGAGCGACACGCCGAACTGCGCCATCCGGGCCGTGTCGGGCTCCACGCGCAACTGCCTCACGTCGCCGCCGATCGGGATGACCTGGGAGACGCCGGCGATCGACAGCAGGCGCGGCCGCAGCACGAAGTCGGCATACTCGCGCGCCCGCATCGGGTCGGCCGCGGATTTGCCTTCGGCAAGGGGCAGCGCGATCAGCATCACCTCGCCCATGATCGAGGAGACCGGGCCCATGATGGGCGTGATGCCGCCGGGCAGCTGCTCGCGCACCAGCGCCAGGCGCTCGGCGACCAGCTGGCGGTTGCGATACACATCGGTGCCCCAGTCGAATTCGGCATAGAGGATGGACAGGCCCACGCCCGAGGTGGAGCGCACCCGCGTCACCCCCGGCATGCCGTTGAGCGCGGTTTCGATGGGAAAGGTGACGAGCTGCTCCACCTCCTCGGGCGCCATCCCGCCGGCCTCGGTGAGGACGGTGACCAGCGGCTTGTTGAGGTCGGGGAACACATCCACCGGCGTGCGCCACGCGGTGACGGCACCGTATGCCAGCAGCAGCGCGGCCAGGGCCAGCACGAAGAGTCGGTTGTGCAGGCTGCTTCGAACGATCCAGTTGAACATTCGGCGGCTCCGTTCAGCGGATCTGCGCGATCAGCGACGCGCCTTGCACCACCACGCGGTTGTCGGCGCCGAGGCCCTGGACGACGATCACGGTGGCGGCGTCCAATGCCCGGTATTGCACCGGCTGCGGGATGTAGCGCTCGGCGCCGGACTTGATCCACACGATCGGCTCGTTGGCGCTGTTGCGCACGACGGACTGCGCGGGCAATACGAAGCCCTTGATGCGCTCGTCGAGCGACGCGAGGACCGTGACCGGCTGGCCCACCGCCAGCGGCAATGCGGTGCCGTCCTTGCCGGGCCGTGCCTGGAAGGTGATCGGCAGCACGCCGTCGCGCAGCGAGCGCGCGGCACCGAGCGGCTTGAGCGTCACGCCGGGCAGTCCCTGCAGGGAGGCGTCTGCGAGGCGTGCAGGCAGGGCCGCGTCGGCGGTCGTTGCCTCGACCAGCACACGCGACGGATCGATGACTTCGAACAGGACGTCGCGCGCCTCGACGATCTGGCCGGCCACTGCGTCGGCCCGCGCGATCACCCCGGAGACGGGGGCGGCAAGCGCTTCGCGCACGCCCAGGCTCGCGCCGATGCTCTTCTCGCGCGCGGAAAGGCTCTGCAGCTCGGCGCGAGCTGCTTCGATCTCCTTGCGCGGCACCGTGCCTTCGAGCGATTGCAGGCGCTCGACACGCTGCGCCGCCAACTGCCGGCTGCTGCGCAACTCGGCCAGCTGCGCCTGCTGGTTCGCCTGCGCATAGGGTTCGGCATGGTGCTTCACATAGGCCAGCACGTCCCCTTGCCGCACCGCCTGGCCGGCCACGGGCAAGCCGCGCGGGCCTGCCTCGATGCGTCCGCCATGCACGGGCTGGACGCGGCCGCCGGCGTTGGGGTCGACCACGATCCGGCCCGGCAATTCGATCGTGGCGGCAGCCTCGGTTTCCAGGGCCAGCATGGTCCTCACGCCAAGGCGGCGCTGGGCCAGCATCGGTACTTGCACGCTGCCATCGGGCAGGCGGGCGAGTCCCGAGGTGCCGGTGGCGCTTCCCGCCGCGTCCAGGTGCTCGCCATTGGGTCCGTGCGCACCCGGGGATGCGAATGCCGTGCCGACTGTTGCGCAGCTCAGCACAAGAGCGAGCGCGACCAGCGCCGACGAGCGCAGTCCCGGGAAGCACACAAAGACAGGAAACGGTGAATTCATGGCGCTGCTCCAGCCGTCGTTCCGGGACGGCGGTTGAGGAAAAAGATGAAGACGCCGAGGACCAGAAGCGCCAACAGGATCCACGCTGTCGCAGGTAAGCCGTTGTCCTGTTCATCGTCATGCGAATGTCCGCGAGCGCCGGCGGCGGCGCCGACGCTCTTGAGGGTTCCGTCGAGAAGGTCCGTGTCCGTGCCGGCGAAAACGGTGATCACGAGCGCGTGCTCGCCGGCCGCTCTCAACGCCGTCAGGAAGGCGGCATCGTCGACAGCGTAGTCCCCCATGTCCGAATGGAACCTGGCGGCAGCCTTCAGGCCGGCGGTTTCGACTTCGACCTTTGCCTCGAGGACGGGTTCGTTGGTCTCGAAGCGGTTGATGAGGATCGAGAACTCGTCGGCGCGCAGGTGCCCGACCAGCTCGAAGGTTTCCGACCTGGCCTCGATGCGGGGTGCGTCGCTGCCCCCGCCGGTTGCCTGGGCCGGGGCGTCCAGATGTTCGCCGTCGGGGCCGTGCGCTCCCGGCGCGGCCGCAGTCCCCGAACCCAGCAGCAGCATGAAGGGAAGGGTGGCTGCAAGCACCAGTCGGCGCAGATGGCGTCTGTCGATGAAGGAGCGGAATGTCATGGAAAGAGTCCGAGTGCTTGTTGAAGTTGGGCGTGCGCCAGTCCGAGCGCGGCGTGCTGCCGCGCAAGCGCCGCTTCCGCCTGGGCAGCGGCATTCGCGGCGCGCAGGAGCTCCGGCAGGGAGCTCTCTCCGGCTCTGAAGGAGCGATCGATCAGCTGCGCGCGCTCACGAAGCAGTTGTGCTCGGGTGCGCGTGCTGTCGAGTTGCCGCGCCGCACTCTGCAGGCCATCGCGGGCAACGGCCGCATCGGCCACCAGGCGCTCGCGCAGTCGCAGCTCGGTCGTTTCGGCGACATCGAGCTCGCCGAAGGCGACTGCCTGCAGCGGCGCATTCCGGCCGTCCGTGCCCAGGGGAATCTTCAGGCCGATGCCGATGCCGCGCTGGGTCGCCTCGCCGAGGCCGGGTGCCTCCTCGCGGTAGCGCAGCGAGAGCTCCGGCGGATCTCGCCGCGAAGCGTTGACCGCATCGACCCGCTTGCGCGCCCGCTCCACGGCCTGCGTGGCTGCGATCAGTTCCGGGTGATCGCCGGCGGGCTGGGCGCCATCCGGATCGCCGGGGATCGATGGCGAGTCCAGTGCTGGCGTTGCGTCCAGGCCGGTCAGCGTTCGCCATTGCGCACGCCCGGCGTTCACGCGTTGGTCAGCCTCGCTGCGCGCTGCCTCGGCTTCCAGCAGTTCTCCGCGCGCCGCGAGGGCATCCGCGCGTGCCAGGTCGCCGGCGCTCACGCGGCGCTGAACGTCGTCGGCGATTCCCTGCAGGTAGCGCGCCTGGGCTGCCACGGATGCGGCTTCGGCGAGCGCAGCCGCGAGTCGCCAGGCCGCTTCGCGCACCTGCCCGGCGATCCGCAAGCGCGCGGCGTCCGTTGTCGACTGGGCGAGCCTGAGTTCCGCGTCTGCCGCCGCCGAGCGCGCATCGCGCTGGCCGGGCAGCCAGAGCGGCCAGACGAAGCCCAGCTCGGTTTCGCGACGGCCGGCGCTGGAATGGAAGCGATCGTCGAGGTGGTTCATCTCGATCGCCGGTGGTGCCGCCCAGAGACTCGAGGCCGAGGTCTGCTCGGCGCGCGCACGGCGGGCCTGCGAGTCGCTCTCCCGGGCCTGGATTGCGCGATGCCAGGCGGCATCGCTGGCCTGGGCGAGCGTGACGGTCGCCGATGCGGCGTTGAGCGGCGCCGATGGCTGCGGCTGTTGGGCGAGCACCGGCGACGCGATCGCAATGGCAATGGCTGCAAGGACGCCGGAAACAGACCATGGAGCGGGGTTTACAAGACTCACGAGACTCCTGAGGGTGGGGAAATGCCGGCGCCGAACGATGTCTTCGAGCAGCCGTATGCGTGCGCGGGCTGTAGGCCATGAGAAAGGGATCACGGCACTCCTGTCGACTTGCGACCGCCCGTGCAGCACGCCGGACACGCGCAAGCGTGCTGAAGCCCGCTCAGCACACGCAACTTGCGGCGCCGAGCAGAGGCGTTTTTCAGGTCGTCGGTCGAGGAGGTCGTCGAAGGCCGTCGAGGTGCGGCCAGGGAGGTGCGGGCTCGTTGCCCGCGAAGGGCCGATCCATGGCCCTCGGGAGAAACAGGGACATCCCCGCCGACATGACCGCGGCACCGCTCAGATACCCGTCCGCGACAACGTGTTGAACGGATTCGACCGAGTTGTCTTGCGAGACCGAACCATCGTCGTGGTGATGATGCGGCTCCTCTTGCCAGTGAAGCACCGCATGGGCAGCTTGTTCGACGCCGCCCAGCGCCTGCGCGTGGCCCCCGATGGCCAAGGTCTGCCAGAAGGCAATGATCAGCAGGAGTAGCAAGGCGAGCCGGCGGCGCATCGGCGAAGTCTAGCCCAAGGCAGGCCGCCCGATGCCGTTTGAACGGAGCGGGCGCGCCGAGACCTCCGAGGCTGCGAGTCTGTGATCCGAACCACGCGGAGCCAACAGGCCGAGCCGCAGCGGCCCGCCGGCGCATGCCCCCTTCGCGTCACCGCCCTGGGCCGCCAGGATCACGGGTTCAAAGTGAACCTGAACTGGTCTTTCTGATCGGCCTTGCGCGCTGATTTCTGGGGCGCCCCGCTCGAGAGGTCGGGGGGCCGCCTGAACAGTCTGCGCATCGCCCGTGCAGCGTCACATCGTGGCGGCGGACCAGGAAGCCGTCGGGGGCCAAGTCCTCCATGCTTCCAGGGCAGCCGTGGATCGGAAATACGCGGCCACAGTCATCACAGTGGAAGTGATGGTGATGGTGATCGGGCTGGGCATGGTCCGACTTGCAGGGCGCCTCATAGCGCGGGGGTTGGCCTGGCAAGTCGACGCTCAGAATTTCGCCGTGCTCCAGCAGGCCCTTCAACTGTCGATAGACCGTTGAGATATTCAGGCTGGGTACCGAGCGCTGCGCAAGCTCGCAGATTTCCTGCGGCGTGAGCGACCGCCCGCTGTCGGACAGCGCGGTCAGCACGGCATCACGTTGGCGAGTTTGGCGTTCCACATGCCGATGGTAGCCGCAAATGCAATTGCGTTTGCAATAGGACGTTTCATGGCTATGATCCACGCTCTCCGCCATGCGCATCTCTCGTTTTCTCCTCTGGCTGGTCCTTGCGTTTGCGTTCATCAACGCAGGCGCGACCGTTGCGCATGGCTTCGACACGAGCGCCGGGCATCAGGCTTCGACGTCCGGGCATCTCGAACTCGCGGGCAGCGCGAGCGAGGAGAACGGTGAAGAAGGTGTCGAGGCCCCCTGTCATTGCAGCGGATGCATGGCACACGTCCAGCAGCTGATGCTGGCCTCGAGGCCGGAACTCCCGGCCAGCCCGCCACCTGCGCGTGTTCAGCGCAATGGCGAGGCGGCCGCGTACGCCACTGCGGCCCCTGTGTACCGGGGTGCTTCACCCCGGGGCCCGCCGCAGGGCACCTGAGGACGCCGCGCGAGCGGCGCCTTCACCCGGACTTCATCGCAGTCGCTGGCTCCACGCCAGCGAGGCTGCCGCTCGACCACCCTTCTTCGCTCTTCCATGAACTCACCATCCTGGGGGTGCCACGCACCCATGGCTATCGCGTTCGCCATTGCCGCACCCTCGACTACTTCCGCTCAGGCTCAAGCACTCGCGGGCACGCTGAATGAAGTGCGCGTGACTGCCGAAGGCGATCGTGTCGATCTGCACGGCAAGCGCACTCGGATCACCAACGACAGCACCGGCCTCCCGGCGGGCGTCACTGTCATCACGCCGGAAGAACTCGGCACGCTCAATATCGGGCGCGACATCTCGAATGTGTTCCGCCGCGTTCCGGGCGTGGTCGCCAACAATATCGATCAAGGCGACACAGGCAACGGCTTTCGCATGCGCGGCTTCGCCACGCAGGGGACGCACGGCGCCGACACCGCGGTCTACGTCGACGGCGTGCCTCAGAACATGCCCTCGAGCCAGGCCGGCGCCGGCCATGGCCCCGCCTTTCTGGAATGGCTGACCCCGGAAATGATCGGGCGCATCAACGTGATCAAGGGCCCCATCTCCGCTTTGTACGGGGACCAGAATCGCGCTGGCGCCGTGAGCATCACGACAGAGACGGCGCCCGCGTCGTCCAGCGTCGGCGTCTTGCTCGAAGGCTATGGCGGGCGCCGCGGTTCGCTGGTGCTGTCCAACCAGTTCGACGAAGTGCAATCGCTCTTCATCGCCGATGCCTATCGCACTGACAGCTTTCGGCGCGATGGCCGTATCGAGCGAGACAACTTGTTCTGGAAGCTCTCGACCCGGCTGGGGGATGGCCTGTACAGCCTCCGGCTGAACCACTACCGCTCGGAGACGAGCGCGCCCGGCTACCTGCTGCTGTCCGATCTTCAGCGCGGCGCCGTGGACCCGAGGTCGACGCAGTTCAACCTGCCGGGCTTCGGCAGCGGCGATCGAACGGCGCTGGTATTCAACCGCACTCCGGCGAACGGCGAGGCGGGCTGGTACGCCACGGCTTACGGCGAAACCTTCGAGCGCGTGCGCGGCACCTCGACGAGCAGCGTGCTGCAAACGGTCGGCGAGGACGACCGGCACTTCTATGGCGGACGGCTGGCACAGAACCTCGTCTTCGGCGGCGCTGCCTCCCTTTTTGTGGGCGGCGAGCTGCGGCGCGACAGGGGCGATGCGCTGCGCCGCATCTGGCGCAATGGCGCTCCCACCGCCAACTACATCAACAACCAGCAGCTCGATCTGCTGACCTACGGCCTGTTCGCCCAAGGCCAGTACAAGCTGGCTCCGAACCTCAAGTTGCTCGGCGGCGTGCGGCGTGACTGGTTCGACTACGACATCGGCAACCGCAAGCTGCCCGCTGCCTCGACCACTTACACCGACGCCGTCACCACCCCGAAGATCGGGGCGGTGTGGAGCGTGACGCCGGAGCTCGACATCTTCGCCAACGTGGCCGAAGGCTTCCGATCGCCGGCCGCGGAGCAGATCAGCAGCAGCGGGGCGACCGGCCCGCTGGGCGCGCGTGGCGGCACGGTGTTCGATGTCGCGCCTTCGAAGGTCAAGTCCTACGACCTTGGCTTCACGGCAGCGCCGACGGCATCATGGAGCGCTTCTGGCGTGGTCTATCACACCCTCAACCAGGACGAGATCGTCGCGCAGCCCGACGGCTCGTTCAAAGCGGTAGGCGAGACCACGCGCAGGGGATTCGAACTCGAGTCGAGGCTGAGGATAGACAGTGCATGGTCGGTCTACGGCAGCTACGGCCGCGTGCTCGAAGCGCGCGTCAACAACCCCCTGCCCAACACGGGCGAGAGGCTCTCGGTGCCGCGGCACCAAGTCAAGCTCGGCGCCGAATATCGGCAGCGCCTCGGCCCGGGCCGCCTCACCGTCAACGCCGACGCCTATCTGACCTCGGGTAATCCGTACTACGAGGGCACGCCGCAGACGCGGCTGCGCCTGATGCCGACCTACACGCGCTACGACCTCAAGGCGACCTACGATTGGCAGCAGTTCCAGTTCTCGGTGTTCGCGATCTTTCAGCCGCGACGGTTTGCGAGCGACATCGCCTACGGCACCCCAGCCGGCTTGCTGGTGTCGCCGCAGCCACGCACACAAGTCGGCGCGTCCGTGCGCTACTTCTTCTGAGGTCGGCATGCTTGACGAAGTGCTCTCTGCGCGGGGACTGGTCGTCAGCCTGGGCGGCCATCACGCCATCGATGGACTCGACCTGAGTGTTCCGGCCGGCAGGGTTTACGCCCTGCTGGGCGGCAACGGCGCGGGCAAGACGACCACCCTGAACGCTCTTCTGGGCTTCGTGGTGCCTGCAGCAGGGCGCGTCCAGGTCGACGGACTCGATCCGATTCGCGATGCTGCTGCGGCAAGGCGCCTTCTGGCCTACCTGCCGGAGAACGTCGCGCTGTACCCGTACTTGAGCGGCATCGAGAACCTCCAGTACTTCTGCGCGCTCGGCGGCGTGCCGCTGGCCGACGCAGCAGCCAGGGCCTTGCTGGACCAGGCCGGCTTGCAGGGGGTGTCGCATACGGCGCGTGTCACCACCTACTCGAAGGGGATGCGCCAGAAGGTCGCCCTCGCCATTGCGCATGCCAAACACGCAAAGGCGATGCTGCTCGACGAGCCCACGTCAGGCCTGGACCCTGGCGCGGCCAACGACTTCGCACAGCGCGTGCGCGCAGCGGCTGGAACGGGCATGGCAGTCCTCATGGCCACGCACGACCTGTTCAATGCCAAGCAGGTCGCGGATCGCATCGGCATCATGAGGGAGGGCCGCCTTGTGGCGGAGTTCGATACGCACACCGTCAGCCACGACGACCTGGAACGCGCCTACCTCGCCTACACACGCGCTGCGCAGCCGGAGGCCAACGCATGAGAGCGCTCGCCGTGGTGCAGAAGGAACTGCGTGCAATCGTTCGCGACGGTCGTTTCGCTGTGCTTGCTATATCGCTGTCGGTGCTGTTGGCCGGCTTGCTGCTCGCTTCGGCCCAGCAGCAGGGCCGACTCGCGAAAGAAAAGGCGCAGGTCAGCGGGCTGGTGCGGCAGCAATGGGATTCACAAGGCGACAAGCACCCGCACCGCGGCGCGCACTTCGGTCTTTACGCCTTGCGGCCCGACTCGCCACTTGCGGTGGTCGACCCCGGCCTCGGTCCCTACCTGGGCCAGGCCCTCTGGCTCGAGCCGCACCGGCGCAACATGACGCGCTTTCGTCCCGCGGCCGACGAGCCGCCGTCGGTACGTTTCGGTGCCCTGACACCCGCTTTCGTGCTGCAGGCGCTGCTGCCGCTATTGATCTTTGCCCTGGCCTTCAACGCCGTCAGTTCCGAACGCGAGAGTGGAAGCTTGCGCATGCTGAACAGTGTCGGCTTGCCGGGCGGCGCGCTGCTGGCAGGCAAGCTCGTCGCGCTGCTTGCGGTGGTCTCGCTGGTGCTGCTGACAGCCGTGGGGGTGGGCCTCGCGCTTGTGCCGGCGGTTGCGCGGCCTGAAGCCGATGCCGCCTGGCGCGCAGTGGTGCTGGGCGGGACCTGCCTGATGTACTGCGGCGTCTTTGCCGCGCTCGGACTGGCGGCGTCAGCCTTGCTTGCCAGCAGCCGGCGTGCGCTGTTCGTCCTGCTGGGCTTGTGGATCGCCTTCGTGTTCGTCGTGCCCCGCCTGGGCGCCGCGAGCGCGCAGCATGCGGCGCCGCTGCCGACGGCCGAGCGCTTCTGGGGCGACATCCAGCGCGACTACGCCGAAGGCTTGCCGGGCGATGGTGCATTGGCCGCGCGGACCGAACGCTTCGATGCGGAGCTCCTGCGCCGGCATGGCGTGCGGCGCCTGGAGGATCTTCCTTTCGGGGCCTATGCGTTGCGCCGGATGGAGCGGGACGCGTACGCCGACCGCGTGCATGCGATCCACTTCGACAGCCTGTGGGAGCGCTATGCAAGTCAGGAGAGCGTGGCGCGAATCGCGTCGGCATTCAGCCCGACAGTGGCCATGCGCGCAGTCTCGATGAAGCTGTCGGGCACCGACCTCGCACATCAGCGCCACTTCGAGGAAGCGGCCGAGCAGTATCGTCGCCGCGTGAACGTCAGGATCGACCAGTGGGATATGGACAACACGCGCGGGCTGACCTCCTTCGACGAGAAATACGCAGGTGACGCGCTGTGGCGCTCGATCGATGCCTTCCAGTACCGGCCGCCGGATGTCGTTTTCGCACTGCGTGCAGCGCTGCCCGACCTCGGCATCCTGCTGGCCTGGGCCGTCGCGGGCTGCGGGCTGCTGGGGCTTGCGTCGCGGAGGTTGCAGCCATGACGAAGCTCTTCCTGCGCGCGGAATGGCGTCGCTTCGTTCGCCAGCGAACCCATCTCTGGGTGCTCGCCGCCTTGGGCGCGCTGCTGTGCATCAGTGCGGTCTGGTCGGGCCATTCGGCCAGGGAACTGCGCGAGCTGGATGCGCAGGAGATGTCCGTCTGGGAGCAGGCTCGTGCCAGGGCGCGCGAGGCTGCGGCCGCGATCGAGGCCGAGGCCGCGACGCCGCGCGACGATACAAGGGCCATGATGGCCGCCTTCCAGTTCGCTCGGCTCGGTGCGCCGCCCGCACATCTGCCCGCGCTCGGCGGCCTCGCCCTCGGAACCGGAACATTCGATCTGCTGAGTCCGACAATGCGCGTCACGGTCGAGAGCCGGCATACGGACGCTCGCAAGAGCGATCGGATATCTAACCCGTTGCTCGAAGACCTGGGGCCGCCCGATTTCGCGACGCTGGTCGCGCTGCTGCTGCCACTTGCCATCCTGGGCCTGTGCTACGGGCTGGTGCAGGAAGACCGTGAACAGGGCCGATGGCGGCTGGTGGTCGCGCAATGCGCGCAACCCTGGAGAGTCTTCGCTATCGCGCTCTGCATTCGCGCAGCGATGGCATGGGCAGTGGCTGCTGGTGCGTCGCTGATCGGGTTCGCACTGGACCCAGGCGCTACGTTGCACGCCCTGGCGGCCTGGCTGGCAACCCTGGCTGCCTTCGCGGCCTGCTGGACCGCCTTGGCGGGGCTGTTCTGCTTGCTGCCCGTGTCGTCGGGCGCTGCGGCGCTCGGGATGCTCGGTGCCTGGCTTCTTGCAACCTTCGTCGTCCCTGCCGCCCTGGCTGGCGTGGCGGACAGCGAGGTGCCGATGCCTTCGAGGCTGATGGCGATTGCCGAGCTGCGCGCGGCCCAGCAAGAGGCCGAGGTGCACACAGAGGACCACCTGGCCGCCAGGTACGCGGCTCATCCGGCTTACCGGCCGGCCCTGCGCGACAGCCACACGTGGCCTGTCAGCTTCCTGCCCAGGTATCTGGCTCAGGACCGCGAGGTGCGGCCGCTGATGGCTGCCTTCGATGAGAAGCGGGCGCGCCGCTTCGTCCTGCTCGAGCGATGGTCCTGGCTATCGCCGGCCCTGGCGCTTGCCATGACTGCCGACCGGCTCGCGGGTGTCGACGCGCCACGCCACGCTCGTCATGTGAATGCCGTCAACTCCTACGAGGATGCCTGGCGCGCCTATTTTGTGCCTCGAATCATGAGCTACCGAGGATTGACCGGGAAGGACTACGACAAGTTGCCCAGGTTCCGGCCTTTGGCTGCACACGCGGACAGCATGGCATGGCGCGGCGCGATGGCGTTGAGCATTCTCGCCATCGTGCTGTCTGTCGCCGTGATCCTTGCGCGCGCCGGTCTTCGCAGACAGTAGCACCTGCTGGCGGTACGCCTGGTAGCGCTGCCTGCGATGCGCGCAACGGGATCGTTCCCCCTCCATACCGGTTCGGCGATCGGCCGCCACTGCCACAGCAGCAGGGCGAGCGCGGCGCTCGCTGCCAACACCAAGGTGCTGCGCTCCACCGGCTCAGGGACCAACCGGGTCCACCCGGCCTGATGATGCCCACGCAGCCCGAGCGCGTGGGTACCGCGACGCTAGGTTGATCGAGATCAATGGAGAGCGGGGAAGTCGCCTCTAGAGTCTCTTCTTTCAACCCGTTGGAGTTTCCAGCATGCGCTCTTCTTCCGAACTCGACCTGTCTCCCGCACGCCAAGCGCGCCGGGTACTCCTGTTGTCCCTCATGGCCTTTGTTCCAGCCTTCAGCGGAATCGCTTTCGCGCAGGGCTCGGGTGAAGCCGATCCGGCTCAAGCCAAGGCACGTCCCACGGCCAAGTCGACCCCGGCGGAACGCTCGGCAGCGCGGGCCGGGCGCGCGACCGAAGGCGGCAAGGCCGCACGTGGCCCCCAGATGGGCGAGGTGGAGGTGCCACCGACCACCGCGCCGCGCCTGTCGAAAGCAGAACGCAATGCGGCAACTGCGCAGCGCCGGGCTGCTGCCCGCGAGGCGAACCGCCGAGGGGAATTCACGCGTGGCGGGAATACGGACGCACCGGAAACCAGGAAACCCTGAGTGCCGGTCAGCTCCACGGGGGGCGTTCGGCAAGGTCAGGCTTCATTCGCAAACAAGGCCCTGCCGAGCCTCTCCATAGTCCAGCGCTGCTGGGTAGATGCGGAGGACTGTTGGCTCATGGAGTCGAGGAAAAGCCGGTATATGAATGGGTTGATGACGGCCAACAAGAGCGTGACAGGGGGAGGGGAGCAAGACCGGTTTGGTTCCAGTAGATGTCGTCGTACTCCGAGTCATCGTCGCAAGTTCCCACATAGCTCTCGCCGAGTGCCAACACGCCATTCGTCTCTTGCGGTAGGCTGAAGCAATCCATGGTCGATCAGAATCTACAACGTGATCGATCGCGCGGGAGCTTGCCGTTTCCTCATACCGTTCGTCCTCAGCTATCTCGCACGCGATCAAACAATTGGTACACAGTCACCCCCAATGCATTGGCGATAACCTCCACTGCGTTCAGCGACGGATTGGCCCGCCCGTTCTCGATGCGGCTCAAGTAGGTCTGGTAGAACCCGCACCGCTCGCCAAAATCAACTTGGCTGAGGCCTCTCTCGACGCGCATGTCGCGCACTACCCTTCCGAACCGCTGAGCCAAACTTTCCATCCGGCGACTCTCGGTTCTATGCTCTAATTCGCATACACACTAATTCATATATTTCGGCGGCGCGACGCAGGCCATGGTTCGCAAGGAGAATGAATGGCTGCTGTTGCAGGAAAGGGGTTTGCGAACCCAGATCTCGATGCACCTACACGCCTTGCGCTCCTTCACCGTCTCGCCCGCGAACCCTTGCCCGTGATCCTCACTGATGACGCGGACGTCGAAAGCGTCAGCACGCTGGTGCGCGCCGGCCAGCTCGAAGCAACGTTGCAGGTCGTTCTGCCCGCATGGCTAGGCAGTCCGCAGCCGGGCTTGGTGGTGCGCGGAATCACACGTCCAGGTTGGATGACGCTCGCTGCTCATGTGCTGGATTCGCCAGGTGTCATTGACGAACTGTCTATGCCTGACAGGCCCGGTGCCCTCACCCCCACCCTCTCCCAAAGGGAGAGGGAGTAAGGCCAGCTGGCGCGCAGAGAGAGGGTGTGTGCTGAGCAAACGGGGGTTGATGCTCGCCGTTCCGCGCCGGGCTCGACCCGTATCGTCCGAACAACGCCCAGCACGAGACTTTCCTCACGCCGGCACAAAGTTTTCACGACCAGCCATGCTTCTTTACGCGGGCTTCAGCGACGCTTAAGCATCGACCCAGAGACTGATTCCACAGCAGAGGAAGAAGTCCCGAGCCCTACGAAAGGATCCCACGTCATGAAGCGTTCTGCCGCCCCCCAGCCCCTGACCCCTTCGCAGATCGAGCTGGTGCTCGAGATGCTGGAACTGCGCCAGCTGGCCCCGAAGGAGACCGCCGCGAAGTTCAATGAGTTGGTCCAGGCCGGGACCTTCTCGGAAGCCCAGCAGGATGCCATCGAGATCCTCTTCGGGCTCGATGAGGACGAGATCCCCGGCGCGCTGTTCGATTTCGTGGACGACGATGCCCGCCCCATCGTTCGCGATGCGCTGGCGCACGAGGCGCGGCTCAGCTTCGTGGCCGCCTGAGAAGCCCAGGCAAACAGGCGGGCGCGACGCCGGCGTCCCCTGTCATGATGCCGCCGCCGCGGGCTCGACCGCAGCAGGCCGGCACCCCCTCAGTAAGATCCGGGCGGCGGCGTGGTCGCCAGCTTGAATCGCCGCGCCGAAGGGCTGAGTCTGATCAGCTTCGCGCGCGCGACCCCGACCAGCCCGCCCAGGGACGCCTTGAACGCATCGGTCCTCGGCGATTCGCCGGGGTAGCGGGGCGACCAGCCGCATCGGCGCATGACCCGGTCGACCTGATGCACGCGCGCGACCTGGCGTGTGACCGAGGTGTAGAAGGTCACGCCGATCGAGATCGAGACGCGATCGCCAGGGCCTGTCCAGTCCGGGTCCGAACGCGTCATGTGTGGCGAGGTGCTCGGGAAGTACACCCCGTCGCCCGGGCCCGCATGGAACTCCTGGCTATGGGCGCGTAGCTCTTCGCGGTAGCGAACCTTGCGCAGCGAATGCGTGACGATGAAGTCCTCCACCGCCTCGGCCGGCACGATGCGCCGGTCCCGATGGTCCCAGACGTTCATGATCTTGCGGCCGTGCAACTGCAGCCAGAAGTTGTTCTCGCGATCGATGTGGAAGGGTGTCACCGACGGCGGCGCCGAGATGAAGACGAAGCCGTTCACCCGGAACACATCGGGCTGCTCCAACTCGACGCTGTCCTGCATGGCGCCGACCACCGCCAGCAGCAGCGCCTGGTAGCGCGGGATGACCTCGATGTTGTAGAGCGCGACTGAGGAGCCCGGCTCTTCCAGCCGCTCGAAGAACTCGTCGATGCTGCGCCCGTCGGGGTGGCGGCTGTCATGCGCGATGACCGATGCCGGCGTCAGGCGCGGCCGCATGAAGCGGCACTGCTCGAAGGGCGCGAGCTCCTTGCCCAGCTTGATCAGTTCGGGAACCTGGAACAGCGGATGCTCATGGAAGTTGTGGTGAAGTGGAGTGATGCGGTGGGTCGAGAAGGCCACCGAATCGTCGACCCACAGGTTGTACGTGCCCGCGTTGCAGGGCATCGCATTCTGGCTGCTCGTGCGCATCGGAACCTCCAGTCCGGTTCGGGAGAACCGGCGCCGTCCGAAATGGGGAAATGATAGTCCCCAAGGAGGCGTCGAGCGGCAATATGTTGGCGTTGTGGGCATCCAGACCTCGCTCAGCCAAAGGTGAACGCGTAGACCTGTACCCCGGCATCCATGAATTCGATCTCGAACAGGCGGTCCTTCCCACCCGTCGTCTGGCGAACCAGCTGGTAGAGCCGCTGCCCATCGATCGTCCCGTGGCCCTGGGGGTCGACGTCGAAGCCATGGTCCGCGAGCGGTGCCTTGCCATCCAGCAGCACCCTGAATCGCACGGGCTTGCCGTCGGTCGAGGGGCCGAGCACCAGGTGCAGGTCGCGTGCATGAAAGCGATAGGCGATACGTCCATCGACGCGGTTCAGCACCGCGCGCTCGCGCTCGACCGTCCAGTCGCCGGCCAGTGCCCACTGATTCGTTCGCAACGAAGAGGGGGCTTGGTAGGTGTTTGCCCGATCGCGCGCGAGACCGCCCGGCGAGGCGAAGTTGTGCGCGCGTTCGTGGCCCAGGTAAGTCTCCTGCGACCCTGCAGCGGTGAAGGCCGCCGCGGCCTGGACGCCCTGGCCCTGGGGCGCGACCCGTCCGGATGGCACCTGCGGCCCTCCCGCCTCCTGCAGCAATTGCTGGATGACCTGCTCCGCCTCCTCGTACTGGTTCTCCCCGAACTGGTGGTGACGTATGCGTCCCTGCGCATCGATGAAGTAGAAGGCCGGCCAGGCCCGGTTACCGAAGCCGCGCCAGATGGCGAAGTCGTTGTCGACGGCGACCGGGAACCCGATGCCGAGATCCTTCGTGGCCTTGCGCACGTTGGAGGAGCGCTTCTCGAAGGCGAACTCGGGCGCATGCACGCCGAGGACCACCAGGCCCGCGTCCTTGTACTTGTCGGCCCATGCGCGAAGGTACGGCAGCGTGCGCAGGCAGTTGATGCACGAGTAGGTCCAGAAGTCCACCAGCACGACCTTGCCGCGCAGGCCTTCGGGCGTGAGCGGATCGGAGTTGATCCATTCGGTCGCGCCGGCCAGCGAAGGGAAGCGGCCTTGCGTTCCCAGCACGCGTGCCGGTGCTGGTGCTGGTTCGCGGGCTGCGGTCGGCAGCATGACCGGCTCGTCGAAACCGGTGCCCGGGCGCGGGAGGGGCGACAGCGGTCCCGGACGCTCGATCTTCTCCAGCAGCGTCTTCTCCAGCTCCGAGGTGGTCGCGAACGAGAGCCGGCTGAGCAGGCCGGTGTCCAGGCCGATCGCGATGGCGCCGACTCCGGCCAGGACTGCCGCACCGGCGGCACGCCGGATCCATTCGCCGGTCCGCAGCGATCCCTTCAAGGCCGAGAACACGCGTGCGCCGAACAACAGCGCTGCCGCCAGGGAGGTGCATGCGCCAGCCGCATACGCGAGCAGCAGCAGCGAGGTGCCGGCGCTGGCACCGTTGAGTGCCGCCCCGGTCAGGATCAGCCCGAGGATCGGCCCGGCGCAGGGCGCCCACAGCAGGCCCGTGCCGACGCCCAGCAGGAGCGGCGACAGGATCGACGGGCGCGCGGATGAAGGCTCCGCTCCCGGTTGGGACAGCCGCATGCCCAGCGCGACGAACGGCCTGCTCATGCGATCGGCCCAGGCCGGCAGCAGCAGCGTCAGGCCGAACACGGCGATCAGGGCCATGGCCGCGTACCGGCCGTATTCGTTGAGCTCGACGACCCAGCCGCCCCCCACGGCCGCCAGGGTGGCGATGCCGGTGAAGGCAAGCGCCATGCCCAGCAGCATCGGCAAGCCGTGCGAACGGAACGGGCGGTCGGCGCGCGCGAACACGAAGGGGAGCACCGGCAGGATGCAGGGACTCAGGATGGTGAGCACGCCGCCCAGGTAGGCAATCGCGAGAATGATCATGATGCGGTGTCCCGTTGGAGGGGCATGGCGACGCGGGCTTCCAGGCCGCCTTCGTCGCGGTTGTGCAAGCTCAGCTCCGCGCCCATCGCGATGGCGAGCTGGTGTGCGATGGCCAGCCCGAGGCCCGTGCCTCCGGTGCTGCGGTTGCGAGAGCCTTCGAGGCGGTAGAAAGGCTTGAGAACGGCCTCGAGCTGATCGGGCGGGATGCCCGGCCCGTTGTCGATGACGGCGATGACGAGCCGGTCCGCCTCGACGCGCACCTGCATGCGCACGTCGCTTGCGAAATTCAGCGCGTTGTCGACCAGGTTCATGACGATCCGGCGCAGCGCGTTCGGACGCGTCACGATGGGCCCGCCGATCCGCCCCTCCAGGCGCACCTGCCGGCCCGAGTCCTGGTAGTCGGCGACCATGCTCTCGAGCAGCGCGTCGGCATCGACGCGGCACGGCGGCTCCGTGGCGCCGTGCAGCGT
Source organism: Variovorax sp. WDL1 (assembly GCF_001541225.1). Lineage (GTDB taxonomy): Bacteria > Pseudomonadota > Gammaproteobacteria > Burkholderiales > Burkholderiaceae_C > Variovorax. The sequence continues at coordinate 17,032 of NZ_LMTS01000114.1, read as the reverse complement.
CCTCGCATAGGTGACGCCCTCCCTGACGAGCGCATTCATGGCGTCGAGGTCCTGCCGGAATTTCAGCTGGTCCTTCTCGTCGTCCATCATCTCGGTGCGCAGCCGCATCCGGGTGATGGGCGTCTGCAGATCGTGGGAGATGGCAGCCAGGATCTCCAAGCGCTCGGCCATGTAGCCCGCGATCCGTCGCTGCATGGCGTTGAACGCACGCGCCGCGTGCGCCACTTCGGTCGGACCTTCCTCCCTGAGCATCTGGCCCTTCAGGTCGGGCCCGAGCTCGTCCGCGGCCGCCGCGAGGCGGGCCAGGGGGCGCGTGACGAGGCGCACCGCGAGCCAGGCGCAGATGCCGAGCACCGCGAGCTGCAGCAGCAGCACCCACACGACCCAGCTCGACATCGGCATGCCGACCCGGCGTGCATCGACGACTACCGGGCTGCCGTCCCCGAGCCTGACCTCGATGCGGACGTCGTCGCCGGTGGCCTGCGCCACCTTCACGACCTCGAAGGGGTGCAGTGCGTTCACGATGGCTGCGGCAAACGCCTGCGACTGCTCCGAAGCGGGCTGCGGGCCCGCGACGCCGCCGCCCAGCATGAAGCGGTAGTTGCGCCGCTCCAGCCTGTCCAGCCAGCCTTCGCGCTCGGCGGCGGGCAGGCGGTCCATGATGGCGATCGAGCTCGCGATGTCGCGCTCGATGCCGGTCATCATCAGCTCGCGAAGCGCCATGCCACGCTCGTAGCGGATCGCCGCGAAGGTCAGCAGCTGCGCAACCGCAAGGCCCACCACGATGATGAGCGTGACGCGGGCGAACAGGGAGCGAGGGGTCACGGCCTGCCTTCCGGTCTGGTGGTCCGACGCGACGCGATGAGGTGGCAGCTCACCGGATTGCGGACCTCGTGCGCGACGCCTCCGGCGAAGAACAGCAGGGCGAGCCAGAGCTTTTTCATGCCGGACTCACGAACCCGTCGAAGACGGCTCTGCCAGGAGCGCCTGGATCTTCTTCTCGGTCGCCCCGTAGCTGCCCTCGCCGAAGTGCGAATAGACGATGCGCCCCTGCTTGTCGATCAGGTAGACGGCAGGCCAGTACTGGTTGCCGAAAGCCTTCCAGGTCGCATAGTTGTTGTCCTGCGCGACCGCGTGCTTGATCTCCAGCCGCTCGATCGCCTTCTGGACGTTCCTGGTGGACTTCTCGTAGGCGAACTCGGGCGTGTGCACGCCGACCACGACGAGGCCGCTGTCCTTGTATTTGGCGTGCCAGTCCTTGACGTACGGAAGATGGTTCAGGCAGTTGATGCAGGTGTAGGTCCAGAAGTCGACCAGGACCACCTTGCCGCGCAACTCTTCCAGCTTCAACGGCTGGGCGTTGAGCCACTTCTCGATGTCCCGGAACTCGGGTGCCGGCTGCTGGGCGGCAACGGGCACGTTGCCGCCCTGCGGCGGTCCGGCAAAGGTGAGGGCTGCAAACGAGGCCACGAGGGCCACGGCGAAGAGGGAGGCACTGAGGCGGATGTTCATGATGACCGGGGGTTGGTGAAGGAACGCCCGGATCTTCAACCCTATCGCCCTCGATCGGCGCGAAAGCGGTACGCCTCTGTATCGATGCACGAAGTCGACACACTACGTTTCACAACGCAGCGGCTGGAGCTTGCTCGCAGTCTCAGTCCTGGAAATCCGCCCAGCCGGTCGGGGTGTGGCCGGTGACCCGATCGTGCGTGGCAGTGTCAGGCTCCCGCACGCGTCCGGCGGACAACAGGAGGGCGGCAACGGCGAGTGCGCCGGCCGGGACGAGCATTCCGAAGCCGAACGTATAGACGAGCCATGATGTGCCGATGGCACAAAGCGAGAGTGCGAATGCTGTGGGCATGCAAGTAGTTTGACCCGAGTGTTTCGATCTCCGGTGTGACCAAACTCGCAGAATCGGCAGATAGCAACGGCTCAGTCCAAATGGACTGGTCGCCGCGCGAGCGGGAATGCGCGCGCAAGAAGGCCTTGCAGGAAGCTCGCGCGCGGCAGCGGCAGCCCGCTGTCCTGCCTCAGGGTTTCGTGCCCGCGTCCTGGTTCCGGAACGCGGCTTCCCCGGCGTCCGACACCTCGACCCACTGCTTGTCGGGCACCGCATCCGCAGCGTAGTTGTCGTGCCAGTTCCACCACTTGTAGGTCGGCGTCTGGGGATAGCCCTCGGGCGAGTCTTCCCAGACCTCCTGCCGGCCCAGTGGCGTGATGTCGAGGTAGTTCCAGGTGTTCCCCATCTGCTCGTCGCCGCGGTTGTTGAGGAAGTAGGTGCGGAACACGCGGTCGCCGTCGCGGAAGAACACGTTCGTGCCGTGCCACTCGTCCACGCCGAAGTCGGCGTCGAAGCGGTCGGTGAGGGTGAACCACGGCAGCTCCCAGCCCATCCGCGCCTTCAGCCGCACGATATCCGGCTGAGGCGCACGCGAGACGAAGACCAGCGTGGTGTCACGGGCGTTCAGGTGGGCGACGTGGGCGACCTGGTCGGCCACCAGGGAGCAGCCACGGCAGGCGTGGTCGGGCCAGCCGAACACGCCGGGCTCGAAGAAGGCGCGGTAGACGATCAACTGGCGCCGGCCGTCGAACAGGTCGAGCAGGCTGGCCTTGCCCGCCGGCCCCTCGAAGGCATAGGACTTCTCCACGGCCATCCACGGCATTCGCCGGCGCTCGGCGGCCAGGGCGTCGCGGGCGCGGGTCTGGGCCTTTTCCTTCACGAGCAACTGCTCGCGGGCCGCCTCCCACGCCTGTGGCGAAACGATCGGTGGTGTGTGCATGGCAGGCTGGCTGCCTTGCGGTGCGTTCTCGGGTGACTGGGTCATGTCAAGCTCCTGTTCGGGCGAATGCCCGCGCCTCGGGACTGAAGCGCGATGCCATTCGCTGCGGGTCGTGAGGCAGTTTGGCATCGGGAAGCGAACGGGGGGAGTAACAAGTTTGGCGGCATTTCGAAGGGCGCTTCGCGCCCTGAGCCAGCCTGTCAACCTGCCTGGCGGCTCACCAGGAAGTCCACGAAGGTGCGCACGCGCAACGGCACGAAGCGCAACTGCGGATAGAGGAGGTTGTAGGGCCGGCTTCGCCCGCCGAAGGGCTTGAGCACCTCGATCAGCCGCCCCTGGCGCAGGTCTTCCTCGACCACGAACCGGTACGCCTGGAAGATGCCCGCGCCATGGCGTGCCAGCGTGACGCCCGCGAGAACATCGTCCGAGCAGGCGTAGCCGCCGGAGGTGGACATCTCCATGTCCTGGCCGTCCCGTCGAAACAGCCACGGGATGGTGCGGCCGCTGCTGGGCAGCTCGAACTGGATGCATTCGTGGGCGGGCAGGTCGTCCAGGGTGCGGGGTTCTCCGCGCCGGTCCAGGTAGTCCGGGGCAGCGACCAGTACGAGCTCGGCGTCCTCGAGACGGCGTGCGACCAGCGTCGAATCGCCGGGCGCGCGCACCCGCACCGCCAGGTCGTAGCCTTCGGCAGCGAAGTCGATGTTGCGGTTGCTGACGTGAACTTCGACCCGTATGTCGGGATAGCGCGCCCTGAACGCCGGCAGCAGTGGCAGCAACCGGTAGTGCCCATAGGTGGTCGGCGCGCTGATGCGCAGCAGCCCGCTGGGCGTGACCTGCTGGCCGCTGACTTCGCGCTCGGCCTCCACCAGCTGGTGCAGCGCCTGGCGGCATTGCTCGTAGTACGCCTGGCCCGCGTCGCTCAGCCGGATCTGCCGTGTCGTGCGCAGGAAGAGGCGAACGCCGAGGCGTTCCTCGAGCCGGGCCACCGTCCTGCTCACCGCGGCAGGTGTCAGGCCCGCGATGTTGGCGGCGGCGGTGAACCCGCCGTGCTCCGCAGCCAGGCAGAACAGCTCCAGGCTTCCCAGCATCAAGTCATCGAACTGACGATTCATGGATTACATGATGTAAGGACTGAAGTGGTATGAGCTGTCTTTATCAACTCCACGGTGGGAAATAGAGTACGCCTCAGGGGCAAGTGACACAAGCCCCGCACACCTCCATCACCGAAAGGAAGTCACCATGAAGACCCATCCCAAGACCGTCGTCATCACCGGCGCCTCCAGCGGCATCGGGCTTGCGCTGGCCGCCGCTTTCCTCCAGCGCGGCGACAACGTCGTCGGCAATGCCCGGACCGCGGAACGCCTGCAGCAGGCCGCCGCATCGCTCGGTTCGCCCGACAACTTCCTGGGCGTGCCCGGCGATGTCGCCGATCCGGCCGTCGGCACTGCGGTGGTCCGGCAGGCCATCGAGCGCTTCGGCCGGGTGGATGTGCTCGTCAACAACGCGGGCATCTTCAACGCCAAGCCCTTTGTCGAGTACTCGCAGGACGACCTCGAAGCCCTGGTCGACACCAACCTGAAGGGATTCGTCTACGCGTCGCAGGCCGCGGCCCGTCACATGGTCGAGCGCAAGGCAGGCCACATCATCAGCATCACCGCGAGCATCGCGTTGGCGCCCAACCAGAGCGTGCCGGCCGTGCTGCCCGTGCTGATCAAGGGCGGCATCAACCAGGCCACCAAGGCCCTCGCCCTGGAACTGGCGCCGCACAACGTCCAGGTGACCGCAGTCGCGCCGGGGATCATCGACACGCCGCTCTACACGAAGGACATGCATGGTTTCCTCGACACGCTGCAGCCGGCGGGCCGCATCGGCACGACGCAGGAGATCGTGGACGCGGTGCTGTACCTGAGCGGCGCCGGCTTCACGACCGGCATCGTGCTGCCGGTGGACGGCGGGATGAGCGCCGGCAAGTGGTGAGCGGGCGGCGCTCGTTCAGTCCCGCGCCTCGACTGTCGATGCGAGGACGTAGCCCTCGCTGCGCACCGTCTTGATGTAGCGGGGCTCGCGCGCATCGTCGCGCAGGCGCTGGCGCAGCCTGCTCACGAGCAGGTCGATCGAACGCTCGAAGAGCTCCGCCTCCCGGCCCTGGGTCAGGCTCAGCAGCTGGTCGCGGCTCAGCACCTTCTGGGGATGGTCGAGAAAGACCCGCAGGAGCCGGTACTCGGCCCCGCTCAGGGCCACCATCACGCCACTCTCGTCGATCAGGTGGCGCGCGGTGGTGTCGACCTGCCAGTCGCCGAAGGCCAGCCGGTTGGCGCCCTCGGTCGATCGCATGTTCGGCGGCAGCATCCGCGTGCGGCGCAACACGGCACGCAGGCGGGCGAGCAATTCACGTGCAGCGAAGGGCTTGGCCAGGTAGTCGTCGGCCCCCATTTCCAGGCCGAGGATCCGGTCGGCTTCCTCGTTGCGGGCCGTCAGCATCAGGATGGGGATGGCCTTGTACTTGCCCGATCGCAGGTCGCGGCACAGCGACAGGCCGTCTTCGCCCGGCAACATCAGGTCCAGGATGATCAGGTCGAAGGGGCCCGATTCTTCGAGCGCCGCCCGCATGTGGCGGCCCGTGGGCACCGCGGCGACGCGCAGGCCGTTCTTGACCAGGTAGGCGGTCAGCAGTTCGCGGATTTCCCGGTCGTCGTCGACGATGAGGATGTGGTCGGTGCTGTTCGGAGTCATGGTGGCGCGGCTTTGCAGGCGGGCGGAGTGCACGCGCAAATGTAGCCCCCCATGCATGTCCCTGGTTGCACGGCCCGCCCGATGTTCGCGGGCGGGCCGGCCTGCATGCCGGTCCGGCTTCAGACCAAGCGGATCACGACGTCGATGTTGCCGCGCGTGGCCTTCGAATACGGGCAGGTCCGGTGCGCGGTGTCGACCAGTGCCTGGGCGACCTCGCGATCCAGGCCCGGCAGGCTGACGTCGAGCCGGGCCTGGAGGAGGTAGTCGGACCCGGCGGTGCCCAGGTCCACCTCGGTATCGACGGCGAGGTCCGGCGGCAGCTTGACTTTCAGCTTGCCGGCGGCCAGCCCGATGGCACCGATGAAGCAGGCCGACCAGCCGACCGCGAACAGCTGCTCGGGATTGGTGCCGGGCTTGCCGGAGCCCGGCGAGCTGAGCTTGACGTCCAGCGCGCCGTCGCTGGACTTGCCGGCGCCATCGCGGCCTCCGGTGGTGTGGGTACTGGCGGTGTAGAGGACCTTGTCGATCTTCGTGATCATGGGGGGTGTCTTCAGGTTGGGTTGAGGGATGCTTCGTCATCGCCAAGGACCGGATCTGCCTCGTCGGCGGCACCGGATGGCGATGACGCAATTCAATCGGGTGGCTGTATCGACGGTGTGTCGAGCGATCCTGGCATTTGCATTGCCAAGTGTCGGCCGAGGCGTGCGACACAGCGGCATACAAAGCGCTGCGGCTGCAGGGCTGCCCCGGGCCTTCTTCGCCTGCCCGCTGGGGCTGCCGCCCTCAGGCAGGAGGCGGGGGCTGGTCGTCGGCTTGCCGGGCGAGTGCGTTGGCCGCCGACTGCAGTTCGGGCACGAAGGTGAGCAACCGGCGAGTGAGCCAGTAGAGGTGGGACGCATCGATGGGGTCGGGCATCCGGAGCGTCTTGATCAGGCGCTGAGCTCGCTCTCCCAGCCCGACAGCGCCCAGCGACTCGAGGACCAGCGCCAGATCGCGCCGCACCTGCTCGTCCACCAGGTCATGCTCGTCCAGGCTGTGCCAGATGGCCTGGACTGCGCGTTCGCACAGCTGCGCCTGCGATGGCGGCGCCATGGCTTCTGCATAGTCCAACAATCCGGGAGGCATCGCACGCAGGCCGGGTGCAGGATTGGACGCGAGGCTTCTTCGTGAAGGCATCGACTGCTCCTTCCTCCAGACACGATACGCCGCGGCGGGCTCGACGGCAATGCTGAAGACCAGGGGCCCCGGGGAGGCCGGCCGGTGCACGATGCTGGCATTCCATGATTGAGCCTGGCTCAATCGAAGCTAAGGTTGGCGGCATGGACCGCCTGCCGCCCCTCAACGCCATTCGTGCCTTCGAGGCTGCCGCACGCCACATGAGCATCACGCTGGCGGCCGACGAGCTCAACGTGACGCCCGGCGCGGTCAGCCGGCAGATCAAGAGCCTCGAGGAGACGCTGGGCCTGCAGCTGCTCAAGCGCGGGCACCGGCAGATCTCGCTGACGCGCCAGGGCGGCGACTACTACCGGGCGGTGACGCGCGCGATCGAGGCGCTTCGCGACGCGACCCGACGGCTCAAGCGGCGCAGCCAGCGCAGGCAGCTCAAGATCCGCGCCTACACCACCTTCGCGATGCGCTGGCTGATCCCGCGGCTGTCGGGCTTCCATGCCGCGCACCCGGATATCGAAGTGCTGCTGAAGGCCTCGCTCGCGCCGGTCGATTTCCGCAAGGAGGACATCGACGGCGCGATCCGCCTGGGCGACGGCAACTGGCCCGGCACCCACAGCTACCGGCTGGTGGACAACATCCTGGCGCCGGTCGCCAGCCCCGGGCTGCTGAAGACGGGGCCCAAGCTCAAGCGTCCGGCCGACCTGGCGCATCACACGCTGCTGCACACGGTTGCCCGGCCGGACGACTGGGCCTACTGGCTGGAGGCTGCCGGTGGCGCCAGGCAGCTCGACCCGCGCGCCCGCATGACCTACGAGAGCTCGGCCATGAGCTACGCCGCCGCCATCGAGGGCCAGGGCGTGGCGATGGCGCAGCTCTTCCTGGTCGAGAAGGATCTGGAGGAGGGCCGGCTGGTACTGCCCTTGCGCAAGACGCTCGACATGGGCGACTTCACCTACTACCTGCTCACGCCCAGCCATCGCGACGAGCCGGCGCCCATGAAGACCTTCCGCCTCTGGATGATGGAGCAGTTCAGGAAGGGCTGAGAAGGTGCGGGGCGGCATTCGCTTGCGCCCGGCGCGGGCCCGGACATCCGTCAGCAGGCAGCGTGTGCCGGGGCCGCGACTCGATCGCCCGCATCCGGGCATCGGATCGCCCCGGCGCGCAGCAACGACCCGATCTCCGCGTCATCGAAGCCCGACTCGCGCAGCACCTGCCGCGTGTGTTCGCCGCAAGAGGGAGCCGGCCGGTGCGGCTGCGCGTTGGCCTGCGCGCTGTCGACCGGGAAGCCCGGCATGCGGATCGTTCCGTGCACCGGGTGCTCGACCTGCGCCAGCATGCCGTTGACCCCCAGCTGCGGATGACGTGCGAGGTCTTCGTAGCTCGCCACCCGTGCGCACAGGATGTCGGCCGCGCGCAGCAGAGGCAGCCATTCCCCGGTCGTCCGGGTCTTCAGCACCCCGGTCAGGATCTCGACCATGGCCAGGCGGTTGGCGACGCGCAGGGGCGAGGTGGCAAAGCGCGGATCGGTCGCGAGCCCGGGCAGGCCCAGCAGCGCGCACAGCTTCGTCCAGCGCTCGGGCATGTAGGCGGCGATCATCAGCCAGCCGTCGCGCGTCTCGAAGGCCTGGTTGGGGGCCGAGTAGGGCGCCGCGCTGCCGACGCGCACGGGCAGCTGCGCATCGGCCAGGAAGCTGGTGATGGACGATTGCTGCAGTGCCAGCGCGGCATTGAGCAGGCTCACGTCGAGCTGGCCGCCCTGGCCGTCGCGTGCGCGCTGCGCGAGCTTGGCGAGCACGGCCATGACCGCGACGTAGCCGGTCATCACGTCGACGATGGGCGCCTGGACCTTGCAGGGCTCCGCGCCCTCGAGCCCGATCAGGCTCATGAGGCCGGAGTCGGCCTGCACGATGCCATCGACACCCGCGCGCTGGGCATAGGGGCCGGTCTGGCCGTAGGCGGAGATGGAGCAGTAGATGAGCCCGGGATGTTCTCCGGCGAACGTGTCGAAGCCCAGTCCCAGCCGGCTCATCACCCCCGGGCGCATGCTCTCGACCACGATGTCCGCGCCCGCGACGAGGCGCCTGGCGACCGCCACGCCGCCTTGCGTCTTCAGGTCGAGCGAGACCCCCAGCTTGTTGCGATTGAACCCGTGGTAGAGCGCGGCGTCCTCGCCGATCCAGCCCGGCCCGAGGCTGCGGCCGAGCTCGCCCTCGGGCGACTCGACCTTGACCACGCGCGCGCCCATGTCGGCCAGCAGCATGGTGCAGGTCGGCCCGGCGCCGATCTGCGTGAAGTCGACCACCGTCAGGCCGTCCAGGGCATGGCGAAGCGTGGTCACGGCGCCACCTTGATGCCGTTGTCGTGGATGACGCGCTCCCAGCGCTTGAGCTCCTTGCCGATGTAGTCCTTCAGCTCGGCCGGTGTCGAGCTCTGCACCTCGAAGCCCTGGTTGGCGATCTGCCTCGCCACGGCGGGCTCCTTCAAGGCGCCGGCCATTGCCTCGTTGAGCTTGTTCACGACCGCCGCCGGCGTCTTCGCCGGGGCCAGCAGGCTGTACCAGAGGCTGGCGTCGTAGTTGTTCATGCCGGCGTCCCCGAAGGTGGGCAGCTCGGGCATGAGGGCGGTGCGCTTCTGGCCCGCCACCCCCAGCGCGCGCAGCTTGCCGGCCTGGATGTGCTGCGCCACCGAGGCGTAGGTCGCGAACGACACCTGTACCTGGCCGGCGATCAGGTCGGTGATCGACGGGCCCGTGCCGCGGTAGGGCACGTGCAGCATCTCGGTCTTGTTGAGCTTCGCGAAGACCTCGCCGGCGAGGTGCTGCGGCGTGCCGTTGCCGGGGCTGCTGTAGCCCAGCTTCCCCGGGTTCGACTTCGCGTAGGCGATGAACTCCGGCAGTGTCTTGTACGGCTCCTGCATGTTCGCGACCAGCACGATCGGCACCGAGCCCAGCAGTCCGACCGGCTCGAAGTCGCGCTCGATGCGAAACGGCACCTTCATGTCGAGGAATGGGTTCATCGTCACCTGGCTGGACGCGATGACCAGCGTGTAGCCGTCGGGTGCAGCCCGCGCGACCAGCTCGGTGCCCAGGTTGCCGCCGGCGCCGGGCCGGTTGTCGATGACGATGGTCTGGCCCAGCAGCTGGCCCATGCGCGGCGCGATGGCGCGCGCCAGGATGTCGTTGCCGCCGCCCGGGGAGAAGGGCACGACCAGCGTGATCGGCTTCTGCTTGGGGAACTCGGCCTGCGCTGCGGCCGGCAGGGCCAGCGCGGCCATGGAGGCGGCGAGGGCGAGGACGGCCTGGCGCCGTTGGACAAGGTTGCTCATGATCGGTCTCCGGTTCGATGTTGTCGTGGGTTCAACGCCCGGCATAGGCCGGCAGCCGCTTCTCGGCGAAGGCCTTGCGGCCTTCGAGGCGGTCCTCGGTGTCGCGCAGCACGCCCCAGTAGAGCTCGGTGAGCTGCTGCGCATCCGCCTCGCTCAGGTGCTGTGTCTGGCGCGACAGCTTCTTGATGGCCTGCACCGCCAGCGGCGCGTTGGCGGCCACGGTCCCGGCCAGCGCCAGTGCGCGGTCCATCAGCGCCTGGGGCTCGACCACTTGCGTGACCAGCCCGATGCGCTGTGCCTCCGCCGCGGCGATGCGCTCGCCGGTCAAGGCCATCTGCATCGCATGCGCCGAAGGGACTGCCTTCAGCAGGCGGTGCAGGCCGGAAACCGCGGGGATCGATCCCACCCTGGCTTCCGGCAGGCCGAAGCTGGCATGGCTGGACGCGATGCGCAGGTCGCACTGCAGCGCGATCTCGAGGCCCGCTCCGAGGCAATGGCCGTTCACGGCCGCGACGACCGGCTTCCAGACGCACAGGTCCGCCAGGTCCATCAGCCGGATGTACAGGCCCAGGTCCACGGAGCGCTCGGTGCCCTGGAAGACCGCTTCCGCATAGCTCGCCGGCGAGGTCTGCGTGCCCTTCAGGTCGGCGCCGGCGCAGAAGGCGCGCTCGCCCGCGCCGGTGAGGATGGCGGCGCGCAGCTCGCGGCGGTCGCGCAGTTCCGCAAGGTGCGCGCGCAGCTCGCGCAGCGCCTCCACGCTCAGGGCGTTGAGCGCCTGTTGCCGGTCGATGGTCAGCACCGCGACCGCACCGTGGGTCTCGAATCGCACGTTCATGGCGTCACCTCACACGCTGGGAGACGAAAGGCTGCGCCCGCCGCACACGTACAGCGTCTGCCCGGTCACATAGGACGACAACGGGTCGAGGAAGAACACGACCGCATTCGCGATGTCCTCCGCGGTGCCGATGCGCTTGACTGGTACCGAGCCCTTCAGCCGCGACTGCACCTCGGGCGCGAAGTCGCGGAACAGCGGTGTGTCCACGATGCCGGGCGCGACGGCGTTCACCGTCACGCCCTGGGAGGCGAACTCGATGGCCAGCGAGCGCGTCAGGCTCACCACGCCGCCCTTGGCCGCGGAGTAGTTGGCCTGGCCGAAGCCGCCCAGCCAGGCGCGCGAGGAGATGTTGACGATGCGCCCGTGGCCGCGCTCGATCATGCCCGGCAGCACGGCGCGGCAGCACAGGAACTGCGAGCGCAGGTTGGTGTCGATGACCAGGTCCCAGTCCTCGTCGCTCATCCTCAGGAAGCGCATGTCGCGCACCGCGCCGGCGTTGTTGACGAGGTGGTCGATGCGGCCCGCCTTCTCGGCGACCTCGGCCATCGCCTGGTTGACGGCGGCGGAATCGGTCAGGTCGACGGTCACGCCGATGGCCTGGCGGCCTTCGGCTTCGAGCGCGCCGACCGCATCGGCCAGGGCGGCGCCGTCGCGGTCCAGCAGCGCCACCGTCAAGCCTTCGCGCGCCAGGCGCTTGGCGATGCCCAGGCCGATGCCCCGGGCGGCGCCCGTCACCACGGCCACCTGGCCGGTCTCGAATCGTGCAGCAGTCATGGTCAGGCTCCCAGGAGATGGACGGAGGAGGCCGCGTGGTCCACGCCGGCAATGCCGCCCCCGGTGCACTGCGCCAGCCCGATGCGCGCGCCCGCCACCTGGCGAGCGCCGGCACGGCCCTGCAGGTGCCACATGAGCTCCACCATCTGCGCCACGCCGGTGGCGCCCAGCGGATGGCCCTTGGCCAGCAGCCCGCCGCTCGGGTTGACCGGCACGCGCCCGCCCAGCTGCGTCGCGCCGGAGCGCAGCAGCGGCACCGCCTCGCCACGCGGCGCCAGGCCCAGCGCCTCGTAGTACAACAGCTCGGCAATGGTGAAGGCGTCGTGCAGCTCCACCACGTTCACGTCCTGCGGGCCCAGGCCGGCCTGCTCGTAGGCCTGGCGTGCGGCGCGCGCCGTGATCTCGGCATCGAGGATGTCGTCGTCGGCCGCCTCGCGAATGCCCGAGACCACGACGGAGGACAGCACCTTCACCGGCTTCTGCCTGCGGCCGGGCCGGCTGCTCAGCACCACCGCCGCCGCGCCGTCCACCTGCGAGGGGCAGCACTGCAGCAGCGTCAGCGGGTCGGCAATCATGCGCGAGGCCAGAACCTCCTCGACCGTGGTCTCGGTGCGCTGCTGCGCGTACTCGTTGAGCGAGCCGTTGCGGCGGTTCTTCACCGCGACGGCGGCCAGGTCGGCAGGCGTCGCCTCGCGCTCGTGCAGCAAGCGCGTGCCGCGCATCGCGTACACCGCCGGCAGCACCATGCCGGCCCTGGCATAGAGCTCGGTCTTGTGGTCGTTGCGCTGCAGCGGGATGGTGCCGCCGCCCAGCGCCGTGAGCTGCTCGATGCCGAAGACCAGCACCGTGTCGTACTGCTGCGCAAGCAGGGCATGACGCGCAAGATGCACGCCGGTCGCGCCGCTGGCACAGGCGTTCTCGACGTTGTAGACCGGGACGCCCTCGAAGCCGAGGTCGCGCACGATCAACTGGCCGAGGATCATGCCGCCGAGCACGTTGGCGCAGTAGATCGCCTGGATCTCGTCTTTCGACACGCCTGCGTCGTCCATCGCCTTCAGGATGGCCTGCTGCGCCAGCTCGGGCGCCATGACGCCGGGGTGGCGGCCGAAGGGCGTCATCGCGCCGCCGGTGATGTGGATGTGTTGCATGTTCCGCTCCTCGGGCCGGTCAGTGGTCGATGGCCACGAAGACGTAGCCGAATGCGTCGTCGGGGCGTGCCGCATAGCGTTCGCCGATCGTCGGCCGCGGCTTGCCGCACAGGCGCCCGAAGATGCGCACCGGGCCAGGGAAGTCGACATAGCCGAGTGCGTAAGGGGACAGGCCGCTTTTCGCGCCCGGGTGGATGACGGTGAAGCTGTAGACCTCGCCGGCGGCATCGACGCCGACCGTCTCGTGGCGATCCGCCAGCGGCGAGGAGGGCGGCAGCGCGGGAAAGACCAGCTCGCCGGTGGCACGGTCACGGGAGGCGAGCAGGGCGGGTTCGGAAGCGGCGCTCCACAGAGGGTATGAAAGCTCGGGCACGGAGGTCTCCTGATGGGTGGGATGGGCCTTAGTTTTCGCTTTCGAGCCTTCGCGCTCAAACGATATTTGCAGGATGTACGCTTGAGAAAAACGCAAGCAGGACACGGTCGCGCCGATTGCGCATGACGCGCTGCGGGATCGCATGGTGGAGCTCGCGCCGCGGGTGTCTCCATCGCGGCAGGGCGGGGGGCGGCTGCCTGGTGGGCGGGGACCCTCGGCCGATTGGTGGACGACTACTCTTGATAACCCCTGCACGCTGGCATATAAGAGCTTCGTGGTTTCCTTGTTTCGTCCGCAGGACGGCAAAGGAGGGCGCCATGAAAAGACGCATCTACTGGTTGGTCCCCGACCTGGCCAGCGCCCGGCGGGTGATGCATGACCTGGTGCAGGCGCGGGTCGATACCGCGCACATTCATTTCGCAGGTCCCGAGGGCGCAGACATGCGCGGGCTCCATGCGGCCAACGTCTGGCAGACATCGGATCTGGTGCATGCCGCCGAAAGCGGCCTCGTGGTCGGCAGCGCAGTGGGCGCGGTCGCCGGCCTGGTGGCCGCGCTGCTGTTCCCCATCGTCGGCGATGCGCCGCAATGGGAGGTGGCGGTGGTGCTCGCGGTGCTGGGCGGCCTGTTCGGTGCCTGGTCCTCCAGCATGATCGGCATCTCCATTCCCAGCCCGCGGCTGGCGCGCTTCCAGGGCGCCATCGCCTCGGGCCAGGTGCTGCTGATGGTCGACCTGCCGCGCGAGCGCGCGGCGCAGATCGAGGCGCTGCTCGAGCGCGCCCATCCCGAAGCCCGCTTCGCCGGCGAAGAGCGGCTGGTCCCGGTCCTGCCCTGAAACGCGCATGCGCGGCGCACGGATGAAGGGCCTCGCCCATGATCATTGCCATCGTGCTGGCACTCATCGCCCTCGGGTCGGTGCTGTTCCACTTCGTCAATCCCTGGTGGATCACGCCGCTGGCGTCCAACTGGAAGGCGATGGACGACACGCTCACGATCACGCTGGCGATCACCGGCATCTTCTTCGTCGGCATCAACCTGTTCATGGTGTACGCGCTGCTGCGCTACCGGCACCGGCCCGGCAGCCCACGCGCGGCGCACCAGCCTGAGAGCAAGTCGCTGGAGCGCTGGCTGATCGGCATCACAACGGTCGGCATCATGGCGCTGCTCGCGCCGGGCCTGGTGGTCTATGCCAGCTACGTGAAGCCGCCGCACGACGCCACCGTGCTGGAGGTGCTGGGCCAGCAGTGGCAATGGCGCTTCCGGCTGCCGGGCACAGACGGGAAGCTGGGGCTCAGCGAGACGCGCCATGTCAACTCGGCCAACCCCTTCGGCCTCGACCCGGCAGACCCCGCGGGCCAGGACGACATCCTCATCGCCGACCAGGAGGTCCACCTTCCGCTGGGCAGGCCGGTGAAGGTGATCCTGCGCTCGCACGACGTGCTGCACGACTTCTACGTGCCGCCGTTCCGCGCCCGCATGAACATGGTGCCGGGGCAGATCAGCACCTTCTGGTTCACGCCCACCCAGGCCGGGCGCTACGAGGCGATGTGCTCGCAGCTGTGCGGCGTCGGGCACCCCAACATGCGTGCCGTGGTGGTGGTGGAAGATGCGGCCGGCTACCAGGCCTGGCTGCAGGACAAGCAGACCTTCGCGGTCACGCTGCGGCCGCCGTCCACCGAGGGCGGGCCGGTCGGGGAGGGCCGCGCACTCGCCGCCGCCAAGGGCTGCGTGGCCTGCCACTCCATCGACGGGAGTCCTCGCGTGGGCCCGACCTGGAAGGACCTCTTCGGCAAGACCGAGAACATGCGCGACGGCTCCACGGCGTTCGTGGACGATGCCTACCTGCGCGCCTTCATCCGCGACCCGCAGGCGCGCGGGGTGAAGGGCTTCGCCCCCGTCATGCCCAAGATTCCCCTGACCGACGAGGAACTCGGGGCGCTGGTGGCCTACATCAAGAGCCTGAGCCCCGCGCCGCCGCTGGCCCCGCCACAGCAGAAGGCGCAGCGATGAGCCGGGCGCGCGCCTGCGAGGAGTGAAGGAAGCCCAATGTCCAGCATCGTCGTCCCCGCCCCGCACCATGAAGCGAAGAGCTTCTGGACCCGCTATGTCTGGAGCCAGGACCACAAGGTCATCGCGGTCCAGTACGCCTGCACCGCCATTGCCGTCGGCGTGATCGGCGTGGTGCTGTCGAACCTGATGCGGCTGCAGCTGGGCTTTCCCGGCGCCTTCGAGTTCATCACCCCCGAGCGCTACTACCAGTTCGTCACCATGCACGGGATGATCATGGTGATCTACCTGCTCACCGCGCTCTTCCTCGGCGGCTTCGGCAACTACCTGATCCCGCTGATGATCGGCGCGCGCGACATGGTGTTCCCCTACCTCAACATGCTGAGCTTCTGGGTGTACCTGCTGTCGGTGCTGGTGCTGATGGCGAGCTTCTTCGTGACCGGCGGGCCCACCGGCGCGGGCTGGACGCTCTATCCGCCCCAATCCATCCTGCCCGGCACCCCCGGGAGCGACGCGGGCATCATCCTCATGCTGGTGTCGCTGCTGATCTTCATCGTCGCCACCACCATGGGCGGCCTGAACTACGTGACCACCGTGCTGCAGGCACGCTGCGAGGGCATGACCCTGCTGCGCATGCCGCTGTCGGTATGGGGCATCTTCGTGGCCACCATCCTGGCGCTGCTGGGCTTCCCGGCGCTCTTCGTCAGCGGCGTGATGCTGCTGCTCGACCGCGCGGTCGGCACCAGCTTCTTCATGCCGGCGCTGCTGTCGATGGGGCAGGCGACCCCCTACAAGGGCGGCAGCCCGCTGCTGTTCCAGCACCTGTTCTGGTTCTTCGGCCATCCCGAGGTCTACATCGTCGCGCTGCCGGCCTTCGGCCTGGTCTCCGACCTGATCAGCGTCCATGCGCGCAAGCGCATCTTCGGCTACCGCATGATGGTCTGGGCCATCGTCGCCATCGGCGGGCTGAGCCTGGTGGTGTGGGCCCACCACATGTTCGTGGCCGGCATGAACCCGTACTTCGCCTTCTTCTTCGCCACCACGACGCTGATCATCGCGGTGCCTACGGCGATCAAGGTCTACAACTGGCTGCTCACCTTGTGGCGCGGCGACATCCACCTGTCGGTGCCGATGCTGTTCTCGCTGGCCTTCATCTGCACCTTCGCGATCGGCGGGCTCACCGGGCTCTTCCTCGGCAACGTGAGCGTGGACATCCCGCTGTCGGGCACCTACTTCGTGGTTGCGCACTTCCACATGGTGATGGGCGTGGCGCCGCTGCTGGTGGTGTTCGGCGGCATCTACCACTGGTACCCGAAGGTCACGGGGCGCATGCTGGACGACCGGCTGGGGCAGCTGCATTTCTGGATCACCTTCATCGGCACCTACCTGATCTATTTCCCGATGCACTACCTGGGCGTGCTGGGCATGCCGCGGCGCTACTACAACTTCGATCTTTACCAGTTCATCCCGGCCTCGGCGTACAGCCTCAACGCCTTCATCACGGTGGTGGCGCTGGCCGTCGGCTTGGCGCAGGTGCTGTTCATATTCAACCTCGCGTGGAGCGTGCGGCATGGGCGGGTGGCCGATGCCAATCCTTGGCGGGCTGCTTCTCTCGAGTGGCAGACGCCGCAGACGCCGCCGGTGCACGGCAATTGGGGGGCGGTGTTGCCGGTGGTCCATCGCGGGGCGTATGCCTATGGGGTGCCGGGGGCGCGGGAAGACTTTGTTCCGCAGAATGCGCCGGTGGATGCGGGTGGGATGGAGGAGGTTGAGGGGCGGGGTGACAAGGGCGGGGGGGCTGCAGGATGAGCACTGCACTGGGCCCTCTGTTTGTACCTTGCGCTTGGTTCGAGGCCGGGGCCGGGAATTCGCCCCGGCGGGCGAGTCACT
>NZ_LMTS01000190.1 GCF_001541225.1 Variovorax sp. WDL1 | reverse complement strand
AGCCGAAGTTCCCGACGACCATCTGGGGTGCCTGGAAGGTCCCGGTGCCGTTGTTGAGTGCGACCCAGACTCCAGCGTTTCCGAAGCCGACGATGTCCGCACGACGGTCGCCTGTCAGGTCGGCGAGGAAGCGCGGGTGCCGTTCTACACGCCAGCCCCCGGCGTTATAGGCGAAGTTTGCGACGACCAACTGTGCGCCGGGGAAATTCGTGTCGTAGCGCGGCGGACTGACCACCGATGGGTGCTTGCAGTTCTTGGCAAACTGTTGGTTCTCCGGGGGAGCCCAAGGCCGGTTGGTGGGTGGCACGCCCGACCATGGCCTGATATTGCTGTTGAGCCCGGCGTCGCCACTTTCCGATCCATAGACCGCGTTAGGGTCCAGTCTTTCCGGGCGCGCGGGGTCGGTCTGCCAACGCGCAAACAGCCGGTCTACATTCGAATGCAATAAGAATACGAAGGGATCCCGGAAAGACACATGTGCACTGCCCATGGCGACGAAACCATGCATGGCGTTGTGCACGCCCGCCAGTAGATTCCACATCGTGGGGTAATCGACTGCGTTTGCAATTGCATTGTCTCCGGCGGCCGACGCCGGAGAGCCGCTAACGAATCGAACGACCGTTCTGGGTGGGTCTGCTGGATTGCCAGTAGCATCTCGATGCGGATTCGCGCCTGGGACGTAGTAGCCTGCACTAAGCCAAGGTTCGCCGATTGGGGCAGAACTCGAGCCTCCATACCCCATGAAGTCCGGCGTGAACAGATTCAACGTCCCGGTCGCCCCGCCGCCCAGATTCGCGTTAGGAATGGCCCGTGGATCTTGCGTCCAGTCCCAGTAGTGGAGAGAAAGCCGCGGATCGATTTGCCGCAGCATCGCCTCCAGCCGATTGACAAGCTCCCGGTGCCACGGGACGAATTCCGGTCGGCCATGCACATGCGTTGCCTGATGGATTTCATCTTGCTTGAACCACCAGCTCACCCCGCCCGCATTCGGGTCGGTTCTGCTGCCGGGAAAAAGGCGTTGGTTCAACGCGATCAGTGCATCGCGAAGTAGTGCCCGTTCGGACGGATCTACGGACGCGATGTTGCGACGGATACCATCTCCGAGTGCCATTGTTGTCTCCTTTTCCCTGGGGTTGTGGATCGCTCTTGATTGTTTGTTTCCCCGACCATCGCGCGTAATCCGGATACGCAACAGCCTTCGAAGGCGCCCGAAGTGCGGCAGCAAATGCTTTGCCACGCCGAAGCTACCTTCATGGCCACGAGCGTGCGCCAGCTTGAAGCAGAACCGCAACCTCAATGTTGAGGAAAAAGGCTAGCAACGGCACGGAAAGGGGTCCTGGAGGTAGGCCTGCGTAGGGTTCGGCAGGGTTGGCTGCCGGTGCCCTTCTGTGACACGCGACCGAATCTCAGGCCAACAGCTTGTCGGGGCGAGCAGCGGCCGGCAATGCCGCGACCGTGCGCGCTTCACGCCCACGGACTGCTGCGCGCGGCTACGTACCGTAGGAGTCATTCGGCCACGAGGCACGACCTTCAGCGCGCCGCCTTCATGCGCGCGAATTCTTCGCGTTTCATCGCGAGGTAGCGGTCTCGGCTCATCTCACGGAGTTGGTGCGAATACTTTTCAGTGCTGTCGAACCACCTGACTAGACGTTCTTCAAGTTGCTGGTCGCCCGGCGCGTTCAGGTACGCATCGATGGCGAGGTAGTAACGCATCGTGTTTCGCTCCACCACCCCGCGCACTCCACCCACGTATTCCGGTCGGCCAGCTGAATTCTCGCCTATCACGGTGAACCCGACCTTGCCGCTTCCGATCGTTGCGAGATAGATCTGCATCGCGAGACGTGCCACTATCCCGTCCGCATAGGCGTAGGCAAGATGCACGAAGGTCTTGCCACCGTCGAGCGGTATGGCTTCGAGCTCCATGCGGTAGTCGCGGGTGGAGAACGGACCTTGGGTGGCGCTCAGATGCACCGCCAGATAGTCGGAGGTGATGGCGGCCGATCGCCATGCGAAGTCGATGCGCTGCGCATCTGGCAGGGGCTGGTCGTACGTACGGCCGATGGCGACAGCCAGGGCCGCCGCCCCGGAAATCTCTCGCACGGCACAGTGCTTGGTATTGAGGTGCAGCATCAAAATCTCGCACCAAACGGCAGGCTCGCGTAGCGAATTGCTCACATAAGCAAACGGATGATCGATCACCGCATGGACACTACCGCTCACCTGGTCGTGCGCCTCAACCGATTGAAGCACCATGGGGCGTCCGAAGACGTTGCGCTGGAGTTGTGGCTGGCTCGCTTGGAACTTTGCCAGCAAGATGGCTGCGCTGCCCCCTTGCGCCGTTGCAATCATCGGCGCCAGCACTAACCATAGCCAGAGCAGTTGCCGGTGGGCGATGGTTTTCATCATGGTGAACACACCTTGACCGCGCTACGCTGCCGGATGTGCAGGACGAGTTTCACAGATGCTGTCGGGCTTCGCATAAGTGAGCCAGCGGACCACATCTGCCTTCCAGAACGCGCCGCAACGCCCGCAATACCAGATGATTCGCCAGCGCATCGCCACGTCCTTCACCTCGTGGAGAATCTCGGCATGGTCGTGGAACGCGTGGACATTTCAGCGCGGGATACGACTTCGCGCCCCGCCGCATAGCCTTGACTCGAGAAGGTTCGAGCTCAGCTGGGCGGTGTAGGTGCGGGCGGGGGTTGTGCTGCTGGTCTGAAGAACCGAGCAGGCGGCAGGTCCTGTGCATAGCTCACAACGACCCAGAGATGAAGACCCCATGTCGACTCCGGGGCACCATCCGCGCACCGTATGGGTGCTGGGATTCGTCAGCTTGCTGATGGACCTATCGTCCGAACTCGTTCACAGCCTGCTGGCGGTCTTTCTGGTCTGCACGCTGAGCGCCAGCATGCTGGCCGTCGGCCTAATCAAAGGCATCGCCGAAGCAACTGGGTTGATTGTCAAGTTCTCGGGTGCCCATCAGCGATTTCATCGGCCGGCGCAAGGGCTTGCTGCTGCCGGGCTGGCGGCACTGACCAGGCCCTTGTTCCCGCTCGCCATCTCGGCCGAGATGGTGTTCACCGCGCGCTTCCTGGATGCGCCGAGAGACGCCCTGTTGGTCAATGTGACGTCGCCGGAAACCCGCGAAGCGAGCGGCAATCCTCATGACACGCACCTGCACGCTGCATCTGCACCTCGATGCAGGCGCTTTCAGTCCTACGCATTGGCCGCTTCGTGTCCGATGCCGATCGGGAGTCCACCGCCCTACGTTGAACTACCGCTTTCTTGGAGTTCATGAATGAAGACCATTGCTACAGCTCTTATTTGCGCGAGCATCGCGTTCGCAACCGGCGGAGCCAGCGCCCAGGACACGACGAAGAAGAACGACTCCATGGCCAAAGACGGAACGAAGAGCAGCATGACCATGCAGGAGTGCAAGGCTCACATGGAGATGTCCAAAAAAGGCGAGATGAAGAAGGACGACCCCATGATGAAAATGTGCGCGGACATGATGAAGAAAGACGGAAAGGCCGGCGCATCGACGAAAAAGTAGGTACTTGTTCGCGCACGGCCTCATTGCCGGCTGGAGCACCTTTTCAGCCTTTCGACAGGCCCGGCTCCGCATCAGCGGGGCCCTCTTCCTCTATAGCAGCGTGCCCGGTCTAGAACTTCGCGCGCGCGGCCACGCCGAAGTACAGCACTGCCACCGCCGCAGCGTCTCGATAGCGGCGCGATCTTCGCGCCCGCCCTGGCCGCAGGTTGGCCTCGCAGCGCTGGTCACGTTTGCGTGCTTCTTGTCGCCTTGCCGTTGTCGTTGTGAGCGACCGCCAGCGGCTCTCCCGCTGGGTGGCCGTTGGGTTTCGCGTTGTGGAATGCGACGCTCGACGATCGGCCGGCGCCGCTAGTAATAAAGTTTCACAATTTTCGCGCTGGGATTACAGTTAACACCTCAGGATTCAATATGACCCTGCTTGAAGCCGGGTCGGTCCGTGGAGGTGCTGCTGCCATGTCTGCCCTGCTCTCTCCCCCTCTCGACCCTTCGGTCCACGAGCAGCCGTTGGTTGCAGCCTCGCAAGCGACGCCGTTCCAACTGCCCACCGAGTTCATCAGCATCCGCGGCGTGCGCCTGCCGTGCGCCGAATTGGTCGACCGCTCGCTCTTCGCACCAGAGGAGCGCGAGCGCCTCCACCAGCGCCTGCTGGCCGGCTCACCGTTTCCTCATCTCGTTCTAGAAAACATCTTCTATCCGAGCCTGCTGGAACTCGTGGCCGAAGAGTTCGACATGCTTCCCGACGGCGGCTGGGCCGACATCAAGACTCAATACGAATCGACGCGCCGCTCGATGCTCGGCGTGGCGCTCGGCCCGGCTTCGCAGCTGTACTTCGACATCATCCATTCCAGCTGGTTCATCGACTGGCTGTCGTCGCTCAGCGGCGTCGACTACCTGCTGTCCGATCCCAAGCTCTTCGGTGGCGGGCTGCACGAAAGCAGGACCGGCGCGACCTTCGCCGTGCATCGCGACTTCAACCGCCACCGCCATCTCGGGCTGAAGAACGAGATGGTCTTCATCACCTACCTTAACAAGGGATGGGACCCGGCCTGGGGTTCGGGGCTCGAGCTCTGGGACAAGAAGCAGGACCGCTGCGTGACCACCGTGCAGCCCGAATTCGGCCGCACCATCCTGTTGCCGCACGGCCCCGCGAGCTATCACGGCCACACCAAGCCGCTGCAGGCGCCGGACGGCCGGCCACGCCGCTCGGTCGCCGCGTACTTCTACACCAGCCCGCTCGCCGGCAAGCAGCACGGCGACGCATCGGCCTCGGTCTTCATGACCACGCGCCGCGTCGACCAAATCATGGCCCTCATGCGCATGCTGACACCGCCGGTGGTCTGGCTGCTAGCGCGCAAGATCACCGGCCGCGGCTGAACCCGGGCGATCCTTCCTCGTTGGGTGACAGCCGAACTGACCGAACCCCTTCTTGAGGGCCTCAAGGAAGTGTCCGCTATCCACTTCGCTCTCAATGCCGGCGACAACGTCGTTGGCATGCCGCACGACGATCACGCCCAAGCCGGGCGTTCAGCGCCCGCGTGACCAGCGCCGCGCGTTGGCAGCCGCCGGACCTCGCCAATTGATCGCCTCCTAGAACCCTATCAGCCCTAGCGGTCGACAAGCCGATTGGTGTAAGTACTTAGTATTCACAATTGTAAAGTTCATGCACAGTTGTGTCTCCTAGAAACCGCTGTCAATAGGCCGATTGCGATCAATCGCGTCGGTCTGGGCATATCCCGGTCGATGGATGGGGAGTGGAGGTTCTGATGCTTATGGCCGGTTGGCAACAAGTCGCCACGCGCGGAACATCGGAGCCTTCAAGTGAGTACTTTGTCAGTAATTTCGGTGACCGACGACCACGGATAAACGGTCGTCAGTGGCTGTAACGAAGATCGCTGGGCAGGAGACAAATGGAACATCACGTGCCACTCCGCATCGCTGCGGCTCCGGAGGACGGAACCGTCCAGCGCGCCAGCTACTGGCAGCAATTGTTTCCGCCAAGTGATCTGGCTGTGACCGAACTTCCAATCGATCGCGCGCGAACAGCGCAATCGATTTTTGCGCCTGCACTGGCAAGCCTTGACCTGGACGCCGAAGCCTGCGCTTCAGCCAATCGGCTGGCGGAAGCGGCAGGCAGACCGCTCGAGGCGGTCTTTTTTTGCGTGTTTGCAGGCATGGTGCATTGGCTGGCACAGCAACCGGATCTGCTCGTCGGTG
>NZ_LMTS01000225.1 GCF_001541225.1 Variovorax sp. WDL1 | reverse complement strand
GGACTTGGAGTCCAACGCGCCATGGCGCGTCCTTGTGTGGTGTGCAGGTAGGCGTGAGCTCCGGGTCCTCGCCCACGCTGCCACAGACCCACACCCACACACCCACACGCACACTTGCACCTGCACGTACACGCCCTCGCACTCGCTCATGCTCGTGCTCGTGCTCGTGCCCACGTTCGAGCGCATCCGCATGCCCGTGTTCCAGGCCTCGCGCAGCGAGGCCGTTGGTGGCC
>NZ_LMTS01000172.1:107118-113910 GCF_001541225.1 Variovorax sp. WDL1 | reverse complement strand
GCATCGGCGGCGGCATGGGTGCGGCGGGGGTGTTCGAGGTGCTTTGACCTGGGCCCGCGTCACAAGCGCATCACGAACAAATTGTGGCACGCTCAATCTACTATCACGTCATGAGCATGTTCGACCTCCTTCAGTCGCTTGACGACGCGCATGTGGACTATGTTCTCGTGGGGGGCTTGGCCGTCACATTGCACGGCTATCAGCGCGTCACGATGGACGTCGATGTGGTCTTGGCAATGGATTCAGCCAATCTGGCACGGTTCATCGCCTGTGCCAAGGCCGCCAACCTCCATCCTGTCATTCCCGTTCCAATCACTGTTGGTCTGCATCATGAGTGCTGAATCGAATCTGCGGCTGCTGCGGGAGATCGAAGCCAATCGCGCATTCATCCTGGCCGCCTACCAGCAGAACCCCGACTTGCTCGCGCGCGCCGAGCCGCGCATTCGTCAACTCCTGAGACCACTGCCTCGAGCTCTGAACGATGCGCAAGCGTGGTCGCTCGAATCGCGTTCTCCCGACCCGCACAAGCCATGAGCCTTCGCCCAACGCTCGATTTCCTCCTCTACGACTGGCTCGATGCCGAGTCGCTCAACCAGCGCGAGCGCTTCGCCGACCACTCGCGCGAGACCTTCGATGCCGTGCTCGATACCTGCGAGCGCATCGCGCGCGAGAAGTACGCGCCGTACAACCGCATCGTCGACACGCAGGAGCCGCATTTCGACGGCGACAAGGTGATCCTGCCGCAGGCCACGCACGACGCCCACAAGGCCTTCGTCGAGTCGGGCATGCTGAGCGCCGCGCAGGACTACGACATCGGCGGCATGCAGCTGCCCTACACCCTGCAGGCGGCGGCCAACAGCTTCTTCGCCATGGCCTCGGTCAGCATCGGCTCGAACATGCTGACCAGCGGCAACGCCAACCTGCTGATGGTGCATGGCACGCCGATGCAGCAGGCGGTGTTCGCGAAGAACGAGTTTTCCGGCCGCTGGTCGGGCACGATGTGCCTGTCGGAGCCGCAGGCGGGCTCCAGCCTCAGCGACGTCGCGACGCGCGCCGTGCCGGACGGGCCGGACTTCCAGGACGATCCACTGGGCCCACGCTTCCGGCTCACCGGCAACAAGATGTGGATCTCGGCGGGCGATCATGAGCTGACCGAGAACATTGTTCACATCGTGCTGGCCAAGATCCCGGACGAGAACGGCAAGCTGATTCCGGGCACGCGCGGCATCTCGCTTTTCATCGTGCCGAAGAAGATGGTCGACACGGAAGGGCGGCTCACCGGCCAGCGCAACGATGTCGCGCTCGCGGGCCTCAACCACAAGCTCGGCTGGCGTGGCACTACCAACACGCTCCTGAATTTCGGCGAAGGCAGGTTCCCGGTCGACGGCAAGCCCGGCGCGATCGGCTACCTGGTGGGCCAGCCCGGCAAGGGCCTGCATTGCATGTTCCACATGATGAACGAGGCCCGAATCGGCGTCGGCACCGCGGCCACCATGCTGGGCATGGCCGGCTACCACGCCTCGCTGGACTACGCGAAGAACCGCCCGCAGGGCCGGCCGGCCGGCCCTGCGGGCAAGGATGCGGCCAAGCCGCAGGTGCGCATCATCGAGCACGCCGATGTGCGCCGCATGCTGCTGGCGCAGAAGTCCTACTGCGAAGGCGCGCTGGCGCTCGAGCTCTACTGTGCGCGCCTGGTCGACGAGCAGAAGACCGGTGACCCTCAGGCCGCCGACGATGCGCGCCTGCTGCTCGAAGTGCTGACGCCGATCGCCAAGAGCTGGCCCAGCGAGTGGTGCCTGGAAGCCAACTCGCTCGCGATCCAGGTGCATGGCGGCTACGGCTACACGCGCGACTTTCCGGTGGAGCAGTACTGGCGCGACAACCGCCTCAACATGATCCACGAGGGCACGCACGGCATCCAGGCCGCCGACCTGCTCGGCCGCAAGGTGCTGATGGAGGATGGCCGCGGCCTGCAGCTGCTGGCCGCGCGCATCACCGACACCATCGCCCGGGCCGCGCGCGTGCCGGCGCTCGCGGCGCACGCCAAGGCCCTGGCCGAGGCCCTGCAGCAGGTCAGCAACGCCACCCGCGCGGCCTGGTCCACCGGCAACCCGCAGGAGGCCCTGGCCAACGCAGTGCCGTACATGCAGGCCTTCGGCCACACGGTGGTGGCCTGGATCTGGCTCGACGTGGCCGAGCACGCCCTGCGCAGCGACGGCGCCCGGGCGCTGCCGGCCACCTTGGGCCGCGTCGGCGCCGCCGACTATTTCTTTCACTACGAGTTGCCCAAGATCGGCGCCTGGCTCCAGGTGGTGGAGCGCCGCGATCCGACCTGCACAAGCCTGCCCGAGGAAGCCTTCTGATGACCGCCAGCAACCCCAAGCCCCATGCCACGCTCGAGAAGTGGATCTGGATCCTGATCTACGGCGGCCTCTTCCTGCTCATTCTCGGCATTGCAACGGGCCGCACCAACGAAGTGCTGGGCTGGTCGGTCGCCATGCCCGGTGTCGTGATGGCGGTGGTCGGCGTCGTCCTCATCTACGTTCGCTCGAGGCTCAAGCCATGATCGAGCACGTCGAGGTGTCCGCCGTACCGGGCACGCGGCGCGAGTCGCGCAGCGTGCTCGACCATGAAACCCCCTGAACCCGGAGAAGAGACCATGAGCGCACGAAGCATCCAGAAACTGTTCGACCTGAGCGGCAAGGTCGCCCTGGTCACCGGCGGCTCCCGCGGCCTGGGCCTGCAGATGGCCCACGCGCTGGGCGAGGCCGGTGCGAAGATCATGTTGAGCTCGCGCAAGGCGGATGACCTGGAGCAGGCCGCGGCCGAGCTGCAGGCGGCGGGCATCGATGCCCGCTGGATCGCCGCCGACTGCTCGAAGGAGGAGGACACGCGCCGCCTGGCAGATGAGACCCTGGAGCGCATGGGCGCGGTCGACATCCTGGTCAACAACGCGGGCGCCAGCTGGGGCGCGCCGGCCGAGGAGCACCCGGTCGAAGCCTGGGACAAGGTGATGAACCTCAACGTCCGCGGCTACTTCATCCTGGCGCAGCAGATCGCGCGCGGCTACATGATCCCGAAGAAGAGCGGTCGCATCATCAACATCGCCTCGATCGCCGGCCTGAACGGCAACCCGCCCGAGATGCAGACCCTGGCCTACAACACCTCCAAGACCGCGGTGATCGGCTTCACCCGGACGCTGGCGGCCGAATGGGGCCGCTACAACATCAACGTCAACGCGATCTGCCCCGGCTTCTTCATGACCAAGATGGCGGCCGGCCTGATCAAGTCGCTGGGCGAGGACAAGATGGCCGCGGCGGCGCCGCTGGGCCGGCTGGGCGACGACGAGGACCTGAAGGGCATCACGCTGCTGTACGCCAGCGATGCCGGCAAGCACATCACGGGCCAGTGGCTGGCGGTGGACGGCGGGGTCAGTGTCGTGCTGGGCGCCGCCTGACATGGCCCGCGACTCCGCCGACATCAACGTCCGCTCCTACACGAGCCAGATCCCCTTTGCGCGCCACCTGGGCTTCGAGCTCACGAAGTTCGAGGACGGTGAATCCGAGATCCGCTATACGGCCAAGCCCGAGCACCTCAACACCTTCGACGTGACCCATGGCGGCGCCTGCATGACCTTGCTGGACATCGCCATGGCCGCTGCAGCGCGCAGCCAGACGCCCGAGATCGGCGTCGTCACCATCGAGATGAAGACCAGCTTCATGCGGCCCTCCGTCGGTCCGCTGCATGCGCGTGGCCGGCTGATGCACCGTACCGCCACGCTGGCCTTCGCCGAAGCCACGATCTACGATGAACAGGAGCGCGCCTGCGCCCATGCGACCGGCACCTTCAAGTACGTGAAGCGGCGCCTGCCCACCGGTCCCGGCAGCGCGAATGCCCTGCGCCCGCCTTCCACGGATTGAAAACCGATCGAGAGAAAGAGAGACACGACATGCCCACCAATCGCCAGCAACTGCTCGACAACCGCCCCGACGGCGAAGCCGTCGCCTCCAACTTCAAGCTGGTGAGCGTCGAGACGCCGCCGCTGAAGGAGAACCAGGTCCTGGTGCGACACCACTACATGAGCCTGGACCCGTACATGCGCGGCCGCATGAACGATGCCAAGAGCTATGCCCAACCGCAGCCCGTCGGCCAGGTGATGCAGGGCGGCACTGCCGGCGAGGTGGTCGAGAGCCTGCATCCCAAGTACGCCGTGGGCGACAGGGTGGTCGGCTTCGGCGGATGGCAGGAATACAGCGTGGTCGATGCCTCGCAGCCGGGGGCGCTGAAGAAGGTGGACACCACGCACGTGCCGCTGTCGCACTACCTCGGCGCCGTCGGCATGCCGGGCGTGACGGCCTGGTATGGCCTGGTGAAGATCATCGACCCGAAGGCCGGCGAGACCGTCGTGGTCACGGCTGCCAGCGGCGCGGTCGGCAGTGCCGTCGGCGTGCTGGCGAAGGCGCGCGGCTGCCGGGTCGTCGGCATCGCGGGCGGCGCGGACAAGTGCCGCTACGTGAAGGAAGAGCTGGGCTTCGATGACTGCATCGACTACAGGCAGCATCCCGACGTGAAGAGCATGAGCGCTGCGCTCAAGGAAGCCTGTCCCGGCGGCATCGACGGCTATTTCGAGAACGTCGGCGGCTATATCTTCGATGCGGTGCTGCTGCGCGCCAACGCCTTCGCGCGGGTCGCGCTGTGCGGCATGATCGCCGGCTACGACGGGCAGCCGGTGCCGCTGGCCAATCCGGCGCTGTTCCTCATCAACCGCATGAAGCTCGAAGGCTTCATCGTCAGCGAGCACATGGAGGTCTGGCCCGAGGCGCTGGCCGAACTGGGACAGCTGGTCGGCAGCGGCAAGTTCAGGCCGCGGGAGTCGGTGGCACAGGGCATCGAGTCGGCGCCCGAGGCTTTCCTGGGACTGCTCAAGGGCAGGAATTTCGGCAAGCAGCTGGTGAAGCTGGTATAGGCTTCATTCGCGCAAGGAGGCCGCGATGGACGCGACGCACGAGGTCTTCAACCAGCCCATGCCGCTGGTGGACTACAACCTGTTCGAGACCAACAGGCCGATGCGCGATGCGCTGAAGTTCAACGCGCCGCAGCTGGAGCTTTCGCCGCTGCAACACCTGGGCGGAGTCCTCGGCTCGGCCGAAATGCAAGCGCATGCGCGGCTCGCCAACACGAATCCGGCGGTGCTGCACACGCATGACCGGTTCGGGCGTCGGGTCGACGAGGTGGAGTTTCATCCCAGCTACCACGTGCTGATGAAGACCGCGGTCGGGGCGGGGCTGCACGGCACGCCGTGGACGGGGGCATCGATGTCGCCACACGTCCAGCGCGCCGCCGGCTTCATGCTCTTCACCGAGCTCGAGCCCTCCATCCTGTGCCCCATCTCGATGAGCTACGCCGTCACGCCCGCGCTGCGCGGCAACACGGCCATCCATGCCGACTGGGGCCCCAAGCTCGCGAGCCTCTGGTACGACCCCGCCCTCAAGCCCTGGCGCGACAAGCCCGGCGTGACCATGGGCATGGGCATGACCGAGAAGCAGGGCGGCTCCGACGTGCGCGCGAACACCACGCGTGCCGTGCGCACCGGCAGCGACGCCTGGGGCGAGCGCTACGAGATCACCGGCCACAAGTGGTTCTTCTCCGCGCCGATGTGCGACGCCTTCCTGGTGCTGGCGCAGGCCCCCGCGGGCCTCAGCTGCTTCTTCCTGCCGCGCGTGCTTGAGGACGGGAGCCGCAACGCGATGCGTATACAGCGCCTGAAGGACAAGCTGGGCAACAAGGCCAACGCGAGTTCGGAAGTCGAGTTCCACGGCGCCAGCGCCTGGCTCGTGGGCGAGGAGGGCCGCGGCGTCCCGCAGATCCTCGAGATGGGCACCATGACTCGCCTCGACTGTGCCCTCGGCACCAGTGGCCTGATGCGCCAGGCGCTCAGCCTCGCGCTCGACCATGCGTCGCAGCGCCAGGCCTTCGGCAAGCCGCTCCTCGCGCAGCCGCTCATGAAGAACGTGCTGGCCGACCTCGCGCTCGAAAGCGAAGCGGCCACCGCGCTGGCGCTCCGGCTCGCGCGCGCTTTCGATCGCCCGCAGGACGCGCACGAGCGCCTGATGGCGCGCCTGCTCACGCCGGTGGCCAAGTTCTGGATCTGCAAGCGCGGCAGCCACTTCGCGCAGGAGGCGATGGAATGCCTCGGCGGCAATGGCTACGTGGAGGAGGGCGGCGAAGGCGTGATGGCGCGCATCTACCGCGAAATGCCGCTCAACTCGATCTGGGAAGGCGCCGGCAACATCATGGCGCTCGATCTGCTGCGCGGCCTGCGCAAGGGCGATGCCAGCGCAGCGCTGGCGCAGGAACTGAAGCCCGCGCGCGGCAGCGATGCGGCCCTCGACCGCCTGGCCGACGCGCTGCCCGCGCGCATCGAAGCCATGGCCACCGAAACCGAGGCGCGCCGCCTCGCGCAAGATGTAGCGCTCGCGGTGCAGGCCGCGCTGCTGCTGCAGACCGCTCCCGCCGCAGTCGCCGCGGCTTTCTGTGCCTCCCGCATCGGCGGCGACTGGGGCCATGCCTTCGGCACCCTGGGCGCCGGCACCGATCTCGATTCCATCATCGCGCGCGCCCAGCCCCGCTGAGCCGCCAGGAAGCTAGGACCTCAATGCCAGACCTGATCCTCCACCACTACGCCACGTCGCCTTTCTCCGAGAAGCTGCGCCTCGTCCTCGGCTACAAGAAGCTGGCCTGGAAGTCCGTGATCATTCCGCAGATCGCGCCCAAGCCCGACCTCGTCGCGCT
>NZ_LMTS01000172.1:98233-107085 GCF_001541225.1 Variovorax sp. WDL1 | reverse complement strand
CCGGCGGCTACCGCCGCACGCCGGTGCTGCAGATCGGCGCCGACATCTATTGCGACACCGCGCTCATCTGCGACGTGCTTGAGCATGTCGCGCCACTGCCCTCGCTCTATCCCGAGCCGGGAAAGGGCCTGGAGCGCGTGGTCGCCCAATGGGGCGACACGATCCTCTTCTGGGCCGCGATGGCCTACAGCTTCAGCGGCAAGGGCGCGGCCGACATCTTCGCCAAGGCACCGCCCGAGGCGGCAAAGGTCTTCGGCGAGGACCGCAAGGCCATGAGCGTCAACATGGTGCGGCACCGGCCCGGCGATGCCGCGGCGGCCTACAAGTCGTACCTGCGGCGGATGTCCGACATGCTCGACGACACCGACTACCTGGTCGGCGCCTATCCCACCGTGGCCGACTTCGCCTGCTACCACCCGCTCTGGTTCACCCGCAAGCGCACGCCCTCGATGGCCGACATCCTGCAGATCACGCCCGCGGTGGGCGACTGGATGGACCGCATGGCGGCCATCGGCCACGGTGCGATGGAGACCTTCGACGCCGCACAGGCCATCGAAGTGGCGGCTGCTTCCACGCCGCACACGCTGCTGTCCGACAGCACCTTCCAGGACGAGCACGGCATCCCGCTGGGCACGCGCGTCACCATCGCCGCCGAGAGCTTCGGCCCCGAGCCCACCGAGGGCGAACTGCTCGCCGCCACCCGTACGCACTACACGCTGCGCCGCACCGACCCGCGGGCGGGCACGGTGCATGTGCACTTTCCGCGCATCGGGTACACGCTGCGCAAGGTCGAAGGCTGAATCGGACACGGGAGCCGAACGCAGAAGTCGCAGAGGTTACGCAGAAGTCGCGGCAGGACGGCCAGAATTTTGAATTGTCTTCTTCCGCGACTTCAACAAGGACTCCAATGATTCAAGACTTCCAAGGCACCACCGCCGTTCTCACCGGCGCCGGCTCCGGCTTCGGCCTCGAGTGCGCACGCATCGGCGCGGCACGCGGCATGAACCTGGTGCTGGTCGACGTGCAGCAGGACGCGCTGGACAAGGCGCGTGCCGAGATGGAGGCGGCCGGCGCCCAGGTCATGGCGCGCAAGGTCGACGTGGCCAACGCGGCGCAGATGGAACAGCTTGCAAAAGACGTGAAGGAGCGCTTCGGCGCGCCGCATTTCGTCTTCAACAATGCCGGCGTGGGCGCCGGCGGGCTGGTGTGGGAGAACACCGTCGCCGACTGGGAATGGGTGCTCGGCGTCGACCTCTGGGGCGTGATCCATGGCGTGCGCCTGTTCACGCCGATGATGCTCGAGGCGGCTGCTGCCGACCCGTCCTGGCGCGGCCACATCGTCAATACCGCCAGCATGGCCGGCCTGCTGACGCCGCCCAACATGGGCATCTACAACACCGCCAAGGCCGCGGTGGTGAGCCTCACCGAAACCCTCTACCAGGATTTGAAGCTCATCACCGACCAGGTGGGTGCGAGCCTCCTGTGCCCGTACTTCGTGCCCACCGGCATCACCAGCAGCGAGCGCAACCGGCCGGGCGGGCTGCCTGCCGACAAGCCGACCCGCAGCCAGCTGATCGGCCAGGCCATGAGCAACAAGGCGGTGAGCAGCGGCAAGATCACCGCCGCGGAGGTGGCGCACAAGGTCTTCGACGCGATCAGCGCCAACCAGTTCTACGTCTTCAGCCATCCCAAGGCGCTGGGCAACGTGAGGAGCCGCATGGAGAACATCGTGTCCATCGCCAACCCGGCCGATCCTTTCCTGGAGCGGCCGGAGATCGGCGCGCAGTTGCGCGCCCAACTGCGCGGCGGCTGAGCGCCCGGGCGACGTATGGCGCGCTCGGCCCCCCGGGGGGCAGAGTCGGACACAGGAGGGCAGGCACGTAGGCCACCGCTGGCAGACACTGCACCTGCTTTGGTGACACTGGCGGGATGTTGAACCATGCCTATGCCATGCCCGAAGCTCCGCGGCGCCACTACGGGCCGGTGCATCAGCACCTCACCAAGGCCGATCTCGGCGCCCAGCTGGCGCGGCGCGCCGACGAATGGGTCCGGCAGGCCACCCCCGCCGAGTTGTTGAGCGTCCTCCTTTCAGGCGGCCTCAGTGCCGTGATTGTGGAAGAGGAGGGCCAGGTCCGCACCGGTATCGAGCTCGGCGAGCAGCCGGGCATGCTGTCGAAGCTCGGGATCATCTGGTCGGACCTGCCGGCGGCGGAAACCTTGCCTATCGTCGCACTCGTGTGGGAGGCGACGCCGCCGCCGGCGGACAGCCGCCTGTGGGAAGCCTGGATCGCCCTCGATGGTCACGTGCGCGAAGGCGCGCGCCGGTTCCTCCACGACGAGGTCGACCAGAACATCCCGCTGTTCGAAGCCTGCGCCGAGGCTTGGCTCCGCGAAAATTAGGCCCTTAGTTGTATCTGTTGCATTTAGTTGTAACCCGCTGCTTCTTCAGCAGGCAATCTGGCGGGAGGCCTTATGGGGCAAGGCTTCGCGAAGTTGCTCCGGTACTTTTCCACAAGCTTGTCCACCTCCGGCGGGGACATGTGCCGGGCGCGTCGAGTGCCGGCCGCGATCGCAGGCAGTTGAAGGCACCACCAGGATCGGTCTATACAGTCATGCGTCTCGTGCCGGCTGCTGGGTGCTGAGCGCGTCGTCCTCTCTTCAACCCTCCAAGGAGATTCCGCATGGCTTACGTCGATGGATATGTTCTTCCGCTCCCCAAGCGCAACATCGAGCAGTACCGCGAGATGGCGACCAAGGCGGGCAAGATCTGGCGCGAGCATGGCGCCCTCGAGTACCGCGAGTGCGTGGCTGACGACGTGAAATCGGGCGAGGTCACGTCCTTCCCGCAGAGCGTCGACCTCAAGGACGACGAACTGGTGGTCTTCTCGTACATCGTCTTCGAATCGCGCGCGCACCGCGACGAGGTGAACGCCAAGGTGATGAGCGATCCGCGACTGGCCGACATGATGGACCCCAAGACCTTGCCCTTCGACGGCAAGCGCATGTTCTGGGGTGGTTTCGAGACGCTGGTCTCGGTCTGAGCCCTCGGCCGCCTCAGGTGCCGGCCTGCGCTGCAATCCAGTCCCACACAGCGCGTATTGCGGGCTCGCGTTCCCGCCCTTTGGGCGTGGCCAGGAAATAACGGCCCGTGTCGAGCGCAGGGCCGAAGGGTTGCACCAGCGCCCCGCTGCGCAGTTCCTCGGCCGCGAGCGTGAGGCTCAGGAGCGCCACGCCGTGGCCGGCCAGTGCGGCGAGCATCGCGTGGGTCTCGTCCGAAAAGGAGAGGCCGGCGGACAAGCTCGAACGACGCCCTGCCGGCAGCGCGAGGCCCGCTCCCGCGAACCAGCGCGGCCACTGCGCGGGCGCGCTCGCGTGGGGCTGCCAGTCGCTGTGGATCAGGCGGTGCTGCGCCAGGTCCCGCGCGCGCTTCAGTCCCAGTCGCGGGCTGCATAGCGGCGCATAGCGCTCGGGCATCAGCTCGGCCGTCGCGAGGCCGGGCCAGTCGCCCTGGCCGGAGCGGATCGCGAGATCCGCATCGCCGCGCGCAAGATCGACGAGCGTGTCGCTTGCATGCAGCCGCAGTTCGATGCCGGGGCAGGCCAGGCGAAAAGCCGCGATCCGCGGCAGCACCCACTTCGCGACGAAGGCTGTGTTGGCCGTGAGCGTGACCGTCTCGCCTTCGATGCGCATGCGCAAGGCCTGCACGCCGGCCTCCAGCGTGTCGAAACCTTCGCGCAACGCGTGGAACAGGCGCAGGCCCGCGGGCGTCAGCACCAGCTGACGCGTCATGCGCCGGAACAGCGGCTGGCCCAGCGTGCCCTCGAGACCGCGCACCTGGTGGCTGATGGCGGTGGGCGTGACCGAGAGCTCGCCCGCAGCGCGCTGGAAGCTGGCATGCGCCGCAGCGGCCTCGAAGGCCCGTAGCGACGACAGCGGCGGCAGGCGGCGGGCTGGCCTGATGGATGAAATGATCTCATTCATGAGCAAGAAATCGTCGTTTGTGATGAGCCCGGCATGAGCCTAGATTCGGCCCAGGCCTGGGTGTCCCGCAAGGGTAAGACACACGAGCCATTCTCATCCATCGACTCCAAGGAAGGCCATCTTCATGAACACGCTTCTGCACATCGACGCCAGCGCCCGGCCGGGCCGCTCGGACGTCGATGCCCATGGTTCCCATACACGCCGCCTGTCCGCGCGCTTCGTCGAGCGCTGGCGTGCCGCACGTGCCGAGGACCGCGTCGACTATCTCGACGTGGGCAGCCATCCGCCCTCGCCGGTGACCGGCGCATGGGTCCACGCTGCGTTCACGCCACCGGCCGCGCGCGAGGCGTGGATGCAGGAGGCGCTGGCCGAGAGCGATGGCCTGCTGGACCAGCTCATCGCCGCGGACCTGATCGTGGTGGGCTTGCCCATGTACAACTTCGGCGTGCCGGCGCAGTTCAAGGCCTACATCGACAACATCGTGCGCGTAGGCCGCAGCTTCGGCTTCGACCGCGCGCGCGGCGAGGTCCCGTACTGGCCGATGCTGGACACGGGCAAGCGCCTGGTGCTGCTGAGCTCGCGCGGCGACTTTGGCTACGGCAAGGGCGAGCGCATCGCGCATCTCAACCACACGGAGGCCAGCGTGCGATCGGTGTTCGGCTACATCGGCATCGACGACGTGCACGAGATTGCGGTCGAGCACGACGAGTTCGGCGGGGAGCGACTGGCGCAGTCGCTTGCGCAGGCCGAGCTTGCCGTTGATCGCCTTGTCGACCAGCTCTCGACCCGCGTTGGCACAACAGCGGGGATCACTCCCGCCAGTGCTCTGCCACCCAACCTGCTGAACGGATGAAGCGCAAGGCCCGGTTGCGCTGGCCCGCGAGCGCGTCCGGCGGGTTGCACTCGCCATGGAAGATCACGATGCGCGCCTCCGGCGGCACGAAGGGCGCGCGCCAGTAGTTGGTCGGCCATGCCGGGATGCTGTGGTACTTGAAGCTCGGGCACCAGGGCGCCGGCCAGTATTCGAGCTTGCCCTGGCGGTGCAGAAAGTCGGAGAGGTAGGCCTGCTCGTTGCGGAACGTCGAGCGCACCTCGGCGAAGTTGCTGCGGAAATGCTCCAGCACATCCGCATGCGCGCCGATCTCGAAGCGGTAGACCGAGGAGTTGCCCGTCAGGCGGTGCTTGCGCTTGTAGTCGCGGATGATGAGGAACTTGCCCGGATGGTCGAAGAATGGATCGAGTCCGCCGACGATCACCACGTCCAGGTCGAGAAAGAGCGCCGTGCCGCGCAGGCCATACAGGTCGGCGGAGAACGCGGCCAGCTTGGTCCAGCCGCGCTCGGGAATGCCCTCGGGCAGGTCGAGCGCGGGGATGGGCTGGCACTCCACCTCGGACCGGATGCCCCGGGGATCGTCCGTCAGGCAGGTGAAGCGGAAGCCGCTGAGCAGGTGGCGGCGAACCATCGCATAGAGGCGGTTGACGTACTCGGGGCCGTACTTGGTGCCCCACTTCATGCACAGGATGTGCCGGCGCTGTGCGTTGAGCAGGGTCACCTTGAAGGGGATCCGGGGAGTGTCGGTCTTGTCGGGTGCGTCGGTCTTGTCGGATGCGTCGGATGCGTCGGATGCGTCGGATGCGTCGGTCTTGTCGGGTGCGTCGGTCATGGTTCAGTGGAGTGAAGAAGGCAGGCAGCGGACATGAACCGCCAATCCCCCCAAGTGCGGGGAGCGCCCGATGTCTATCGCCATGCGATGCACTGCGGCGATGCGGCGCGCGATCGACAGGCCCAGGCCGCTGCCGCTTTCGGAGTTGCCGAGCGCCCTGAAGAAGCGCCCGCCCAGCCGCCACATGTCGGAGTCGTTCATGCCGGGGCCGCCATCTTCGACGCTGAGCCGCACGCCCGACGCGCCGCACGCGACGCGCACCTCGATGCGAGCCGAGGGCGGACTGTAGCGCACGGCATTGTCGACAAGGTTGCGGACCAGCACCGTCAGCAGCGTCTCGTCGCCGCGAATGATGCAGGCCGGGCCGTTGTTCAGTTCCAGGCACTGATACTTGGCGATCGCCCGCGGCGCGATGTCGGCCAGCACGCGGCGGGCGAGGGCGCCGAGGTCCACGTCCTTTTCTTCCGGCATGGCGTCGGCTTCCAGGCGGGACAGCGTCAGCAACTGCTCGACCAGGCGCGTGGCGCGGTCGCAGCCGTCGATGGTGCCTTGCAGCGAGCGGGAGCGGCGCTCGTCATCGGCCTCTTGCATGGCGACCTGTGCGTGCGCGCGGATCGCCGCGATGGGCGTGCGCAGCTCGTGGGCGGCATCGGCAGTGAAGCGCCGCTCGGATTCGAGCAGGAACTCGATGCGCCGGAACATGGCGTTGAGCGCGTCGATCATGGGCACCATCTCGGAAGGCGCATCGTCCAGCTGCACGCGGTCCAGCACGTCCGGCCTGCGCTCGAGCAGCGCGCGCCCGAGCCGGCGCATCGGGCGCAGTCCCCGGTGCACTGCCCACCACACGGCCAGCATCAGCAGCGGCAGGGCGGCGAACAAGGGCCACAGGGTGCTTCGCAGAACCGCCCACAGGATCGCGTCGCGGGATTTCCCTTCTTCGCCCACGTGGACCTGCAGCCCGGCCTCGGGGTCATGGACCGAGAACACGCGCCACTCCCGGCCTTGGAGCCAGATCGTCCTGAAGGCCGGGGCGCCGCTGATGCGGCCCTCCACCAACGGCGCGAGCGGCGCATTGGCGGAGCGCAGCGCCAACCGGCCGTCGTTGAAGACCTGGATCGCGGTCTTGTAGGCGTAGCGGTGCAGCGCCGGCGCGTCGATCGGGAGGTCGTGCGCGGCCCCGCGCTGCTGGGCAATGACCAGGGCCGCGGCCTGGGCCAGATGGCTGTCGAGGATTTCCTCTACCTCGTGGCGCGCGTCGAACCAGGTAATGGCAGCGGTGCCGCCCCAGACCGCGACCAGCAGGACCAGCAGCAGCCATGCCAGCCGGCCCTGCAGCGAATAGGCGGCCCGGATCACGGCGAGGCGGAAGCCCGCATCAGCACGTAGCCCACGCCGCGCACGGTCTGGATCAGCGCGTTGCCCAGCTTGCGCCGCAGCCGGTGGACATGGACCTCGATGGTGTTGCTCTCCACTTCCTGGCCCCAGCTGTAGAGGTGCTGCTCCAGCTGTTCCCGCGACAGGACGCGGCCGGCATGCAGCATCAGCGTGTGCAGCAGGTCGAACTCCCGCGTGGAGAGCACCACCGGCTCGCCGGCCTTGTGGACTGCGCGTGCGGCGGGGTCCAGGAGGACATCGTGCGCAACCAGGCAATCCTGCGGCTGGCCGTGCGAGCGCCGTACCAGCGCCCGCAGGCGTGCCGCCAGCTCGAGCATGTCCACTGGCTTGACCACGTAGTCGTCCGCGCCCGCATCCAGGCCGCGGACGCGATCGTGCACCGCATCACGCGCCGTCAGCACCAGCACGGGCAGCTTGACCTGGGCGTTTCGGATGGCAGCGAGCACCGCCAGCCCGTCCTTCGCGGGGAGGCTCAGGTCGAGGACGGAGGCCGCATAGGGATTGGCCCGCAGCGCGTGCTCGGCGGCCATGCCGTCGCGCACCCAGTCGACCTGGAAGCCGAGCTGCAGGAGGCCGGCGCGAAGCCCCTCGCCGAGCAGGGCGTCGTCTTCCGCGAGAAGGATGCGCATGGGTCGGGATTGTCTTGGTGCGGGCGGGCCGCTCAGTCATTGTCCCCTGGCTCGCGCCGGGCTTCGATGGTGGAGGCGGGCTGTTCGCGGGCCTCTTCGCGCAACTGTTCACGAGACGCTGCCACCGTTGCGGCACCCGCCCACTGGTAGCCCCAGAAGCCGGCGGCTGCGGCCAGCATGAGCAGGGCCACGCTGTAGCACGCGCTTCGAATGGCTTCGCTCGGCACGCCCAGCTTGGTGCCGCTGATCATCGAGCGCGCCAGGTTCTCGCCTGCGCGCCAGCTGCCGAAAACAATGCCGGCGATGTGCAGGCCCACGAGCGCCAGCATCGCGAGTGCCGCGCCTTCATGGAACTCCTGCCACCACCCATCCGCCGTCGGCTTGTCGCCGCTCGCCCACCCGGAGACGGCAGTGGCCAGCGTCAGCAGGAGGAGCGCGATGATGGCCACGGCCCCTGCGGGACTGTGGCCGATGTGCCGCCTGCCCCATCCGCGCGGCATGCGGCGCAGGTAGGCCGCGATCTCCCCGGGGCCCCGGACAAAGTTCGCGAAGCGGGCGTAGCGGGTGCCTGCGAAGCCCCACGCGATGCGAAAGACCACCAGCCCGCCCATCGTGTAGCCCAAAGTCTGATGGAGGTCGCGCCAGCCCTCCCGTCCGGCCGTGAGGCAGGCGCCGGCGAAGCAGGCGGCCATGAGCCAATGGAAGACGCGCAGGGGTGCATCCCAGACGAGCACCCGCTCAAACCCAGGCGGTTCCGGCAGCGGGAGGGATCGCGATTCGGCGTTCGTGTTCATGCGGGGCCGCCATGATGCGTGCCCCGCCTTATCGAATCCTTAACGCGGCTGTGCGTGCGGCGCCGGCCCTCGCCTTCAGACTGGCACGGGGCTGCGCTCGGCGAACTGCCCGTTCCAATAGGGGTAGTAGGGGTAGGGCGGCGTCACGGCGCTTGCCGCATCGAGGCGCGCGACCTGTTCCCCGGTGAGCTGCCAGCCGAGTGCGCCAAGGTTCTGCCTGAGCTGTTCCTCGTCGCGCGCGCCGATCAGCACGCTGGCCACGGTGGGGCGCTGCAGCAGCCAGTTGAGCGCGATCTGCGGCAGCGTCCTGCCGGTTTCCTCGGCCACCTGGTCCATGGCATCGATCACGCGGTAGAGGCGCTCCTCCTCGACCGGCGGTGCGAAGCCCG
>NZ_LMTS01000172.1:95488-98200 GCF_001541225.1 Variovorax sp. WDL1 | reverse complement strand
GCAGCCTGCTGCCGGCCGGCAGCGGCTGGCCGCGCCGGATCCTGCCCGTGAGGCGGCCCCAGCCCAGCGGGCTCCAGACGATCGCGCCAATGCCCTGGTCGATGCCCAGCGGCATCAGCTCCCATTCGTAGTCGCGGCCGATCAGCGAGTAGTAGGTCTGGTTGGCGACATAGCGGGACAGGCCCAGCCTGTCGGAAGCTGCCAGCGATTTCATCAGCTGCCAGCCGGAGAAGTTCGACACGCCGACATAGCGCACCTTGCCGGCGCGCACCAGGTCGTCGAGCGTGCGCAGCACCTGGTCGACGGGCGTCATCGCATCGAAGGCATGCAGCTGCAGGAGATCGATGTAGTCGGTGCCCAGGCGCGCGAGCGCGGCATCGGTCGCCGCGATCAGGTGGTGGCGCGAGGCGCCGACATCGTTGGGCCCGTCGCCCGCGCGCAGCGCCACCTTGGTCGAGAGAATCACCTTGCCGCGCCGGCCCTTGACGGCGGCGCCGAGGATGGATTCCGAGGCACCGTTCGAATACACGTCGGCGCTGTCGAAGAGATTGACGCCGGCGTCGAGGCAGATGTCGATGAGGCGCCGCGCCCCGTCCACGTCGGTGTTGCCCCAGGCGCTGAAGAGCGGCCCCTGGCCGCCGAAGGTGCCGGCGCCGAAGCCGAGGGCGGGCACCTTGAAGCCGGAGCTGCCGAGCAAGCGATGTTCCATGAGAAGTCCTTGGTCCTGGTTTGATTGAAAGAACGCGATTTCAGGTGCGGGCCGGCGCGCAGTGCGCCGGCGCCGCATCGCGCCGGTCGAGACCGCGGCTCCACAACGCGATGGCCAGGCCGGCCAGCGTGAGCAGCGCTGCGACCCAGCCCAGCGCGCCGAGGCCCGGGCCGCGGTCGATCACCGCGCCGCCGACCCAGGCGCCCAGCGCATTGCCGAGGTTGAAGGCGGCGATGTTGAGGCTGGAGGCGAGGTTCTGGCCGGCCCCGGCCGCCTTCTCGAGCACGCGCAGCTGGAGCGGCGCGACCGTCGCGAAGGCCGCGATGCCCAGGACACCGACGAAGAGGGCCGCGGTCACGCCGGTCTGCAGCGCCGGCTGCATCACCGCCAGGACTACGGCCAGCGCCGCCAGCGTGCCCAGCACGGCCGGCATCAGCGCCCGGTCGGCCAGCTTGCCGCCCAGGATGTTGCCGAGCGCGAGCCCGCCGCCGAAGAGCAGCAACAGCGGCGAGACGGCGGATTCGGAAAGGCCGGTGATGCGCGTCAGCAGCGGCTGGATGTAGGTGAAGACCACGAACACGCCGGCATAGCCCAGCACCGTCATGGCAAGGCCGAGCAGCACCTGCGGCCGGGCCAGCACTGCGAGCTCCTCGCGCAGCGGCGCCGGTGCCTGCGCGTCCGCGCTGCGGTGGCGCGGCACGAAGAGCGCGAGCACCGCCAGTGCGAGCACGCCGATCAGCGCCACTGCCCAGAAGGTCGAGCGCCAGCCGAAGTGCAGGCCCAGCCAGGCGCCGGCCGGCACGCCGAGCATGGTGGCGGCCGTGAGGCCGGTGAACATGATGGCGATGGCCGAGGCGCGCTTCTCGGGCGCCACCAGGCCGGTGGCCACCACCGAGCCGACGCCGAAGAAGGTGCCGTGCGCCAGCGAGGTGATCACCCGCGCCGCCATCAGCGTCTCGTAGCTGGGTGCCAGCGCGCAGGCGATGTTGTCGAGCGTGAAGATCGCCATCAGCGCCAGCAGCACGGTCTTGCGCGGGACGCGCCGGGTGGCGATGGTGAGCAGCGGCGCGCCGACCGCGACCCCGAGCGCATAGCCCGAGATCAGCAGGCCGGCGGCCGCGATGGTGACATGAAGATCCGCCGAAACCTGCAACAGCAGGCCCATGATGACGAACTCGGTGGTACCGATGCCGAAGGCACCGGCAGTGAGGGCGAGGAGGGCGATGGGCATGATGCCCTGTACTGTGCGGGCGTCGCCGCACGTTGACTAGACCGTGGTATGGACAAGGATTGATGAATTGAAGTCAACGATTGCGGAGCCGGCACAGGGATTCGCATTTGGCATAAAATGTACAGACCGTACAGAAAGCACCACCATGCCTTTGCATACCGTTGGCCTCCAACAAGGTCGCAATACCTTGCCCGA
Organism: Variovorax sp. WDL1; assembly: GCF_001541225.1. GTDB lineage: Bacteria > Pseudomonadota > Gammaproteobacteria > Burkholderiales > Burkholderiaceae_C > Variovorax. Next base: position 96,065 of record NZ_LMTS01000172.1, on the reverse strand, counting down.
ACTGGCGTCGCGTGCGAATGCGGGCGAGCCGAGCCTGCTCACGCGGCACGGCAAGCCGTATGCAGCCATCGTTTCGCCGGACATGCTCGCCAAGGGCCGTCCACGCTCCCGCTTCCTGGCGTTGCGCGGCAGCGGGAAGGGACTTTGGGGGCGCACTCCCTCCAAGGCGATCGCGGACATGCGCAGCGAATGGGACTGAGGTCGTGGGTACCTCCGGAAAAAGGCCGCCGAGTCCACGAACGCGCAAGACGACTGCGGTTGCCAGGCTATGGGGCGGCCTGCGCGACGGCGATCTGGTTGTGGTGGACGCCGCGCCGCTGATCTACCTGCTCGACGACCATCCTGAATTTGCACCAGCGTTCGTGGGACTCTTCGATCTGCAGGCTGACGGAAAGGTCCAGATTGCCATCTCCACCATTGCAATGGCGGAGGTGCTCGCCGGCCCCTTCAAGCACGGAAAGGATGTGCTCGCGAAGCGCTACGAGAAGGAGCTCGCCAACTTCGAGGTCGTGCCGGTCTCCCAGGAAATCGCAGTGACCGCGGCCCGCCTTCGTGCGAGCACGGGGCTGCGCCTGCC
>NZ_LMTS01000172.1:85011-95441 GCF_001541225.1 Variovorax sp. WDL1 | reverse complement strand
AAGCCGCAACGACGCTGGAGGTGGGCGCGGTCGCGCTGGTTACGCACGACCGCGACTTCTCGCGTCTTGCGGGCCTCCGCGTGATCCTCGGCGAGCCGGGGCAGCACGAGGCACGCAACTGACATGCCCCGCACCGACGTCAACCGCTCCGGCGAAATGGAAGCCTTCGTGCAGGTGGTCGACCGCGGCAGCTTCTCGGCCGGCGCACGGGTGCTGGGCATGACGCCTTCGGCGGTCAGCAAGCTGGTGGCCCGGCTCGAGGCGCGGTTGGCGACGCAGCTGGTTCATCGCTCCACCCGCAAGCTGCAGCTCACGCCCGAGGGCCAGAATTTCTACGAGCGCAGCGTGCGCGTGCTCGCCGACATGGACGAGGCCGAGCGCTGCGCCGCCGCCGGTGCAGCGCCGCGCGGGCGGGTGCGCATCAATGCCAGCTACTCCTTCGGCCATTGCGTGCTGATACCGCTGGTGCCGCGTTTCCTGGAGCTGCACCCGCAGGTCACCCTCGACATCGTGCTGACCGATCGCGTGGTCGACTTGATGGACGAACGCACCGACATCGCGATCCGCTGGGGCCCGCTGCCGCCCTCCGACCTGGTGGCGCGCCATCTGTTCGACACCGCACAGGTGATCGTCGGCTCGCCCGGCTACCTGGAGCGCTACGGCACGCCGCACACCCCCGAGGAACTGGAGGCGCACAACCGCATCGGCTCCACCTACCGGCGCCACGTGGCCGACTGGCCGCTGCTGGTAGACGGACGCCCGCTCGACATGCCGGTGATGGGCAGCGTGCGCGCCGGCGATGGCGAGACGCTGCGCCGGCTGGTGCTGGAGGGCGTGGGCCTGGGGCGGCTTTCGCTCTATCACATCCAGCCCGACATCGACGCCGGGCGGCTGTTGCCGGTGATGGAGGAGTTCAACCCGCGCGACACGGTGCCGATCCATGCCGTCTACCTGGGCAAGGCCGGGCGGCTGCCGGCGCGCATCCGCGCACTGCTCGACTACCTGGCCGCGCGGCTCGCCGACAATAAGCCGCAACGGGCCGCCGGCCCCCGCCATTCACGACCATGAAGGAAGTTCCCGAAGCCATCGTCTGCGAAGGCTGCGACGCGGTCTATCACCGCAAGCGCCTTCGCCGGCGCGAGGTCGCCCGCTGCAGCCGCTGCGGCACCGAGCTGGACCGGCATGCCGGCGACCAGGCCGCGCGCGTGCTCCCGCTTACCGTCGCCAGCCTGCTGCTTTTCGCGATCGCGAACTTGTTCCCGATCGTCGAGATCCAGGTCACGGGCCTGCACAGCCAGACCACCCTTGCCGGTGCCGTGGTGGCGCTCAGTACCGAAGGCATGTCGCTGGTGGCGTTGCTGGTGCTGGCCACCACCATCCTCTTCCCACTGGCGCAGCTGTGCATCCTGTTCTACCTGCTCGTGCCGATGGCCCGCGAGCGGCAGCCGGCCGGCTTCGGCGTGCTGGTTCGGATCCTGCAGGTGGTTCGGCCATGGGGCATGGTCGAGGTGTTCCTGCTGGGCGTGCTGGTCGCCATCGTCAAGCTCTCGAGCATGGCGCAGGTGGTGGCGGGCCCGGCGCTGTGGGCCTTCATGGGCCTGACGGTGCTGCTCACCTCGGTGCTGTCCTTCAATCCGCGCACCTTCTGGGAAATGGCGGTCGAACCCCGGCCGGGGCAGAGCCCGTGACCATCCAGACCGCCGCCGAGCTCGGCCTCCTGGCGTGTCCCCACTGCGGCACCGTCTGGCGCGACGCTGCGCAGGGCGAGCCCTGTGCGCGCTGCGCCACGCACCTGCACAGGCGCAAGCCCCAGAGCTTCCAGCGCACCTGGGCTTACCTGATCGCGGCCTGCATCATGTACGTGCCTGCCAACCTGCTCCCGGTGATGATCACCAAGAGCCTGCTGGGCACGCAGCAAGACACCATCCTTTCCGGCGTGATCTACTTCTGGGTCTCGGGGGCCTACGGGCTGGCGGCGATCATCTTCATCGCAAGCTTCCTGGTGCCGCTGTTCAAGCTCACGTCGCTGATCCTGCTGGCCGTCCTGGCCCAGCGCCACAGCGACTGGCGCCAGCCGGAGCGCGCCAGGCTCTACCACGCGCTCGAGATCATCGGCCGCTGGTCCATGCTCGACGTGTTCGTCGTTTCGCTGCTGGCCGGCCTGGTGCGCATCCAGGGATTCGCCGAGATCTCGGCGGGCGTCGGAATCGGAGCCTTCGGGGCGGTCGTCGTGCTGACCATGCTGGCCTCGCTGAGCTTCGATCCGCGGCTGACCTGGGACACCAAGGACGTGATGGAAGACCAGGAAGCCGTGACTCGAATGCCGAACAAGGAAACAGCCGCATGAGCGCAGAGGACAAGCCACCGCTGCCCAGCCCGGTCGTCGTCAGGCGCCGGAACTGGCTGCCCTCTCTGATCTGGCTGATCCCCATCGTCGCCGCGCTGGTCGGCGTCGCGCTGGTGGCGCGCATCCTGATCGACCGCGGGCCCGAGGTGGTGCTGACCTTCAAGACCGCCGAGGGACTGGAGGCCAACAAGACGGCCGTCCGGTACAAGAACGTGCAGATCGGCACCGTGCAGACCATTCGCCTGGCCAGCGACCGCTCCAACGTGCGCGTGGTGGTTCAGCTCAACAAGGAAGCGAGGAGCTTCACCGCGCAGGACACGCGCTTCTGGGTGGTGCGCCCGCGCCTCGACACCTCGGGCATTTCCGGCCTGGGCACTTTGCTCTCGGGCGCCTACATCGGCGCCGACGCCGGCACCTCCGAGGAGACGGCGAGCGAGTTCACCGGACTGGAGGCGCCGCCCATCGTCACGCGCGATGCCTCGGGCAAGCAGTTCCTGCTGCGCGCGCGCGACGTCGGCTCGCTGGACATCGGCTCGCCGGTGTACTTCAGGCGCATCAAGGTCGGCCAGCTCGCGGCCTACGAGCTCGACGGCGATGGCCGCGGGGTCACGCTGCGCGTGTTCGTCAATGCGCCCTACGACAAGTTCGTCGGTGCGAACACGCGCTTCTGGCATGCCAGCGGGCTCGACGTGCAACTCGGCGCCAACGGGGTGAAGCTGCGCACGCAGTCGCTGGCCACCATCGTGCTCGGCGGCATCGCCTTCCAGGCGCCGGACGATACGCAGGGCCCGGTCGCGCAGGAGAACACGACCTTCGCGCTGGCCGAGGACGAGGCGGCCGCCATGAAGGAGCCGGACGGGCCTTCGCAACCCCTGCTGATGCACTTCAACCAGTCGCTGCGCGGGCTGTCGCCGGGCGCGGTGGTGGACTTCCGCGGCGTGGAGATCGGCGAGGTCAAGTCCATCGGCGTCGAGTTCGACCCGCAGGTGCGCGAGTTCAAGATGCCGGTGCTGGTCCAGGTCTACCCGGACCGGCTGCGCCGCCGGAGCCAGGGATCGCAGGAATCGCGCTACACCCAGGCCGAGCGCCTGAAGTTCCTGATCGACAAGGGGTTGCGGGCGCAGCTGCGCACCGGCAACCTGCTGACCGGGCAGGTCTACGTGGCGCTCGACTTCTTCCCCAAGGCGCCGCCGGCGAAGATCGACATCGACCAGAACCCGATCGAGCTGCCCACGGTCGCCAACAGCCTGGACGAGATCCAGGCGCAGGTGGGCGACATCGCGCGCAAGCTCAGCAAGGTGCCCTTCGAGGAGATCGGCCGCGATCTGCGCAAGACGCTGGCCACGCTGGACAAGACCCTGGTCAGCGCCGAGCAGCTGGCCGCGAGCCTGAAGAACGACGTGAGCCCGGAGATGGCCGCCGCGATGAAGGACGTGCGCAAGACGCTCAACAGCGCGGAAAAGACACTGGCCGACGATTCGCCCCTGCAGCAGGACATGCGCCAGACGCTGCAGGAGGTGACGCGCGCGGCGGGCTCGCTGCGCGTGCTGACCGACTACCTCGAGCGCCATCCCGAGTCGCTGCTGCGCGGCAAGCCGGAGGACAAGAAGAAATGAACACGATCCGAGCACGCGGCCTGGCATGGGTCGCTGCCGCCATGCTGGCCGCCTGTGCCAGCCCCGCGCCCCGGTACTACAGCCTGGCCGATACCGATGCAGACAAGGCGCGATCCGGCGTCACCGGGAGCGCCGCCGGTTTCATCGAGCTGGCGCCCATCGCCATGCCCGAGCGCTTCGCGCGCCCGCAGCTGGTGGTGCGGCAGAAGGAGGCGGGCGCGGGGCCGGAGGTCGATGTCCTGGAGCAGCACCGCTGGTCCTCCTCGTTCGAAAACGAGTTGCGCGATGCGCTGGCCAGCGGCATTGCACAGCGCCTGGGGGCCGTCGATGCGACCAAGAGCGGGCGTCCGCGCGGCCAGCCGGTCACGCGCATCGCAGTGCAGCTGCGCCAGCTCGACGCGGTGGAGAGCAGCCGCGTCGACGCCGGCTTCAGCTGGACCTTGCGCCGTACCGAGGAGAGTCCCGCGGTCGCCTGCCAGCTCTTCGTGTCGGAACCGGTCGGCGGCGGCATCGACGCACTGGCCCGCGGCACGCAGCGCGCGACGGCGCAGCTCGCCGACGCCATTGCGCGCAGCGTCACCGCCATGCAGGCCAACGCAGCGAACGCATGCCAGCGTTGAAGAAGGTGTGAATGAACCTCGATGGCTACGCGCTGTTCGACACTGCCATCGGCGCCTGCGGCATCGCATGGGGTCCGCGGGGCATCGTCGGCGTGCAGTTGCCCGAGGCCGGGGAGGGCGCCACGCGCTCGCGCATGCAGCAGCGCTTTGCGCAGGTCCCCGAGGCGCTGCCGCCGGCTGCGGTACAGGCTGCCGGCGATGCGATCCGTGCCCTGCTTGCCGGTGAGCCGCGCGACCTGGCGGAGATCGTGCTGGACTATGAAGGCGTGCCGGACTTCCATCGCCGCGTCTACGACATCGCGCGCCGCATCGTGCCCGGCAGCACGCGCAGCTACGGCGAGATTGCCGCCGAGCTGGGCGACCGGCAGCTCTCGCGCGCCGTCGGGCAGGCGCTGGGCCACAACCCCTTCGCGCCGGTCGTGCCCTGCCACCGCGTACTCGCCGCAGGCGGCAAGCCCGGCGGTTTCTCGGCACATGGCGGCGCGGCGGCGAAGCTCAGGATGCTGATGATCGAAGGCGCGCGTCCGCCGAGCGATACCGCGCCCCTGTTCTGAGCGGCAAGCACGCCGGGCGCCCACACGTGTAGGCGGAGTCCCGCACCACGCAACGCCAAGATCATGTATCTGTTCGAAACGGAGTCCGCGACCCCCCTGGGCCGCATCAAGGGAGAACTCGATGTCGATCAGAGACAAGGACGATTTTCTGGTCTTCGGCTCGCCGAAGATCGAGGAAGGCGAGATCCGGGAGGTTGAGGCGGTCATGCGATCGGGCTGGCTCGGCACCGGCCCGCGGGTGGCGCAGTTCGAGCGCGAGTTCTGCCGCTACCGCGGCGCGACACACGGCGTCGCGTTGAATTCCTGTTCCGCCGCCCTTCATCTTTCGCTGCTGGCCTCCGGGGTCGGACCGGGGGACGAGGTCATCACGACGCCGCTGACCTTCTGCGCCACCGTCAACGCCATCCTCCACGCCGGCGCGACGCCGGTGCTGGCGGACATCGATCCCGACACGCTGAACATCGACCCCGCGCAGGTGCGCGCCAGGCTGAGTCCGCGCACGCGGGCCATCGTGCCGGTCCACTTCGCCGGGCGGCCCTGCGAGATGGACGAACTGATGTCGCTGGCGCGCCAGCACGAGCTCAAGGTCATCGAGGATTGCGCACACGCCATCGAGACGCAGTACCACGGCCGCAACGCCGGCACCATCGGCGACTTTGGCTGCTTCTCCTTCTACGTGACCAAGAACATCGTCACCGGCGAAGGCGGCATGGTCCTGGCCCGCAAGGAGGAGGACGCGGCGCGCATCAGGGTGCTTGGCCTGCACGGGATGACCAAGGACGCGTGGAAGCGCTTCAGCGACGAAGGCTACAAGCACTACTACGTGGTAGAGGCGGGCTTCAAGTACAACATGATGGACCTGCAGGCGGCGATCGGCCTGCAGCAGCTGACGCACGTCGAGTCGTACTGGCGTCGGCGCAAGCAGATCTGGGATCGCTATGTCCGCGAGCTGGCGGTGCTCCCGCTGACGCTGCCTCCGGCGCCGGCGCCCGACACGCGCCATGCGCATCATCTCTTCACCGTTCAGCTCGACGAGGCGCGTTGCGGCATCTCGCGCGACAGCTTCCTCGACGCCATGACTGCGCAGGGCATCGGCGTCGGCGTGCACTACCTGGCGCTGCCCGAGCACCCCTATTACCAGCAACGGCTGGGCTGGCGGCCAGAGCACACGCCGCATGCCACGCGCGTGGGCCGGCAGATCGTCTCGCTGCCGATCTCGGCAAGCTGAGCGACCGCGACGTGGGCGACGTCATCTCGGCGGTGCGGCTGATCCTGGAGCGGCATGCCGCGCTGGCGTCTGCCTCGCCGTGCTGATCTCCATCCTCATACCGGCCTACGCCCGCCCCGAGCAGTTGGCCGAGGCGCTGCAGAGCATCGCCCGGCAGGAGCGCTCGCTGATCGGCGAGATCCTCATCGGCGACGACAGCCCACGCGCCTGTTGGGACCGCAACCAGGCGGCCATCGCGCAGAGCGGGTTGGCGGAACTCATCGACTACCAGCCGAGCGAGCCCTCCAGGGGGACGTATCCGAACCAGTGGTTCCTGGCCTCGCGTGCAAAGTTCGACCACCTGCTGATCCTGCACAACGACGACCAGCTGTGCCCGGGCGCGCTGGGTGTGCTCGCGAATGCCTGCGCCAACGAGACCGATGCCCGTGTGAAGCTGTGGTTCGGCACCCAGCTGATCATGGACGAGGCCGGCGTGACCGACCCCGCGCGCACCAGCGCCAGCGACCAGTGGTATGGCAGGCAAGGCCCGGCCGCGACCCGGCCGGTGTGGGAATGGTGCCTGACGGAGTCCATTCCCTCCGATGCCTTCCTGGTGGAGAAGGCAAGCTACCTGCAGCACATGCGCGGCGAGCGCGACGGCAACGTGGGCGACTGGGGCTTCTCGGTGCGCCTGGCCAACAGCGGCGCCTGGGCGCATTTCGTGGGGCAGGCCGTGTCACGCTACCGGGTGCAGGCGGGGTCCGTCACGGTGGCGGGGCGCGGCGTGGACGCGCACCGCGCCTTCGAGCTCGCGTGCCAGCTTCGCGTGCCGCCCGAGCGCGAGGCCGAGAAGGGCCGCTTCTACCGCAACATGCGGGTGGTCGCCGTCCGCTACGCACGCGACGGCGAGCGCATGAACGCCTGGCGATCGCTGTTGTGGCCGGGCATGCCCTGGGAGCACCGCTTGTCCCTGCGCTACGGCGTGGTGCTCCTGATGCTGCTCACGCCCCGGCCGCTCTGGCTGTGGGCGTTGCACTACAAGAGCTGACCGGGGCCAGGCAGCGCGCTACATCGAGTCCCTGATCGGCCTGTGCTTGAAGACGGCACGGATGATGCCGTGGTCATTGGTGCCATCGGCCTTGTGCTTGTCGAAGTTGAGGTGGTCGTTGTTGATGGCCAGCCCATCGAAAAGCCACAACCGCTTGCGGCTGTTGTCGTAGAACTGCTCGCTGACCAGGATGTGGTCCAGCGACTCGCGGAAGTCCTGGTGCACATGGGTGTAGTAGACGTCGCGTGTGTCGCGGTACTCCTGGAGCGTCTGCGCTGTGTAGAACGCCACGTCCCCGCCGCCCACCGAGTCGCCGACCAGGTATCGCGGCTGCTCGGTCAGGATGTTGGCGGTGTTGCTCTGCTGGCCATCGTTGATGTCGCCCAGCACGATCACCGGCGTGTCGTTGCCCTTCATCTGTTCGGTCAGCAGAAAGCGCAGCGCGGCGGCCTCGGCGGTGCGCCGGATCGTCGACAGTGCGGCACCCAGCGCCGTCGAGTGCTTGCTGTAGCTCGGCTTGTCGGCCTTGAACCACGGCTCGTTGAAGACCTTGGTCGGTGCCTTCGACTTGAAGTGGCACACATACACATGGACGTCCGGCTCGTCCCTGCGCGGCTTGATCGTGAAATGCGCCACCGGCCTGGAGAAGCCGCGGATGCTGACATCGATCACCGGCGTCTGCGGATCGTCGCCGCTGGACTGGAGCTTGAACTTCGCGGGGAACTCGCTGATCCAGTCCGGCTCGCTGCTGAGCAGCCCCTTGCGCACGATCGCGGCGCAGACGATCTTGCGGCCGTCGGCATCGGGCGGCGCCAGCAGGTCGTATTCCTCCGTGAGACCTGCGTCGTCGAGCGCCCTGGCGAGCGAGTCCGCATGCCAGAGCTCCTGGAAGCCGAAGAGATCCGACTTCAGGCTGCTCAGCTGCCTCGCCGTCCAGGCGATCTTCAACTCGTATTCCTGCCGTGTCCAGCCGTCCCTGTCCGAGTAGAGCGCGCGGCCCGGCTCGTTGAGGTTGTAGAGGTTGAACGTGGCCAGGCTCAGTTCTTTCAGGTTCATGTCGTCCTCCTTTGGGCGCGGATCCAACTTGCCAGGAATTCATGACAAGGCTGCGAACCGCAAGCGCATTTGGCTTTCGAGCGCGCCCTCGCGCAACTACCAGATGTGGTAGGCCGCCGCTCCAGCCTGGTTAGACTACGGGTGGGTGTCACACATGGGGTGGGGCAGGTTTGTGCGATGGTCGGGCCGCCACGCAGCTTCCCCATGCCCCGCACCCGATGCCCCACCACACGATCGAGCTGATTGCTGCCGCTCTCTTCGCAATCGCGCTCATCCACACCTTTGCAGCCAAGCAATTCGAGCGGCTCTCGAAGCGCTTTCCCGGCCATGCCGGGGTTTTTCATCTCATGGGCGAGGTCGAGGTCGTCTTCGGCTTCTGGGCCATCGTGCTGGTGCTGGTCATGGCAGCCATCAGCGGCGGCGATCAGGCGCTGGCCTATGCCGAATCGCGGCAGTACACCGAACCTCTGTTCGTCTTCGTCGTGATGGTGGTGGCGGCATCCCGGCCCATCCTGCAGGCCGTGATTGGCGCCATCGACCTGCTAGCACGACGTCTTCCCGTGCGCACCTCCCTGGCGACCGCCTGGCTGGGGTTGGCGGCTGTCCCCATCCTGGGCTCCGCGATCACGGAGCCCGCGGCAATGACCATCGCCGCCTTGATGCTCGCGCCGCAGGTCTTCAGGCAAGATCTCCCGGAGCGGGTCAAGTACCTCGCGCTCGGCGTCCTGTTCGTCAATATCTCCATCGGCGGCACGCTGACTTCCTTTGCCGCCCCTCCTGTGCTGATGGTCGCCTCGACATGGGGCTGGGACAGCTGGTTCATGCTGGTCACCTTCGGGTGGAAGGCGGCAATTGCCGTGCTGGTGAACGCCACCGTGGCGACGGCGGTGCTTCGCAGCCACCTCTCTGCGGCGCCGGCGCCCGCGAACAGCGCAGCGCGGGAGAAGGTTCCCCTGCTCGTGATGGCGGTGCATCTGGGGTTTCTCGTCGGCGTCGTGGTCCTGGCCCATCATCCAGTTGCATTCCTGGGCCTGTTCCTGATGTTCCTGGGTTTCACTCAGGCCTATGAGCGCCACCAGAGCCCGCTCATCATCAAGGAAGCGCTGCTCGTGGCCTTCTTCCTTGCAGGCCTGGTGGTGCTCGGTGGCATGCAGCAGTGGTGGCTGCAGCCCATTGTTTCCGGCATGTCGCCGCAAGCGCTGTTCTTCGGGGCGACGGCACTGACCGCAGTGACCGACAACGCGGCCCTGACCTACCTGGGCTCCCTCATCACGGGAATCTCCGAGCCGGCCAAGTACAGCCTCGTGGCCGGCGCTGTCGCTGGAGGGGGCCTGACGATCATTGCCAACGCGCCGAACCCGGCTGGCGTGGCGCTGCTCAAGCGTGGCTTTTCCGATGAGACGATCAGCGCGGGCGGGCTGCTCCTGGGCGCCTTGTTTCCGACGCTGGTCGCCGTGGCAGCGTTCGCGCTTCTATAGCGGCAACTCTGGCGGCGCAGGGGGAAGCGAGCGTCTCAGGGCGTCGGATCGGTCCGACGATTCCCATAAGCTCGCGCGCGGCTCACCTACAAAACCGGGACGTAGCTGGCCTAGAAGCAAGGGCAGCGTGCATGTCGCCCTGCGCGGAGTACACCCGTGATCCCGCTGCCCGATGACGAAGTCTGGATCTTCAATGCCCTTCTTGCCACCTGTTCGATTGCGGTGGCTGCCTGGCTGCGCCCATGGCGCGCCGTACGTTCGAAAGGCCCGCCCTGGCTGTGGGTGTTCGTAGCGGCGGCGCTGCCGTGGTTCTGGGGTCTGGACCTCCACACCGGTGTCCCGGTCACGCTGCCGATGTCGATCGCGCCGCTGATGGTGCTGCTTTGCGGCTGGCCGCTCACGGTGCTGGCATTGGCGCCCATCGCCGCATTGACGTGGGTCGCGGGCGACACCGGCATGGCGGACGCGTTGACCCGTCTGGTATGGCTCGGCCTGGTGCCGGCG
>NZ_LMTS01000172.1:62369-84978 GCF_001541225.1 Variovorax sp. WDL1 | reverse complement strand
TCGCCATCGGCGGGGCAACCCGACGCTGGCTGCCGCACCACCTGATGGTGTACATCCTGGCGCGGGCCTGGATCGGGACCTTTCTCGCGTGCACTGCGGCGGCATGGCTGCGCGGCTGGCTGCATGATCTGCCGCCGAGCTTCGCGCCGGCTGATTTTGTCGTGGCCAGCCTTCTGAATGCCTTCGGCGAGGCTGTCTTGACCGGTGCCTTGGTGGCTGCCCTGGTCGCGTTTCGTCCCAAGATGCTGGCGAGCTATGCGGATTGGCTCTACCTGCCCGGGAGCACTTCCCCGGGGCGGGCCGACGCCTGATCGCCGGGGCTCGACCATCGAGCAATTCTTGCATTCTTCGATTCCCGCGCAACGCTTGCGTTGACGCACATCAAGCCCCGCCGAAACGGCCGCGGCTAGGCTTCCGATTCCCTTTCATGAAACGCCGGCTCCGGCCCGGCATGGAGACGATGATGGTCGAATACATCCCGCCGAAGCGAATCTTCGTAGCCACCGACCTCAGCGCGCGATGCGACCGCGCCCTTGCGCGGGCCGCACAGCTTGCGAAGGCGTGGCGCAGCGAACTCATCGTCGCGCACGTCGTCGATGCGACCGAAATTGCGCGACGCGACCAGTTGACGAGCAGTGCGCCCTCATGGCGTCGCCCTGAATCGTGGTCACAGACCCTGGAGCGGACGCTGAGCGCCGACCTGGAGGCGGAGGAGATCACGGCGACTTCGAAGATCGTGATCGGCTCGCCGGCCGAGGCGGTGCAGCAGGCCGTGACCGGCGACAGGGCCGGTCTGGTCGTGCTGGGCATCGCCAAGGACGCACGGATGGATCGCATCCAACTGGGCAGTACCGTCGACGCGCTGGTACGTCACTCGCGCGTGCCGGTGCTGAACGTACGCGGCCGCGCCCGAGCCGCCTATCGCCATGTGGTGGTGGCCACGGACTTCTCCGAGCCTTCGATGCATGCCCTGCGGCTGGCGGCGCGATGGTTCGAGGGCGCGCGACTGACGCTCTTCCACGCCTACATGCCGGCCGGGTCCCCCTTGACCACCGGCCCCGCGGCGGACGACTCGTGGCGCGCCGTGGTGACGCAGCAGTGCGCCGAGCGCTTGGTCGAGTCCGCGCTTCCTGGCCCCATCGAGGCCGGCCTTCGGCGCGTCATCGAGCGAGGGCAGCCGGAAGCGCTGCTCCCGGACTACGTCGCCAGCGCCGGCGTCGACCTCGTCGTGCTCGGCTCGCAGGGCCGCAGCGGCCTCGCGCGGGCCCTGCTCGGCAGCACGGCCGAGAATCTGCTGCACACGCTGGACTGCGACACCCTGGTAGTTCGCGGTGCCTGATGCGCTTTCCCGCCCCCGAGTTACGCACCAAAGTCCGGATTCAGGCCGGATCGCCGATGGCATCGACCCCTCATGGCATGCCTTGCCGGGGGATCAGGCGCTGCGCCACTTCGAGCTTGATCCGCAGAGTGGCCTCGACGCGGATGCGGTGCGTCGCGCTCATGCGAGGCACGGCCCGAACGCGCTGCCCCAGGCGCTGCCCAAGCCCGTCTGGCGCACCTTCGCGAGACAGTTCAAGAGTCCGTTGATCTACATCCTCTTCGTCGCCGCTGTGCTCGCGGTGGCGCTGGGGCATCACGGCGATGCGATGGTCATCCTCGCGGTGGTGCTGGTCAACGCGCTGATCGGCACCTTCCAGGAGGGCCGGGCCGAACGTTCGATGGAGGCCCTGCGACGCCTCGCCGCTCTGCACGTGCGCGTGCTGCGCGACGGCGGCGAGCGCGTGGTCGAGGCGCGCGAGCTGGTGCCGGGCGACATCGTGCTGCTGGCCGCGGGTGACGCGGTCGTCGCCGATGCCCGCCTGATAGAGGAAGCCCAGTTGCAGGTGGCAGAGGCCGCGCTTACCGGCGAGTCGGTGCCGGTATCGAAGTCGGTGGTTGCGGTGCCCGAAGCGACAGGCCTGGCCGACCGTCACTGCATGGTGTATTCCGGCACCTATGTCACCGCCGGCCGGGCGCGTGCCATCGTCGTTGCCACCGGTGTCCACACCGAGGTGGGCCGCATCGCCGGGTTGACCCAGCGTGCCGAAGAGCCGAAGACCCCGCTGGAGATGCGCCTCGAGCAGTTCGGCCGCGCGCTTGTGGCGGCGGCGCTGGGCCTGTTCGTCCTGGTGGTGCTGCTGGGACTGTGGCGCGAACTGCCGCTGTCGGAGGTGCTGATGGTGGCCATCAGCCAGATGGTCTCCATGGTGCCTGAGGGCCTGCCGGTCGCGATGACGATCGCGCTGGCTGTCGGCATGCAGCGCATGGCAGAGCGCGGCGCGATCATCCGGCGCCTGTCTGCGGTGGAGACGCTGGGTTCCACCACCGTCATCTGCAGCGACAAGACCGGCACCCTCACCCGAAACGAGATGACGGCCGTGGCCCTGTGGCTTCCCGGTGGTCGCCGGTTCCGTGTGAGCGGTATCGGCTACCTACCCGAAGGCGCGTTGGACGAGGATGGATCGCCTGCGGACAGGGCGGACCCGGCGCTGCGCGGATTGCTCGTGGCCGGCGCACTGTGCAACGATGCGGAACTGCTGCCACCCGAGGATGAGCGCGCCGGCTGGACGATCCTGGGCGATCCGACCGAAGGTGCACTGCTGGTGCTGGCGCGCAAGGCGGGGTTGGCGATCGACGCTCTGCGCCGCGATGCGCCGCGAGAGGCCGAACTGCCCTTCGACTCCGACAACAAACTGATGGCCACGCGCCACGCCGCTTCCGATGCACCGCGGCGCGTGTGGATCAAGGGCGCGCCGGAAGCCGTGTTGCGGCTGTGCGCGGCAGAAGGCGGCGCAACGTCGCTGGCGGCACGCGACGCCGCGGACGCCATGGCCACGCAGGCGCTGCGCGTGCTCGCCTTCGCCACCGTGGAGGACGACATTCTCGATGCGGCGGCCGGCTTCGATGTGCTGGTCGGCCGCGCGCGCTTGTTGGGCCTGGTGGGCCAGATCGACCCGCCGCGCGAGGAGGTCAAGATCTCGGTTGCCGAGTGCCGGGCGGCTGGCATCCGGCCGATCATGGTCACCGGCGACCATAAGCTCACTGGCCTGGCCATCGCGCGAGAACTCGGCATCGCGCGCGAGGGGGAACGTGCCGTCGACGGCCCCGAACTCGAACGCATGGGCGAGGCCGACCTGCGCGAAGCGCTGCCGAGCGTAGCGGTCTTTGCCCGCGTGCATCCAGCGCAGAAGCTGCGCATCGTCGAAGCCCTGCAGGCCCGTGGCGAGGTGGTCGCGATGACCGGGGACGGCGTCAACGACGCGCCGGCGCTGGCGCGTTCAGACGTCGGCGTGGCAATGGGCATCACCGGCACTGAAGTAGCAAAGAGCGCAGCCAAGATCGTGATCACCGACGACAACTTTTCCACCATCGTCGGTGCGGTTCAGCAGGGGCGCGTGGTCTACGCCAACCTCAAGAAGGTGATCCTGTATCTGTTCGCCACCTCCCTGGCCGAGGTGCTGGTGCTGCTGCTGGCGCTGGTCGGCGGCTTCCCGCTGCCGCTGGCCGCGGTGCAGATCCTGTGGATCAACATCGTTACCGAAGGCACGGTGACGGTGAACCTAGTGATGGACCCGGCAGACGGCGACGAGATGAGGCGTGCGCCGGTTCCGCGCAACGACCGGCTGCTCAGCGCCGGGATGCTGCGGCGCGTGGCGCTGATGACGCCGCTGATCGCCGCTGTGACCTTTGGCTGGTTCGCATGGCGGGTGGGCCAGGGCGTGGCCCTGGAAATCGTGCGCACCGAGACCTTCACGGTGCTGGCCATGTGCCAGTGGTTCAACGTGCTCAACTGCCAGTCGGCCAGCGCCTCGGCGCTGGGCGCGCGCATCGTGCGCAATCGCTGGCTGCTGGGCGGGCTGGCGCTGTCGGTGCTGCTGCAGTCGCTGGTGCTGTACGCACCGCCGATGAACACACTGTTCCACACGGTGCCGCTACCGCTCGCCTCGCTGCTGCCGCTCCTGTTGCTGGCCAGCATGGTGCTGTGGGTCGAGGAGGCACGCAAGCTGTGGGTGCGCACGATGCACCGGACCGGCCCATGACGCTGGCCTGGCTGGCGTTCCAGTTTGCCGCCTGTGCCGTGCTGATCGCGCGCGCGGGCTACGTACTCAGCCGCAGCGCCGACGCCCTCGCTGAAGCCAATGGGTGGGGGCGTGGCTGGGTCGGCCTGGCGCTGCTGGCCACCGTGACATCGCTGCCCGAACTGGCCTCGGGCATCAGTGCGGTGGCGTTCGTCGATGCGCCCAACCTGGCCGTGGGCAATGCACTCGGCGCCTGTGTCGTCAACCTGCTGTTCCTCGTCGTCGTCGACGGCTTGCAGCGCCACCAGCCGATGTACCGGGAGGCCAGCGCAACGCACCTCCTGTCGGCAGGTTTTGGCGTGGTGATGCTGGGCTTCGTCGCCCTGAGCCTGCTCATCGGTGAGCGCGCCCCCGCCGTGCTGCACGTGGGCGTCTACAGCCCGATGCTGCTGGCGCTCTACCTGCTGGCGCTCAAGGGGGTGCATGGGCACGAGCGCGAGGCCATGGTCATTGCGGCAGCGGCGGCCGCCGGCGGCTCCATGGCCCCGAGCGCGCCGACCGTTCCAGGAGGGACGCGCCAAGAATGGCGCCGATTCGGCCTGGCCGCGCTGGTGGTGCTTGCGGCGGGCAGCTGGCTGCCGGAAGTGGCCGACGGACTGGCGCAGGCGCTGGGCCTGTCCAGAAGCTTCGTCGGTACCGTGCTGATGGCCGTCGTGACCACGCTGCCGGAGATGGCCGTGACGCTCGGCGCGCTGAGGCTCGGCGCGCTGGATATGGCCATCGGCAACCTGCTCGGCAGCAACCTGTTCAACGTCGTGATTTTGGCAGTGGATGATGCGTTCTACATCCGGGGGCCCTTGCTCGCCGACGCCGCGCCCGTGCACGCCGGCACCGCGGTGACGGCGCTGGTGATGACGGGTTTGGTGATCGTCGGCCTGGTGATGCGGCCGAAAGGGCAGACGCTGCGCGTGGTCAGCTGGATCAGCGTGGGCTTGACGGCGACCTATCTCGTGAACGCGGCGCTGGTCTACCTCGGCGGCTAGTCGCCCGGAACGCGCATCACCGACGCCAGCCATCCCGCGCCGCCCATATGCACGCACCCTTCGCCGAGTTCGCCCTTCTGCTGCTGACCTGCGCGCTGGCCGGCGCCTTCTTCGTGCGGCTGCGCCAGCCTGTACTGATTGCCTACATCGTCGTGGGCATCGCAGTGGGCCCGGCTGGCTTGGGACTCGTGACCGCGCACGACCAGATCGACCTTCTGGCGCAGGTAGGGGTGGCGGTGCTGCTGTTCGCAGTGGGCCTGAAACTGGACCTGCACCACCGCGTTCCTGGCCGGCTTCTCGCTTGCCTCCACACCCTACCGCGAGGCGATGAATGCGCGGCTGACGGGTATCCGCGACTTCCTGCTGCTGTTCTTCTTCATCGATCTGGGCGCCAAGCTCGACTTCTCGACGCTCGGCGCCGAAGTCGCGCCGGCGGCCGTGCTGTCGCTGTTCGTGTTGATCGGCAACCCGCTCATCGTGATGGCCATCATGGGCTACATGGGCTACCGGCGGCGCACAGGCTTCATGGCAGGGCTGACCGTGGCGCAGATCAGCGAGTTCTCGATCGTGTTCGTCGCCATGGGCATCACGCTGGGGCATGTGGGTGTGGAGGCCCTGAGCCTGACCACCCTGGTGAGCCTCGTGACGATCACGCTGTCCACCTACATGATCCTGTACGCCCAGCCCTTGTACGAGCGGCTCGCGCCGTGGTTGCGGTGCTTCGAACGCCAGCACCCGTTCCGCGAGATCGCAGGCGAGGCGCAGGACGGCAGCGCGCACACGGCCCAGGCGATCGTTTTCGGCCTCGGCCGCTACGGCAGCCGCCTGTTCGAGCAACTGCGCGCTGACGGAGTCAACGTGCTCGGCGTTGACTTCGATCCCGAAGCCGTGCGCACACTGCAGGGGCGCGGCTTGCCGGTGCTGTTCGGCGATGGCGAGGACGCGGATTTTCTTCAGACGCTGCCGCTTCGGCAAGCGCGCTGGGTGATCACGACCTTCCCGCAATGGGAGTCCAACCGGGCGCTGCTCCACTCGCTGAAGGCGGCGCACTATCGTGGCCGGGTGGTGGGCGCGGTGCGCGATGCCGCCCATGGGCGCGCTCTGGCCGAGGCCGGCGTAACCCGAATCCTCAACCCTTTCGACGATGCGGCGGATCATGCGGCAGCGCGTCTTGCGATTGACATCCGTGAACAGGAGACAGCACCATGACCGACTTGGCCCCTATCCTCGCCGCCACCGACTTCTCGACGCCCGCCCGGCATGCCGCCGACCGTGCTGCGCGCCTGGCGCATGAGAACGGCGCGGCGCTGACACTGATGCACGTGCTCCCCGGCGGCGCCTTGCAGGAGCTTCGCCGATGGCTGGGCGCCGACCACGCGATGGAGCACCAATTGCACGACGATGCGCAGCGCCAACTGGATATGCTGATTGCGGACCTGCAGACGCATCGGCACGTGGCCGCTCGGGCGGTCAACGCGAGCGGGTCCGTTGTCGATGAGATCACCCGCGAGGCCGAGGTGCTGGATGCCGCCATGCTGGTGCTGGGCGCGCGCGGTGCCGGATTCCTGCGCCGGTCGGTGCTGGGCAGCACGTCCGAGCGGCTGCTGCGGCGCACGGTGCGGCCCTTGCTGGTGGTGCGGCAACGGCCGCACGAGCCCTACCGTCGGGTGCTGGTGGCGCTGGACTTCTCGCCTTGGTCGGCGCAGAGCGTCTCGCTGGCGCGGCGCGTGGCGCCGCATGGCCGTCTTCTGCTCTTCCACGCGTGCCAGGTGCCCTTCGAGGAGAAGCTCCGCTTTGCCGGTGTCGACGCCGCGACCATCGACCACTACCGCACGCGCACGCATGCGGACGCCACGCAGCGGCTGCACGCGCTGGCAGCCGCCAGCGGACTGAAGCCCGGCCATTGGGAGCCCTGCATCGTCGAAGGCGACGCATCGCAGCGCATCGTCGAACACGAGCAAGACAAGGACTGCGACTTGGTCGTGCTCGGCAAGCACGGCCAATCGGCTGCCGAAGACCTGCTACTGGGCAGCGTGAGCAAACATGTGCTGGCCGAAGGCAGCGCCGACGTGCTGGTCTCCGCGGCGCACGCAGCATGACATGGCCCTCGGCGTCGCTGCTGCGCGGGCTTGCGTGCCTGCTGCTCGCGGCGCTGGTGTACCGGAGCGCACCGCCGCCCGAAGCGCTGAGGACCGGACTTGCGCTCTTCGTCCTGGTTGGCGGCCTGTGGATGACGCAGGCGCTGCACCTGAGCGTCACCGCGCTGCTCGTGCCTCTGCTCGCCGTGCTGACGGGGCTGATGGACTTGCGCACGGCGCTCGCATCGTTTGCGCACCCGGTCATTTTCCTGTTCCTCGGCGGCTTTGCGCTGGCCGCGGCGCTGCAGCAACAAGGCCTGGACCGCAGGCTTGCGATGGCCGTGCTGCGCCTGGCCGCGGGCCGGCGTGCCGCCGCCGTGGCAATGTTGTTCGGCCTGACCGCGGTGTTGTCGATGTGGATCAGCAATACCGCGACCGCCGCGATGATGCTGCCGCTCGCCTTGGGCCTGCTGGGCGACGAAGATGGGCCGCGCGAACGAGCCTTCGTCCTGCTGGGCGTGGCCTACAGCGCAAGCATCGGGGGCATCGGCACGCTGGTGGGCAGTCCGCCCAACGCCATCGCGGCGGCCCAGGCCGGCATCGGCTTTGCCGAGTGGATGCGCATCGGCGTGCCGCTGGTCGTGCTGCTGCTGCCGCTGATGGCTGCCGTACTCTTCCTGGTGCTTCGGCCGCGCCTCCTCGTCCGGGTGGCAGCCCCTGGCGAGGAATCGACCGTGGCGCCCTGGACCCGCTCGCAGCGCTTCGCCGTGGCCGTGTTCGTCCTCGCGGCCGCAGGCTGGATCGGCGGAGCGCCGCTCGGCCGTGCGCTGGGCATCACGGCCGATATCGACAGCGTCGTCGCGGTCGCCGCCATCGTTGCGCTGGTAGCCGGCGGCGCCATCGGCTGGCCCGAAATCGAACGGCGCACCCACTGGGGCGTGCTGCTGCTGTTCGGGGGCGGGCTGACGCTGAGCGAGGTGATGGCGGCCAGTGGCGCCAGCCGGTTCATGGCCGGTGCGCTGATCGACACCTTGCACGGTGCACCCCTCATCCTGTTGCTTGTGGGCGTCGTGGCCTTCGTCGTGTTCCTGACCGAACTCGTCAGCAACACTGCGTCGGCGGCGCTGCTGGTGCCGATCTTCCTCGGGGTCGCTGCGGCGCTCGGGCTGCCGCCGCCGCTGTTCGCCGCGTCCATCGCGGTGTCAGCGTCCTGCGCGTTCATGCTGCCGGTGGCCACGCCGCCCAACGCCATCGTCTACGCGACGGACCAGGTGCCGCAGGCCACCATGATGCGCTGCGGCCTGGTGCTCAACCTGGTGTGCATCGGTGCGATCACCGCCGTGGCCGCGATCGTCTTCGCGTGACCGGGGTTGACGCGTATCAATGTCCTGCGCAACGTGGCTGCTACCCTGGCTCTTTCCCCTGGTACCACATTCGAGATTGGAGAGTTTCAAATGGCGAAGATGAAGGCGGCGATCTTTGTGCAACCGGGCCGCATCGTGCTGGACGAAAAGCCGATTCCCGATGTCGGGCCCCTCGATGCATTGATGCGGGTGACCACGACGACGATCTGCGGGACCGATGTCCACATTCTGAAGGGCGAGTATCCGGTCGCCAAGGGCCTGACCATCGGCCATGAGCCGGTTGGCGTGATCGAGAAGCTGGGCTCCGCCGTCTCGGGCTTTCGCGAAGGTCAGCGGGTCATCGCGGGCGCCATCACCCCCAGCGGATGGAGCAACGCTTGCCTCTGCGGCGCATGTTCGCAGGACGGCGCCGGAACGAAACATGGCTGGAAGCCGATGGGCGGCTGGAAGTTCGGCAACACCATCGACGGCTGCCAGGCGGAGTACGTTCTCGTGCCCGACGCCATGGCCAATCTGGCGCCCGTGCCTGATGACCTGACGGACGAGCAAGTCCTGATGTGTCCCGACATCATGTCGACCGGCTTCGGGGGTGCCGAGCGCGCGGGCATCCGGATCGGGGACACCGTCGCGGTGTTCGCACAGGGCCCGATCGGCCTTTGCGCAACGGCGGGTGCGAAGCTGAGCGGCGCCACGACAGTCATCGGCGTGGACCGGCTGTCGAACCGGCTCGAGATCGCACGGCGCATGGGCGCTGATCTTGTGGTCGACAGCAGCGTGAAGGACCCGATCGACGAAATCATGCGCCTCACCGACGGGCGGGGCGTGGATGTCGCGATCGAAGCCCTGGGCACGCAGTCGACGTTCGAAGCTTGCCTGCGCGTGTTGCGGCCTGGCGGAACGCTGTCGAGCCTGGGCGTCTACTCCAGTGACCTGACGATCCCGCTCGGCGCCTTCGCAGCAGGCCTGGGCGATCACAAGATCGTGACCACGCTGTGTCCGGGGGGCAAGGAGCGCATGCGCCGCCTCATGGCTGTCATCCAGGCCGGTCGCGTCGACCTCAGCCCGATGGTGACGCATCGCTTCAAGCTCGACGACATCGAGCAGGCCTACGAGCTCTTCGGGCATCAGCGCGAGGGGGTTCTGAAAGTGGCGATCACGCCCTGATAGTTGCGGAGGGACGCGTTCAGGAGAGGCCTTGAAGATTCTCGTCCCAACGGATGGGAAAGGCGGCAGCTGGCAAGTCCAGGCCTCTCTGGCGCAGCCTGGACATCAACGCGAGAGGGTGGCCACGATCATCGACAGACCGAAGCTGGAGAAGGTCATGGACAGGGCAACAAGCAGGATCTGGGTCTTGCGCGAGAGCTTGTTCCAGATCTCGACAGACCGGGTAGCGGTTTGGTTTAGCACGGATTGCAGAGAGACAAGGATGCGGGCCCTCTCGGGCGCCTGGTGATGCAGGGGCTGAAGGCTGGAATGCAGGTTGTCCAGCGAAGTCGCAGCGGCTGAGCTCATGACGATCTCCGATCAGTGGGGCGCCGGAGAGGGATTCATCTCTTTCCTGCGCATGATCGAAGTATTTGGTTTCCAGGTTCTGGACACATCGACCAGAGGAGCCAGTTCGGCCTGGATGGAGGGCCAAGGCCGGAGGGCCATGGTCGGGGCCGAGCCTCAAGGCGGCGGCGATACCGCAGCGGCCGGCGTGAACCCCGTCACGAGCTGCATGAGTTCGGCTCCGATGTTCACCACCTGGCTGTCGATCCCGGCGGGCAGCACCAGGCTGCAGGGAGCGTGAAAGCGTTGGGCCGCACCATCGACCACGAGCTTGCCGTGGCCGGTGAGCACCAGCACGATCCGGGCACACTCGATGGGCTGGAGGTCGACTCGCGCGTCGATCTCGAGGATTTCCATCCAGAGCTCGAAGGGCGCAAAACCCAGGCCTCGATGGGCTGCGGCAAAGCGTTGCCGCCCTTCGGCGTGAAGGCGAGGCAGGGTGGAGTGGTCGATGACATGCATGGTTTGGGGACTGTGACTGGCGCGAGCCCCGTCATCGCGGGGCGCGTGCGGATGCTCTTGTTGGTGTGGTGCCAGTGTTCCCCGTCCAGCCCCGGGTGCCTAGGCCAATCGAGAGCCAACGGCGAGCCAATGGCCCGGTTCCGCAGGGGTGTCCTTGGCTCCTTCGTCAGCTCTGGCGGTGGGGAAGGCTTACGCCTGCGGCGGCAGCAGTACCGCCCGCTGCGCCTCCACCGTCTCGCGCAGAAAGCCCCAGACCGCCTGCATCCGCGCCAGGTGCTTGCTTTCGGCCGGCATCGATATCCAGAAGGTGCGCGTGAAGTTCGCCTCGCCGGGCAGCACGGTGCGCAGGCGCGGATCGCGCCCGGCCAGGAAGGCGGGCAGCACCGCGATGCCCGTGCCGGCTGCCGCCGCCTGGTGCTGCGCCAGGATGCTGGTGCTGCGCAGTGCGAAGGCGTCGGGGCGGTACAGCTCGTCGAGGTACTGCAGTTCCTTGCTGAAGAGCAGGTCGTCCACGTAGCTGATGAATGTGTGGCCGCGCAGGTCCTCGCGCGACGCGATGCGCGGATGGGCATCCAGATAGTCGGCCGAGGCGTAGAGGCGCAGCACGTAGTCGGTCAGCTTGCTCACCATGACCGGGCCGCGGGCAGGGCGCTCCAGCGAGATCACGATGTCGGCCTCGCGCCGTGACAGGTGCACCAGCCGCGGCATTGCCAACAGATCGATCACCAGCCTGGGATGCTGCTGCGCGAACCGCGCGAGCTCCGGCGCAAGCACCATCGTGCCGAAGCCCTCCGTGGCACCGATGCGCACCAGGCCCGACAAGCCCTCCTGCGCCGCAGGCGTTGCGCTCTCGATCGTGAAGAAGGCCCCTTCCATCGCCTCGACCTGGGGCTGCAGGCGCCGCCCGGCTTCGGTCAGCCGATGGCCGCCGGCCTCGCGCGCGAAGAGGGCAGTGCCGATCTCCTTTTCCAGCGCCTGGATGCGCCGCGCCACCGTCGTGTGATCGACCGCCAGCCGTCGTGCCGCGCTCACGAGCGTGCCGGTGCGTGCCAGCTCCAGGAAAAAGCGCAGGTTGTCCCAATCCATGCGTTGCGATTATGCAGATCCTTGGTGCGTATTTATCTATTGCCATGGCAAAAGTGCAAAGCTAGCATCGGTCGTTGACGCCCACACTCAGGAGACAAACCCATGGATGCCACCACCACCCCCGCGACCCAGGTTGCCACCGTCAAGCTGCTCATCGGCGGCAAGTTCGTCGAGTCGAAGACCAGCGAATGGCGCGACATCGTCAACCCTGCTACCCAGGAGGTGCTGGCGCGCGTGCCCTTCGCCACGCAGGCCGAGGTGGATGCCGCCGTGGCCTCCGCCCAGGATGCCTTCAAGACCTGGCGCAAGACCGCGATCGGCGCCCGCGCGCGCATCTTCCTCAAGTACCAGCAATTGATCCGCGATCACATGGGCGAGCTGGCCGCCATCCTCACGGCCGAGCAGGGCAAGACCCTGCCCGATGCCGAGGGTGACGTGTTCCGGGGCCTGGAGGTGGTCGAGCACGCAGCGGCCATCGGCAACCTGCAATTGGGCGAGATGGCCAACAATGTCGCAGGCGGCGTCGACACCTACACGCTGCTGCAGCCGCTGGGCGTGTGCGCAGGCATCACGCCCTTCAACTTCCCGGCCATGATCCCGCTGTGGATGTTCCCGATGGCCATCGTCACCGGCAACACCTTCGTGCTCAAGCCCTCGGAGCAGGACCCGATGGTGACGATGCGCCTGGCCGAGCTGGCGCTGGAGGCCGGCATCCCGCCGGGCGTGCTCAACGTCGTGCATGGCGGGGAGGCGGTGGTCAACGCGATCTGCGACCACAAGGACATCAAGGCGATCTCCTTCGTCGGCTCCACCAAGGTCGGCACCCACGTCTACAACCGCGCCACGCTGGCCGGCAAGCGCGTGCAATGCATGATGGGCGCGAAGAACCACGCCATCGTCATGCCCGATGCGCACAAGGACCAGTCGCTCAATGCCATCGCCGGTGCGAGCTTCGGTGCGGCGGGGCAGCGCTGCATGGCGGTCTCGGTCGCGGTGCTGGTGGGCGATGCGCGCAAGTGGATTCCCGAACTGGTCGAGAAGGCGAAGACGCTCAAGATCGGCGCCGGCACCGAGAAGGGTGTGGATGTGGGCCCGCTGGTCTCGTGCGCGGCCTACGAGCGCGTCACCGGCCTGATCGAGCGCGGCGTGGCCGAGGGCGCGACGCTCGAGCTCGACGGCCGCAAGCCCACCGTGCCCGGCTACGAGAAGGGCAACTTCGTCGGCCCGACCATCTTCTCCGGCGTGAAGCCGGGCATGACGATCTATGACCAGGAGGTCTTCGGACCCGTGCTGTGCGTGGCGGGGGCCGAGAGCATCGACGAGGCGATCGAGATGATCAACGCCAACCCGAACGGCAACGGCACCGCCATCTTCACGCAATCGGGCGCGGCGGCGCGGCGCTTCCAGGAAGACATCGACGTCGGCCAGGTCGGCATCAACGTGCCGATCCCGGTGCCGGTGCCGATGTTCTCCTTCACCGGCTCGCGCGCGTCGAAGCTCGGCGACCTCGGGCCCTACGGCAAGCAGGTGGTGCTGTTCTACACGCAGACCAAGACGGTCACGGCGCGCTGGTTCGACGATGCCACGGCGCATGGGCTGAACACCACCATCAGCCTGAAGTAACCTCAGGCGCATGGACTTCGAACTTTCCGAGGAGCAGCGCGCCTTCGCCCAGACCGCGCGCGACTTCGCCCTCGCGGAATTCGCGCCGCATGCCGCGCAGTGGGATGCGGAGGCCATCTTCCCGAAGCAGGCCATCGCCAAGGCCGGCGAGCTGGGCTTCTGCGGCCTGTACGCGCCGGAGCGCATCGAGGGCCTGGCGCTGCCGCGCCTCGATGCCACGCTGGTGTTCGAGGAGATGGCGGCGGTCGATCCGTCGACCACCGCCTTCATCACCATCCACAACATGGCCACGTGGATGCTCGGCACCTGGGGCACGCCGGCCGTGTGCGAGCGTTGGGGCGCCGACCTGACCAGCGGCCGCAAGCTGGCCTCCTACTGCCTGACCGAGCCCGGCGCGGGCTCGGATGCCGGCGCGCTCAAGACGCGCGCCGAGCTGCAGGGCGGCGACTATGTGATCAACGGCGGCAAGGCCTTCATCTCGGGCGCCGGCGCCACCGACGTGCTGGTGCTGATGGCCCGCACCGGCGGCGGCGGCGCGGGCGGGATCTCGGCCCTGGCAGTGCCGGCCGATGCGCCCGGCATCAGCTACGGCAAGAAGGAGCACAAGATGGGCTGGAACAGCCAGCCCACGCGCACCATCAGCTTCGACAACGTGCGCGTTCCGGCGGAGAACCTGCTGGGCAGCGAGGGCGAGGGCTTCCGCATCGCGATGAAGGGGCTGGACGGCGGCCGGATCAACATCGCGACCTGCTCGGTCGGCGCGGCGCAGGGCGCGCTCGATGCCGCGCGGCGCTACCTGCACGAGCGCCAGCAGTTCGGCAAGCCGCTGGCCAGCTTCCAGGCCCTGCAGTTCAAGCTGGCCGACATGGCGACCGAGCTGGTGGCCGCGCGCCAGATGGTGCGGCTGGCGGCGAGCAAGCTCGACGCGGGCCACGTCGATGCCAGCACGTATTGCGCCATGGCCAAGCGCTTCGCCACCGACGCCGGCTTCAACGTCTGCAACGAAGCCCTGCAACTGCACGGCGGCTATGGCTACCTGAGCGAGTTTCCGCTGGAGCGGCTGGTGCGCGACGCGCGCGTGCACCAGATCCTCGAGGGCACCAACGAAATCATGCGCGTGATCGTCTCGCGCAAGCTGCTGGAGGGGGATGGCGATATCCGCTGAACCCTGCAATTCGACATCGGACATCTGCCTTTTGCCAAACCCATGACAGAACAAGTCGTCCTCTTCGACGAAATCAAGACCACCGGCGGCAAGCGCTTCGGCGTTGCCACCCTGAACGCCCCGGCCTCGCTCAACTCGCTGTCGGTGGCAATGGTGCGCCTGCTCACGCCGAAGTTGCGTGAATGGGCGCAGGACCCTTCCGTGGCCGGCGTGCTGCTGCAGGCCGCGGGCGAAAAGGCCTTCTGCGCCGGCGGCGACCTGCGGCAGCTCTACCAGACGCTCCTGGAGTGCGGTCCGGCACGCAACACGTATGCGGAGGATTTCTTCCGCGAGGAGTACGTGCTCGACCACCTGATCCACACCTTCCCCAAGCCCCTGCTGTGCTGGGGCCACGGCATCGTGATGGGCGGCGGGGTGGGCTTGATGGCGGGCGCCTCGCACCGGGTGGTGACGCCGCAGAGCCGCGTCGCGATGCCGGAGATCAACATCGGCCTGTACCCCGACGTGGGAGGCAGCTGGTTCCTGCGGCGCATGCCGGGGAGGGTGGGCCTCTACCTGGCCTTGACCGCGGCGCCGCTGAATGCGGCCGATGCGATCTTCTGCGGCCTGGCGGACCTCGTCGTGCCGCAGGAGCGCAAGGCGCAATTGTTGGAAGCGATCGCGGCGGCGACCTGGCATGCCGAGCCGGCGGCAGATCGGGCCACGCTCTCTCGGCTGCTGGCGCAGGCGGGGCAAGGTGTTGCGCACCAGCCGTCGAAAGTGCGCGAGCATTTCGACGCCATCAATGAACTGATGGCGGGCGACGACCTGCTCGACATCGCGAAGCGCCTGCGCGCACTGCAGTCCCAAGACCCGTGGCTGCAGGGGGCCGCCCAGACCTTCACCAAGGGTTCGCCCAGTTCGGCCGCCTTGTCCTTCGCGCTGTGGCAGCGCGTGCCCCGCATGTCGCTGGCCGAGGTGTTCCGCCTCGAGTACCGGGCCTCGCTCGGCTTCTGTGCGCACAAGGACTTCGCCGAGGGCATCCGTGCGCTCCTGATCGAGAAGGACCGCAACCCGAAGTGGAATCCGGCCACGCTGGAGGAGATCACGCCGGAATTCGTCGAGGACCACTTGAGGCCGCGCGGCGATATGCCGCCGGAGCTCGCAGCGCTCATCTAGAACAGACCCGCCCTCTGCGTCCGGCAACCGCATTCACAGGAGACAACAAATGAAGATCGCATTCATCGGCCTGGGCAACATGGGCGCCCCCATGGCCCACAACCTGCACAAGGCCGGCCACGGGCTGAGCGCGTTCGACCTCTCGGCCGAGGCCTGCAGGAAGCTCGGCGCAGAGGGCGTGTCCATCGCGCCCTCCGCCGCCGACACGCTGGCCGGCGCCGAGGTGGTGATCAGCATGCTGCCGGCGAGCCAGCACGTGGAGTCGCTCTACTTCGGCAGCGAGGGCCAGCCCGGGCTGCTGGAGCGGATCGCGCCCGGCACGCTGGTGATCGACAGCAGCACCATCGCCGCGGCCACTTCGCGCAAGCTGGCGCAGGCGGGGGCGAAGCGGGGCATCGCGGTGCTCGACGCGCCGGTCTCGGGCGGTACCGGCGGCGCGATCGCGGGGACGCTGACCTTCATGGTGGGCGGGGCCGCGGCCGACCTCGAGCGGGCGCGGCCGGTGCTGGAGAAGATGGGCGCCAACATCTTCCATGCGGGCGAGGCCGGGGCGGGCCAGACCGCGAAGATCTGCAACAACATGCTGCTCGGCATCCTGATGATCGGCACCTCGGAAGCCATCGCGCTGGGCGTCGCCAACGGGCTGGATCCCAAGGTGCTCTCGGAGATCATGCGCCGCAGCTCGGGCGGCAACTGGGCGCTGGAAAAATACAACCCGCTGCCCGGCGTGATGGAGAACGCGCCGGCGTCCAAGGGCTACGCGGGCGGCTTCGGCACCGACCTGATGCTGAAGGACCTCGGGCTGGCGCAGGAGAACGCAGCCGCCGTGCGCGCGGCCACGCCGCTCGGCGGGCTGGCGCGCAACCTGTACGCGGCGCACAGCCTGGCGGGGCATGGCGCGCTGGATTTCTCGAGCGTGATCAAGCTGGTGCAGAAGGCCGGCTGAGCAGCCCGCTGCCGCCTGCGCGCGGCAGCGCCGGCCGTGGTCGAGGCGGATCGCCTTCAAGGCCAGGCGAGCCACAGGCGGGTGAGTCGTTGCAACGCGCCCGCTCGCCAAAAATTGCACGCGCGCCGACTGTTACCTGCGCTGCGCGCGCTTCCGGCGGCTTTTCGCGCGCGCGATTGCCTACGATCCGGCGTCGCGCCCGCGTCTTCCGCCGTCATGAAGCATTTCCATCGATTCCTTCGCTCGAAGGGCCGCCTGGCCCTCGTCCTCATCCTCGCCTTCGCCGGGCTCGTCGGCGCAGCCACGTTCTTTCTTCCTCGAGAGGCGTCGCCCGTCCACCGGCTAGACGGGCCTGCCCAGGAGATGCGCAGTTCGCCGGAGGCGTGGACAGCCGTCGAGAAGGACGGTTCCGAGCTGTTGCGTGACCTGCGTGCCGGCCGTGTGGGCGCCGTCGGGCTTGCGCCGAATGCGCTCCTCGTTTCCACGACTGGCGGCGAACGCTACTTCGTCGTCGACGGCCGTGGCTCCTTTGCCGCCCTGGCCATCTCGCAGGCCCAGCAAGCCGACGCCAGTTCGCTTCCAGCTCGTCGTGCTGCCGGACAGCAGGGTGGGTGCGCCCGCCGCAGACAGCCGCACACTCACGACGGCGCGCGACCTGGCCGGCATCTTCCTGCCGCTCCTCCTGCTCGCACTGGTGGTCTACGCCATGCGCGACACGATCGGCGGCGGCGCGAAGCTGGTCGAGAAGCCGGCAGGCGTCGGCTTCGGCGACGTGATCGGCGCCGGCGAGGCCAAGCATGCGCTGCAGGACATCGTCGATTACCTGAAGAACCCGGCCCGCTACCGCTACATAGGCGCGCGAGCGCCGTGCGGCGTGCTCATGCTCGGCGGCCCCGGGGTCGGAAAGACCCTGCTTGCGAAAGCCCTGGCCGGCGAATGCGGCGCGCACTTCATCGCCACCAACGGCAGCGAGTTCACCTCGAAGTTCTACGGCGTGGGCGTGCAAAAGGTCAAGAAGCTCTTCGAAACCGCGCGCAAGAACGCACCCTGCATCCTGTTCATCGACGAGCTCGACGGCATCTCCAAGCGCACCTCGTCGGGCGCCGGGCCTGCCGAATCGGAGAGCAACCGCATCATCAACCAGCTGCTGGTCGAGATGGACGGGTTCGAGGCCAACGAGGGCGTGATCGTGGTCGGCGCGACCAACCTGGAGGAGCACCTCGACGAGGCACTGCTGCGCGAAGGCCGCTTCGACCGCCGGGTCCAGGTCAAGCTGCCGGATGTGCGCGACCGCTGCGCCATCTTCACGCTGTACACCGGCAAGCTGCGCACCGAAGGCGCGATCGACCACGAGCAGCTCGCCCGCCTGACCACCGGCCTGTCGCCCGCCACCATCGCGCACATCGTCAATCACTCGGCGCTGGTGGCCGCGCGCGCGGGCAGCCGGGCGGTTGCGATGGGCCACCTGATGGAAGCCATCGAGACGACGCGCATCGGCGAGCTCAACGGCGCGCAGCGCGCGCTGGGCGAGCGCGAGCGCCGCTACATCGCCGTGCACGAGGCCGGGCATGCGCTGGTTTCGGCGGTGCTGGGCTACGGCAAGGTCGAGAAGGTCACCATCCTGCCGCGCGGCGGCGCACTGGGGGTCACGCTCGTGACGCAGGAGGAGGACCAGGCGCTGGTGCTCAAGAGCGACATGGAGAAGCACATCCAGATGCTGCTCGGCGGGCGCAACGCCGAGCTGGCCGTCTTCGACGAGGCGTCGAGCGGGGCCAGCCAGGACCTCCAGCAGGCCTCCAGGCTGGCGCTCGACATGGTGGGGCGCTACGGTTTCGGCCAGGACGGCGCGCTCTTCAGCATCGGCGCGCTCCCGGCGCAGCATGCCTCCCGGCAGATCTCGGCGGCGGTGCGCCAGGCCAACCAGCTGCTCGAGGCGCTGAACCTCCAATGCCAGCATCTCCTGCGTGCACACCGCCGGGCACTGGACGCGCTGACCGAGGAGCTGCTGGCCCAGGAGACGGTGTCGGGCGAGCGGGTGCTGGAACTCGTCGGCGCGCGCGGGCAGAGTCAGTCGAGCAGCGTCATGCCGGCCCCGCGAACGGCGGCGCGGTCGAAGCTGACGATTGCGCTGCAACCGGCATGCAACGCAAGCTGTGCAACCAGCAGGTCCGCAAGCCCGGCTTTGGACGACTTCCTGTCTTGAAAGAGGCGCACTGCTTCCTGCACCACCTCCCGCTGTTGCAAGTGAAAGCGGGGCGTCTCGAGCAGGTCGGCGACGGTTTCTCCGATTTCCTGAGGGGTGGCGCTGTAGAGCCGCTCCAGCACCCAGCACAGTTCCACCAGAACCACCAGGCTGATGAAGCCTGGCGAACGCTCGCTCAGGTGGGTTTCGATGAAGCGGGTCGCGCTGGCTGATTGTTTGGCGTCATCCTGTGCGAGGTAGCGCACCAGGACATTGGTGTCGATACCGATCATGAAGCTAGCGGGAAGATCTGCGCTGACGCGCAGCCGCCGCATCGCCGATCGCCTCGTTCATGGCCTTGATGCTGACGGGCTTGGCGGCGCGTCCGGCAAAGCGGCCCTTGAGCGTCGTGACATCGGTCTTGAGCGGAACCAGCTTGAATCCGTCACCTTCCGGGACGAAGTCGACTTTGGCACCGGGCCGAAGACCGAGGGCGTTCCTGACGGACAGCGGCATCGTGATCTGTCCCTTGCTGGTCAAGGTGGCGACAGCCATGCTGAGCTCCTTACGAAAGGTAAGGATTATACGGCTCACCTCTGACCCCCTCTGGCGTCGCGAGGTGGAAGGCTGCCTCGGGGTGCCGCCACATACGGCGTAAACCGGACGACTACCGAGAATTGGGCGACTGTCAAAAGACCTCGGGGCAGACACCGCCTGTCAGCCTGGCGCAAAGGACTGCGTGCTATTCTTTTCGGGATCTGGACGACTGTCCCAACAATCCCAGGCCATGGCTTCACACCGGGAAAAGCAGGCGGATCGTGTGCCGCGCACACGGGTGGACAAGTTTGCCGAGCGGCGCGCCGAGCTCGGCGAGGCCGCGTTGCAGACGCTGGCCACCCTGGGCTACGCCCGCACCAGCCTGCGCGAAATCGCGCAGAACTCGGAGTTCTCGCATGGCGTGCTGCACTACTACTTCAGCGACAAGGTCGACCTGATCGTCTGCAGCGTGCGCCAGTACAAGGCGCGGTGCGTCACCCGCTACGACCGCGTGACGGCGAATGCGGCCAGCTACGACGAGATGATGGAAGGCTTCCTGCGCGACCTGGGCGACGCGCTGCGCGACGAGGCCCAGATGCATCGGCTGTGGTACGACCTGCGGGCGCAGGCCCTGTTCCTGGAGGCCTTCCGCGCCGACGTGGCCGCCATCGACAACAGCCTGGAGAACATGGTCCTGCGCGTCATGAGGCGCTTCTCGGAGCTGGCCGAGGTACCGCTGGCGCTGTCCCCCTCGGTGCTCTACGCATTGTTCGACGGGCTGTTCCAGCATTACCTGCTGCGCTACTTGTCGGGCGACGATGATGCCGTCGAGGCGTTGCGGGCGGATGCGCGCAGCGCGATCGACACGTTGTTCCGCGTGCCCGCGCACATCGAGTAGAGCGGGTTCACTAGTAACCCAGCTGCAGCGGATTGCGCCGCGCCACGTCGCGCCTGGTCTGCTCGCGCACGGCGTTGCAATGCGGGTGCCTGGCGTACTGCGCCTTGGCGCATTGCGCCGCCTCGCAGCGCGACGCTGCGATGAAGTTGAGATGCGCGCATCCGGGTCGCGGGTCGGCCGCACTCGGGCGCGCGACGACCTTGCGGGACTCCTCCGTGCGCACCGCGCTCGCGTCGCTGGCGCGGCGCGGTGGCGGCACCTGCACCAGTTCGCTTCTGGCGGGGCCGGGCGCGACGAGGCTCTCGGCAGGGTCCAGCGCCTCTGCGGGGCGCACCGGTTCGGGAGGCAGCAGCGGCCTGTCGTGATCGGCGGGCGCCTGGGGCGGAACTGCAACGTTCAATCGTGCCCCCGGCGGCGCCGGGGTGGCGGCGACAACAGCGGGCGGCCCGGACGGGGGATTCGGCACCTTGCGCGTCACATAGGCATACCAGCTGACGAACGCCGTGGTGATCACCACCGACAACACGGCAAACCGGATCCAGAAGGCGCGCGTCTCGATCGGCAGCATCCCTGGCGTGGGCGCGCCCGGCGGTGGCGGCGCGTGCGGGGTCCGCAGCGCCTTCATGCTCTGGAGCGCGGACGGGCCGGTGGCGGCGAAGGAGGGCAGTTTCGCCGCGCAGCCCTTGCAGAACTTCGCGCTCTCGCGGTTCTCGGTCCCGCACTGGTCGCAGACCACCGGCATGTCAGATCTCCCGGGCGAGCCCCCGCGCAGTCAGCAGGGCCTTGAGCCGCCGCACTTCATGCTCGAGATCGAGGATCAGCGCTGCCGCGTCGAGGCCGACCCCGAAGTCGCGCTCCAGCCTGCGCGCATCGAGCGCGCATTGCAGGTCGGCACTGTGGAAGCACCAGTCGTCCGGACGTTCGGCAGGACCGCGCACCTCGATGATGCCGATCTCGACCAGCTGGACGACCCAGGCGATTTCGGCGCCGCAGGCATGCGCGAGTTCGTCGGCGCGCAGCGGATGGGTGTTGCCAAGAGGAATGGTGTCGAAGGATGGGCTGGCCATGGCATCAGACTCCGAGATGGCGGCGTGGATCGAAAGGGGCGGCCTGTGCCAACTGCTCGTAGGCTTTGCGCGCGACTTCGGTCTGCGCCGGCGGCAGCGCGATTTCCAGCAGCAGGTAGAGGTTGCCCGGCGGCTGGCCCGGCAGGCCGCGCTCCTTGAGCCGCAGCTTGAGGCCGTTGCGCGCGCCCGGCGGCACTGTCACCTCGACCACGCCGCCCCCGGGCGTCGGCACCTTCACCTGCGCGCCGAGCGCGGCCTCGGTGGGTGTGACCGGGAGCGTCATGTAGAGGTCGCGGCCCTCGATGCGATAGAGCTTGTGCGGTGCGATGCGCACCTCGAGGTACAGGTCGCCGGCCGGTTCGCCGCCATGGCCCGGCATGCCCTGGCGGGCGAGCCGGATGTACTGGCCGGGATGCACGCCGGGCGGGATCTTCACGGCGAGCGTGCGCGTCTTCCATTGGGGCCGGCCCTGGTCGTCGAGCTCCTGCGAGCGCAGGGTGATCTCGCGCTCGGCGCCTTTCAAGGCGTCCTCGAGCGCGATCTCGATGGCCGCGTGGTGGTCCTCGCCGCGCGCCCGGTATTGGCGGCGCTGGGCGCCGCGGCGCTCGGCGGCGCCGAAGAGCGAGGAAAAGAACTCGCTGAACTCGGCATGGTCCGCCGGCCCCTGGCCTGGGCCCCGGTGGAACTCGAAGCCCTCGTCCCAGCCCGGCGGCGGCTGGAAGCCCTCGCCGGGACCCGCTCCCGCATAGCGGCCCTGCGCGATCTGGTCGGCCAGCGCGTCGTAGGCGGCGCGCTTCTCCTTGTCGCGCAGCACGTCGTTGGCCTCGTTGATCTCGCGCATGCGCCGGTCGGCGTCAGGCTCCTTGCTGACGTCCGGGTGGTACTTGCGCGCGAGCTTGCGGTAGGCCTTGCGGATTTCCTCTTCCGTCGCGTTGCGCTCGACGCCGAGCGCCTGGTAGTAGTCTTTGAAGTCCATGGTGGTAATGGGCGGCGTCCCGAGCCGTTCAGGCCAATGCGGCCCCACCATGCGAATGGTGCAGGAGCGGCCTCACCGTCCATGTAGGACCGCTTCGCTCGAAGCGCAAGGGCTGCGCGTTGCCGAGCACGCCGCGGTCTGTCGGGATGCCAAGCGCCGCCACGAGCACGTGGAGCGAGCCGCCATGGGCCACGATCAGCACCGGCGCCGGATGCGCCAGCGCAGCCTCCAGCGCGGCGCGCTTGCGCGCGACGAACTGGGGCAGGGTTTCGCCGCCCTCGGGCTCGCAGGCCCAGTCCAGTTCGGCGGAGGAAGTCCCGATAAGGGCGCCGAAGTTACGCTCTCGCAGGCCCTCGAAGTGCAGGGGCGCCATGCCCAGCCCGGTCGCGACCGCGTGGGCCGTGTCGAAGGCGCG
>NZ_LMTS01000172.1:61668-62322 GCF_001541225.1 Variovorax sp. WDL1 | reverse complement strand
TGCGGATCGGCTCGCCCGCCAGCCGCTCGGCAGCGCGCGCCGCCTGCTGCAGCCCGAGCGTGCTCAGCGGCGCATCGACCGCCTGGAAGATCCGCTGCGCATTGCCCGCGGTCTGGCCGTGGCGCAGGAAGTAGAAGTGGTCGCAAGCAGGCGCCAGCGGCGGGGCCGCGGCGAGTTCGATCAATTGGGCAAGGCCGTCGTTCATGCAGGTCCTCAGGAGGCGAGTCGAAGGGAGTCAATGACCAGCGGCATTCGACCAACCGCGCGATCTGATCTGGATCGGCGCGGAGCCGGCATGCCACAGGGTTCAGGGCGTCAAGCGAATGTTCGCCTCTTTGATGATGCGGGTGCAGGCGGCGGAATCTGCGCGCACGACCTTCTGGAACTCTTCTGGTTTGCCGCCGCCCACTTGCAGACCCAGTGCCTCGATCTTGGCCATGATTTCAGGCAGGTGAATGACGTGGTCCATCTCGTCCGCCAGCTTCTGTACCACCGGGGTCGGCGTCGCGGCTGGGAGGAACACGCCGTACCAGCCGTCGCGATCGAAGGATGGTAGCCCAGTTCCGTATTGACCCGGCTCATGCAGCGAAACCACAGTTCGGCGCTTCCTACTGACTATGCCATGGCGCCTGCAAGGCGAGGGCAGGGCCTTCG
>NZ_LMTS01000172.1:59456-61628 GCF_001541225.1 Variovorax sp. WDL1 | reverse complement strand
CAGCCGCTCGAGCTGCAATGGCGGTCGGCCTCAGCCGCCGATGTGCGCGCGGTACCAGTTGGCAGCCTGCATGCGCGAGGCCATGTCGAGCCGGTCGAGGATGCGTGCCACATGGCGCTTGACCGTGTGCGGGCTCAGGTCGAGCGTCCTGGCGATCAGCTTGTTGCTCTGTCCCTGGGTCAGCAAGGCGAGCACTTCGAGCTCTCGCGCACTGAGGCCCGCATCCTGCTGGGCCGCCGGACTGCGCGGCTTTTCCTGCGCGCCGACCTTGAGCTGCCGGGCCGTCTCGACCCATTGGCGCAGGACTGCCAACCCTTCCTTGGACGCGGCGCCGTCCCATGACGCAAGCGACAGCCTGGTCAGCACCGGGAGGCCCACGATCAGGACCTGGCCCACATTGCCGCTGGCCGTCACCTGCTTGATGAGCGGCTGCAGCGCTCGCCAGGCGGCAGCCGGCGAGCCGTCGGCCAGCTCGGCGAGTGCCAGCTGTGTTCGCACCGTGACATCCAGGTAGACGGAGTCGAGCAGGGATGACCTCGTCACCAGTTCGCGAAGCATCGTCAGGCCCTCGTCGGTGCGGCCGTCGTGCAAGGCCAACTGCGCCTTGAAGCTGTCTATGAGCATCTGCGTGCACGGGTTCTCACGGCCGGGTTCGACGCGGAACGAGCGCAGGTGCGTGCGCACGGCCGTCCAGTCCCCGAGGGCGACACAAGCCTTCACGAGGATGCCAAGGACTGCGAGATACATGTCGCTGGAGCGGTCCAGCAAGGAAGCGTGCGCGGCGATGACGTCACGCGTCGCGTGCAGGTTGTCCATGTCGTCGCGGGCGACCTGGTACATGACCTTCAGCGTTGCCAGCCGAATGCGCAAGCCCGAGGGCTCGCCGAGCCAGCGGGAATCCTCCTCGATGTCCTGCAGCACGGTTCCCAGCTCGACGATCCTGCCTTGCCAGAGCAGCAGCCAGGCTTCCATCACGTGCAGGGACCAGTGCCCCTCGCCGGCGGCGGCCCTGGCGCCGCGGAGCAGGCGCTGAAGCTGGGCGCTCACGCCGGGGCGGCCGAGGAATATGTTGAAGAGCGCCATGCAGCGAAACCACAGTTCGGCGCTGGCCCCCTGTGTCAGCAGATCGACGATCTTGCCGAGGCGATTGCTGGGTCCGTCGACAGGGCCGTGATGGCCCTCGTACCAGAAGTCGATCACCTCGCTGAGCGTCTCGGTTTCGAAGTCCATGGGCCGGGAGCGAACAGCCTGCCCCAGGCGCCTGGCCGCCTGCATCTGGCCGCAGAAGATCATGGACAGTGCCTGCATGGCCCGGGCGTGCTGCGCGTCGTCATGGCGCCCCAGTGCGTCGAAGCCGGCGGCGGCATGCTCCATGCTCGACCGCACCGTCGCGTACTGGTATCGCGGCCAGGCGCACAAGCCCCGGGCATAGGCGAGCAAGGGCGAGCGGGCCTGGATGTCGGCCGGAAACTGCTCGATGATGCGAATGATCTGCGCGCTTCGATCGTCGGCCAGCATATCGGCCGTCCCGTCGGCCAGGCTCTGTTCGGCCTCCTCCCAGGCGCCCGCGCGCAGGTACGTGAGCGTGCGGCGCAAGGGGTCCGATTCGCCCTGGGCTGCGCGGCGCAGCAGGGCCGGCACCTCATCGGGATGGAGCCGGCGCAGGCGCTCGTCGAGGAAGTCGCGGAAGAGATCGTGCAGGCGCAGCGTCAGCTCCTCGCTGTCGAGCACCGAGCTGAACAGCCGGCGGCGCCCGATGTCTTCGAGCAGTTCGGCAGCGCGCGGGTTGCCGCTGATCTGCTCGCAGCGCGGCACCGTGAGTTCGGGAAGCACCGAGCAGCGCAGCAGAAACTCCTGCAGCTCTTGGGGTAGTTGTTCGAGGACTTCGCTGGCCAGGTAATCGAACAGATGGCGGCGGCTGTGCCGGATGCCTTTTGGCGCCGTGGCGGCTGACTGCTCCGTTGTCTCGAGGCTCAGGCTGAGCCCGGCGGCCCAGCCCTGGGTGCGGTCGTACAGGCGCCTGGCTTGCTCGGGGTCGTCTGCGCCGGTGGCATGGCGCCACAGGTCCTGCACTTCCTTGGTCGAGAAGCTCAGGGCCGTCTCGTCGAACTCGGCCACTTCGCGCCGGGCTCGCCAGCGCGCGAGCGCCAGCGGTGGCTCCACGCGCGACGA
>NZ_LMTS01000172.1:56405-59446 GCF_001541225.1 Variovorax sp. WDL1 | reverse complement strand
GCAAGCCTTCGAGCAGCTGATTCAGGAACTCGAAGACGCGGGCGTCCGCGACGGCATGCAGGTCATCCAGCACGATCACGCCGCCGTCCGGCGTATCGGTGGCTTCGAGGGTGTTGAGCAAGGCCGACGCCGCTTCGCGCAGGCGGCCCTGGTCCACCCGCTCGAGCAAGGCCTCCGGTGCCAGGCGCCATGGCGGATCCAGCGGCTCCAGCGCTTCGATCAGGTAGGCCAGCAGCCGCTGGAGATCATCGTCCTCGTCTGCGGTGAGCCAAACGACCGCGCAGCCCGCGGGAAGCCGTTGCAGCTGCCGCGACAGGGCAGCCGTCTTGCCGTAGCCCGCCGGGGCCACCAGAAGCACCAGCCGGCGGCTCGCCAGCGCATCGCCGAGCTGCTGCTCGAGCTCGCTGCGTTCGATCAGGCCGCTGCGGAAGCGGGGCGTCTGGATCTTGGCTCTGGCGAGGCTGGAGAAGGGCATGGCGGCGCGTCAGCCGCCGAAGCGTGTGCGATACCAGTCAGCTGCCTGCATGCGCGAGGCCAGGCCGAGCCGGTCGAGGATGCGCGCGACATGGCGCTTGACGGTGTGCGGACTCAGGTCCAGGGCTCGTGCGATCAGCTTGTTGCTCTGGCTCTCGGCGAGGAGCGCGAGGACCTGCAGTTCCCGTTCGCTGAGGCCCGCAACATTGACTGCCGGGGCACGTGGCCGCTCGCGCTGGACGGCATTGAACCGCCGCACGGCCTCGACCCATTGGCGCAAGGTCGCCAGCCCATCCCTCGTTGCGGCAGTGCCCCACGGCGCGAGCGACAGCTCGGTCAGGGTTGGCACGCCGGTGACCAGGACCTGGCCCACGTTGCCGCTGGTGGCCACCCGCTCGATCAAAGGCTCCAGCGCGCGCCAGGCGGCCGTCGGCGAGCCATCTGCGAGTTCGGCGAGCGCCAACCGGGTCCTCACCGTGGCATCGAGGCTGTTGGTGTCGAGCTGGGCCGATCTGGCCACCAACTCGCGAAGGATCGTCAAAGCCTCCCCGATGCGCCCCTCGTGTAATGCCAGCTGCGCCTTGAAGGTGCTGAGGAACATCTGCATGCTGGGGTTCCCATGGCCGACTCCGGTGTGGAACGCAGGCAGGTGCGTGCGCACGATGGGCCAGTCCCCGATGGCGGCGGAGACCCTGACGGCGATCGAAAGATAGAGCACGGGCATTTCGCCGGAGTGTTCCAGCAGGGAAACATGCTTGATGATGGCGTCGCGCGTCGCGCGCACGGCCTCCTTGTCGTCGCAGCTCACGTGGTACATGGCCTTCAGCGTCAGCAGCCGAATGCGCAATCCCGGGGGCTGGCCCAGCCACTGGGAGTCTTCCTCCATCCTCTGGAACACGGCCTCCAGATCGGCGATCCGCCCCTGCCAGAGCAGCAGCCAGGCTTCCGTCAGGTTTGCGCTCGCTTGCAGGGACCATTGCCCGTCCCCCGCCACGGCCCTGGCGCCGTTGACCAGGCGCTGGATCTGCGCGCTCACACCGGGGCGGCTGATGAGGATGTTGACGCGGGTGATGCAGCGAAACCAGAACTCGGCGCTGGCCCCTTGCATGAGCAGGTCGACCACCCGGGCGAGGTGCAGGGCGGGGCCATCGATCGGGCCGTGGTAGGCCTCGTACCAGAAATCGAGCAATTCGCTGAGCGTCTCGGTTTCACGGTCCATGGGCTGGGAGCGGACAGCCTGGCTCAAGGTCCGGGCTTGTGGCATCTGGCCGCAGAAGAACATGGCCAGCGCCTGCACGGCCCGCGCGCGCTGGGCGTCGCGGTTTCGTCCCTGGGCCTCGAAGCCGCCTGCAGCGCGTTCCATGGCCGATCTCACCGCGCCGTACTGGTAGCGCGGCCAGGCGCACAGGCCGCGTGCATAGGCCAGCGAGGGGGATGCGGCCTGGATATCGGCAGGGAACTGCTCGATGAGCCGGATCACCTGCGTGCCCTCGTCGCAGGCCAGCATGTTCGAGGTCGCGTCGGCAAGGCTCTGCTGCGCCTCGTCCCAGGCGCCTGCGCGCAAGAGGATGAGGGTGCGGCGCACAGCGTCTGCCTCGCCCTGCGCGGCAAGGCGCAGCAGCGCAGGCACCTCCTCGGGATGGAGCCGGCGCAGGCGCTCCTCCAGGAAGTCGCGGAAGAGTTCGTGCAAGCGCAGCGTCAGTTCATCGCCGTCACCCTCGAGCACGTAAGTGAACAGCCGGCGGCGCTCGATGTCTTCCAGCAGGTGGGTGGCGCGCGGATTGCCGCTGATCTGCTCGCAGCGCGCTGCCGTGAGCTCGGAAAGCACCGAGCAGCGCAGGAGAAACTCCTGCAGTTCGGGCGGCAAGTCGTCGAGAACTTCGCTGGCGAGGTATTCGAACAGGTGGCGCCGGTTGTGCCAGGTGCCCGCGGGCGCGCTGGCAGTCGATCTTTCGGATGCTTCGAGGCTCAGGCAAAGCCCGGCGGCCCAGCCCTGGGTGCGGTCGAGCAGGCGTTCCGCCTGCTCGGGGTCGTCGCGTCCGGTGGCATGGCGCCACAGGTCCTCGACTTCCTTCCTGGAGAAGCCCAGGGTGGTCTCGTCGAACTCGGCCACTTCGCGCCGCGCGCGCCAGCGCCCCAGCGCCAGCGGCGGCTCCACGCGCGATGCAATGACGAGCGTCCAGTTCTGCGGCAGGCCTTCGAGCAGGTGGCCCAGGAACTCGAACGCGCGGGCGTCCGCGACAGCATGCAGGTCGTCCAGCACGATCACGCCGTGGCTTGCCTCGGTGGCTTCGAGCGCGCCGAGCAAGGCCGACGCCGCCTCCCGCAGCTGGCCCTGGGTCACCAGTTCGAGCAAGGCCTCGGGCGCCAGGCGCCACGGGGGGTCGAGGGGTTCGAGTGCTTCGATCAGGTGGGACAGGAGCCGCTGGAGATCGTCTTCGTCGTCGGCGGTCAGCCAGGCAACGGCGCAGCCGGGGGGAAGCCGCTGCATCTGGCGCGACAGGGCCGCCGTCTTGCCGTAGCCCGCCGGCGCGACCAGAAGAACCAGGCGCCGGCTTGCGAGCGCA
>NZ_LMTS01000172.1:44676-56306 GCF_001541225.1 Variovorax sp. WDL1 | reverse complement strand
GCGGACTGCATGGGCGAACCTGACTATAGCCCTGCCAACTAGCCCCGCAATCGATTGTTTGCGATAACAGTAGCGGTCCTGCGCCGGGGCGCCTCAGGTGCCGAAACGCGTGCGGTACCAATGGGCCGCCTGCATGCGCGAAGACAGGTCGAGCCGGTCGAGGATGCGAGCGACGTGGCGCTTGACGGTGTGCGGGCTCAGGTCCAGGGTCCTGGCGATCAGCTTGTTGCTTTGACTGGCGGCCAGCAACGCGAGGACTTCGAGTTCCCGGGCGCTAAGGCCTGCACTCTGCTGGCCTGCCGGGTCGTAAGGCTTGTTCTGGGTGCGGGCCTTGAACCGCTTCGCAATCGCGGTCCATTCGCGCAAGATTGCCAGTCCTTCTTCCGAGGCAGCACCTCCCCATGAGGCGGCCGATAGCTCGTTCAGGCCCCGCACGCCCGTCACCAGGACCTGGCCCACATTGCCGCTGGACACGATGCGCTCGATCAGCGGGTCCAGTGCCCGCCAGGCTGCCGCCGGCGAACCATCGGCCAACTCGGCGAGCGCAAGCCGTGTCCGGACCATGGCATCGAGGAACATCGTGTTGAACTCGGCAGAGCTGGCGGCAAGCTCGCGAAACGTCTTCAGCGCTTCACCGGCGCGCCCTTCCTGGAATGCGAGCTGAGCCTCGATGCTGCGCAGGAACATGCGCATGCAGGGGCTTTCATGGCCAACCTTGACCGCGAGTGCAGGCAAGTGCATTCGCACGCTGGGCCAGTCCTCGATGGCGGCAGAGGCCCTCACGACGATGGCAAGGTATTGGAGAGGCAGATCGCTGGATGGGTCCAGCAATGCAGCATGCGCGGCCAGCATGTCGCGGGTCTCGCGCACAGCGTCCGTGTCGTCGCAGATCAACTGATAGTTGACCTTCAGCGTCAGCAGCCGAACCTGCAAACCAGCGGGCTGGCCCAACCACTGGGAATCCTCTTCGATTCTCTGGAACGCGGCCTCCAACTCGGGCAACCTGCCCTGCCAGAGATGCAGCCAGGCGTCCATGAGGTTCGCGTCGGCATGCAGGGACCACTGGCCGTCCACGGTGGCGGCCCTGGCGCCGTTGACGATGCGCCGGATCTGCTCGCTCACGCGGGGGCGGCTGCTGAACATATTGACGCGGGGTATGCAGCGAAACCACAGCTCCGCACTGCGCCCTTTTTCCAGCAGGTCGATCGCATTGGCAAGGTGATTGCCGGGTCCCTCCACCGGCCCGTGATGGCCCTCGTACCAGAAGTCGAACAGTTCGCTGAGCGCCTCGGTTTCGAGGTCCATGGGCTGGGAGCGAACCGTCTGGCTCAGGCGCCGGGCTTCCGCCATGTGGCCGCAGAAGAACATGGCCACGGCTTGCATCGCCCGGGCGCGCTGCGCCTCGCCATGCCGCCCCAGTGCGTCGAAGCCGGCCGCCGCCTGCTCCATGTTCGACCGGACCGCGCCGTACTGGTAGCGCGGCCAGGCGCACCAGCCCCGGACATAGGCCAGCACGGGGGAGCTGGCCTGGATGTCGGCAGGAAACTGCTCGATCATGCGGATCACCTGGCCGCCTTTGTCGGAAGCCAGCATGTCCGCCGTCCCGTCGGCCAGGCTCTGCTCGGCCTCCTGCCAGGCGCCCGCGCGCAGGTACGTGAGCGTTCGGCGCAAGGGGTCCGCCTCGCCCTGGGCCGCGCGGCGCAGCAGCGCCGGCATCTCCTCGGGATGGAGCCGGCGCAGTCGCTCCTCCAGAAAGTCGCGGAAGAGGTCGTGCAGCCGCAGCGTCAGCTCCTCGCTGTCGAGCACCGAGCTGAACAGCCGGCGGCGTCCGATGTCTTCCAGCAGCTCGGCCGCGCGCGGGTTGCCGCTGATCTGCTCGCAGCGCGGCACGGTGAGTTCGGACAGCAACGAACAGCGCAGC
Organism: Variovorax sp. WDL1; assembly: GCF_001541225.1. GTDB lineage: Bacteria > Pseudomonadota > Gammaproteobacteria > Burkholderiales > Burkholderiaceae_C > Variovorax. The sequence continues at coordinate 54,385 of NZ_LMTS01000172.1, read as the reverse complement.
AGAAACGCCTGCAGTTCGGCCGGCAGATCCTGGAAGACTTCCGCGGCCAGATAGTCGAACAGGTGGCGGCGGTTGTGCCGCGCTTCCATCGGTGCCGTGGTGGCCGACCTTTGCGATGCTTCGAGGCTCAGGCTGAGTCCGGCGGCCCAGCCCTGGGTCCGCTCGAGCAGGCGATCTGCCTGCTCGGGGTCGTCCTCGCCCGTGGCATGGCGCCACAAGTCCTGCACTTCCTTCTTCGAGAAGCTCAGCGCGGTCTCATCGAACTCGGCCACTTCACGCCGCGCCCGCCAACGCGCGAGCGCCAGCGGCGGCTCCACGCGCGAGGCAATCACCAGTGTCCAGTTCGGCGGCAAGCCTTCGAGCAGCTGGTTCAGGAACTCGAAGACACGCGCATCCGCGACGGCATGCAGGTCATCCAGCACGAGCACGCCGCCGCCCGGCGTGTCGGTGGCTTCGAGTGTGTTGAGCAAGGCCGACGTTGCCTCGCGCAGGCGGCCCTGGTCCACCCGCTCGAGCAAGGCCTCCGGCGCCAGGCGCCATGGAGGATCCAGCGGCTCCAGCGCTTCGATCAGGTAGGCCAGCAGCCGCTGGAGATCGTCGTCTTCATCGGTGGTGAGCCAGGCGAGCGCACGGCCCGCGGGAAGCCGCTGCAACTGCCGCGACAGGGCGGCTGTCTTGCCGTAGCCCGCCGGAGCTACCAGGAGCACCAGCCGCTGGTTCGCCAGCGCGTCGCCGAGGCGCTGTTCGAGCTCGCTGCGTTCGATCAGGCCGCTGCGGAAACGGGGTGTCTGGATCTTGGCTCTGGCGAGGCTGGCGAACTGCATGAGCGAAATTACTATTGCCGTGCGAACAATCGTCGTAATGGCCGATGGCGGCCTGCCCAAGTCAGGGCGTCAAGCGGATGTTCGCATCCTTGATGATCCGGGCGTAGACGGCGGCATCCGTGCGCACGACATTCTGGAACTCTTCCGATTTGCCGCCCGCCACCTGCAGGCCCATCGCCTCGATCTTCGCGGTGACCTCCGGCAGGCGCAGGATGCGGTCGATCTCGTCCGACAGCTTCCGCACCACCGGCGCCGGCGCTCCAGCGGGCAGGAACACCCCAAACCACCCGTAGCGATCGAAGGAGTGATAGTCGAGCTCGGCGAAGGTGGGCACGTCGGGCAAGGCGAGCATGCGCTGCGTGCCGGTCACCGCCAATGGGCGCATGGCATGGAGGTTCGGCAGGGCGTTGCCACTGTCGATGAAGGCCGAGGCGAGCTGACCGCCGATCATATTGGTGATCAGCGGTGGACCGCCCTGGAAAGGCACGTGCGTGAGGTCGATGCCCGCCTGCATGTTCAAGAGCGCACCCTGGACATGCGAGTAGGTGCCCACGCCGTAGCTGCCGAAGTTGTACTTGCCGGGATGGCGCTTCACCATCGCGACGAAGCTCTGCAGGTTGCTCGCGGGCGAGTCCAGCGGCACCGCAAGGATGCTCGGGCTGCGCGCGATCATGGTGACGGGCACCAGGTCCTTCAACGGATCGTACGGAAGCTTTTCCATGAGCCACGGCTGCTGGATCATCGACGAGATGGCGATGAGCACGGTATAGCCATCGGGCGGCGCTTTGGCGACGAAGTTGTTGCCGAGCGTGCCGCCCGCGCCAGGGCGGTTCTCCACGAGCGTGGTCTGGCCCCAGGATTCCTGCAGCTTCTGCCCGATGATGCGCGCCAGCACGTCGGTGCTGCCGCCGGCGGGGAAGGGCACGATCAGCTTCAGCGGCCGGCTAGGGTAGGGGTCTTGCGCGAGGGCCTGGGCGCCCAATAGCGCTACCAGCCAGGCTGCCACACAGAGCCCGCGCATCATGGATGTCTTCATGTGTGTCTCCTTCGAAGGGGCTCGCGAACTGAATACATTGCTTGGAGCCCCGCGAAGCGAGTGCGGTACCAGGCGCCAGCCTGCATGCGTGAGGCGAGGTCGAGCCGGTCGAGGATGCGCGCCACGTGGCGACGCGCGGGCGTCCGCGACAGCATGCAGGTCGTCCAGCACGATCACGCCGTGGCTTGCCGTAGCCTGCCGGCGCGACGACAAGAACCAGGCGGCGACGGGTTGCGAGCGCGTCGCCGAGATGCTCTTCGAGGTCGCTGCGCTCGATCAGCCCGCTGCGCAAGCGGGGCGTCTGGATCTTGGCTCTGGCGAGGCTGGCGGACTGCATGGGCGAACCTGACTATAGCCCTGCCAACTTACCCCGCAAACCGCTGTTTGCGATAACGGTAGCGGTCCTGCGCCGGGGCGCCTCAGGTGCCGAAACGTGTGTGGTACCAATGGGCAGCCTGCATGCGCGAGGCCAGGTCGAGCCTGTCGAGGATGCGCGCGACATGGCGCTTGACCGTGTGCGGGCTCAGGTCCAGGGCCCTTGCGATCAGCTTGTTGCTCTGGCCTTCTGCCAGCAATGCGAGGACTTCAACTTCCCGGGCACTGAGGCCTGCACCCTGCTGGGTTGCCACGGTACGCGTCCCCTCTCTTGAGCGGATCTTGAATCGCTGCGCGGTCTCGACCCAACCGCGCAAGGTCGCCAATGCCTCGCTGGATCGAACACTACCCCATGAGGCCCGCGACAGGTCGGTCAGGCTCTGCAAGCCCGTGGTCAGGATCTCGCCCACATTGCCGCTGGCCGCGAGGCGCGCGATCAAGGGCTCCAGCGCGTGCCAGGCGGCAGTCGGCGAACCATCCGCGAGCTCGGCAAGCGCGAGCTGGGTCCGTACCGTGGCATCGAGGCTGGTCGTGTTGAGCATCGTCGATCTTGTCGACAGCTCGCGAAGCATCGTCAGCGCCTCGCCGACTCGCCCTTGCTGCAAGGCCAACTGCGCCTTGAGGGTTTGCACGAACATCTGCATGGTCGGACTCTCATGGTCAATGTCGACCTGGAACGCAGGCAGGTGCGTGCGCACGGCCTGCCAGTCTCCAATGGCGGCAGAGACTCTCACGACGACGGTCCGGAAAACCAGGGGCAAATCGCTGGAGCCGTCCAGCAAGGAAGCCTCTGCGACGATTTCGTCGCGGGTCGCCCGCACGGCCTCCTCGTCGTCGCAGATCACCTGGTAATAGGCCTTCAGTGCCAGCAGTCGAATGCGCAAGCCCGCAGGCTGCCCCAACCAGTTGGAATCTTCTTCGATCCTCTGGAACGTGACCTGCAGTTCGGCGAACCTGCCCTGCCAGAGAAGCACCCAACCTTCCATCAGGTTCGCGTTGGCTTGCAGGGACCAGTCCGTGTCGTCTGTAGCCGCCTTGGCGCTTTTGATCAAACGCTGGATCTGTGCGCTCACGCCAGGCCGGCTGATGAGCGAGTTGACGCGGGTCATGCAAATAAACCACAGGTCGGCGCTGCCTCCTTGCCGCAGCAGGTCGATCACTTTGGCAAGCCGTTGGCTGGGGCCGTCGAGCGGGCCATGGTGGCCCTCGTACCAGAAGTCGAACAGTTCGCTGAGCGTCTCTGTTTCGAGATCCATCGGGCGAGAGCGGACCACCTTGCTCAAGCGCAGGGCTTCCTCCATGAAGCCGCAGAAGAAGGTGGCGATTGCCTGCATCGCCCGAGCGCGCTGCGCGTCGTCGTGGCGCCCCAGTGCGTCGAAGCCGGCGGCAGCATGCTCCATGTCCGACCGCACTGCACGGTATCGGTATTGCAGCCAGGCGCAACGTCCACGTGCATAGGACAGGAAAGGGGAGCGCCCCTGGATATCAGCTGGAAACTGCTCGATGAAGCGCATCACCTGGATGCCTTTGTCGCAGGCCAGCATGTCTGCAGCCACGTTGGCCAGACCCTGCTGCGCCTCGTCCCAGGCGCCCGCGCGCAAGTACATGAGCGTGCGGCGCACGGGGTCGGTCTCGCCTTGAGCGGCAAGGCGCAGCAATGCCGGCACCTCCTGGGGATGGAGCCGGCGCAGGCGCTCCTCCAGGAAATCGCGGAAGAGGTCGTGCAGGCGCAGCGTCAGTTCCTCGCTGTCGAGCACCGAGCTGAACAGGCGGCGGCGCCCGATGTCTTCCAGCAGCTTGGCCGCACGTGGATTGCCGCTGATCTGCTCGCAGCGCGGCACCGTGAGTTCAGACAGCAACGAACAGCGCAGCAGAAATCCCTGCAGTTCGCCCGGCAGATCTTCGAGGACTTCGGTGGCCAGGTACTCGAACAGGTGGCGGCGGCTGTGCCGCGCATCCATCGGCGCCGTGGCGGCCGACCTTTGCGATGCTGCGAGGCTCAGGCTGAGTCCGGCGGCCCAGCCCTGGGTCCGCTCGAGCAGGCGATCTGCCTGCTCGGGGTCGGCCTCGCCCGTGGCATGGCGCCACAGATCCTGTACTTCCTTCTTCGAGAAGCTCAGCGCGGTCTCGTCGAACTCGGCCACTTCCCGCCGCGCCCGCCAGCGGCCCAGGGCCAACGGAGGCTCCACGCGCGAGGCAATCACCAGTGTCCAGTTTGGTGGCAAGCCTTCGAGCAGCTGATTCAGGAACTCGAAGACGCGCGGGTCCGCGACGGCATGCAGGTCATCGAGCACGATCACGCCGCCGTCTGGCGTGTCGGTGGTTTCGAGTGTGTTGCGCAAGGCCGACACCGCCTCGCGCAAGCGGCCCTGGTCCACCAGATCGAGCAAGGCCTCTGGCGCCAGGCGCCATGGTGGATCCAGCGGCTCCAGCGCTTCGATCAGGTGGGCCAGGAGCCGCTGGAGATCGTCGTCCTCGTCGGCGGTGAGCCAGGCGACAGCACAACCCGCGGGAAGCCGCTGCAACTGCCGCGACAGAGCGGCCGTCTTGCCGTAGCCCGCCGGTGCCACCAGAAGCACCAGCCGTCGGCTCGCCAGCGCGTCGCCGAGCTGCTGCTCGAGCTCGCTGCGCTCGAGCAGGCCGCTGCGGAAACGGGGCGGCTGGATCTTGGCTCTGGCGAGGCTGACGGACTGCATGGGTGAAACCACTATAGCTGCGCAAACAATGGTTCGTATCGCAACGGTTTCGTACCGCAGCGATCACCCGCCAGCAGAAGCTGCAGAAGTTCACAGGCAAGGCTGCTTCAGTCTGCCCCGACGCTTTTGGCGCAGGCCGATGGCCGCCTGCAGAAATCAGGGCTTCAAGCGGATGTTCGCATCCTTGATGATTCGGGCGTAGTGAGCCGCGTCCGTGCGCACGAGCTTCTGGAACTCTTCCGGTGTGCCGCCTGTCACCTGCAGGCCCAGCGCCTCGAGCTTGGCGGTGACCTCCGGGAGGTGCAGGATGCGATCGATCTCGTTTGCCAGTTTCTGCACAACCGGGATCGGCGTCGCTGCTGGCAGGAACACGCCGAACCAGCCATAGCGATCGAAGGAGTGAAAGCCCAACTCGGCGAAGGTAGGCACGTCCGGCAAGCTGGGCATGCGCTCGACGCCGGTGACCGCCAGCGGGCGGATCGACTTCAGATGTGGTCGGGCGGACCCGCTGTCGACGAAGGCTGAAGAAAGCTGGCCGCTGATCAGGTTGGTAACCAGTTGCGAGCTTCCAGGAAAAGGCACGTGCAGCAGGTCAATGCCGGCCTGCATGTTCAAGAGTGCGCCTTGGAGATGCGCATAGGTGCCGGCGCCGTAGCTGCCGAAGTTGTACTTGCCGGGGTTGGCCTTGACCATCGCGATGAAGCTCTTCAGATCGCTCGCTGGCGAGTCCACCGGGACGGCCAATATGTTCGGGCTGCGGGCGATCATCGTGACGGGCGCCAGGTCCTTCAACGGATCGTAGGGGAGCTTTTCCATGAGCCACGGCTGCTGGATCATTGAGCTGATCCCGATGAGCACGGTGTAGCCGTCGGGCGGCGCCTTGACGACGAAGCCGTTGCCGATGGTGCCGCCGGCGCCAGGCCGGTTCTCCACCAGCGTGGGTTGCCCCCACGCTTCCTGCAGCTTCTGCCCGATCGTGCGCGCGATGACGTCGGTGGCGCCGCCCGCAGGGTAGGGCACGATCAGCTTCAACGGCTGGCTGGGGTAGGGCTCCTGTGCGGCGGCCGGGAAAACCAGCAGTGCCGCCAGACCGGCGGCCACTAAAGATCTGCGCATCATCGATGTCTCCATGGTGTGCCTCTCATTCGGAAAGAATGAAAATCAAACGCCTCTCTTCGAGCACGAGGTTTGGGTGATGATGACCCGCAGGCTGGCGGATTGCATGGGTGAGCCGGACTATAGCCCTGCGAACGATCGTTTGCGATAGCGATCACAGCCCTGCGGCAGGGGAGGCCTCAGGTGCCGAAACGCGTGCGGTACCACTGGGCCGCCTGCATGCGCGAAGACAGGTCGAGCCGGTCGAGGATGCGCGCGACGTGGCGCTTGACGGTGTGCGGGCTCAGGTCCAGGGCCCGTGCGATCAGCTTGTTGCTCTGGCCATCAGCCAGCAGCGCGAGGACCTCGAGTTCCCTGGCACTGAGGCCGGCATTGTCGGCTGCCGAGGGCCGCGGAGCCTGCTGCGAGCCGGCCTTGAACCGCTGCGCGGTCTCGACCCATTGGCGCAAGGTCGCCACCCCTTCCTTGGGCGCGGCAGTGCCCCAGGAGGCGAGCGACAGCTCGGTCAGAGCCGGCACGCCCGTGATCAGGACCTGGCCGACATTGCCGCTGGCCACCACCCGCTCGACCAGCGGCGCCATCGCCCGCCAGGCTGCTGCTGGCGAGCCATCGGCGAGCTCGGCGAGTGCAAGCCGTGTTCGGACCAGGGCGTCGAGGCAGCTCGTGTCGAGCAGCGCCGATTTCGTCACCAACTCGCGAAGCGTCGCCAGGGCGTCGCCGAGGCGACCTTCCTGCAGGGCCAACTGCGCCTTGAAGGTGCGCATGAACATCTGCATGCTCGGGTTCCTGCAGCCCAGCTCGGCCAGGACGGGCAAGCGCATGCGCACGGCCGGCCAGTCTTCGACGGCGGCAGAGGACCTCGTGGCGCTGCTGAGAACGATCTCGGCCAGGTCGCTGGAGTGGTCCAGCAGGGAGGCATGCGCGGCGATGGCATCGCCGGTCGCCCGCACGGCATCCCTGTCGTTGCAGATCACCTGGTAGTTGACCTTCAGTGCAAGCAGCCGAATGCGCAAACCTGCAGGCTGGCCCAGCCACTGGGAATCTTCCTGGATCCTCTGGAACGCGGCCTCCATCTCGGAGACCCTGCCTTGCCAGAGAAACAGCCAGACCTCCAGCAGGTTCACGCTGGCCTGGAGGGACCAGTGCCCCTCGCCCGTGGCCGCCCTGGCGCCATCGACCATGCGCTGGAGCTGTGTGCTCACGCCGGGGCGGCTGATGAGCACATTGATGCGGGGCATGCAGCGAAACCACAGCTCTGCGCTGGCCCCTTGCATCAGCAAGTCGACCATCCTGGCAAGGCGATTGCCGGGACCATCGACCGGGCCGTGGTAGGCCTCGTACCAGAAATCGAGGAGCTCGCTGAGGATCTCGGTTTCCAGGTCCATGGGCCGGGCCCGGACAGCCTGGCCCAGCCGCCGGGCCTCCTCCATCTGGCCGCAGAAAAAAATCGCGAGCGCCTGCATGGCCCGGGCGCGCTGGGCGTCGTCGTGCCGCCCCAGTGCATCGAAGCCGCTCGCGGCGTGCTCCATGGCCGAGCGCACCGCGCCGTACTGGTAGTGCGGCCAGGCGCACCAGCCCCGGACGTAGGCCAGCACGGGCGACCGGGCCTGGATGTCGGCGGGAAACTGCTCGACGAGGCGAATCACCTGGGCGCCCTTGTCGCCGGCCAGCATGTCTGCTGTTGCCTCGATCAGGCTCCGTTGGGCATCGTCCCAGGCGCCCGCGCGCAAATACATGAGCGTGCGGCGCACCGGGTCGGCTTCGCCTTCGGCGGCAAGGCGCAGCAGCGCCGGCACCTCCTCGGGATGGAGCTGGCGCAGGCGCTCTTCCAGGAAATCGCGGAAAAGGTCGTGCAGGCGCAGCGTCAGCTCCTCGCTGTCGAGCACGGAGACAAACAGCCGGCGGCACTCGAGCTCTTCCAGCAACCGGGCCGCGCGGGGATTGCCGTCGATCCGTTCGCAGCGCTGCACCGTGAGCTCGGGGAGCAAGGAGCAGCGCAGGAGAAACTCCTGCAGTTCGAGAGGCAGGTGATCGAAGACTTCACTGGCCAGGTAGTCGAACAGGTGGCGGCGGTTGTGCCAGACGCTTTTCGGCGCCGCCGCGGCCGATCGCGCCGAGGTTTCGAGGCTCAGGCAAAGGCCTGCGGCCCAGCCCTGGGTCTGGTCGAGAAGGCGCTGCGCCTGCTCGGGGTCGTCTCGCCCCGTGGCATGGCGCCACAGGTCCTGCACTTCCTTCCTGGTGAAGCCCAGGATCGTCTCGTCGAACTCGGCCACCTCGCGCCGCGCGCGCCAGCGCCCGAGGGCCAGCGGGGGCTCCACGCGCGACGCGATGACAAGCGTCCAGTTCTGCGGGAGCTCTTCGATCAGGTGCCCCAGGAACTCGAACACGCGCGGGTCGGGGACGGCGTGCACATCGTCCAGGACGATCAGGCCTCGATCCGGCGTGTCGGTTGCCTCGAGCGTCCCGGCCAATGCGGCCGCCGCCTCGCGCAGCCTGCCGTGGGCCTCCAGCTCGAACAGGGCCTCTGGGGCCAGGCGCCACGGTGGGTCCAGGGGCTCCAGCGCTTCGATCAGGTGGGAGAGGAAGCGGTGGAGATCGTCTTCTTCGTCCGCGCTGAGCCAGGCGACGGCGCTGGCTGCGGGAAGCCGTTGCAGCTGCCGCGACAGCGCGGCCGTCTTGCCGTAGCCCGCGGGCGCCACGAGCAGCACCAGGCGGCGGCTTGTCAGTGCGTTGCCGAGCTGCTGTTCGAGCTCGCGGCGTTCAATCAGTCCCCTGCGGAAGCGAGGCGCCTGGATCTTGGCTCTGGCAAGGCTGGCGGGTTGCATGCGGGTTTGACTATAGCTGGGCAAACGCGGCACGGAATGTGAAACTCGGCACTTTGCACCGAGGCGGAATCCAGCATGAAACCTTCGATTCTTGCGTCCCGCCGCACGGCGATCGGCTTCGCCGCTGCGGCCACGCTGCTGATGGCTGCAAGCTCCGCGATTTCCCAAGGCACCTGGCCCGAGAAGCCCGTACGCATCGTCGTTCCCTTCCCGCCCGGCGGCACCACCGACATCCTCGCGCGGGCGATGGCGCCGGAACTGTCCAGGGCCTTTGGGCAGCCGTTCATCGTCGAACACCACACGGGTGCCTCCGGCAACGTGGGCACGGAGATCGTCGCCAGATCGCCGAACGACGGATATACGCTGCTGATGGGTACCGTGGGCACGCATGGCATCAACCGGGCGCTCTACCGCAAGCTGCCCTACGACCCGGTCAAGGACTTCGCGCCGATCACGCTCGTGGCCGCGGTGCCGAACGTGATGGAGATGAACGCCGCCAAGGCGAGGGCGCTCAACATCGAAAGCGTGGCGGATTTCATCAAGTACGCCGAGCGCCACCCCGGCAAGCTCAACATGGCGTCCGGCGGCAACGGGACCTCCATCCACCTCGCAGGCGAGCTCTTCAAGACCATGACGGGCACCTTCATGACGCACATCCCCTACCGCGGCTCGGCCCCGGCGGTGATGGACATGGTGAGCGGCAACGCCGACGTGATGTTCGACAACCTGCCTTCGTCGATGCAGCACATCAAGGCCGGCAGCCTGAAGGCGCTGGCAGTGACCACAGCGCAGCGCTTGCCGGTCCTGCCCGATGTGCCCACGGTAGAGGAGGCCGGA
>NZ_LMTS01000172.1:42047-44666 GCF_001541225.1 Variovorax sp. WDL1 | reverse complement strand
CGGCGCTCAAGGGCTACGAGGCGAGCTCGTGGTTCGGCCTTCTGGCGCCGGCCGGAACGCCGCCGGAGATCGTGAACCGCATCCAGCAGGAGGTCGCCAAGGCACTGGGTGCCACGGCGGTCAGCGAGAAGCTGCTGGCCCAGGGCGCGATTCCGTCCGGCAACACGCCGGACGAGTTCGCCAAGCTGATCGACAGCGAACAAGTCAAGTGGACGAAGGTGGTGAAGGCCTCGGGCGCGAGCGTGGACTAGATTGGCGCACCCGCCAGGCGACGGCGCATCAGCCGCCGAGGCGTGCGGAGTACCACTCGGCCGCCTGCATGCGCGAGGCCAGATCCAGCCGGTCGAGGATGCGCGCGACATGGCGCTTGACGGTGTGCGGGCTCAGGCCCAGGGCCCGTGCGATCAGCTTGTTGCTTCGGCCCTCGGCGAGCAACGCAAGGACCTGGAGTTCCCGGGCACTGAGATTCCCGTCCTGGGCTGCCGAGGCACGCGGCGGCGCCAGCGAACCGTCCTTGCAGCGCTGCGCAATCTCGACCCATTGGCGCAGGGCCGCCAGCCCTTCCTTGGACGCAGCACCACCCCACGGCGCGAGCGACAGCTCGGTCAAGCCGCGCAGGCCGGTGACCAGGACTTGGCCGACATCGCCGCTGGCTGTGACGTGTTCGATCAGCGGCTCGAGCGCTCGCCAGGCTGCGGCCGGCGAACCATGGGCGAGTTCGGCAAGCGCGAGCTGTGTCCGCACCGTGGCATCGAGGCCATTCGTGTCACTCAGGGCCGTTCCTGCCGCCAGCTCGCGAAGCGTCGTCAGCGCCTCGCCGGTCCGTCCTTCCTGCATCGCCAGTTGCGCCCTGAAGGTGCGCAGGAACATATTGATGCTGGGGTTCTCCCGGTCGACCTCGACGTGGAACGCAGGCAAGTGCATGCGCACGGCGTGCCAGTCCCCGATGGCAACAGAGGCCCTCGCCACGACGTTGAGGTAGACCAGCGGCAGTTCACCGGAGTGTTCCAGCAAGGCAACATGCGCGGCGATGGCGTCGCAGGTCGCGCGCACGGCTTCCCTGTCGTCGCATATCACCTGGTAGTTGACCTTCAGTGCCAGCAGCCGGATGCGCAGACCAGGCGGCTGGCCCAGCCAACGGGAATCTTCTTCGATCCTCTGCAACGCCGCCTTCAGCTCGGCGATCCTGCCTTGCCAAAGGAACACCCAGGCTTCCGCCAGGCTCGTATTGGCCTGGAGTGACCAATATCCATCGCCTGCGGCCGCCCTGGCGCCGCGGATCAGGCGCTGGATCTGTGCGCTGACGCCGGGTCGGCTGATGAGCATGTTGACGCGGGTCTGGCAGCGAAGCCATAGATACGCGCTGCCCCCTTGAGCCAGCAGGTCGACGACCTTGGCTAGGCGTTTGCCGGGCCCCTCGACCGGGCCGTGGTAGGCCTCGTACCAGCAGTCGAGCAGTTCGCAGAGCGTCTGGGTCTCGAGGTCCATGGGCCGGGCGCGGACAGCCTGGCCCAGTTGCCGGGCCGCCGCCATCTGGCCGCAGCAGAACATGCCGAGCGCCCGCATGGCACGGGCGCGCTGTGCGTGGTCGTGCTGCCCCATGGCCTCGAACCCGGCCGCGGCATCCTCCATGACCGACCGGACCGTGCAGTAGTGGTATTGGGGCCAGACACACAGCCCTCGGGCATAGGCCAGGAAGGGCGACTGCGCCTGGATATCGGCGGGAAACTGCTCGATGAGACGAATCACCTGGGCGCCTGCATCACAGGCGATCATGTCCGGCGTGGCCTCGGCCAGGCTCTGCTGCGCCTCGTCCCAGGCGCCCGCGCGCAAGTACATGAGCGTGCGGCGCACGGGGTCTGTTTCGCCCTGGGCCGCAAGGCGCAGCAGCGCGGGCACCTCATCGGGATGATGCCGGCGCAGGCGCTCCTCCAGGAAGTCGCGGAAGAGGTCGTGCAGGCGCAGCGTCAGCTCCTCGCTGTCGAGCATGGAGACGAACAGCCGCCGTCGCTCGATGTCCTCCAGCAACCGGGCCGCGCGCGGATTGCCGCTGATCTGCTCGCAGCGTGGCACGGTGAGTTCAGCCAACAACGAGCAGCGCAGGAGAAACGCCTGCAGCTCGCCCGGCAGGTCTTCGAGGACTTCGCTCGCCAGATACTGGAACAGGTGGCGGCGGTTGTGCCAAGTGTCCTTCGGAGCCGTCGCGGCCGATCCTTCCGAGGCTTCCAGGCCCAGGCAGAGCCCGGCGGCCCAACCCTGGGTGCGCTCGTGCAGGCGCCCGGCGCGCTCCGGATCGTCCTGCCCGGTGGCATGGCGCCACAGATCCTGCACTTCCTGCCTGGAGAAGCTCAGGGCCGTCTCGTCGAACTCGGCAATCTCGCGCCGTGCGCGCCAGCGCCCCAGCGCCAGCGGCGGCTCCACGCGCGTTGCCATGACGAGCGTCCAGTTCTGTGGCAGGCCTTCGAGCAGGTGGCCCAGGAACTCGAACACGCGGGCGTCCGCGACGGCATGCAGGTCGTCCAGCACGATGACGCCGCTGGTCGAGTCGGTGGCCTCGAGCGCGCCGATCAATGCGGACGCGGCCTCGCGCAGCCGGCCCTGGGCCACCAGATCGAGCAG
>NZ_LMTS01000172.1:38847-42037 GCF_001541225.1 Variovorax sp. WDL1 | reverse complement strand
GCGGATCGAGGGGTTCCAGCGCCTCTATGAGGTGCGAGAGGAGCCGCTGCAGATCGTCTTCCTCGTCCGCGGTGAGCCAGGCGGCGGCGCAGCCCGGAGGAAGCCGCTGCAACTGGCGCGACAGCGCGGCCGTCTTGCCGTAGCCCGCCGGCGCGACCAGAAGGACCAGGCGCCGGTTCGTGAGTGCATCGTAGAGGTGCTCCTCCAGATCTCCGCGCTCGATCAATCCGCCTCGGAAGCGAGGCGCCTGGATCTTGGCTCTGGCGAGGCTGACGGATTGCATGGGAAAGGGACTATAAGACCTGCAGCACTGTCGTGCGACTGCGGCAAATCCCCCCGCGGCCCCTGTTGAGTAATCTTGTCACACAGAAGATAAAAGTCGCTTCGGCATCCCGCGCCAGTGAGCTCTCGGAAGCGAGGCGTCTGGATCTCGGCCCTGGCGAAGCTGGCGGACTGCGTGCGGCGCTTCAGCCGATGGAGCGTGTGCGATACCAGGCGGCCGCCTGCATGCGCGAGGCCAGGTCGAGCCGGTCGAGAATGCGCGCGACATGGCGCTTGACGGTGTGCGGACTCAGGTCCAGGGCCCGCGCGATGAGCTTGTTGCTCTGCCCATCGGCCAGCAGCGCGAGGACTTCGAGTTCGCGTGTACTGAGGCCTGCATCCTGGGCTGCCGAGGCACGAGGCCGCTCGTGCGAGCCGGCCTTGAACCGCCGGGCGGTCTCGACCCAATGGCGCAGGGTCGCCAATCCTTCCTTGGACGCGGCACTCTCCCAGGGGGCGAGCGACAGCTCGGTCAGGACCTGCACGCCCATGAACAGGATCTGGCCGATGTTGCCGCTGGCCGTCACCCGCTCGATCAAGGGCTCCAGCGCTCGCCAGGCCGCCGTCGGTGAACCATCGGCGAGCTCGGCGCGCGCAAGCTGTGTACGGACCGTGGCATCGAGGAAGATCGAGTCGAGAGAAGCCGATCTTGTCACCAGCTCGCGAAGCGCTGTCAGGGCTTCGCGGGTGCGGCCTTCCTGAAGCGCTTGCTGTGCCTCGAAGGTTCGGATGGACAGTTGCACGCTGGGGCTCTCATGGCCAACCGCGACTCTGAATGCCGGCAAGTGCAAGCGCACGGCCGGCCAGTCCCCGATGGCGGCGGAGGCCGTCAGGACTGCGTTGAGCACCGCCTGCGGCATATCGCTGGAGTGGTCCAGGAAGGCAACATGCGCCACGATGGCGTCGCGCGTCGCGCGCACGGCGTCCCTGTCGTCGCAGGCCAGGTGGTACATGATCTTCGGGGTCAGCTGCCGAATGCGCAAGCCCGCGGGCTGGCCCAGCCAACGGGAGTCTTCTTCGGTCCTCTGGAATAGGGCCTCCAGCTCGGCGAGCCTGCCCTGCCATAGAAGCAGCCAGGCTTCCATCAGGTTCGCATTGGCGTGCAGGGACCAGTGGCCATCGCCGAGGGTCGCCCTGGCGCCATGGATCAGACGCCGAATCTGAGTGCTCACACCGGGGCGGCTGATGAACACGTTGACGCGGGGCATGCAGCGAAACCACAGTTCGGCGCCACCTCCCTGCACTAGCAGATCGACTACTTTGGCGAGGTGATCGCCAGGTCCGTCGACCGGGCCGTGGTGGCCTTCGTACCAGAAGTCGAGCAGCTCGGTGAGCGTCTCGATTTCGAGGTCCATGGGCCGCGCGCGAACAGCCTGGCTGAGGCGCCGGGCCTCCTCCATTCGGCCACAGAAGAACATGGCCAGCGCCTGCATGGCCCGCGCGCGCTGCGCGTTGCCGTGCTGTCCGAGCGAGTCGAACCCGGCCGCGGCATGTTCCATGGCAGCGCGCACCGCGCCGTACTGGTAGTGCGGCCAGGCGCACAGGCCGCGGGTATAGGCCAGGAACGGAGACCGGGCCTGGATGTCGGCAGGAAACTGCTCGATGATGCGAATCACCTGGGCGCCCTCATCGCAGGCCAGCATGTCCGGGGTCGCATCTGCCACGCTCTGCTGCGCCTCGTCCCAGGCGCCCGCGCGCACGAGCATGAGCGTGCGGCGCACCGGGTCCGTTTCGCCCTTGGCGGCAAGGCGCAGCAGCGCGGGCACCTCCTCGGGATGGAGCCGGCGCAGGCGTTCCTCCAGGAAGTCGCGGAAGAGATCGTGCAGGCGCATCGTCAGCTCGTCGCTGTCGAGCACGGAGACAAACAGCCGCCGGCGCTCGATGTCCTCCAGCAGCCGGGCGGCGCACGCATTGCCGCTGATCTGCTCGCAGCGCGGCACCGTGAGTTCAGCCAACAAGGAGCAGCGCAGGAGAAACACCTGCAGTTCGCCTGGGAGGTGTTCGAGGACTTCGCTGGCCAGGTACTCGAACAGGTGGCGGCGGTTGTGCCAGATGCCCTTCGGGGCCGTCGCAGCCAACCTTTGCGACGCTTCAAGGCTCAGGCTCAGTCCGGCGACCCAGCCCTGGGTGCGCTCGAGCAGGCGGTCGGCCTGCTCTGGGTCGTCCTTGCCCGTCGCATGGCGCCACAGATCCTGCACTTCCCGCCTGGAGAAGCTCAGGGCCGTCTCGTCGAACTCGGCGATTTCGCGCCGCGCGCGCCAGCGCCCCAGCGCCAGTGGCGGCTCCACGCGCGTCGCAATGGCGAGCGTCCAGTTCTGGGGCAAGCCTTCGAGGACGTGTCCCAGGAATTCGAACACGCGGGCGTCCGCGACGGCATGCAGGTCGTCCAGCACGATCACGCCGTTGGCCGTTTCGGTGGCTTCGAGCGCGCCTAGCAATGCGGAGGCGGCCTCGCGCAGCCGGCCCTGGGCCACCAGCTCGAACAAGGCCTCGGGGGCCAGGCGCCACGGCGGATCGAGGGGTTCCAGCGCCTCTATGAGGTGCGAGAGCAGTCGCTGCAGATCGTCTTCCTCGTCCGCGGTGAGCCAGGCGACGGCGCAGCCTGCAGGAAGCCGTTGCAGCTGGCGCGACAGCGCGGCCGTCTTGCCGTAGCCGGCGGGCGCCACGAGCAGGACCAGGCGTCGCTTCGTCAGTGCATCGCCGAGGTGCTGTTCCAGATCCTCGCGCTCGATAAGTCCGCCGCGGAACCGGGGCGCCTGGATCTTGGCTCTGGAAAGGCTGATGGTCTGCATGGCGAATGCGGACTATAGACCTGTGACCCTCCGTGCAACGGCGGCGGCAGCCGGCGCCAATGAGCTGTAGCAGGTCC
>NZ_LMTS01000172.1:38034-38804 GCF_001541225.1 Variovorax sp. WDL1 | reverse complement strand
CCAGCCACTCGATCGGCAGCAGCGACAGGAGGTCGACCCACAGGCGCCGCAGCGCGCCGGTATCGGGTTCGCTTCGGTAGCGTGCCTCGCCCTCGGGTCCGCGGTCGATCCACTCCATGCCGCCCCCGTGGAGGAGGCGCACCTCGTACGCCTGCGTCGGCACCGCCTGGTCGATCTCCACCCCCAGCCGCCGCGCGAGCGTGGGGCTGTCGATCACGACGCCCATCTCGGTGTTGAGGTGCACCGAGCGCGGATCGAGGTTGAGCGAGCCGACGAAGATGCGGCTGCGGTCCACCGCGAAGGTCTTGGCATGCAGGCTCGCGGCCGAGCTGCCGCCGGGGTTGCGGCGCCTTTCCTCCTCCGGCCGCGGCGGCGGCGCGGCGCTGGGCTTGAGCTCGTAGAGGACGACGCCGGCGGCCAGCAGGTCCTTGCGGTAGCGGGCATAGCCGGCATGCACCGCGGCGACGTCGGTCGCGGCCAGCGAGTTGGTCAGCACGCGCACCGCCACGCCGCGCCGGGCCGCCGCGGCGAGTTCCTGCGCGCCCTCCGCGCCGGGCACGAAGTAGGGGGACACCAGGTCGAGCTCGCGCCGGGGCTCGCCCATCGCTTGCTTGAGCAGGGGGAACATGAGCTGCTGCTCGTGCCCGTCGGGCGCTTGCACCTTCGACGGCAGGTCGCTCACCACGTGCGCATCGGCCCACTCGAAAGGCAGCCGGCGCGCGGCGACCTCGCGCATCAGCGGCGTCTGGCGCACCGCCTCCAGGTAGTCC
>NZ_LMTS01000172.1:31013-37991 GCF_001541225.1 Variovorax sp. WDL1 | reverse complement strand
TCTGCGGCTGCTGGCGCAGGCCCGCCCATTGCGCGAGCAGCCGCACGGCCCCGTCGGGCGGCGGCTTGCCGAGCAGTGCAGTGGCGGGGTACGCGGCCTCGCTGTTCCAGTACAGGTCGAACTGGCGCGAGACCTGCCGCACCACCGGCCCGACCGTGACGACATCGAGGTCCTGGAAGCCGAGCAACTGGTCGGCCCCGTAGTATTCGTCGCCCACGTTGCGGCCGCCGACGATGGCGACCTGATTGTCCGCCGTGAAGGACTTGTTGTGCATCCGGCGGTTGACGCGCGAGAAGTCGAGCGCGAAGTCGCCGGCCCTGAGGCTGCGGTTCGCGAAGGGATTGAAGAGCCGGACCTCGAGATTCGGATGCGCATCGAGCACGGCCAGCGTGCCGTCCAATCCGCTGGTGTTGTTGTCGTCGAGCAGCAGGCGCACGCGCACGCCGCGCTCGGCCGCCGCCCAGGCGGCCTCTAACAGCAGCTGCCCCGTGGTGTCGCCGCGCCAGATGTAGTACTGCATGTCCAGGCTGCGCTCGGCGGCCTGGGCCAGCGCCATGCGCGCCGCGAAAGCCTCGCGCGCGTCGATCAGCGGCAGGATTCCGGTGAGCCCCGGATGCGCCATCAACTCCGGCGCCAGGGCCTTGCCGAGGAAGGTGTCGTCGGTGCTGGTGAAAGCAGACGACGGTGAGCGATGGACCGCCGCCGGCAGCGTCGCGCAAGCCGCGAGGAGGAGGGCCAGCGAAAGTACAAGGAATGCGCGAAGGGGTCGCATGCCGGCGAGGGTAACCGGCTTGCGGGGTGCGACCTTGCTACAGCTTCGGAATTCGCAATGTCTTGCTGATCATCAGCGTCCCCGAGAGCGCGAACAGCAGCGTCAGCGGATGCAGCACCCACGGCCCGAGCATCCACGCGCCGCCCCAGACCGCCTCACCGAGGCGGCCCTGCCAGGCGGCCCAGGCCAGCACGCCGACCAGCACCACGCTGGTCGGGATCGGCGTGCCCTCGAAGTACTTGACCTTGTCGGCGCCCTCCGAAAGCGACTCCGCGGTGACGTTGTAGCGGGCCAGCCGGCTCACCCCGCAGCAGACGAAGTAGGCGAGGATCGCGCAGTCCCAGCCGCCGTCCAGCCCGGCCGCGAAGGCGAGGGCGGCCGGTGCCACGCCAAAGGAGATGACGTCGGCCAGCGAATCGAGCTCGCGCCCGAGGGCCGAATGCGTCTGCCGCCATCTCGCGATGCGCCCGTCGAAGACGTCGAAGACGAAGGCGGCGGGTGCCAGCGCCGCCGCCCAGAGAAAGTGCGTGAGCTGCTGGCTCGCGACGTAGGCCATCGAGAGGAATACGACACCGACGCCGCAAGCCGCGTTGCCGAGGGTGAAGAAGTCGGCGAGGTGGAAGCCGCGGATCATCGAAAAGTGCTTGCGGGGCCGCGCCGCGACCGGGGAAGGTGTGGACATGTCTGCGCCTCGGTGGGTCGGGATGCGAAGCACCTTAGCGCAAGTGGCGCAGGCCGCGTGTAGTCGCCGTCCGATGCATGGGCCCGGGCATGCCCTCAGCTGCCCGCTCGAATGTTCTTCCCGAACGCCTCGATGGCGGGCGGCACCCGACTCGCCACCCGCAACACCAGGTCGCGCCGCTGAGGCGTCTCTCGCCAGCGCAGGCGGGCTCCGCTGTCCCAGTCCGGATGGCTGCGCGCGGGCTGGGCGGCACGCACCAGTTCGGCCAGCGGACGCCGGGCGGCTTCCGGATCGTCCATCGGAGCGTCCGCCGGCGTGTGGGCGGCGATGCGATCGACGGCGGCATGGCCGCGCTGCTCCAGCGCGCGCAGCAGCTTCAGCTGCCAGGCCGCGAGCACGACCAGCACCCGGTCCTCGACGGTGAGCTCGTGCACGTCGCGCAGCTTGTTGGCGAGCTTGCGGCCCAGCGGCCCGAAGCCCTGCGAGAGCGCGCCGCCGATGGCTCCGCCCAGCGCCGCGCCTGCGCCGAGCGACAGGCCGGCCAGGGCCAGGTCGGCCACCACGCCGACGGCGGCGCCCACCGCCACACCCTTGCCGAGCAGGATGCCGGCGTCCTTCAGCGCCTCGGGGTGGAAGAAGTCCATGGTCCAGCGGCCTGCCACCAGCGGCAGCGGCGCCTCGTCGGCATCGTTCTCGCGAAAGCCGTAGAGAGCCAGCAGGTCGGAGGCGCAGCGCTGCGCCTTGTCGAATACGGCCTTCTGCAGGGCGGCGACCAGGCGCTCCCGGCTGCTCTCGATCTCGAACTCGACCGCCGAGGCCGTGCGGCGCATTGCGGCAGCATCGACCAGCAGCTCGGCGATGCGCTCGCCGGCCGCTTCGCGGCGACGGGCGGATTCCTCGTCGAGGAAGGCTGCGATGCGGTCGAGCTGCACGCGCCGTTCGCGCAGCAGCGTGGCGAGGTCGCGGTAGAGCTCGCGCTCGGCGCCGACGAAGGGCGCTGCGGCGTCGAAGCGCACCACCACGTGCAGCCCGTAGGCCGGAAGCAGCGCCTTCCAGGCGTCCTCGCGGCTTCCCGCGTCGCGCAGGAAGTTCATCACCGGCAGCAGCGGCCGGGCGCAGGCGCCGAGCAGCTCGATCTCGGCTCGGAACTTGGGCAGCACCGGCTCGCGCGCATCGATCACCAGGAAGGCGGCGTCCACCTCCAGCAGGGCGCGCAGCACCTTGGCCTCCTGTTCGAAGACGCCGAGGGCCTCGGGCCCGGCAAGGAAACGCCGGATGCGCTCGGGCGGGGTGAGCTCGCCGCGCTCGTCGAGGGCGTCGATGTGCTCGCGCAGCGCGACCGCGTCTTCCAGCCCCGGCGTGTCCAGGAAGCGCACTGCGGCGCGGCCGTCCACTTGCAGCTCGATGGCTTCGACATGGCGCGTGGTGCCGGGCTGCAGCGACACCTCGCCGAAATTCACGCGCCGCGTCAGCGTGCGCAGCAGCGAGGTCTTGCCGGCGTTGGTGTGGCCAACCACCGCGATGCGGATGGGGTCTGGAAAGCTCACGTCCACCCGCTCAACGCGCCCCGTGCTTCGTCGCTGGCTTCGATGCGCCCGAGGCCGGCATCCGCCAACCAGGCGTGCCAGCGGTTGCGCGCCTCGGGCGTCGCGCCGCTGCCCTGCAACAAGAGCCGGCATTCGCTGCTGAGCGCGGCGACTTCGCGCAGGAAGCGCTCGGTGCCGCGGTCGGGGCTGGCGGCGGCGTTGCATCCGACCAGCACGCGGCGCGGCCGCAGCCGCGCGAGCAGGTCCAGCGCCTCGCGGCGGGCGCCGGCGCTGCCATCGACGCGCAGCGCCTGTGCATCCACTGCATCGAGCGCGGCCGGCGGCCAGGGCAGCTCCTCCGGCAGCTCGAAGCCGATGGCCATCAGCGTGTCGCGGGTCTGGTCCGCCGCCAGGCCGGCGAGGGCGTCATGCCGTGCGCCGCCGGGATCGGCGTCGACGATCTGCCGCGGCGCCATTGCCTCGAAGCGCGCCAGCAGGCGGCGGTGGTAGGGCTGCGACAAATCGGGCTGCAGCGCCCGGCGGCGCGAGCGCCAGATGGCCGCGCACAGCAGCGTGAAGAACAGGCGCGGCAGCAGCCCGTAGACCAGGATGCAGCCGGTGAGCCACAGCGCCCAGGCGCGCTGGCCGCCGGTGGCCGCCTGCGGCGACAGCACGGTCTGCGCATCCGGCACCGGAAATCCCAGCCAGGCCGGCGCATGCCCCAGCCACTGGACGGCTTGCACGAAGAAGGCCGGATCGAGAATGGTGGTCTCCCAGCTCAGCGTGTAGCTGCGGAAGGCCAGCGCGAACAACAGCACCGCGAGCACCACGGCGAAGGAGAGCGACCAGATCCCATGGCTCACGAGGCCCAGCGCCCACGGCGCGAGCCGTGCGCGGACCAGCAGGCGCGTGGCCGCGCGCAGCAGCAGCGGCGCCTGGCCATGGCGTCCGCCGGCAACGCGCGCCGTGAGCGCCATCCAGAGCCAGCCGAGGGATAGGTTGAGAGAGCGCAAGGGCAGGGCCAGGCCGAGCAGCCACAGCAGCAGGGTCAGCAGATGAAGGCCGAGCAGGCTGGCCAGCGCCACGACCACGTTGATGGTGCGTTCGCTGCCGCCTACCACGCTGCCGGCGAGCGTCAAGCCGCCGAGCACGATGAGCGCGACCAGCGCCAGCAGGATCCAGGGCGCCCAGGCACGGGCGCGAGCCATCTCGTCCTGCAGTCCCAGGCGCTGCCCGAGAACGCGGGCCCGCTCGACGATCCGTCCGCCGCCATCGGTGCGCGCCGCCATCGCCTGGCGCATGGCTTGCGCATCGTCGAGCGGGCCGGCTTCCTCGACCAGTTGCACCGCCTCGGCGATCGCCGCATCCTGAAAAGAAAGGGGTAGCGCTCCGGGATTCAACGGCTTCCTTCGAGAAGAGCGCGGAATTATGCCCGGGGGCGCTTTTCATCTTGGGGCGGCCCGGCGAAGAAACATGGCCCCCGCGCTCCTCACTTCGTGTGGTCGCTGCCCCCCAGGGGGGCTTTTCATCTTGGGGCGGCCCGGCGATGAAAAACGGGGCCTCAACCGGCCCCGTGGCGCTGCCTTGGACGAGGCAGGAAGGTGTAGCGCTGGGGATGTCAGCGCAGTCCGAAAAAGGACAGGACGGCCACGACGACAACGACCAGACCAACGATATAGATAATGGAATTCACGGCGCAGGCTCCTCTTGCGTTGAAGACCGCTCCAGCTTGCCAGCAACCGGCTGGCGGGCTGTAGTCGCCCGACCTCGCGCACTGTAGGACTCGCCAGGGATTCCTGGTCCCTCGCCGTCGCCTTCCTCGTCGTCCTCGCCCAGGAAGCCGCCGCTCTGGTGTGCCCACAGCCGCGCGTAGAGCCCGCCCCGGGCCAGCAGCGCCTGGTGGTCGCCCTGCTCGACCACCCGGCCCTGGTCGAGCACGATCAGCCGGTCCATGGCCGCGATGGTGGAAAGCCGGTGCGCGATCGCGATCACGGTCTTGCCCTCCATCAGGCGGTACAGGCTGGCCTGGATCGCAGCCTCGACTTCCGAATCGAGCGCACTGGTGGCCTCGTCGAGCAGCAGGATCGGCGCGTCCTTGAGCATCACGCGCGCGATGGCGATGCGCTGGCGCTGGCCGCCCGAGAGCTTGACGCCGCGTTCGCCCACATGCGCCTCGTAGCCGCGGCGGCCGTTCGGGTCGCCCAGGGTCTGGATGAAGTCGTGCGCCTCCGCGCGCTCGGCCGCCGCGCGGACCGCCGCCGGGCTCGCGTCGGGCAGGCCGTAGGCGATGTTGTCGGCCACCGAGCGGTGCAGCAGGGATGTGTCCTGCGTCACCATGCCGATGTGTGCGCGCAGCGAGTCCTGGGTGACGTGCGCGATGTCCTGGCCGTCGATCAGGATGCGGCCGCTTTCCAGGTCGTGGAAGCGCAGCAGCAGGTTCACCAGCGTGGACTTGCCGGCGCCGGAGCGGCCAACCAGGCCGATCTTCTCGCCCGGCGCCACGGTCAGCGTGAGATCGTCGATCACGCGGCGGCCGCCTTCGTCCGGGTCCAGGCCGTAGCGGAAGCTGACGTGCTCGAAGCGGACCTCTCCGCGCGGCACCGCGAGGGTTGCGGCATCGGGCGCGTCGAGCACGGTGCGCGGACGCGACAGCGTCTTCATGCCGTCCTGCACCGTGCCGATGTTCTCGAACAGGCTGGTCATCTCCCACATGATCCAGTGCGACATGCCCTGCAGGCGCAGCGCCATCGCGGTTGCCGCCGCCACTGCGCCGACGCCCACCGCGCCCTGCGACCACAGCCAGAGGCCCATGCCGGCCATGCCGGCGGTCAGGCCCATGCTGAGCGCGTGGTTGGCGATCTCGAAGGCGCTCACCAGCCGCATCTGGCCGTAGCCGGTGGCCATGAAGTCCTGCATGGCCGCGCGCGCGAAGCCGGCCTCGCGGTGCGCATGCGAGAACAGCTTGACGGTGGCGATGTTCGTATAGGCGTCGGTGATGCGGCCGGTCATCATGGCGCGCGCATCGGCCTGCGCCTTGCCGATCTTGCCCAGCCGCGGGACGAAGAAGAACAGCATCGCGATGTAGAGCACGAGCCAGATCGCGAAGGGCAGCATCAGCTGGCGGTCGAGCACGGCCGCCAGCACGATCATGGTGGCGACATAGACCGCCATGGCCACCAGCACGTCGGCCAGCACGAAGATGGTTTCGCGCACCGCCAGCGCGGTCTGCATGACCTTGGCCGTGATGCGGCCGGCGAACTCGTCCTGGTAGAAGGCCATGCTCTGGCCCAGCATCAGCCGGTGGAAGTTCCAGCGCAGGCGCATCGGCAGGTTCACCGCCAGCGTCTGGTGCTTGACGATGGTCTGCAGCGCCACCACGGCGATGCTGGCGGTGAGTGCGATGCCCAGCCACGTCAGCGTGGTGCCGCGGTCTTCCCACAGCCGCGCCGGCACCTGGTTGCCGAGCCAGTCGACGATGCGACCCAGCATTGCGAACAGCAGCGCCTCGAAGGCCGACATCGCGGCCGTGAGCAGCGCCATCGCGAGGATCTTGCCGCGCAGGCCCTCGGTGCAGGCCCAGAGAAAGGCGAAGAAGCCGCCTGGCGGAAGCCTGGGTTCGGCGGGAGGGTAGGGGTGGAGGAGTTTTTCGAAGTAGGCGAACAAGGGAGGCGGTCTCCAGGGAGGCGTCACTGTAGCGGTGCGCATGCCGATGTGCTCGGCAAGGGTTTCGCCGGTCATCCACGGGAAGGCTGTGCATCTTCGTCGGCCAAACCCTAGACTGCCATCCGAGGAGCATTCCATGAGCACGACCCCACAGACCCTTCCCACCTATTTCATCTCCCACGGCGGCGGCCCCTGGCCTTGGATGAAGAAGGAGATGGGCGATGCCTATGCGCAGCTCGAAGCCGCGCTGGCCGACATGCCGCGCCAGATCGGCCGCACGCCCGAGGCCATCCTCATGGTCTCCGCCCACTGGGAGGCCCCGGCCTTCACCGTGA
>NZ_LMTS01000172.1:27733-30967 GCF_001541225.1 Variovorax sp. WDL1 | reverse complement strand
CGAAGCCGCCGATGATCTACGACTACGGCGGCTTCCCCGAGCACACCTACCGCGTGCACTACGACGCCCCCGGTTCGCCCGCGCTGGCGCGCCGCGTGCAAGGCCTGGTCGAGGCGGCGGGCCTGCCGGCGGCCTTCGATGCCGAGCGCGGTTTCGACCACGGCATGTTCTCGCCGATGGCCGCGATGTACCCGAAGGCCGAGGTGCCGGTGGTGCAGCTGTCGCTCCGGGCCGGGCTCGACGCGGCCGAGCACGTGGCGGTGGGCCGCGCGCTGGCCCCGCTGCGCGACGAGAACGTGCTGATCGTCGGCAGCGGCCTGAGCTACCACAACCTGCGCAACTTCGGGCCGCAGGCGCGCGAGGTGTCCAAGGCCTTCGACGACTGGCTGGCGGACACCGTCGACGCCGACCCGGCCCGGCGGATCGAGCGCCTGCTGGCCTGGTCCCAGGCGCCGGCGGCGCGGGTGGCGCATCCGCGCGAGGAACACCTGATCCCGCTGATGGTCGCGGTTGGCGCGGCCGGGCAGGATGCGGGCGTGCGCATCTACCACGAGGACGCCTTCATGGGCGGCATCGCGGTGTCGAGCTATCGCTTCGGTGCGGCAGCGGGCGACGCCGCCTGAGCGTGCGCTGCACAATCGCCCGGTGCCCGAACACGCCATCTTCGACCCCGCCGCCGATGCGAACGCGCATCGGCTGATCGCCCGCATCGACGCGCTCTCCACCCATCACGATGTGCTGCATGCCGGCCGGCGCGTGCGCTGGCGCCGCTTCGGCGAAGACAACGACCAGCGGCCGCCGCTGGTGCTCCTGCATGGCGGCCATGGCAGCTGGATGCACTGGTTGCGCAACATCGAGGCGCTTTGCGCCGCGCGCGCCGTGTGGCTGCCCGACATGCCCGGCTTCAACGACTCCGACACGCCGCCGCAGGCGCAGGCCGGCCAGGCGCCGCTGGACCCGGCGCTCGACGCGCTCGTCGGCTCGCTGGGTTCCCTGATCGATGCCGAGGCTCCCATCGACCTGGCCGGTTTCTCCTTCGGCGGACTGGTCGCTTCGAAGTTCGCGCTGCGGCGCGGCCATGTGCGCCGCCTTGCACTGCTGGGCAGCGCGGGCCACGGCACCATGCGCCGCATGAGCGTGCAGATGATCAACTGGCGCGAGGCGAGGGATCGGCTGGAGGAGCGCGAGGCGCTGCTGCACAACCTGCGGGCGCTGATGCTGCACGACGCCGCTGCCATCGATGCCCTGGCCTTTGCCATCCACGACCTCTCCTGCCACGGCACGCGCTTTCGCAGCAAGGAGGTCTCGATGGCTGGCGGGCTGCAGGCGGCGCTGGACGCCTTTGCGGGACCGACGCTTCTGCTGTGGGGCGAGCATGACGTGACCGCCGACTCGCGCCCACTGGTGGCGCAGCTCGTGGCGGGCTGTCCGCAGCGCGAAGGCGTCGTGATCGACGGCGCCGGCCACTGGGTGCAGTACGAGCAGGCGGTGGAGGTGAACGCGCTGCTGCTGCGCTTCTTCGCCTGAAGCGAAGGCCCGGTGATTAGAGCGGCAGCGAAGCCGCGTGCCGCTGCCAGAAGCCCGCGTCGGGAAAGCCGCCCGTTGCCGCCGCCGCGTTGTCCGCCATGTGCTCCGCCCGGCTGGTGCCCGGGATGGTGCAGGTCACGGCCGGATGGCTCAGCACGAACTTCAGCAGCAGCTGCGCCCAGCTCGCGCACCCGATCTCGGCCGCCCAGCCGGGCAGGGGCTGGGCGCGCAGCCGGCGCAGCAGCCCGCCGCCGCCGAAAGGCATGTTGACGATCACCGCCACGCCGCGCTCGGCTGCCAGCGGCAGCAGGCGCTCCTCGGCCTGGCGCGCGTCGATCGAGTAGTTGATCTGCAGGAAGTCGAGCGGCTCGGCGCGCAGTACCGCTTCGACTTCGGCATAGGCCGAGGCGGTGTAGTGCGTGATGCCGAGGTAGCGCACGCGGCCCTGCGCCTTCCAGTCGCGCAGCGTCGCCAGGTGGGTGCGCCAGTCGACCAGGTTGTGCACCTGCAGCAGGTCGATGCGCCCGGTGCGCAGGCGCTGGAAGGACTGCTCCATCTGCGCGATGCCGGCCTCGCGACCGGAGGTCCAGACCTTGGTGGCGAGGAAGGCCTTCTCGCGCTGCCCGCTGGCGGCCAGCAGGGCGCCCACCACCGCCTCGGCGCGTCCGTACATCGGCGAGCTGTCGATCAGCGTGCCGCCGGCGGCGAACAGGGCATCCAGCACGCCCGGCAGGCGCTGGTGCCCGGCGCTGCCGGGGCTGACATCGAAGCCGATCCAGGTGCCGCAACCGATCACCGGCAGGGCTTCGCGGGTGGAGGGGATGGGGCGGGGGGTCATGAGGGCTGACGACTTCAGGCCAGGGCCAGCATCAGATGTCCTGTGGCGGCAGCCGCGGGCTTTACCTTGATCTCGATGTCGTAGCCGAGCCGGTTGAGACAGTCCATCAGCTTGCGTTCGGAGAAGTTCGAGAATTCGCCCCGCACCAGCGCCGAGACTTTCGGCTGCGAGATGCCCATGCGCTTGGCAGCTTCGCTTTGGGTGAGCTGAAGGCGCTGGATGGCCTTGTTGATCTCGATGGTGAGACCAGACTTGATCTTGAGCTTGTCTGCATGGGGAAGACCCAGATCGGCAAATACGTTGCCGGAGCCTTTGACTATTTCCAAGTCTTCGACGATCCGTTTTGTCATTGAGTCGTTTTATCCCATAACTGGAATGAAGAGGGAACCCCGGCCTTGCGCGCGGGCTTATAAAAAATCAGTGAGGCGCCCCAAGAATACTGTATAAAAATACAGTCATCTGATCATGGGCCTGCCTTCCTTCGACTCCTTCTCTGCTGCCGCGCGCCACAAGGTCTGGCGCGGGGACACGCTGGGCGTGGCGGATGGGCAGGTC
Source organism: Variovorax sp. WDL1 (assembly GCF_001541225.1). Taxonomy (GTDB): domain Bacteria; phylum Pseudomonadota; class Gammaproteobacteria; order Burkholderiales; family Burkholderiaceae_C; genus Variovorax. The sequence goes on along the minus strand of NZ_LMTS01000172.1, from coordinate 28,047 downwards.
ATCGGCACCGGCCATGCGGCGCTCGATGCGCAGCTGCCCGGCGGTGGCTGGCCGGTGGGCGCGATGACCGAGCTGCTGCAGGCCGCGCCCGAGGCGCATGCCTGGCAACTGCTGCTGCCCGCGCTGGCGCAAGCGGTGCAGGGCGGCGCAGGGCCGGTCGTGCTGATCGGCGCGCCGCAGGAGCCCTTCGGCCCCGCGCTCGCGGCCCAAGGCCTGCCGCTCGAGGCGCTGCTGTGGGTGCGCAGCGCAGCATCGGCCGCACGGCTGTGGGCATGCGAACAGGCGTTGCGCTGCGCCGACGTGGCCGCCGTGCT
>NZ_LMTS01000172.1:20030-27666 GCF_001541225.1 Variovorax sp. WDL1 | reverse complement strand
GCGGCGGCTGCAGCTCGCGGCGGCGCAGCACGACCGCCTGCTGTTCGTTTTTCGATCGGACGCGGCGGAACATTCGGCCTCACCGGCGCGGTTGCGCCTGCGGCTTGCCACCTGCGCCGCAGATGCCGCGCAGATCGACGTCCACATCCTCAAGCGCCGCGGCCCGCCGCTGGCAGGGCCCCTGCAACTGCCGGCGCGCAGCGAGCGCATGACGGCGCTGCTCGCGGCCGGCCAGCTCCGGCGCAAGCTGCGCCAGCAGCAGGAAGGCGCGCTGCCGCCCAAGACCGAGGGCGCGACCGTGGTCCGCCTCGACCTCCACCCGGAGCAAGGCCATGCACTGGATCGCATTGCGCTGGTCGCCTGAGGTTGCGTCTGCCAAGGAGGTGCCGCTGCCATCGCCCGAGGCGCTCGGCTGGTGGGCCCTGCAGTTCACGCCGCGCGTCGCCTGGGTCGACGGCGAGGCCCTGCTGCTCGAAGTCTCGGCCTGCGAGCGGCTGTGGGGCGGGCGCCTGGCCTTGATGCGCGAGATCGCTCGGCTCAATCCGGTGCCGGACGTCCCCGTGCAGCGGGCACAGGGCGCCACCAGCCTGGTCGCGCTGGCGCGGTTGCGCATGTTCGCGCGCGGCGAGCAGCCGCCGCACGAGCTGCCCTCCGGACTGCCCCTCGACACCCTGAGCGCGGCCCGCGATCACCTCGCGGTTCTGTCGCATCTCGGTTGTCGCTGCTGGGGCGATGTCGAAAAGCTGCCACGCGGCGGCCTCACGCGCCGTTTCGGCAAGGCCTTGCGCGCGGCCCTGGACGTGGCCTACGACATCGCGCCCGACAGCCATGACTGGCTGCAACTGCCCGACGTGTTCGAGCAGAAGCTGGAGCTGCCCGCGCTGGCCGAGGGCGCGCCCGCGCTCATGTGGTCGGCCAACCGCCTGCTGGCTGCGCTGCAGATCTGGCTGCGCGCGCGCCAGCGCGGCGTGCTGGCGCTGGAACTGCAGTGGACGCTCGACCTGAAGCGACTCGACGGCGTCGCGCTGCCGCCGCACCAGCAGATCACGGTGCGAACGGCCGAAGCCACGCAGGACATGGCGCACCTGCGGCGCCTCCTGTCCGAACGGCTCGCGATCACGACCCTGGCCGCGCCCGCGAGCTGGCTGCGCCTGCGCTCGATCGAGACCGCGCCCTGGGCCGGCGCCAGCACCAGCTTCCTGCCGGAAGACAACCGCAAGGGCGACAAGCTGCACGAACTGGTCGAGCGCCTCAGCGCGCGGCTCGGGCCGCAGCAGGTGCTGCGCGCGGCCGCGCGGGCCGATCACCGGCCCGAGTGCCGGCAGGCGTGGCAGCCTGCATTGCACAAGACCCAGGCCGAGGCTGGCCGCCCCGAGGCGGCCGACGCCATCTATCCACCTTGGCTCCTGCGAGAGCCCTTGCGCCTGGACATGCAAGGCGAACGCCCGTGCTACCAGGGGCCGCTGCGCAAGCTGGTCGGGCCGCAGCGCGTAGAGACCGGCTGGTGGGGCGAAGGCCAGCCCGCGGTGCGCGACTACTACATCGCGGAAAGCCCGAAGGCCGGTCTCGTGTGGATCTACCGCGAGCGGCCTTCGTCCTGCTTCACTTCCGAGGCGCCGCGCTGGTACCTGCAAGGCCTGTATGCCTGAACTCAGCGACAAGCAGATGCAGAAACGCACGCGTGCCTCCGCCACGGTGCATGCCTTGCCGCCGCGGCTGCCCCAGCCGGCAGCCGGGCCGCCGATCACTCCGATGACGCCGGGCCTGCCGTCCTATGCCGAGCTGCACTGCCTCACGAACTTCAGCTTCCAGCGCGGCGCCTCGCATCCCGAGGAGCTCGTGCAGCGCGCCTACGAGCTCGGCTACGAGGCGCTCGCGATCACCGACGAATGCTCGGTGGCCGGCGTGGTGCGGGCGTTCGAAGGGCTGCGGGAGCTGCTCGAAGCGCTCGATCCGTCGCAACTACACCCATTCCGGCTGCTGTTCGGCAGCGAGTTCCGCTTCGAGCGCTTCAAGCTGGTGGCGCTCGCGCACGATCTCGAAGGCTGGGGCAATCTCTGCGAGTTCATCACCGCCGCGCGCATCACGGCACCCAAGGGCACCTACGAGGTGAGCTGGGAAGACAGCGACCTCGCCTCGCTGCGCGATTGCGAAATCCTCTTCGTGCCCCTGCGCACGCCCGGCGCCACGCCCGATGCCGAAGCGCTCCGCGCCGATGTGGCGGAGGTCGCGCGCCTCTTCGCGGGCCACCTCTGGATCGCGGCCGAGCTGCCCAACGAGCTCGACGACGACCTCTGGCTCGTCACGCTGCTGCAGGTGGGTGCGCAGGCCGGCGTGCCGCTGGTGGCGGCCGGCGACGTGCACATGCACGTGCGCTCGCGCAAGCCGCTGCAGGACGTGATCGCGGCCGTGCGCGAGGGCAGGGCGGTCGCCGAATGCGGCTTCGCGCTGCAGTCCAATGCCGAGCGGCACCTGCGTTCGCGGCTGCGCCTGTCGAACCTTTATCCGGCCGAGCTGCTGGCCAACACCATGGAGGTCGCTCGGCGCTGCACCTTCGACCTGAACGTGATCCGCGAGCACTACAAGTACCCGCTCGAGAACGTGGCGGAAGGCGAGACGCCGGCCCAGACGCTGGTGCGCAAGACCTGGGAGGGCGCGCGCGAGAAGTATCCGCAGGGCGTTCCCGACAAGGTACAGGGCCAGATCCGGCACGAGCTCGACCTGATCATCGAGATGCACTACGAGATGTTCTTCCTCACGGTGGAAGACATCGTGCGCTTCGCGCGCTCCAGGAGCATCCTGTGCCAGGGCCGCGGCTCCTCGGCCAATTCGGCGGTCTGCTTCTGCCTGGGCATCACCGCCATCGATCCCGAGACCGGCAACCTGCTCTTCGAGCGCTTCCTGAGCCGCGAACGCCGCGAGCCGCCCGACATCGACGTCGACTTCGAGCACCAGCGGCGCGAGGAGGTGATCCAGTACATCTACGAGAAGTACGGCCGCGAGCGGGCTGCCATTGCGGCGGTCGTGATCTGCTATCGCTCCCGCAGCGCGGTGCGCGACGTGGGCAAGGCGCTGGGCATCGATGCGCGCCTGGTCGACGAATTCGCCAAGGACCACTACTGGTTCGACGGCGTGGTGCTCGACCAGCGGCTGGAAGAGGCGATGCAACGCTCGGGCGTGCAGGAAGACATGTCCCGGCTGCTGCAGTGGATCGAGCTCACGCAGCAGCTGCGCGGATTTCCGCGCCACCTGAGCCAGCACGTGGGCGGCTTCGTGCTCACCCAGAGCAAGCTCACGCGCCTGGTGCCGGTCGAGAACGCATCCATGAAGGACCGCTCCGTCATCCAATGGGAGAAGGACGACCTCGAGGCCATGGGCATGCTCAAGGTCGACGTGCTGGCCCTGGGCATGCTGAGCGCGATCCGGCGTGCGCTGGCGCTGGTCAACGGCTGGCGCGGCACGGCGCTGCAGATGCACCAGATACCGGACGACGACGAAGCCGTGTTCGACATGATCTGCGATGCCGACACCATCGGCGTGTTCCAGATCGAGAGCCGGGCGCAGATGTCGATGCTGCCGCGCCTCAAGCCGCGCTGCTACTACGACCTGGTGATCGAGGTAGCCATCGTGCGGCCGGGGCCGATCCAGGGCGGCATGGTGCATCCGTACCTGAAGAACCGCGAGAAGCTCCGCAAGGACGGCGAGATTGCCTACCGCTATCCCGACCTCATCCCGGCGCTGGGCCGCACCCTCGGCGTGCCGATCTTCCAGGAGCAGGTGATGCAGATCGCGATGATCGCGGCCAAGTTCACGCCCGACCAGGCCGACCGCCTGCGCCGCTCGATGGCCGCCTGGAAGCGCAAGGGCGGCGTCGAGAAGTTCCACGAGCCGCTGGTCGGCGGCATGATCGACAACGGCTACGACCGCGAGTTCTCCGAAGCCATCTTCAAGCAGGTCCAGGGCTTCGGCGAATACGGCTTTCCTGAAAGCCATGCCGCCAGCTTTGCGCTGCTGGTGATCGTTAGCTGCTGGCTCAAGCTGCACGAGCCCGCCTGCTTCCTGGCCGCCATGCTCGATTCGCAGCCCATGGGCTTTTATTCGCCTTCTCAGTTGGTGCAGGACGCGCGGCGGCATGGCGTCGAGGTGCGCGCAGTCGACGTGACGACGAGCGAGCTCGACTGCTCACTCGAAGACCCGGCTGTGGCTCTTTCCCCCTCCGAGGAAAAGCCGGGATGGGGGCAGCAGCCCCCTCAAGCCATCCCGCCGCGTTTCGCCACTCGCCTGGGAACCCCCCGCCAACCCGCCGTCCGCCTCGGCCTGCGCCGCATCTCCAGCCTCAGCGAAGCCGGCGCCAAGCGCATCGTCGTGGCCCGCACCCAAGCCCCCTTCACCAGCACCGAGGACCTGGCCCTGCGCGCCGAGCTCGATGCCAAGGACATGGCCGCGCTCGCCGCGGCCGATGCGCTGCTCGCCCTCTCGGGCCACCGGCGCCAGCAGGTCTGGGACGCCACCGCGCAGCGCCGCGCGCCGGCGCTGCTCAAGGGCGTGCCCATTCATGAGCGCGCGCTGCAGCTGCCGCTGGCGCCCGAGGGCGAGGAGATCGTCGGCGACTACGCCTCGCTGGGCTTCACGCTGCGCCGCCATCCGCTGGCACTGCTGCGCCCGCGGCTCGCGCGCATGCGGCTCAGCAGCGCCGAGCAGCTGCGCGACCTGCCCAGCGGCCAGACCGTGCGCGCCTGCGGCATTGTCATGGGCCGCCAGCGCCCGCAGACTGCGAACGAAACCATCTTCGTCACGCTCGAGGACGAGACCGGCAACGTCAACGTGATCGTCTGGAAGCACGTCGTCGAAGCCTGGCGCGAGCCGCTGCTCAAGTCGCACCTGCTCGCGGTGCAGGGCACCTGGCAGCGCGACGTGGACAGCGGCGGCGAGGTGCGGCATCTGGTGGCCACCGGCTTCAGGGACCTGACGCCGCTCCTGGGGCGGCTCGCCAAGAGCAGCAGGAGCCGGGACTTCCACTGACCCGGGCCGGCTTGCCCCGGCGTGGACTACGACGGCACGCCGATGCCGCTTCCCGGTGCAAACCCGGTGTACGCAGGCACCGAAATTAAGTATTCTCTCCATTCAATTGGAGAAGTTGCTTACTTAACTGCTGGCACGTTTTCTGCAGCGCTCCGCGTCATGCAAGCCGCCGGCCCCCATAAAGGACAGATGCCCATGACCGCCTTCGCCTACAACGCCTGGTACCCGCTCGCCTGGTCGCGGGACATCGGGCGCGAGATCGTCCCGCGCCGCGTGCTCGAGGAGGATCTCGCGGTGTATCGCACGGAGGAGGGCGTCGTCGCCGCACTCGAAGACGCCTGCCCGCACCGGCTGGCGCCGCTTTCCATCGGCCGGCTGTGCGGCGACGCGATCGAATGCGCCTACCACGGCCTCACCTTCGACGGCAGCGGCCGCTGCGTGCATGCGCCAGGCATGCCGCGCGTGCCGGAGAGCTTCCGCGTGCGCAGCTATCCCACCGCCGAGAGCATGGGCATGGTCTGGGTGTGGATGGGCGATGCCGAGAAGGCCGACCGCAGCCAGGTGTTCCGCCTGCCGCAGTACGACGACCCGGCCTACAGCGTGGTCGAGGGCGACGCGCTGCCGGTGCAGGCCAACTACCTGAGCCTGGCGGACAACCTCTGCGACCCGACCCACGTGGTCTACGTGCACCAGACCACGCTGGCGAGCGCGGGCCGCGAGGAAACGCGCGTGCAGCACGAGCGCCAGGGCAACAAGGTCGTGACCTGGCGCTGGGTGATCGACGGTCCGCTGATGCCGATCTTCGAAGGCCTCAAGGACTTCGGGGGCAATGTGGACCGCTGGCACTACTACCACTACCACGCCCCCAGCATTGCGGTGATCGACTTCGGCTCCGCCCGCACCGGGACCGGTGCGCCCGAGGGAAACCGCGACGACTGCATCCAGATGTACGCCTGCCACTTCATCACGCCCATCGACCAGCGCAGTTGCGTGCAGCACTGGCTGTGCCTGAAGAACTCGCCCGCCGACCCCGCCGTGGACGAGCGCCTGCGCAGCAACCTGCGCATGGCCTTCAACGAGGACAAGCGCGTGCTGGAGGCGATCCAGCGCAACGAGGACAAGCCGCGCCAGTGGCACCGGATCAATCTCGCTCTCGACGGCTCCTCGATCAAGATGCGGCGCATCGTCGAGGAAATGGCCGCCGAATGAAGGTCTCCCCCAGGTGGGCTCACTTCGTGTAGCCGCCCACCCCCTCACCGGGGGCAACACCAGCGGCCCGGCAAAGCCGGATCCGCAGTGTTCCCCGGCTGGCCTGTACAGCTTCGAAGCGACCGATTGAGCCACGAGCCGCTACCTTCTTCTTTTTCTCCGTCCCCAGCCATCGCCAGAAAGGACTTCGCCATGAAACTCATGCCCTCCGTGTCCACCCGCCTGCTCGCTGCCAGCCTCTGCTTCGCAGCCGCGCAAGCGGCCGCCCAAGGCACCATCAAGATCGGCGAGATCAACAGCTACAAGGCCCTGCCGCAGAACCTGGTGCCCTACAAGCAGGGCTGGCTGCTGGCGCAGGAAGAGATCAATGCCGCGGGTGGCGTGCTCGGCAAGAAGCTGGAGACGGTGTTCCGCGACGACAACGGCAACCCCGGAGACGCGGTGCGCATGGCGGAGGAGTTGCTCGCGCGCGAGAAGGTCGACATCCTCTCCGGCGTGACGCTCTCTCATGTCGGGCTGGCGCTGACCGATTTCGCCAAGCAGAAGAAGTTCTTCTTCCTCGCCTCCGGGCCCCTCAGCGACAAGGTGGTGTGGGACAACGGCAACCGCTACACCTACCGGCTGCGTTCCGGCACCTATGCGCTCTCGGCCTCGGTGATCAGCGAGGCCGTCAAGCTGAAGAAGAAGCGCTGGGCGCTGGTCTACCCCAACTACGAATACGGCCAGGCGGCGGTGGCGGCCTTCAAGGAGAACATGAAGAAGGCCCAGCCCGACGTCGAGTTCGTGGCCGAACAATCGCCGCCGCTCGGCAAGATCGACGCCGGTGCCGTGGTGCAGGCGCTGGCCGACGCCAAGCCGGATGCGATCTTCAACGTCATGTTCGGCAGCGACCTGACCAAGCTGGCGCGCGAGGGCAAGACCCGCGGCCTGTTCGAGGGCCGCGAGGTGGTGAGCCTGCTGACCGGCGAGCCCGAGTACCTCGACCCGCTGAAGGACGACGCGCCCGCCAACTGGATCGTGACCGGCTACCCCTACGCCAGCATCGACACGCCTGAGCACAAGGCCTTTCTTGCCGCGTACCAGAAGAAGTACAACGACTATCCTCGCCTCAACTCGGTGGTGGGCTATGCCACGGTGAAGGCCATCGCCGCGGGCGTGCAGAAGGCCGGCTCCACAGACACCGAGAAGCTGGTCGCGGCCTTCAAGGGCCTGCAGTTCGATTCGCCCTTCGGGCCGGTGGTGTTCCGGCCTCAGGACAACCAGTCCACGCTCGGCATCTTCGTCGGCCGCACGGCGGTGAAGGACGGCAAGGGCGTGATGCCCTCGGGCACCTATCTCGACGGCGCAAAGCTGCAGCCGGCCGAGGAGCAGATCCGCAAGCTGCGCAATCCTTCGTGATGAGCGA
>NZ_LMTS01000172.1:12599-20007 GCF_001541225.1 Variovorax sp. WDL1 | reverse complement strand
CCCCCCGCCGATCGGCTGCAACGGCCGCGGCGCGCAGGCCTCCTCGATCGAGCGGCCGGTGTCGCTGACCGAGCCGCCGATCGAGGAGCAGTTCCGCCTGGTGCGCGAGAGCGGCGCCTTCGACTGCTTCGACCGCCTGCCGATGCCCGGACAGGTCGACACCTACCTGCGCTGCATCGAGCGCTTCGACCTGCCGGTGCACACCGCGAGCTGGTTCTATGCGCTCGGGCGCGACGAGGCGCTGCTCGCCGACAAGCTTCAGCTCGCGGCCGAGGTCGGCGCCCGCACCCACAACATCATGCTGCACTGGCACGATGCGACAGGGCGGCCCATCAGCAACGACGAGGTGGCCGACTTCTACCTGCGCGCCTACGACGAAGGCATGGCGCGCGGCGTGGAGCCGGCCTTCGAGCTGCACGTCAACATGTGGAGCGAGGACCCGCGGCGCGTTGCGCCGGTGGCCGAGGCGGTGCGCCGCCGCGGCGTTCCCTTCCACTTCACGCTGGACTACAGCCATGCGATCTTCAAGATCGGCAATGCGCAGGAGCTGGCGATCTGCGGACTGACGGAAGACGTCGCTTCAGGGCGCGCGGTGCTCGACCCCTTCCAGCCCGGCAACTTCGTGGACCAATGGCTGGAGATGGGCATCGTGCGCTGGCTGCAGGTGCGCAGCGTGGCGCCGAACGGCCCGCGCAACCGCTGGTCGCTCGGCGACTCGGGCGAAGCGGTCGCTGCCGTGCCCGAGCATTCCATCTTTCCGTATGCCAAGGGCGAGCCGGGACGCGGCATCCTCTATCCCTTCACCGAGCCGGCGCCCGGCGAATGGCACTCGCCGTGGGACGCGGGCGCGCTCGCCTGCACGCGCGAGGTGGTGCGCAAGGTGCTGCTCCATCACCGCACCCACGCCGACTCGCCGCTGCGCTGGATCACCACAGAGATGATCAACCTGCCCGACTACGCGCACAACGCGCGCTTCTCGCTGATCGGCCAGAACTCGGGCGTCGCTCGCTTCGTGCGCGAGCAGTGGGCCGCGCTCGCCCGGGCCTGATCACTTCCTTGAAGCGGCCGCCTTGCGCCGGGACTTGGGCGCGGCTTGCGCCTCGGCCGGCTCGTCGCCCGTCGCGAGCATGCGCAGCACCACGTCGCAGATGTGATCGCGCCAGGCGGCGCGGCGGGGCCGGCTCATCAGGTCGGCGCCGATCCAGGTGGCGCAGGTGTATTGGTTCGAGAGGTAGAAGAAGCCGAGCGACATGATCGTCATGAGCACGTGCTCGGACGACACGTCGCGGCGGAACACGCCGCGCGCCTGCCCGCTCTCGAGCAGGGTCGCGACCGTCTGCACCAGCGGCAGTGCGGTGCGCTCCACCACCTGCGGCGCCTGCCGGATGTGCTTGCCGCGCAGCAGGTTCTCGTTCATCAGCAGCCGCACGAGGTTAGGGTGCATGAGGTAGTGGTCCCACGAGTGCTGCACCAGCTGGCGCATGCCTTCGACAGGATCCTCGGGCGTCACGAACTCGCGCTGCGCGCCGATCATGTCCTCGTAGATCTTCGCCAGCACGGCCTGGTAGAGGCGTTCCTTGTTGCCGTAGTAGTAGTACAGCATGCGGTCCACGGTGCCGGCCGCGGCGCTGACGCGCTCGATGCGCGCGCCGGCGAATCCGTGCTCGGCGAACTCCTCGGCGGCAGCGTCGAGGATGCGTGTCTCCAGCAGGTCCGTGCGCTCGCGCCGCAGGCGCCGGCGCGTCGGGCCGCCGCCTCCCTCGATCGGCGCAGGCTCGCCCGCGCGCGCGGAAGGGCGGCCGGTGCGGCCGGCGGAAGAGGATCGTTCTGGCACGGTGGATTCGCTCCTTGTCTTTCGGGTCCGGGCGGCGGACGGTGAGCAGGCATTCTCTCGCATGCCGATCGAGAGTGGCCGCGCTGCACTGCGACAGCGCGCCCGCCTCACTGGATCCTGACGACCTCGGCCTGCGGTCGCGCCTGCGGCTCGATGCTGGTGCTGCGCATCAGCTTCTCGCCGTCGCGGAAGAAGTACCAGCAGCCGTCGTCGGGGCTGCGCGCATCGGTGAGCCGGCTGGGCGGCGTGGCGTTGAACTTCGCGCAGAGTGCCCCGTCGTCCTTCAGCTCCCAGCGGCCCGAGCCGTTGATCGGGACGTTGGAGACACCCTGGCTGTTGTAGTAGACCGTGCCGCCGCTGCGCAGGTCCCAGCGCGTCTGGCCGCCGAGCGCCGTGTCGCGCAAGGTGTGGGTCTTGCCGACCAGGAGCTGCTGCAGCTCGTTGCGGTCGAGCAACTTGCGCGATGAAGAGGTCGCTTGCGAGGGGGAGGGCGATGGTGAAGGTGCGGGCGGGGATGGGGTCAGGGCCGCGACACGTGGCTGCGGCTGATCCTGGGCTTGGGAAGGCTGGACCTGGGCCGGGGCCGCGGCGGGCGGTGGCGCCGGCTGCACGGACGAGGGCGGGGCCGCCGCGACTTCCGTATCGCGCTCGCGCCGCGCCTGCGAGAGCAGGGTGTCGATGTCCTTCGGCCGTGAGTCGCGACCGGCCGGCGCCGCCGGCAACGCCGCAGCAGGCGCGCCTGCAGGCGAGGCAGCCGCCGGGTTCTCCGCCGCCGGCCGCCGCGCCGCCGGGTTGAAGCTGAAGTTCGACGTCAGCGAGGTATTCACCCATGGGAGCTGGCGCTGGCGCGTTTCGCTCAACACGCGCACGCGCACGTTCTTGAACATCTGCTCGACCTCCAGGCCGGGGATCATCATCTCCTCGGCGAGGTTGCGGCTGTAGATGCTGTTGCGGCCCGCCGGCCCGTCCTCGGCCGGCGCGCCGGGCGCCGAGGCGAAGGCGATCAGCGTGCCGCGCGCGCCCATCTCCGCCAGCCCGCCGGCCGACCGGACGTTGCGCGTCTTCGCCGCGAACGGGTTGTCGCGGCAGGCGTCCAGGATCACGATGCGCGGGTAGGAGCCCACCTTGTCGATCTTGCTGAGGAACAGCTCCTCGATGTCGACCGACTCGTCCTTCACCTCCTCCTGGTCGCGCAGGTTGATGTCCACCGGCAGCAGGTAGTTGCGCCCGTCGATCTGGACGCCGTGGCCCGCGTAGTACAGCACCGCGATGGCATCGTCCTGCTGCACCTGGCGCGCGAACTCGCGCAGCGCCCGCCTGAACGGCAGCACGCCGACGTTGAGCTGCAGGTTCACGTCGAAGCCCAGCTTGCGCAGGTTGCCGGCGATCAGCCGCGCGTCGTTCACGGGGTTGTCGAGCGGCACCTTGGGGTACTGGCTGTTGCCGACCACCAGCGCGATGCGCTTTTCAGGGGGGCGGTCCTGGGCGTGGGCGGGCAAGGCCGACACGCACAGCGCCAAGGCGAAGGCGAGCGACAGCGCACGGCAGAGACCGCGCGCGAAAGCGGGGGCGGACTTGTGGCCGGCGCGGAGGGCATCCATGGCGTGGACTATCCATCTGCGCGCCCCGGATCGCAATGCGTATTTGCAGGGCGGGCACGGCGCCCGGGGGCGAGCCCATTACTCGCGGCTAACGCTCACGCAGACTCTCGCCGGCATGCTGGACCAGCGGCGACAGGAAATACTCGATCACTCGGCGCTTGCCTGTCTTGATCTCGACCGACACCGCCATGCCGGGGCCGAGGATGACCTCCGTGCCCTCGACGAGCAGGGCCGGCCTGGCCATCTTCACCCGCGTCGAGTAGATCAATCCACGCTTTTCATCATTGATCGCATCGTGCGAGACCGACGTCACCCTGGCGTCGATCGTGCCGTACTTGGTGTACTGGAAGGTTTCGACCTTGACCTGCGCCTCCTGGCCGGCCTTGACGAACCCGATGTCCTTGTTCTCGATGAAAGCCTCCACCTCCAGCGGGTCGTTGCCCGGCACGATCATCATCAGCGGCTGTGCGGGAGTGACCACACCTCCGATCGTGTGCACGCCCAACTGCTGCACCGTGCCATCCACCGGTGAGCTCAACTGCATCAGCTTGCTGCGTGAATCGGCCTTCAAGTACTCCTGTTCCAGTGCGGCACGCTTTTGCTCCCCGTCGGTCAGGCTGTCGAGCGCCATGCGGCGGGTTTCGGCCGTCTGCTGCTGGCGCTGGCCCCTGGCTTCACGAAGCGCGGCTTCGATTTCCATCAAGCGGCTTCTCTGGTTCGCCAGGTCCGCCTCCTGTTCGATGCGCGCCTGCTCCCGCTCCAGATAGCCGTGCCTGGAAACGAAGTTCTGGTCGACCAGGTTCTTGAAGTCCCTGGCGCGCTGCTGGGCAATCGGCACGGTCTGCTCCAGTTTGCGCACCAGTTCCAATGTGGAGCGCAGTTCCGCCTCTCGCCGTGCCACCTCGGCATCGATGCGTCCCAGTCTGGCGGCGTACTCGCCCACTTGTCCTGCCAGCAGGCGCTGTGCTTCGATGAACTGGGGATCCGTCACCTGTTCCGGTCGAACCAGCTTGGGTGCGACGCCCTTGTCGATCACTTCCAGCAGCGACTGCCCGCGTGCGAATTGCAAGCGGGCCACCGCCAGATCGCCCCGCACGCGGTCCTTGTCGGCTTGCATTGCGGTGGCGTCGAGTTCGATCAGCACATCGCCAGCCTTGATCTGCTGCCCGTCGCTGACCAGGATGCGCTTCACCGTGGCGGTCTCGAAGGGCTGGATGGTCTTTGTGCGGTCGTTGGGCACGACCTTGCCTTGTGCGGTGGCCACCACGTCGATGCGACCGACTACGGCCCAGAGCAAGGCCAGCAGCGCAAAGGACAGCAGCATCCACATGGCACACCGTGGCGCGGGTGACACCGGGGTCTCCTGCAGCGACAGCGCTGCAGGCAGGAACTGCATTTCGTGCGGCAGGCGTTCCACGGGTTCCATCTGCGCCCGATGGCGCCATGCATGGCTGAACGCTGCCGTGTAGCGGCGCAACAGATCGCCGGCGGCCTGCAGTCCCGGCTTCGCGCCCACACGGGTACCTTCGCCTTCGGCTGCGGTGCTGTTCGCCTCTGGAACGGTTGTGCGTCTCACTGGAGTACCTTCGCCTGCGGCTACGGTGCTATTCGCCTTCGGAGCGGCCGTGCGGCTCATGACACATCACCCTTGCTGCAAGCGATGAAGCCGTGCGTAGTGGCCGGCCTCGTGCTTCAGCAACTCCGAATGGCTGCCGCTTTCGGCGATCTGCCCGCGATCCATCACCACGATGCGGTGGGCATCGCGCACCGCCGAGAGCCGATGCGCGATGATGATCACGGTCCTGCCCTGGCAGATGGCCTTCATGTTGTTCTGGATGATCCGCTCGCTCTCGTAGTCCAGCGCACTGGTCGCCTCATCGAAGATGAGGATGCGCGGGTTGGTCATGAGCGCGCGCGCAATGGCCATGCGTTGCCGTTGCCCCCCTGAAAGCGTCGAGCCGTGCTCGCCCACCTGGGTGTCGTAGCCTTCGGGCAATTCAAGGATGAAGTCGTGCGCACCTGCCAGCTTGGCCGCCTGGATCACCGCTTCCAGCGGCACGCCGGGGTCCGCCAGTGCGATGTTGTCGCGGATCGAGCGGCTGAACAGCACGTTCTCCTGCAACACCACCCCCATCTGCCTGCGCAGCGAGCTGGCCTCGGCCAACGCCAGGTCCGTGCCGTCCACCAGCACCCGGCCGCGCTCCGGCACGTGAAGGCGCTGCACCAGCTTGGTCAGCGTGCTCTTGCCCGAGCCGGAGCGCCCCACGATGCCGATCACCTCGCCGGGGCGGATGTCCAGGTCAATGCCCTTGAGCACCTCGGGGCCGTCAGGGCGATAGCGGAACACCACGCCCTCCAGGGTGATGCGGCCGGCGAGGGGAGGCAGGGCGCTCCTGGTGCCCGCGACTTCGGTGCGGGTGTTCAAGATGTCCCCGAGGCGCTGGAGTGAGATGCCCGTCTGCTGGAAATCGGTCCAGAGCTGCGCCAGGCGCATCATCGGCTGGGCCACCTGGCCTGCCAGCATGTTGAAGGCGATCAGCTGCCCGACGGACAGCCGGCCTTCGATCACCAGGCGGGCACCCACGTACATCGTGGCCACGGTGACCAGCTTGGAGATCAGGCTCACGCCGCTGTTGGCCAACGTGCCGATGGTGACGGTCCTGAAGCTGGAAGACACGTAGGCCGCCAACTGGTTGTTCCACTTGCGCGTCCAGTGCGGCTCCACCGCCATCGACTTGACGGTGTCGATGCCGCTGACGGTCTCTACCAGAAAGGCCTGGTTCTCTGCACCCCGGTTGAACTTTTCATGCAGGCGGGCGCGCAGCAGCGGGGTGAATGCCAACGACAAGATCACGTAACACGGCAGCGACAAGACCACGATCAGCGTCAGCCAGCCGCTGTAGTACAGCATGACGGCGATGAAGACCACCGAGAACAGCAGGTCCAGCACCAGCGTGATGGCGTTGCCGGTCAGGAAGGAGCGGATGTTCTCGAGTTCGCGCACCCGGGCCACAGAGTCACCCACCCGCCGCGCCTGGAAATAGTCCAGCGGCAAGCTGAGCAAGTGCCGGAACAGCCGCGCGCCCAGCTCCACATCGATGCGGCTGGTGGTGTGGGCGAACACGTAGCTGCGCAAGGCGGTGAGCGAGACCTCGAACAGCACCACCACCGTCAGGCCCACGGCAATCACATCCAGCGTGGTGAAGCCGCGATGGACCAGCACCTTGTCCATGACCACCTGGAAGAACAGCGGCGTGATGAGGGCAAAGATCTGCAGGGCAAAGCTCACCAGCAGCGCTTCGCCCAGGAGCTTGCGGTACTTGACGATGGCCGGGACGAACCAGGTGAAGTCGAACCTGACCAGCTCGCCCGCCATGGAGGCGCGGGACGTGAACAGGATGACCTCGCCCGTCCACCGCGCTTGCAGGTCGGCCAGCTCGAGTGCTTCCGGGCGGCCTGCTGCCGGGTCTTGCACCAGGACCTGATTGCTGTCCAGCCGGGCCAGGATGAAGAAGCTGGGCTTGCCTGCGGCGTCCCTGCCGACGGCGACGGCGGGCAAGGGTGTCTTTATCAGGCGTGCAACATCGATCTTCACCGCCTTGGCCTGCAACTCAAGCCGCCTGGCCGCGAGCAGGATGTCGGCGACGCCGAACGCGCTCCCCGCTGCGGACTCATGGGCCAACTGGTCAGGATCGGCCGCCACGCCGTGCAGTCGGGCCATCATCACCAGGCAAGCCAGACCGGTATCGAACCTGGCGGCCGGAGGTGGCTCCGTCGTTGTCGTGGTCGGCGGCTCGACGATCGTCAAACGGCGGTCGACGGTGCCTTTTTCATCATGATGGTCATCGGGGCGGTCAATGGCTTCGACGCCCTGGCCGACCTGGACGCCAACGCCGATGGCCAGCTCAACGCCGAGGACCTCGCCTGGGGTTCACTGCAGGTCTGGCGCGACCTCGACCAGGACGGCATCGCC
>NZ_LMTS01000172.1:0-12545 GCF_001541225.1 Variovorax sp. WDL1 | reverse complement strand
CTCGACGCCCTGGGCATCAGCCGCATCGGCGTCGTGGGCACGCTCCATGGCGAGAACGGCAACGACACCTTGGATGGTGGCACAGGCAACGACGCACTCGACGGGGGTGCCGGCAACGACACGTACGTCTTCGGCCATGGCTCGGGGCAGGACACCGTCTCCGACTACGACACCACGCCGGGCAACACGGACGCGGTGGCCTTCGCCAGCAACCTGACCGCCGACCAGCTCTGGTTCCGCCGCATGGGCAACAACCTCGAGGTGAGCATTCTCGGCACCGACGACAAGCTCACCGTGAACAACTGGTACTCCGGCAGTGCCCACCACGTCGAGCAGTTCAGGACTTCCGACAGCAAGGTCCTGCTGGACAGCCAGGTCGATGTGCTGGTCGCCGCCATGGCCGGCTTTGCGCCGCCTGCACCTGGCCAGACCTCTCTGCCTCCGGACTACCAGGCGGCATTGAACCCGGTCATCGCCGCGAACTGGAAGTAAGCGTCCCGCCATGGCAGATGAGCGCGTTCTTGCCGTCGGACTTGAGGGTGTCGATGCCGAAGAGCTCGCGGCCGGAGTCGATGGTGCCGTTGGCGTCGAGGTCGCGAACGAGGATGCCATCATCAGAGCCGATCCAGCCGGTGCCGGTGCGGATGGTGTCGGCGTTGTGGTCGAAGAGGATGGAGCCGTCGGCGCGCTTGAGTTCGAGGCCGTCGCCGTCGAGGTCGAGCATCAGGGGGTCGATGGGTTGGCGCCAATCGCGGGCCGAATCAAACAGTGAGCGCACAGCATCCCGAAATGCTCCATATGCACCATCTCCCAATGCGCTACCGACAATTGCCGCGACTCCCGCAACGGCAGCGACAGCGATAGCCGGCAAGCCGACAGCAACGGCAAGAGCTGCTCCCAGGATTCCGAGACCAGCAGAGAGCGCAACCCCCATACATGCGCCGCCAAACTTGTCGCTGTTACCTGTACTTGACCAGTCCAGCAGGCCTTCGACCATTTGCGCCCCATCAAAAGCAGGGCCAAGGGCGCGTCCAAAACCCCCGCCGAGTGCCTTCTCGGCGGCTTCCGCACCGGCCCTAGCCTCACGTGCAACTTCATCGAGAGCGGTCTTCTTGTCGACCAGAGAGTCGAGAAGCTTGTTGGCCCTGTCGTAATAGCGCTCGGCGTACTTGTCATAAACCCGTGCCGCACCATCATGTCCCGACGCGCGGGCAGCATCTGCCCAACTCCTTGCATTCTCCGCCGCACCTCTAAAGCTAGCGCCCAATTCCGCAGCTGCGAGTTCGAATTTGCGAGTTTCCGCCAGTACGTGCGCACCGCCTTCCAGTGCGACTCGCTCTGCAAATCGGCCTGCTGCTTCAGACCAGCCGCTAGCAAGCTGCCCTGACATTTGCTTAACAGCGGCTGCGTACTCTGACAACGAGATATTTTGATCTGCCATATTAGCTTTCTTTGATCTTTTCAATGACTAATGCGAAGGGAAACCACAGAAACGCCAAAAGCATTCCAATTAAAAGCGAAATAACGACCAACAGAATGCTCCCGAAACTCAAAAGTCCAAAAGATGTATTCAGCATCAAGTTAACTATGTACTGGCCTGCAAGTCTTGGGTTGTTGGAAATGTCGAACGGAGCCGCATAAAACATGAACAACATGAACGCAATGAAGGGAATGCCCCCCAGATAAATAATGAGAAACGCTCGAAAGCCACCTCCCAGTCTAGATAGTCCAAGTCGGAGCCGTTTTAATGCACTCTGGCGCCAAATGAGGGCCAGCACAGCAAATGGCAACAGCAGGGCCGAGATTCCAAAGTACGTGCCAGCCAAATCTCCGAGGGCGGTTGCTTGTGCAAATTGATCACCGACTGACGGTACATGTTTTCCGGTCCAGCGCGCGAGCGCGATAACGTGATGACCAAAGAATATGCACGCAAAAAACAACGCCACCGTAACGAACCAGCAAATCACAATAGTTCTGGTAAGGCGCCTGTTGGCTTCTTTGATATAGAAATTAGAATCTTTCATTGGAATTTCTTGCGTATAGCGGTTGAGCTCCACCAAGTCGATCAAGGCATCACGCTTGTTGGCGGCCTTGCGTTATCGGCCCTGCATCCGGAGCAGCGCCTTGGCTTGCTCCGTCAGGGGCACGGCCGTGGTGAACTCGCGATAGAAGGGGTTCGACTCGAGGTCGATCGCGCCGACGGTGCGGTTCACCTGCACGCCATCGACCTCGCGGGTGAAGCTGGCGCTCTGGGCGATAAGGTTGCCATTGACGGTGGTGCCTGCCTGGGTGCCTCCGGTGCCGTTGGTGAGGCTGCCCACGACGCCGATGCGGCTGATGCCCAGGGCGTCGAGGCTGGAGAGTTCGCCTGCGTCAGCGATGCCGTCCTGGTCGAGGTCGCGCCAGACCTGCAGGGAGCCCCAGTCGCCGTCGAGGTCGAGCATCAGGGGGTCGATGGGTTGGCGCCAATTGCGGGATTGCAGAAAAAGATCGTGTGTGTCCCGACAAATGGAAGGGACGAGATATGTCAAAGGTAGAGCTTCTTGGATGGCCTCTTGAATCGCAGCGCGACCCGCATCCGTCAAATCCAATAGCTTTTTTCTACTGGCATCAAGCAGTACCTTATCGTCATCGGATGCGTAGTCACCCGGTTTCGGCACCCAGCGACTACCATCCCATTCGGCCCGCTGCCATTTGCCATCCTGCTGGTACTGGAACCCGCCAATGTGCTCTGGCGTGAATGGTACGCCCGGCGCATTCGCGTCGTCGATATGAGAAAGATAGGCCAAACCACTTGGAAGCAATGGTGCAGCAAACCCTAACAAGCTACCGGCTCCATTCACAGGAGCTGTGATCAACATTTTTTCCCAGAAAGTCATTGCCATATTGCTTCTTTTAGCCAAAGAAAATTAAAACCAAAACAAGTAGGGTAATCAAGAAAACAAATATCTTCTCAATCAAAATAAATGAAATTTCACTGGGTTTTTTCCCAGTCAATCTAAGCATAAGGTAAATAACAATCAAGACTACCAAGCCCGCAGCATAGGCAAGAAAGTTGGAGTACATATGTGTTTGTTTATTCTGGACATCAGAGGATCACCAGGACAATCACCCTGCAACATCTTGCGGAAAATTCTTTCGAGCTGGATCCCAAAGAGAGTTTGAGCTGCATTATCTGCAATGAATATTGCTTCTTTCGCAGTTGAACCCATCTTTGCTCACTTAAAAATCATAAGCAATATTGCTCTCGCAAACTTCCTCGGAAAGCGACAAAATAAAATCCACTTGCAGACGAGCGTCAAGTTCATCCTCGAATTGCATGATCCTCTGGGGCGGAGCATGGGGGCAGGCCACAATATGAATTTTTTTTGGCCTTTGACGAGCAACAGCTTCAACAACAGGAGTAGCAAGATTGGAACTTATATTTTCGGCTTCGTATATATAACCTGGAACTAACGTGGATGCGCACCGTTTCATCTGGGTTTTGGCAGCCAACCACAAACAGCAACGAGAGCGGCAACAACGTTGCACGGGCGAGAAAAGATGCAATTTTCCGCTTTATTCATATGGTGGTGTGTGTGGTGCCCGCGGTCATGGTCATGCCGTTGGCGCCGGTGCTGTGGAAGCGCTCGCCGTTGAAACTCCACCGAGAACAGGAGCGGCACCGTTCGCCCCGTCGCGCGAGATTCTCAGAAGCTCACTGCCGCCAACACCCTTGCCTAATGCGGCAGCATCTGCCAAAACAATCCCGCCGCGAGTGATATGCACAACGTAACTCATTTTTTACTTCTTAGAAAACATGAAAAAAGCAGAACTGACATCAAAAGCCAGTAATTCCATATGCCGTTGCTTCCAAAATAATCCCAAATCAATGCAAAAAAGCCGCCCCACCGACTTCCAGATGGTCGAGAGGTCATCGGATCGAAGAAATTCAGCACAGCCATGATTAGGAAACAAATTGAAAGCCCTAGGTATCCGTTCTCTTGTTAATGTTTGAATAATTTGTCTTAAGCATTTGTTCGCCGCTTTCAGAAAATTTTGCCGCCCGGTGGAAGGCTTCGCCTGGCAATTTTTGGGCCGGTAAGGTTCGCGCGGCGACCGCTTGTGATTTCGTCAAAGAGTCGCCGCACCCGCACGCCAGCCCGGCACCTTAATGGCTCGCGACTTCGAATTCAATGTAAATAATACCAAACGCTTTTCGTCAGAATTGATCAGATTTGGAAGAACAACGCGGCTCAAAAATGTGGTAAGCCGCAATGATGCAATGCAACGGGTATTGCAATTAGCAAATGTGTCCCGGTGGCCAGAATTTCGGGATCGATGGCCCAGTTCACCATTGGTCCACCACCGAAAGCGCTCTGCCAACGCACCTGCCCGCACTTGGTCCACATGGCGCGCGAGATGACGCGCGCCGGTCGCATCGCCTGGCGTGGTGTGCGCCTGCGTGCGCCGCTACCTGCAGCGCACACGGCAACGACAAGCCGCGCTGGTGCATCACGCGGCCCGACGTTTTCTCGATCCGCAACCCGCAGCCCGACAGCAGGGGAAGGTTCAAACGATGTGCAAGCCCCGCCTACGACCTTCGCGTTAGCGCGCATGGCCGATAGGCAGCCGTACCCCCCACACCCACACTGCGCCTCGTGATCCCCCGTTCACCGACACAGTCGGACGCAGGAGGAATGGCCATGATCCCAAGACGCTGCTCTGCGGCGAAGCGAGTGCTGTTGCCGGCGGCAGTCATCCTGTGCATCGTGGCCTGCAGCAAAGGCCCGAAGCCTGGCGAAGTGCTCGACGAGGCCAGGCAGGCCGGCCGCGACGGCCCCTCCTTCCCGCACGCCGCCGAGGACTACTTCCGCGACATGGACGGCGGCATCGCGCTCACGCCCGAAGAGGTCAAGGGCCGCAACATGTGGCTGGTGTGGAGCGGCGGCAACGACCGTTTCTGGACGCAGATGACGGACTACACGTTCGGCGCCTTCGACCTGCTGAAAGTGGTGAGCACGCATCCGACGCTCGGCTATTCGCGCGCCAACCGCTGGAGCTATTTCGGCCTGGTGAACGAACCCTGCTTCGAGGCCGCGACTGCTCCCGACAAGTCCCGCCGCGGCCTCTGGCTCGATGTGCGCAGCAAGGACTGCGGCCCCGACCCCTTCGAGAACGAAAGCAAGTACCCGGGCGTCAAGATCGGATCGCGCGGCCAGCCGCTGGGCGACGGAACGACGCAACCGGTGGGCTCCTTCTACGGCTGGGGCACGGGCATCGCGGGACTTCGGCTCTTTCCGAATCCGGCTTTCGATGCCAAGGCGGCAAAGGAATGGGACGCGGAGAAGTACTACACCGACCCCAACTACTACAACCGCAAGGACCTGGTGCGGCCGTACCGCGTGGGCATGTCCTGCGGCTTCTGCCACATCGGCCCCAGCCCGGTGAAGCCGCCGGCCGACCCCAACAGCCCGAAGTTCGAGAACTTGAGCTCGTCGGTGGGGGCGCAGTACATGTGGGTGGACCGGCTCTTCATCTACAACGCCAACAAGCCCGAAGGCCGCACCAACTACATGTTCCAGCTGGCCCACACGTACCGGCCGGGCAGCATGGACACCTCGCTCGTTTCCACCGACAGCATCAACAACCCGCGCACGATGAATGCGGTGTACGACTTCGGCGCCCGGTTGGAAATGGCCAAGCTCATCGGGCAGGAAAAACTCGCCGGCGGCGAGTTGCACAACAAGCAGTTCAACGACTTCGTGACCAGCGGGCCGCTGCTGGACTTCTTCTCCAAACCCGACGCGGTGCGCACGCCGCACGTGCTGAAGGACGGCGCGGACTCGGTGGGCCTTCTGGGCGCGCTCAACCGTGTCTATCTCAACATCGGCCTCTTCAGCGAAGAATGGCTGCTGCACTTCAACCCGGTGGTGGGCGGCAAGACGATCACGCCGATCCCGATCGCGACAGCGCAGAAGAACTCCAGCTACTGGCAGGCGACGGAGGCCGGCACGCCCGACACGGCGCTGTTCTTTCTCAAGGCGGCGCAGCCCGACCGGCTCAAGGACGCACCCGGCGGCGCAGAGCACCTGCAGGCCGGGGCGGGGCTGCTCGAGCGCGGCAAGACGGCTTTTGCCGACACCTGCGCGCGCTGTCATTCCAGCAAGGCGCCGACGCCGCCGCCCGCACTGGAGCTCACGGCCGCGAAGTGCGCGGGCGCCGGCTATCTCGACTGCTTCAAGCGCTACTGGAAGTGGACCCAGGGCGACGAGTACAAGGCCGAGATGCGCAAGATCGTGCAGGCGCCGGATTTCCTCCAGGGCAATTACCTTTCGAGCGACGCGCGCATCCCGGCGACGCTGCTGCGCACCAACATCTGCAGCCCGCTCGCGACCAATGCGCTGGCCGGCAACATCTGGAACGACTTCTCGTCGCAGACCTACAAGCAACTGCCCTCGGTAGGAACGGTGACGCTGCGCGACCCCTTCAGCGGCGAGCAGCGGCCCTATGCGATGCCGGCCGGCGGGCGCGGCTACACGCGCGTGCCTTCGCTGATCAGCGTCTGGTCGACGGCGCCGCTGCTGCTCAACAACACGGTCGGGCCTTTCGACATCGATCCGTCGGTCAATGCCCGCCTGCGCAGCTTCGAGGCCTCGATCGAGCAGATGCTGTGGCCCGAGCGGCGCGAGCGCGACCCGGAGCTGGGCGACAAGGTCGAGGGCCTCATTGATCGCACCACCGAGCGCAGCACGGTGACCGTGCCCACCGGCTTCGTGCCCGAGGCGCTTCGGCCGTTGCAAGGCACGCTGCATCGCTGGGCGCCGTGGCTGGCGGAGAAGGACGGCGACATCGTGCTCGGCCCCATCCCCAAGGGCACGCCGGTGGCGCTGCTGGCCAACCTCAAGCTGCGTGCGGAAGGCGACAGCCTGCACGAGAAGGCGACCCACGTGCACGACGTGGGCGAGCTGCTGATCGAGCTCAGGCGCGCGCTGAAGAGCGCCCCCGCCGGCGCCAGCGACGAGCAGCTGCGCGAGCATTTCTCGAAGCTGCGCGAGCCGATGATGCAGTTGAGCAAGTGCCCGGACTTCGTGGTCAATCGCGGCCATTACTTCGGCACTGCGCAGTTCAACCGGCAGGACGGATTGAGCGAGGACGAGAAGGCCTTCGGCCGCGAGCCCGAGCTGGGCGACGAGGACAAGCGCGCACTGATCGCTTTCCTCAAGACCTTCTGAGACCCGATGGCCGAACCCGAATGGGACTACGTGATCGTCGGCTCCGGTCCCGGCGGCGGGACGCTGGCCGCGCGCCTGGCGGAGTCGGGCATGCGGGTCTTCCTGATCGAGGCAGGCGGCGACCCGCGGGCCTCGGCGCCGCGCCTGCCTGAAGACTACGACGTGCCTGCCTTCCACGCCTTCGCCTGCGAGAACCCGGCCATCAGCTGGAACTTCCGCGTGCGCCACTATGCCGACGAGGCGCGCCAGGCCCGCGACTGGAAATACGAGGCAGGGCAGGGCGTGCTCTACCCGCGCGCGGCTGCGCTGGGCGGATGCAGCGCGCACAATGCGATGATCTTCATGCTGCCGCACGCGTCGGACTGGAACCACATCGCGCGGCTGACCGGCGACCGCTCGTGGCGCGCCTCGCGCATGCGCCGCTATGCCCAGCGCATCGAGAACTGCGGGCACCGGCCGCTGTGGCGGGCGTTGCGCCATGTGGGGCTCGATCCGACCGGACACGGCTGGGGCGGCTGGCTGCGCACGGAGAAGGCCATCCCGCTCTCGGTGCTTGGCGACGACGGCCTGATGCGCGTGCTGCGCGACTCCGCCGGCGTCTTCGCCGGCAGCCTGCCCACGCCGGTGCGCAGCACGTTGCGCTGGTTGCGCGGCGGGCTGGGCGACCCCAATACGAGGCGCCTGTGGCCCGGCAGCTTCGAGGGCCTGTGCTATACGCCGCTGTCCACGTCGGCGCATCGGCGCGCGGGCATCCGCGAACGGCTGCTCGAGGTGGCGAAGAAGCATCCGGGCCAACTGCACATCGAGCTCGACGCGCTGGCAGCGCGCGTGCTCTTCGACGAGGCCGGCGCGGCCTGCGGCGTGGAGTACCTCAAGGGTGCGCACCTGTACCGTGCCCATGCGGCGCCGAGCACGGCCGAGGGCCAGCGGCGCGAGGCGCGGGCGCGGCGCGAGGTGATCCTCTGCGGCGGCGCCTTCAACACGCCGCAGCTGCTGATGCTCTCGGGCATCGGGCCGGAGGAGGAACTGCGCCGGCATCGCATCGCGCTGCGCGCGGCGCTGCCCGGCGTCGGCTGCAACCTGCAGGACCGCTACGAGATCGCCGTCACGCACCGCATGCGCCGCTCGTGGGAGGTGCTGGAGGGCGCGCGCTTCGACCGCGACGACACGTTGTGGCGGCGCTGGAACGAAGGGCGCCTCGGCATGTACGCCTCCAACGGCGCGGCGCTGGGGGTGGTGCAGCGCTCGAGCTCTGCGGCGCAGCCGGGCGCGGAGCCCGATCTCTTCTGCATGGCGCTGCTGGGGCGCTTCGAGGGCTACTTCCCGGGCTTCTCGACGCTGATACGTGAGCAGCCCGACCAGCTGACCTGGGCTGTGCTGAAGGGCCACACGCGCAATCGCGCCGGCACCGTGCGCCTGCGCTCGGCCGACCCGCGCGACATGCCGCTGGTGGACTTCCACTACTTCGACCAGGCCGACGATCCCGGCGCCGAGGACCTGAACGCGGTGGTGCAGGCGATCCGCCTGGTGCGCCGGATGACGGCGCCGCTGGTGGCCAAGGGCTGGATCGCCGAGGAAGTTGCGCCCGGCCCGGCCGTGCAGAGCGACGAGGCCCTGGCCGACTATGTGCGCGACACCGCCTGGGGCCATCACGCCTCCTGCTCCTGCGCCATCGGCCCGCGGGAGCAGGGCGGGGTGCTCGACGGCAGCTTCGCGGTGCACGGCGTGCCGCGGCTGCGCGTGGTCGACGCGTCGATATTCCCGCGCATTCCAGGTTTCTTCGTCGCTTCGGCGGTCTACATGGCCGCGGAGAAGGCGGCGGATGCAGTGCTGCGCACGGCCGCGCGCACACCACTTTCGGCAAATTGACGGCCCCCGACCCTGGCCGGACACTCGGACGACGGGGTCTTCACTCGAGGAGATGGCGCATGGCCTACGACGTACAGCAACTGCTCGACATGACCCAGCAGCAGCTCGACGAGCTCTTCACTGCCAGCCCGGCGGGCGACATCCCCTCCGGCGAGGCCGAGGGCACCGCGATCATCGCGCCCGGCACCCGCTACACCGAGTCCATCGCGAAGATGGTCAACTTCTTCGGCTGGCAGGGGAAGGTCTTCGACCCCGCCAACGGCGTGCTCAAGAACAAGGTCAGCCCCTTCGGCATCCAGGCCATCGTGGCCAAGGTGTACAAGGGCGACAGCTGGCTGGACCAGAAGGAGTGCATCGTGCTCGACTACTCCAAGACCTCGGTGGTGGCCCACTGGATCCGCGACGAGATCCGGCTGATCTCGCTCGGCTTCTACCTGGGCAAGGTGTACTGGGGCAAGGAGCGGCTCATCGACTTCTGCCTCAAGTTCTAGTGCGCTGCCGACACGACCTCATGCAGTGACTCCGCAATCGCACTTCGTGGTGGTCGCCGCCATCGCCCCCGGACGCGAAGCAGGGCTGCGCAAGCTGCTGGCCACCATGACTCTTGCGCCGGGCACGGCCGACCCGGCCAATGCGGTGCTGCCTTTCGGCGCCTTCGAGCGATTGCACTTCGCGCGCTTCGCGATCCTGGGTGACGCGACGATGGCGGACTTCGAGGTCTTCGGCCTGCCGCGGCCCAAGCTGCCGACCTACCTGCTCTTCATGGGCGACTGCGACGGCCCGGCCGAAGCGCAGCTTGCCGAGATGGTGCAGCAGGCGGGCGAGGGCCTGCGCCGCGTCTTCTCGCACTGCCGCGGCCTCGATCTGCGTGATGACCTGCTCGAATGGCTGATCGAGCATGACCGGCCGGTGGCCGCACCGTACGTCAACCGCATCGGCCGCACCGTCCGGCAGATCCGCGAAGAGAGCGCGCTGCAGCGCGTGCTGGCGGCGCGGGTGCCGCGCGGCGTACGCGACGCGGCGGTCGACCCACAGACACTGCGGCGCGACCTCCTGAACTTCGTGCGCGCCCAGCAGGCGGCAGGCCGGCTGCTGTTGACCCCGCCGGCGCCGACACCGCTGGGCTGGCGGGTGCGCAACATGCTGCATGCGATCGGCCTGCCGTTGGCTGCGTTGCTGTTGTCGCCGCTGCTGCTGATCGCGCTGCCGTTCTTTCTCGTGCTGCTGCGCCGGCACGAAGGCGGCGACCCTGAATACTGCCCGCGACCGCGCGCGGCGGCGGTGGGCGAGATGCAGGAGCTGGAGGACCACGGCCCGAGCAACAGCTTCACCGCGCTGGGGGCGGTCAAGCCGGGCAGGTTCCGGTGCGTGCTGGTGCAGGTGCTGCTGCTCGCGATCGCCTGGGCCTGCCGCCACGTCTTCGGGCGCGGCCACCTGGGGCGCGTGCGCACCATCCACTTCGCGCACTGGGTCTTCATCGACAACAAGATCCGCGTGCTGTTCGCCAGCAACTACGACGGCAGCCACGAGGCCTACATGGACGACTTCATCAACAAGGTCGCGTGGGGCCTCAACCTGGTTTTCAGCAACGGCTTCGGCTGGCCCCGCACCGCCTGGCTCATCCACCAGGGCGCACGCCGCGAGCTGCCCTTCAAGTACTACCAGCGCGGCCACCAGCTGCCGACCGAGGTCTGGTACAAGGCCTACCCCGGCCTCACGCTGAGCGACCTGGAGCGCAACCGGCGCATCCGCGAAGGCTTCGAGCAAGTGGGCATGAGCGATGCGGAAGCGCTCGCGTGGCTGAGGTTGCTATGAACCGCACGGCCGCGCCCAAGGCGAAGGTGCTCCGGTGAGCAAGACGACGCAGGTCGACTTCGATGACATCCAGGGCCTGGTGCGCTATGGCTACAAGCACCTGACGCAGGCCTGCTTCCTGCTGCTGCGCATCCGCAATGCCGAGGCCGCGCGTGCCTGGCTTGCGAGTGCGCCGGTCACGCCGGCCGTCGAGCGGAATCCGCCGCCGAGCACTGCGCTGCAGATCGCCCTCAGCGCCCCCGGCCTGCACAAGCTGGGCGTGGCGCGCGACATCGTCGAAGGCTTCTCGGCGGAATTCCTCGCCGGCATGAGCAGCGATGCCAGCCGGGCGCGGCGGCTCGGCGACCTGGGAGCGAACGATCCCGCCGGCTGGCAGTGGGGCGGCGCGCCGCACGACGTGCCGCATGTGCTGCTGATGCTCTATGCGGTGCCGGGCCAGCTCGACGCCTGGCTCGCGAACGTGCGTGGCGAGTGCGCCGCCGGCTTCGAGGAGACTGATTGCCTCTTCACCGCCCGGCTGCGCGAGACCGAGCCCTTCGGCTTTGTCGACGGCATCTCGCAGCCGAGCGTCGACTGGGAGCGCAGGCGTCCGGCCCGCGACCAGGAGCAGTTCGGCTTCACCAACCGGTCCTGCCTCGGCGAGTATCTGCTGGGCTATCCCAACGAGTACGGCGCGTACACCGATCGTCCCTTGCTGGAGCCGCAACGCGACCCCGGCACGATGATGCTGCCCCGTGCCGAGGAGGCGCCGGGGATGGCGGACCTGGGTCGAAACGGCAGCTACCTGGTGATGCGCCAGCTGCGCCAGGACGTGGGGGGCTTCTGGCAGTTCCTCGATCGCCAGGCCGGCGGCGACCCGGTCCTGCGCCGGCGGCTGGCGGAGGCGATGGTCGGCCGCAAGATGGATGGCAGCGAGGCGCTCGTGGGGCCCGGCCGGGAGCAGATCGACGGCATCGACGACGATGCCCAGCGGCGCAACGGCTTCACCTACCGCAGCGATCCTGACGGCCTTCGCTGTCCCCTTGGTGCGCACATCCGCCGCGCCAACCCTCGCAATGCCGATCTGCCGCAGGGCTGGGCGAATCCGGTCTCGCGCCTGTGGCGGCGGCTGGGCTTTGGCGCTGACCCGCTGCGCCCCGACCTGGTCGCCTCGACCCGCTTCCATCGCCTGCTGCGCCGCGGCCGCGAGTACGGCGGCGGGCCGGGCGAGGAGACGGGGCTGCACTTCATCTGCCTGGGCGCCAACATCGCGCGCCAGTTCGAGTTCGTCCAGAACGCATGGCTGGCGGGGACGCGCTTCGATGGTCTCTCGGGCGAGTCCGATCCGCTGCTGGGGCATCGGCTGCCGGACGCCGACGGCAGCCTGACGGACAGCTTCTCGATGCCGGTGGGTACGGGGCCGGATCGACGGCTCTCGGGGCTGCCGCAGTTTGTGACGGTGCAGGGTGGGGGGTACTTCTTCATGCCCGGTATTCGCGCGTTGCGTTACCTGTCGAAGGTGGGGTCGTCATGAGCGCCCGGCGGGCGGCTGAAGGTGCTTCGGCTGTGCTCCCTCTCCCTTTGAGAGAGGGTTGGGGTGAGGGCGCTCTACTGCCTGATTCGGACGTTGCTGTTGTGTTGAGGCTGGGGCCGGGATTTCGCCCCGGC
>NZ_LMTS01000097.1 GCF_001541225.1 Variovorax sp. WDL1 | reverse complement strand
ATGAACGGCGCCCAGGTCTCGGCATTTCAAGCCAACAGCGGCATCGCACCTTCCGCGATGGAGACCGTCCTGGTCGGCGTCGTGTTCGCGGTCCTGCTCGTGTGGGGCGTCTGGGCCATCCGAACGGCCTACGTGGGGTGGTCCGAGAGCCGCCTCAACCAGCGCCAGTTCCTCGGCGTCTGCATCCGCTTCGTCGCGATGTACCTCGTCCTGAGTTTCTTCCTCCTGTCCTGAC